>DASUFP010000068.1:0-20581 GCA_036274495.1 Bacteroidia bacterium
GTTTTCTGACTTGTCGCAGGAACTATCTGACATTGAAGCGCAGGCAAAATTCAAATTACCATTAATACTATTCATTGAAAATTCTGTTCTTCCTTCACTTCTATTCCCATCAATGGTAAGCTGCCATGTATTCGCATAAGAGGTATCTGTTTTAAGGATCCACATCCCTGCATTAGCGGGATCACAGAGTGGAACCGTTTTAAAGCCGCTGCTATCAGAAAAGGATTGACATCCCATGATAAACTCATAATTGCCACAATATACAATTGAACCATTTTTTTCACCCGCCGATCCTCCCAAACACCTGTTGCTGATCACCTGATACGATTGCCCGGCTGATGGTAAATTTAAAACCGCCAACAGCGCCGTACTCATCAGCACAAATTTTAAAAGGTTATTCATTGTTTGTGGGCTTGTATTAAATACACAGTTGGCGATACGGCAACTTTTAATTTTGCTGATTGATTACTTTGATTGTTCGCTCTACTCTATTTTCATTTATTAACTGAATAATATACAAACCGGAGTTATAGTTCATCAGTTCATTTTTCACAAAGTTTAGTTCGATCGCCGTAGCATTAAAATCTCTGTCGATTAATTGGATTCCGAAAGTATTATAAACTTTTAAATGATCATATTCTTTCATGTCATTATTGGAAAATAAATCATTCCCTGTCTGACGCGGTGTTCCTGTAACGGAAGTGCTTGTTTGGACGATGGATGCCGGTACCATTTGTCCATGGGTTACTGTATGTACACAAAATAGTAAAAAAACACTACAAATTGAATATTTAAGGAACTTTTTCATGATTAATTTGATAGCACTGTTAGAAACACTAAGACTATAATTAACTTACATTTTATACACTTAATCATTAAAAAATAGATCCACATTCGAGTCCGGCCTGATTGAACTTTCACAGCCATGGAAATGGAAGCACTTTGTTTGTCGTACAGTTCAACAAACAGATAAATAAGCAGCAGATAATGATTACTATCAGGTGAACTCAAACCACTTCAATTCGCCTGGGGGGGGATAGCGATGGAACGGTTCACTCTTAGACATTCCGAATACACCTTGGAATGCATTGAATAGGTAATGCTAAAAAGATTTTTTTGCAAAAAAAAAAATGAAATAAGTTATCAACAGGCGTGTAAATTGCATGTCCTGTCGGAGCACATTTAAAAAGTATCGGCAAGGTCTTATTGAAAAGTAATAACCTGTGACAGTAGTATCAAACTTACCCGTTTGTAAACGTTTACAATGCTTTTCGTATTTCGTTTCCCTTTAACTTTACTGCGGGAGGGGGCCCGGAGGGCCCCCGGTGCAGGGAAAACATTGAAATAGTCTTTACGTATGTTAAATTTAAAATTAATGACAGCTTCCAAAACTTATCCGTTTGTAAACGTTTACAATGCTTTTCGCATTTTTTTTCCCTTTAACTTTACTGTGGGAGGCGGCCTGGAGGGCCCCCGGGGTTAATCAGCATGAAAGCTTCGCTGAAGTAGGGTCAAAAAAATTCAAAAATGCAGTGAACGATATGCAAAAATCAATGATCTAAATTAAATTCTGAATGTTCTTATCCCTTTCCCTCAGTTACCTGTCAGGCAGAAATGTGGTAATTTGTAATTCATCCGCTGCTGCTGCTCCGTCAAAAGTTACCTTTTTCTCTTCACCCGGGAGTAAATCAAAATAATTATCCGAAAAAATACCTGTGCTGTTTTTGAATTGCAGATAAACACTTTTTGCAAGGTTTTCGCTCTTTAATGTAATAGTGGTTTGTACGCCCAGCCTACCGATGGCATATTGTATTTCCGGTTGTTTAAGGTTCAGCCGGTTTGGTTTCACGAAATAATATATGGTCTTTGCAAGAATATTATCCTCATTTGTCAGCGTTAACTCAACAAAAACTTCACCACTGCTTTTCCCCTGAATCAATTTATCCCTTAAAGCGGTAAAGATTTTTTCTGATTTTGTGGAACCAAGGATATATTCAACCAGAAATGATGAAATTTTATTGCCATTAAAATCCTTCACTTCAACGTTCAATTTCACATTCATTGCCTTTAATGAGTCGTTACGCTGGTAATACACATTGAACCAATGTGCATCCAACTCCGGTATAAGCAAGTCAGGGGCATACAGAGTGTGGAGTTTGTAAAATGCTGCTTTGGGTGTTCCGTCCGACTCCATAACACTCCAGCTGGCTCCGGGCCAAACATCATTCAACTGCCAGAATAAAGTGCCCATACATCTGCCGGTTGCCTTCCGGTGACTTTGTATGGCTGTTTCAAGCGCATCCGCCTGATTTAACTGCGAGAGGTAACACAACTCCTCAACGTTACGGGGTTGCCGGTAGCGATCGGAAATATAGCAATACAATAATTTATTCCCTTTATAGCTTTTTTGCCTTGCCGTTAAATCAGAAGAATTTATTTGCAGTGAATCGTTTTCCAAAATTTTACTCATGGTGGAATACGACGGGTACGACTGCATGCCAAACTCTGTCATAAACCTGGGAATGTTCACCCTGAATGAATCGATGGATTCCTCACCATGCCACACACCCCAATAGTGCATATTATGGTTATTAAAATTCGAATGTTTCCCCCAATTGCTCAGCGGCGATGAGTTTATGTAAGGTGTGTGAGGATCAGCATCAGCAATTATGGATGGCAACAACTGCTTGAAGATTTTATCATACGCGTTTGACAAGGCCGTTGAATCGCTTAAACTATATCCATATTGTTGCTGCCACCCCCAGTTTTTCCAAGCCACATCCGATTCGTTGTTGCCACACCAGAGGGCAAGGCAAGGATGACCTGAGATACGCTTTACGTTTTGTTTCGCTTCTTCCGTAATGTTCTCTAAAAATGCCGGTGTGGCAGGGTACATCGCATCGGCAAACATAAAATCCTGCCAGACTAAAATTCCTTTTTCATCACACATCCTATAAAACGCATCATCCTCATAAACACCTCCGCCCCACACACGCAGCATATTCATTCCTGATTTTTGCGCAGCAACTATAAGGTCGCTTTTTGAAATTCCTGTTGCCCATTGATAGGGTGTAACATAATTAGCCCCAAGCATAAAAATAGGATAGCCGTTTACCCGGAAATAAAATGCGGTGCCGATTGAATCCGTATCCTGAACAAGTTCTACTGTGCGAATACCAAAGCGTGTTTTGGCTTCGGCGAACTTTTCTTTACCACAAGTTATTTTCAAACCGTATTCATATAACGACTGCCGGCCAGACCGATTCGGCCACCAGAGATCAGGATTCTTCACCGTTGTGTTGAAATGATAATCGTGTGTCCCCTCTTCAACAGAAAACCTGAAATGCTTTTCCCCAATGGCAGCTTTAACTTTTTTATGGCGTTCATCTGATGTAATTGTAACAATCGCATCCAGATGTGCAACGTTATCTTTTATGTCAACAGTGTGAACTGTGAAACTTCGGACAATTACCTCATCCCACCATTCGAGATACACAGGTTTTATAATACCTGCATCAACCAGACGTGGCGCAAAATCCCATCCAAAATGATAAGCCGCCTTCCTGATAAAGGAACTGATGGCCACTGCAGATGTATCGGTTTGAGGTAACCGGTAGGGATAACTTTCCTGCATTTGTGAGGCAAATGTGCCGGGAGGGAAAATTACAACCCGTATCGAATTAGAACCTCTGTGCAGCCACTTTTTTACATCAGTCCTCCACTCCCTGAACATATTTCCGGCTACCAATGCGATGCTGTCATTTACATATACCACGGCATAAGTATCCAGCCCCTTAAATACCAATTCAATGTGCTCGTGTTGTAAAATGCTGTCGGGCACATCTATGTGCTTCTCATATTTCCAGGTACAATCCTCCAGCCATGTTAATTCTCTTTCATGGTTTCCCAACCGGATATCCGGAACCAGCTTCTTTCTTAATAAGTTCCCATAAACAGTTCCCGGCACCTCTGCATCAATTGCAATATTGTGGGTGAGTTCTGTTAGCTTCCAACCGGAATTCAGATTTAAACATTGACCTGCTGCCATAAAAGGCAGCAAAAAAAATAACATCTGAATAGTTCCGTTACGAATGCTTTTCAGATTGCCTGAACTGATAGTGAAAAGTGAATTCAATAATATAAGGAATTTATGAACGAAACGGTTCGTTAACTTAAAGCATCCATTATTCCGCTAACTTTATCTTTATCATAAATATATCGGATATATTCTGTTCCTGACCTGCTTCCCATTCCGTTAAGTACATCATTACGGTAATGCATCGGAGAGTCGGTTTGCATACGTACTGTAAAATGAAAATTTCTCACTCCTGCACCAGCAAGCAACTTTACGTTGCCGCTGTTAATACCTCCGCCGGCTACTATTTGAACCCTCTGATGCGCCCGCTTGATCAACTCTTTAATCAGATCCAGGCCATCTTCTGCCGCTTGCCTATGCCCGGATGTAAGAATGGCGTCGGCACCCAGTCCTACAATTTCTTCCAGCGCCAAAAAAGGGTCCGCTGTCATGTCAAAGGCTCTGTGAAATACAACTTTGAGTGGTCTTGCAGCTGTCATCAACTGCGCCGAACGTTCGATGTCAATACTTCCGTCGGTAAGTAAGAGTCCAACTACCACACCGGCTGCACCCGCACTTTTTGCATGATGAACATCGGCTATCATCAGTCTGTATTCTTCATCCGTATAATAAAAATCGCCGCTGCGCGGACGAATCATTATATGAACCGGAATGGATACTCTTTTTACAACCTCCTCTGCTAATGATAAAGGAGGAGTAAGTCCGCCCTCGGATAACGCGCCGCACAATTCAATTCTGTCAACTCCCGATGCTTCTGCTGCAATAGCATCGGCAACCGAATCAACACAGGCTTCAAATAAATATTCACTTCGGCTGTACATACTGAAAGAGTTGCAACAGGGGTTCAACTACCATGAGTTCACTTTCATCGATTGGTGTTTTTGCATTTTGCAGCATCCGGTAGTGCTGTTCTACCCATTCCGATTGTATCTCACTAATATGGTGAAAGTAATAAAGGCATTCTATTCCGGTTTCCGATACCTGCTTTAACCGCTCAGCCATTTTCCGCAATCCCGCCAAGGCAGGTAAGGTGCCCGCTTCTGCCAGGGAGCTGTCGCTTAAAACAACCCAACTTTTTAGCTGCAGTTCAATTTCCGGAATAATTGTGGTGTCGCGTGTAGTCATAAATTGTTCAACAACTTTTTTAAAGGCTGCTGCTTCACGCGCATCGGGTGCAGCCATATCGGGTAGTCGCGTCAAAGGTAAATCCGTACTATAGGCTATCCCTTGTTGTCCGCGGTTGTAATCCTTTAGCGGTTCTATTAGTCCCAGCAACTGCTCCATTGCAGCTGTGTTTGCGGAACCTGCCAACCGCGTAATCATTGTCCTGCGGTAGCTGATATGCCGCAATCCGGCTCCGTCCAGCTCAAGGCTTACCGCTTGCAGTCTGCGGTACATATCATTAACATCGTTTACCGATTCAGGAGACCACAATCGTTCTGCGATAGCTGCAGTACGCGGCCAGATACGTGAATCGATGTTCTCCGGTGAAACCAGTTCCGACCACATGGTTGCCTCGCCTCCCAATACGTGCAGTTTCTCTGCTGAATTAAGTTTAGATGATGCAGACGGCAACGGGTCATTCATGTAATGTTTCCATGCCGGCTGAGAAAGATCAATATAATAACCATTCGAAAGAATTACGTCATATCCTTGTTTTGCTGCTGCCTCAAGTCCGTCCATTCCCCGCCACGACTGTATCACCGTACCCATTGGCAATCCGGGTTGCAGAATTTCATCCCAGCCAATCATTTTTTTGTCATTTTTTTTAAGGATGGCATTAACTTTTGTATTGAAATAATTCTGCAGCTCATGATTGTCCTTAATACCCTTCTTCTTTTTAAATTCCTGAATATGTTTGCTCGCATTCCATTGTTTACCCTCATTTTCATCACCTCCAATATGAAAATAGGCATCAGGAAATAAGGTACACATCTCCGAAAGAAATTTTTTCAGGAATTTGTAGGTGGAATTCATTGTGGGATCCATTGTAGGATCAAAAACACCAAATTTTTTTTCTATCACATATGGTCCGGGAGCACTCGCCAGTTCGGGATAGCCTGCAAACCAGCTTGTAGCATGACCCGGCATATCAAATTCCGGAATCACCCGTATTCCTCTGTCGGAGGCATAGGAAATAATATCTCTTATCTGCGACTGCATATAATATTCGCCGTTAGATCCCATTTGCTGCAGCTTCGGGAACCTTAAACTTTCAACACGGAATCCCTGGTCTTCCGATAAATGCAAATGAAGTACGTTAAGCTTCACCATTTCCATGGCATCCAGATTCCGTTTAATCACATCAACAGGCTGAAAATGGCGGCCGGCATCAATCATAAGTCCGCGCCACGGAAACCTTGGTGCATCGTTAATTAAAACTCCCGGAAAAAAATAACCTTGTGCATCCGTTTCAAGCAACTGCAACAGCGTTTGCATTCCATGCAAAATACCCAGATCTGTTTCAGCTTCCAGCTTAGCATTATCGCCCGTAATTGTGAGCGAATACGATTCCTTTTCGTGCACCGTCAATTCCCCTTCCGTTTTAAACGATATTGTTAAATACGGGCCCTTTCCGGGTAAAGGCTTTTTAAAGGGTTGCTTTGGCAGGATAAGTGCTGTGCGATTATCGATTTGTGTTAAAAATCTTATTGCCGCCCGCACTGCTCTCGAATTGGCTGTGTCAGCCATAACAACATGAAATCCGCTGCCGACCAAAAAACGTGATCCGCTAAACGAGATCTGTTGCGGCACCGGCATCAGGTTATGCGTTTGTCCGAATGCGAATGTGCAGAATGAGCAAATGATTACGAACGTAAAGATGAAAGCCCTTTTCAAAATAGTGGTGTTTTTGTTAGGTGCGGATTTGGTAAATGAAAAACTTATTTTTTATAAAAATTCATCTCATCAATATATTCCCAAACTGTTTGAGGTAACATATACCGGATATCTTTTTTTTCCTTTATGGCATTTCGGATAAATGTGGAAGACAATTGCATCAGCGGCGCATGCACCATCCGCACATTGGCGTGGCTGCGCAACTCTCCGCCGTCGCTCCCGGGTCGTGGGTATATGCATATCTCATAATTATCCAATATTTCTTCCCAGTTTTTCCACTTCTTAAGCGATTCCAGATTATCACTTCCCATTATCAGTGTAAAAATATCGTTTGGGTACTGCTCCCTTAAGTAGGCAAGCGTATGGATGGTATAACTCGGTTTGGGCAAACCGAATTCTATTTTTGATGCCTTTATTTTACGGTAATCCCCAATGGCCATCTCCACCATCCGAAACCTGTGATGGTCCTGCAATAAGGATCCGGCCGGTTTAAGCGGGTTGTGAGGAGAGACAACAAACCACACCTGATCCAGCCCGCCATACTCAGCCAGAAATCCTGCAATAACCATGTGTCCGTTATGCACAGGATTGAACGATCCGAAAAACAATCCTATTTTCATATGAACGCTCCGCCTAAACTGATTATGTTGATTATTTTACACCAAGAAATTGCATCACAAGTCCCTCAGCCGTCAACAATGTCTCATCCATATTTTGATTGATTAACTGATGTGAAAACTGATCGCTGTAAGTGAGTTCCAGTTCCGCCTTCAGAATTCTTTTTTCAAGCGATTCCTTCGTTTCCGTTGCACGGCTGAGCAGCCTTCCCCGTAAATCGCCCAGGTGAGGCGGCCGAACAAATACGTCGAGCATGTTTTCGCTGAAATACTGTTTGAGATGTAACCCTCCTTCTACATCCAAATCAAAAATAGGAATGCGGTTAGTCGCTGAAATACGATCTACTTCACTCTTAAGCGTTCCGTAAAACCCCCCCTCATATACCTCTTCCCATTCGAGGAATTCATTATTGCGGATTTTCTCCTGGAACTCTTCATGAGATAAAAAATAATAATCACGTCCGTATGTTTCACTAGCCCTCTTTTTTCGTGTGGTGGCTGAAATCGAAAAACACAAAATCGGAAGTTTGCCAAGCAGATGGTGTACAATGGTTGTTTTGCCGCTTCCTGAAGGACCACAAAAGAGAACGAGCTTGTTTGACATGGAATAAATTTCTTATTTAATGGCTGTATATGCTGTTACCGGTAGTTGGACAAGGATGTGCCTCTTTATTATTAGCTATGCACTACACTATTCATAAATACTAAACCACATTAGCTCCCTGTTCCTTCATCTTTTCCAGTTCATCCTTCATTTCTACTACCAGCCGCTGAATGCCGGCATCGTTCGCCTTGGAACCAATTGTATTTATTTCACGTCCTATTTCCTGTAAAATAAATCCCAGCTTTTTCCCTGCAGAATCTTCCTTTTTTAATGTCTCAAGAAAAAACGACAGGTGCGAACGCAGTCGAACCTTTTCTTCAGTAATATCTATTTTCTCAAGATAATAAATCAATTCCTGTTCAAACCTGTTTTCATCCAGATTCAAACTTTCTGCTACTTCACTCACACCTTTTTTTAACCTGTTACGTATAGCCTCCATTCTTCCGGGCTCCAGTTTTTCAATGGCAGTCAGTTTTTCTTCTATTGAATGTATCCGCTCGGTGAAATCCTGTTGCAACATACTTCCTTCGCGTTCGCGGAAACTGTTGAACCCTTTCATCGCTTCAGCAATCAGTTTTGCAATTACCAGCCATTCTTTTTCGTCAGCCTCCGTTTTATCGGTGTTAATCACATTTGGTAATCTCATAATTACGTTCATATAATCTTCCGACGTTAGTCCGATTTCTTTTCGCAAACCCATCAGATCCTGAAAGTAATTATTGATAACATCCGTGTTCAGCGAACTTTTGCGGACACCCGGTGCCGGCTCTATTGTAACAACAATATCTGCCTTTCCTCTTTCTACCGCTTTGCTTAACTCGTTACGTAATTCCATTTCCTTCTCCTTGTATATGTACGGAAGGCGTAAGTTGAACTCGAGGAATTTGCTGTTCAGCGATCGCACTTCAACAGTTATGGAGTTTGATTCGTGAATAGCGCTTGCTTTGCCAAAGCCGGTCATAGACCTGATCATAAAAAGGGGAGTTAGAATGTTTCCGTAAAAATAATCTTTTTTCCGGGAACCTGAAAATCAGTTCCTTGCCCGTGACTTTAGATGCTGTTTCAGGAAAAAGGCCGTTTTTAGGTCAGGATTGCAGCCGTACCTGTGTGGCTGTGACCATATATACTCCAGCAAATATCAGAGTGGCGGCGGCCAGATGCTGCCATTGCAGGTGGTCTTCTCCGAACAATATCGCAAACAAGGTGGCAAATACCGGTTGCAGGTAAATGTAAATACTAACCGAAGAAGAACTTAATCTCCCTAAAGCATAAGTATTAAACAAATAGGCAAGTGACGTAACCCCTACAACTACATATACAACTGCCAGCCATTGCGGCGTTTGCATTGCCGCCCATTTCGCTGTTGTGAATTCATGATACCCAAAAGGAGTCACTAATAATATCCCATACAAAAACACCCATTTCATAATTGTGAAGGTGTGGTACCGGGACAACAGCGGTTTTACAATTATCAGAAATATGGCAAACGAAAGTGAATTCACCAGCACCATAATGTCGCCTGTAGTGTCTCCGTTACCGAGTGATGAGACTTTTCCGAATACAATCAGAAAACAGGCCCCGATGATTCCTATTGCTATCCCCGAAACTTTTAACACGGTTATCCGCTCACCGACTATTAAACCGGCAGCAACCAGTACCATGATGGGATTGGTTGTCATCATAAGTGCAGCGTTGATCGGCCGCGTGAGATCTAACCCTTTAAAAAAAAGCAGCTGATTTACCGCAACTCCCGTTAGCGCGCACAAAAACAACCTGCCGTGATCCTTTTTTGAAACCTTTTTATCTTTTATAAATGCGGCAAGTATTAAAAACAGAAGTGCGGTAAAGGCAACACGGACAAAAATAAATCCGAACGGCTCAATAAATTCCGGCATAACTTTTTTGGCAATGGAATAGTTAGCGCCATAAATCAGGTTGGCGCCTAAAACAGCAAGATGTGCTGTAAAATGAGAGTTCTGCTGCACAGGATTGCGAAGGTATGAAAGTCCCTGATACAGATGGCACTAAAAAGGCAGGTAATGTTTTAAGGCTTCCTAAAATCTACCCGAATAATTACCTCCCGGTCCTTCATTTTACCCGACTAAGGAGCGTACAGGCTAACAATAGAATCTTGTCAGCCGCACTCATTCCCGGATTAATTTATCTGCTCTTCGAAACCATCGCCGCCTTTGCCGCCTCCACAACCTTTTTTGAGTTACCAATAAAAATCTGATTGCCGGAAATCATCACTGGCCGGCGTAAAAAAGTATACTCCTGTAAAATGTATTTTTTGTAATCCTTTTCTGTCAGTTTCATTTCATTCAATCCCATCGATCTGTACTTCAATGCCACCCTGCTGAATAGTGCTTCATAACTTCCGGCAAGTTTTGCCATTTCTTCCAGTTGTCCGGCGGTAATAGGTTCTGTTTTTATCTCCTGCATTATTACATCCTTTCCCGGTTTCACCTCTTTCAGAATACGCTGGTTAGTGGTGCAGTTTGCCAGGTGATATATTTTCTTCATTTCTTTTTTTTAAATGTTGATTAAATTTGAAAAGTCCTTTAATATTTAACCAATTTGGTAATAACAGGAACGCCGTCAACAATTAGCTGTACAGTATAAATGCCGCTTTCAAAAGCACTCAGATCTATTGTTGGGTTGCCAGAAGCCTCATTAAATTTAATGTGTTTTTCAAACAGTATTTGTCCCTGCATATCCATAACTTTTAATTCCCTTATTTCAACATTCCGCTTTAGTAAATGCATATTAAAAACTCCATGCGAGGGATTCGGGTAAAATTTAACCAACCCATCCACAGGTGCTGCAGTAAATCCGCTGGCTGTCCCCGGCAAATCACAAATCCAGATGCCTCTGCCAAACGTGTAAACAAATAATTTTTTGTCACTCTTTCGCATGCGCATCTGATAGATGGTAACAGGCGGAACAGAGGGTTCCCTGCCCCATGTTATACCACCATCCGTTGTAGTATATAATCCGTAATCCGTTCCGACAAACAATACAGAATCCGGATGATCGGGATCTGTCTCAACCCAGTATGTGTTACTGTTTTTACTCAAGTTACCGCTTATATCATTCCAAACAGGTGTGTTGGTATCCGCCCCGGTTATTTTCCAGATTTTGGCAACGGTGTCGGTATGGAGTATCGTAGCATAAACGATGCTGTTGTCGCTGGGATGTACGGTTAAGCAGGTAATCTTGCCTTTTGCTACAAGTTGATTGGGCGTAAACGAAGTGAGATCGGTTTCTTGTCCCTGTACCGCATTGTACGCATCATCAATTCTCACAAACAATCCTCTTGTGCCTCCAGTATAAGCAACAGGATATACCTCATTCGACAGACCAATGGCAAATGGATGAGGAGATGTCCCTCCACCCGCATACGAATTGGTAATCTTAACCCAGTTGTCGCCGCCGTTGATACTTCTCCATACATAGTCGCGGGTAGGAAGATAGAGCTGATCGCCATCCAGATAATTCATCTCTACCTGATTTTCGTGCCATACATCATCATCGGGCAAACCGTCGCCGTCGCCGTCAAGTTCATTAAGTATGGATGTAAATACCGGAATTGCAGCCGACATGTTAACGCTTTTATAAATATCTGCGAAGTCGCCGCATGCATATCCGATAGTTGGATTCTGCTGGTTGATATGCGTGTTCTTCCCGTCACTACCGTATCCGCCTATACGTACAAACAGACTGTCCTGATTATTGTTTTTCTGGAAGACATTATCCTGTGCTCCAAAAAAGAATCCCGTACCGGTTGGGGTATAAGTACCTCCCCATATTTGTGCTGTATTGTAATTGGCCATCAGATCGGTGGCAACAGGCGGTATTTGTGAAAGATCAAAGCGATAAATACCCTGGTCCTGCCCCGAATAAAAAATATTACTGTTGAATTTGTTGAATACATATATATGATGATCAAACCGGGGATAAATTGCTTCCGTATAGGTCTGGCCGCCATCCAATGTATAATAGGTTCTGGCTCCGCCGGTAATAAACACATCAGGATCATCCGGTTTTACTGCCAGGCACATAATAAAATCGGCATAACAATACAATCCTGTTGTGGATGGATTGGCAATCGCAAACCATGAAACACCACCATCGGTCGATTTATATGCGCCCTTTAATCCGGAAGTAAACGATTGCACCGAATCGGCAAAAGTTGCATACATGATCAAAGGAAAACTGTCGCAATATGCGATCTCAATCCTGCTGAAATCCGCAGCGGGAGTTCCCGTAGATTTTACAAATGTTCCCGAATCGCCGGATGCAGAATAGTAAATGCCATCGTAACTTGAAGTAACCATCACCTTGCCGTTGGTAAAACACTCTATGTCGGTAACATTGTTGCCATTGTAAAAAACCTGCTGATAAGAATTGCCGCCGTCGGTACTGCGAAACAACCCGTTAAGAGTAGTGGCAACAAATAGTGTGTTGGTGTCCGACAATGAATGTTTGATGGAATTGATCAGCAAAAATGTGTCGTTATTGGTTGATAGTATGTTGTTGAATGCGATCCCATGATCGGTAGATTTATAAATGCCTGAACCCAGGTCTCTGATTTTTCTGACCTTATTTTCACCTGTACCATAATATATGATGTTTGGGTCGAACGGATTTTGTGTGATGCAGGTAATATTCATTCCTGCCGACTGATCGTCGACGGGCATCCATTGATTGCCGGCATCCGTGCTTTTCCATAACCCGCCCGTTGAACTGCCTGCAAACAAAAGATTGGAATCAACCGGATCGGGTAGGATCGCCCGGGTTCTGCTGCCACAATTAGCCGGTCCGAAAAACTGCACATTCGTAAAAACCGTTGCGGGTTTAGCCCCTGGCATAACCGGGGGGACCGGTCGCGACGAAGGATCAATCGCAGGCAGCTGCCTTGGATGCGACGAATAATCGGCCATAAAGGAATACTCCTTCAACACATTTCCAACCCGGTCGTCGGTTTCGGTCTCATGACGTTCTTCATGCTCCTCATTGGGTTCATTTTGCGCTAATGCAACCGAAAAGTGCAATTGTAAAATCATGAAAATCAGCGAGAAATATGTGTAAAACGGCTTCATCAGGGGACCAGGGTACATGAAAAGGAGGATCAAAAGTAACCATTCAACAGTTTTTCACCGAACAACCTGTAGAAGAATGATTATCCGGCAGTGCAATGGTGCCGGTGGCGGGTATTGGTGAGGTTCCGCTCTTTAGGGCTGGAACAATGTTGTGTTTGTTACTGTTATTCAAGAACTTAAATTACCCTGAAGGGGTGCCGCTGACCGGATGCATTTTTTTATCTTTGTTGAAAATAGATTGCATTGGATAGTTTCAGCAACCCCAACCATTACGAGATAAAGCTTCCTCAGTTTGAGGGTCCTTTTGACCTGCTGTTGTTTTTCATTGAGCGCGACGAGCTCGACATTCATAATATTCCTATTTCGAAAATTACCAACGATTTTCTGGATTATGTGCATGTTGCCGAAGCGATGAATATTGAACTTGCCAGCGAATTCATTTTGGTTGCTGCAACACTCATGCGCATCAAGGCAAAAATGTTGCTGCCCCGCTATCCGAAAGATGAGCTTGGAAACGAAATTGACCCGCGTCAGGATCTGGTACGTCAGTTATTGGAATACAAACAATATAAGGAGGCATCTAACGACCTCCGCCGAATGGAAGAAGACAGGGCATTGAAAGTTGAACGAGGAAATATCGACTCCGAACTCGCTTCAATTGCAATGAATGCCGACGGATCCAATTACAATGCAGAGCTGAATGCACTTACGCTGTTCAGACTCATGACTACCTTTGAAAAAGTAATGGAGCGGTTCCGGCTGAACGAAGAACGTCAGCAACATACCGTAATTCAATATCCGTTTACAATTGAACAGGAACGCGAAACCATTCAACGATTAGTACGTCTCAAACCCGCCGTCTCCTTTATGGATATTTTCTCCGGCTGTCAGTCAAAAATTCACGCCTGTTTTGTATTTCTTGCATTACTCGACCTGTTGCAGGCCCGCATGGTAAATGTTTTTGTCAGTGAAGGGTTCAACAACTTTTATATCACCGACATCAACAGCAACCCCGGTAATGCAAACTGACGGGCATGAGATCATCAGTAAATTCAGACCCGCTAAAATTATTTTACCGGTCATTATTGGCCTTGGCGTAGCCCTCTATCTTTTTTTAAAAGAATTCGACCGCGAAGCATATAGTAAAATCGACTGGACGGTTTACACTACTTTCTGGATTTTACTTGCTCTTGTAATGATGATCCTCCGTGATGTGTCGTATATGTACAGGATCAAAGTGCTCTCCGGAAATTTTATTTCCTGGCGCCGCAGTTTTCCGGTAATCATGTTATGGGAATTCAGTTCGGCTGTAACGCCTACAATGGTTGGTGGAACGGCACTCGCCTTTTTTATATTAAACCGCGAAGGACTCCGTATGGGCCGAAGCATAGCTGTGGTACTCACTACCTCTTTCCTTGATGAAATGTTTTTTGTGCTTGCCGTACCCCTTGTATTTCTGTTTGTTGGTAAATCCAACCTCTTTGTCTCTCTCGACCCCTCCGTTGCGTCAACTGTAACTTCGATGGGAGGAATGTATTATTTTTTCTGGATGGGATATGCTGTTTTGCTTGCCTATACCCTCCTCGTGGCATATGCCATTTTCGTCAACCCCAGGGCTGTTAAATGGCTGCTGCTAAAATTTTTCTCGCTCCCTTTGTTGCGTAAATGGAGGCAACAAGCCTGGCAATCGGGTAACGACATGATTGTCGCTTCCGGCGAACTGCGTGATCAGCCCCGCTCCTACTGGATCAAATCGTTTGGGGCCACCATTCTTTCATGGACCGCTCGTTACATGGTTATTAATTGTATTATTATGGCCTTTATTACACATGGCCTGCACGAAAATATTGTCATATATGCACGGCAGTTAGTCATGTGGATTATTATGCTTGTCAGCCCTACCCCGGGAGCAAGCGGAATTGCCGAGGTGATATTTTCCCGTTTCCTGAGTGAGTTTACTCCCGCAGGAGTTGATGCCTCAATAGCATTGTTGTGGCGGCTTATCAGCTATTATCCCTATCTGTTTATCGGAGTGATTATTCTGCCCCGCTGGGTAAGAAGAAATGTGATTACCAGATCAAAATAGATTCTGGCAGCTTTTTTGCTCTGTCCGGCAGATCTTCATTCAAAATAATACAACGGTTGTCCACTATTCCTTACTTTTAACCCCTCTTAATTGAACCCTTATTATGAAAAACGTATTCCTGGCCGGCGCGCTGGCCCTATTACTCTCTCCTGCTTTCGCTCAGGAAAATTCCGATGGCAAGTCCGGCATACCGGTCGTTAACATTAAAGGACTTGACGGGGCTGTTGTCAGCACCTCAACGTTGGTAAACGACGGCAAGCCTATCATCATCAGTTTTTGGGCAACATGGTGCAAACCCTGTGTAAATGAGTTAAATACACTTAATGAATTATACGCCGACTGGCAAAAGGAAACAGGTGTAAAAATTTATGCAATTTCTATTGATGATGCCCGGACTACTGCTTCTGTAGCACCTTTCATAAATGGAAAAGGCTGGGAATTTGATGTATTCCTTGATCCCAACGGCGACTTTAAACGTGCCATGAATGTGAATATGGTGCCCCATGTATTCCTCCTGAATGGTAACAGGGAAGTTGTACATCAGCATACCTCATACAGTCCCGGCGACGAGGATAAACTCCTGGAACTGGTACAACAGGTGGCCGAAGGACAGCCGATTCACTGATTTTTTACCGGAATTAAAGACAGAAAGCCTCCCTTACGGGGGGCTTTTTTTATTGGCAGTGGTATTTCTCCCTGATTTCGGCTATTTTCACCCCCTCTTTACCCCGAAAATCAACCACCGACTTGTGAAAAAATACCTAAAAAAGCTGCTTCCGGCACTGCTGCTGCTTCCGGCTTCCCTCTTCGGACAAATTAACATTCCCTCTTCCATTACCGGTAATTTCCAGATAGATACACAGTACTATCTGGAAGACAGCACTATAGGAGCTCCTTTTGTGCCCGAAAAAATGCTGACAAACGGTTTTGGCAATGTCAACTTCATGCGTGGCAATTTTAACGCCGGTATTCGTTACGAATCCTATCAGAATGCCCTTTTGGGATTTAATGACAAATACAAAGGAGCCGGTATTACCTACCGATTTGCCTCCTTTAAAGTAAATGATCTTGAAGTAACCCTTGGTAACTTTTACGATCAGTTTGGAAACGGGCTGGTTTTCAGAAGCTATGAGGAGAGGGGTCTTGGACTCGATAATGCCATGGATGGTATCCGGCTTCGCTATAACCCTTACAGCGGCATTTACCTGAAAGGGTTTATCGCCCAGCAGCGCTATTACTTTGATAAAGGACCCGGAATAGTGAGGGGTTTTGATGGAGAAATGGCGCTGTCCGAAACATTTAAATCGCTTGCCGATGCCAAAACCCGTATAACGGTCGGCGGCAGTGTGGTGAGCAGATTTCAGAAAGACGATGACCCTATTTATAACTATCCCGAAAACGTTCTGGCTTTCGCCGGAAGAGCCACGGTAAATCGCGGAAGTTTCAGCCTTAACACTGAATATGCATTCAAATACAACGACCCTTCGGCAGTAAATAACATCATTTACAAGAACGGTTCGGCATTTTATGCGAACTTATCATATGGGCGCAAGGGGTTAGGCGCTTCCTTCAGCACCGCCTATATCGATAATATGGATTATCGCAGTTCAAGGGCCGCAACATCGAACGATTTAACACTTAATTACCTCCCCTCCCTATCGAAACAGGAAACGTACCGCCTGGCAACGCTTTATCCCAACGCAACAGTTACAACAGGAGAAGCCGGTTTTCAGGGTGAGGTGTATTACACTTTTAAAACCAAAGGAGAAACACCAAAGAGCCACGGCACTTTTGTCTCCGTAAATTATACCCATGTTGTTGGAATTAAAAAAGACACCGCAGGAGTAGATCCGTTTATCGGATATAAGAGTTCATTTTATAACATAACCGATGAGGTATATTTTGATCAGGTGCATATTGAAGTTGCAAAAAAAATCACCAAAAACACCAAGCTTATCGGCTCCTATATTTATACGGCATACAACAAAGGAGTCTTGCAGGGACTGGGTCAGGACTACGGCACCATTTATTCGCACATTGCCGTAATAGAAGGACAATTTAAACTTTCGAAAACGCACAGTATCCGCGCCGAAGCACAGCACCTGTTAACCGAACAGGATAAAGGCGACTGGGTGTTTGGCCTTATCGAATACAACATCTCTCCCCATTGGTTTTTCGCGGTGTTTGACGAATACAACTATGGAAACGAGATTAAAGATGAAAGGCACAATTATCCAAATGTTTCAATGGGATATACCAAAGGAGCCAACCGGATCTCAATGGGATACGGCAAACAACGGGACGGACTGCTTTGTGTCGGAGGTGTGTGTCGCCAGGTACCCGCCAGCAATGGATTCTCCATGTCGGTTACCAGTAGTTTTTAGTAAATTTGAATAGTGTTAACCAAAGTGTCATGAAACGTTTACTCATCCTTCTCTTCACATTCGGCGGTTTTGCGTTGATATTCAATAGCTGCGACCAGATTGAGGCCCCCTATATCAATACCAATATCGATACCTCAGGCTCTACCCCACAGGCACAAAAGGTGCTTATTGAGGACTATACCGGACACAAATGCGGCAATTGCCCAAGAGCCACCAAATCAGCCTATGATCTTAAAGCCATTTATGGCGACCGGCTTGTAATACTTGCCGTTCATGCAGGTTTCTTTGCCGGTACCTCCCCTGCACCGTTTACATATGAATTTAAATGCCCCGAAAGCATTCAACTCGACAATGACTTTGGGATTTCAGCGGCTGGTAATCCCAATGGAATGGTTAACCGCAAACAAGTTAACAGCAGTTATATAATTGATTACCTCAACTGGGGAAGCGAAGCTTCTGCAATACTCGGATCCAATAATACTTCACCTGTTACCATTGGTATAGTAAATGTTTACAATTCTTCAACCCGGGCATTAGAGACTACTGTTAACACCGAATTTCTGACGTCACTTTCAGGCAGCTACAACATCACTGTTTTTCTTGCCGAAGACAGCATCATAGAATGGCAGAAAGACTACGACGTAACACCAAATGATATTCCGAACTATGTACACAGAGATGTGTTGCGTGGTTCTATGAATGGAACATATGGCACGGCCATTCCGTCTGCCGCCGCCGGTACTACCGATTCACAAGTGTTCAACACTACACTAAACAGTGCCTGGGACGACACACATATGTCGGTAATTGCATTTGTTTCGGATGCCGCAACCAAAGAAATTATTCAGGTTGAGCAGGTGGAGATTACCCCATAACAAAACCTTTTTGCATGTCACCGGTTAAATACGGGTGAATGAGCGTTTTTTACCGACTGATTTCAACGTCCGGTACCTATGAAAAAACCGATAAGCCTTTTACTGTTTCTGGTTCCCTTTTTTGTGTCGGCACAGCAATTTAATGCAGGTGTTATAGGAGGACTGGGAGGTACACAAATTTCCGGCGATAACCTGAGTGGATTTGACAAGTTCGGAATCCTCGCAGGAGGCTATGTTTCATCGGTACTGTCAGAAAAATTTGATCTCGAAGGCCAGCTGCTTTACATTACTAAAGGCAGTAAAAAAAATCAGCAGCCTGATAAAAACGATTACACCACTTACCTACTCCGTCTGCGCTATATTGAATTGCCCATCCTTCTTACCTGGAAACAATCGAAACGGTTTTATTTTGAAGCCGGACCCACTTTCGGTTACCTTCTCGATTCGTACGAAGAAGATGAATATGGTGAAGATCCGGTCAGCCGCCCATTCAAAAAATATGAACTGGGAGTAGTCGGCAGCATTATAATAAATGTTAAAGAAGGATTTGCCGTTAACCTGCGCTACAACTCTTCAATTGCTCCTGTACGCGAGCATGCCGGTGGTGCAACGTATCGTCTCAATCATGGTCAGTACAATTCGGGATTGCTGATTGCTTTTCAGTATACTTTCCGGCCAAAAGCAAACCAATGAAATCGTTGACTCAACACCGTATTGTAGTCGCTGTAACAGGGGCATCAGGTTCAGTATATGCAAAGGTGCTGCTCGATAAACTGGTATTGCTGAAATCGCAAATTGAAACCGTCGGATTACTCTTCTCCGATAATGCCCGTGATGTATGGCGACACGAATTACAAAACGAAGATTTTCTGAATTATCCTTTTAACCTGTATGACAAAAATGATTTCATGGCACCCTTTGCCTCCGGTTCGGCACAATACGGGACAATGATTATTTGCCCTTGCTCAATGGGTACACTGGGAAGAATAGCTGCCGGTATTTCAAACGACCTGACCACACGGGCTGCTGATGTGATTCTGAAGGAGAGAAGGCGCCTGATTCTGGTTACGCGTGATACGCCGCTGAGTCTCATTCATATTAATAATATGAAAACCGTAACAGAGGCCGGTGGCATACTATGCCCTGCCACTCCTTCGTTTTACAGCAGGCCCCGGAACCCGGAAGAAATTGCGGCAACAGTGGTGGACCGGGTACTGGATCTGGCCGGATTGGAACAAAAATCCTTCCGGTGGGGGAATGAATAAATTGATTATCAATGCATAAACAGTTTTCAACAATTCAGGTGTCATAAATTGAATGTCCTGCCTTGTATATTGTTTTTGAATTCGCTAACTTGGTTGTAACAATTTAAATAAGGGAAGATGTTTGAGTACACGAAAGAGGTCCTGACGAAAGTAAGTTTCGACAGGACATTGTTTAAGAAAGAACTCAAAAAGGCAGTAAAATGGTTAAAGAGCGATGAACGACGTTTGCTGATGGTTTGGTGCGTAACAACATTCGGACACCGTTACTCCGATATTATTACCGAAGCCTTCAGACACGTTTCAAAATAAATTCCACATTTCTTTTCATTCCTTCATAACCTGTCCGCATTAGCGGAGAGTCGCTGAACTTTTTTTGAAAAATTTCATCTGTTATTTCTATCCAGTCCTGCGCTGTCATTTCAAGTAACGCTTCATTTGCCGAAAGGTCCGGGTCGGTATGAGGAACGCTGAACCGGTTCCATGGACAAACTTCCTGACATATATCACAGCCGAATGCCCAGTTTTCAAATTGCCCTGTATACTGCTGCGGAATGGCTTCACGCAACTCAATGGTAAAATAGGATATGCATTTTGAACCGTCTACAACTTGCGGCTTTATAATGGCCTGCGTAGGACACGCATCAATACAACGCGTACAAGTGCCGCAATAATCTTTAACAGGTCCGTCGGGTTCCAGCTCCAGATCAAGAATCA
>DASUFP010000069.1:0-2787 GCA_036274495.1 Bacteroidia bacterium
AGTATTACACTGGAGCCCCTTAACTATAACATATTTAACCTTTTAATATTAACATTTAATAACATTTATTAAACTATTCTAGTAGGATTGAAGCATTTAAATCATGTTTTTATTTATTAAATCTTAAATTACAATTATGAATTCCTTTTCACATAGAATCAATCTAAAACCTGATTAAACAGAAATACAATTAAGTTCCATGAATACTGTTCTTCAAGATAGTATTTGGCATGTATTTAACATTTAAATAATAGATCCAATGTATGAGAATTGGCGTTACAAAAGCGCCCGTAAATCGTCAGCATAAAGTTTACCAGGAGAGCTATAAATTTAAGGTGGTATCTAAATTGAGTTTATGCTAACAGTTTAACGTATCCAAACAATTTTCCAGTAGATAGGTAACACTTGGGTTCGGTGTGTAATCCATCAGTGATTGTCCGGATGAGGTTTCAACCCAGGTTGCTCGGGAAGTATCATAATACCCTTGTTGATAATGCTCAAAGTAAGTGGTCAAGGCTTCTGGCCTCTGGCCTACCTGAGGTAAATTGAAGCCAAACCGATCAAACAATCTAAGGCTCTGCATTGCCTCCACTATTGTATAAAGTGCCTTCAGATATATTTTGTGGCTATTCTTTAGACTGGGAGTAATTGTTGCATCTACCTCAGTAAAAATCTTGCTTCCGTATTTAACAATTTCAACCAGACATGCTTCATTACTGTGAACCCTGCGCATATCCTGGGCATTTCGGCTTACCCTGTGATTCTTGGAGTATGCTATCCATTCCTCCAATAAGAGTGATGCGGTTTCTTTATCAGGGACCAGGAAATGGAAATGAGGATTATAGGTACGCGTTACAGGATTAAAATTACATTCGAGTGAATGGATTCCTACCAGCTTTTTACCGGTGCCCCGCTGATATTGTTTTCGGTGTTTGCTGATTATTTTTTTTAATCCTTTTAACATGGATCGCATATGATCCCGAAGCCTGGAAGCACTTACAGCCTTTACGGTTAATGTGACGAAATACGGCTCCGGCCAGGTTTGTATGACTGGCAGATACTTGTTGACAATGTCAGCCTTTCGAATTCCGAGACAGGTGGTACAAAGTCGGTTCTTGCAATATTTACCATACATACGGCCCTCAGCTACATGAACTCGATCCATACAGTAGTAAGTGTTCCGGAATGTTTTTTCGAGTTTACTGTTACCTTTTTCATTTGCAATTTCCATCAGCTCAAAAGACAGATGCTGACTGACCAGTTTCTTTTTGCCCTTGCTCCTACGGGTCTTTTCATCACTGAGATCCGTACCATTTCCGGATAAGAAAATACCACCTTTTTGACTGATGGCTGTCCCGGTTTGTGCTAATGTATTGAAGAATTCCCCTGAATTTGACTGAATAACCATGATCAGAAAGTACCGGTTTTAGACTTCTGGCCAGTAATAGAAATCAACCTCCGATTGTCTGACGGATTACAATCCTTACCCGATGAGACATACTCCATCAGTTCCTTGCTTTTAAAATAAACACGCTTAGAACCCGGAGGCTTGTGAAAAGGAATTTCACCCCGGTGAATTTTGCCGTAAATTGTCTGTACGGATAAGCCCAATAACAGGGCAGCCTCGGAGGTTGTTAATAGTTGGTCCTCACCTGTAACATTAGGAGCAGCTTGACTCCTAGGGGGTAAAGACTGTTCGATTTTATCCAGCCTTTCAAATATTAGGGAAAGCTTGTCGGTGAGTTCCTGGAATGGATTGTGCAACATTTGACCAATTTTTGGACAAAGAAATGCACTGAAAAGTGGGTACCCCGGTGTACACCGGGGTAAACTTTATTCTTCCTGAGGTAACTCCAGAAATTCATCATTGGCAGCAGCAGCAGCCTTGGGATAATTTAATTCTAAAAGGGGAATTATATGTTGGTAACGCAGGCAATGAATCCTAAAACTTCGTTTGTCATACCTTCCCGCATTTACTCTTTCATTCGTTTTTTGGAACCTGTTGAAATGCTCAATCAATTTCCGTGTACTTTTAAAGTTAGTACCCTTTAAAAATGCGTGTGCGTTAGAATTATTGATTGGATGGCCATTTTCATAATCATGAATAAAAACTTGCATGAGGGCGATTTCTGAAAGACTTAATCCTTTTACTGAGGACGAATTTTCAAGCTTATTATTTTTAATTTCCAATAGCCACTTCCAGTATAACCAACTTGCTTCAAAATATACCTGTTGACCATCACGCCCAACATTGAAACCACAATTTGGGCTTTCCGTCAATGAATAATCATAAGTGAGTCCCTTTACTTTATGTTTCTTATACAACCTTCCAAATTCATGCTGGTAATAGAGCATATTGTTCTCATATGTGCCTTCACGTATCTTAAACAGAATTTCCAACCCTTCAATTTCCTGGTTGATCAACCGCTCCTGATCTTCGCTCCTGTTCAACATGCGTTCAAAATACTGCTGACTGTTGATCAATTCTTGTTGAACTTTTTGATAAAATCTCTCTTTTGCTTCTTCCTGGATTTTGATAAAATCGCTTTGGGAGATCGAGTAAATGGTTGTTTCACCCGTTTTGATATTGATAGTTGGGCTTTCTCCTGCGTGTTTGAACATGCTGGTTGAAATTAGACCAGCCTCCCAATCCATAAATGTGTAATGCACTCGGTTTGGCTGCTTTTCTCTATTGGATTTCAGACCTGAAGTATCAGATTTCTCTTTCAATTTTGACTTAGGTTTGGTTTGTTTTCTCCGGGTTTTCATTTCAAAATCCAAAAAATT
>DASUFP010000070.1:0-15634 GCA_036274495.1 Bacteroidia bacterium
GTCGCTATGGGAAATGTATTACGAAAACATTTTAACAGCGCAGGCCCGAAGCAACCGCGGGGGTGAGATGGAAGTGAATGTGCGCCTGAATAACCAACCATCCGGAATGCTTGCATCATAATGAAAGCTAAGAAAAAAGCACAGGCGCACAGAGCGGGAGGAAGCTTGGTTGCTTCTTGATTTTTTGGTTCTTTTGTATCAAGACAAAAGAACAAAAGCCCCGCGGCAGCGGTAAAAGTTATCCGCCTTCGCCAAGGCTCCGGCGGATACAATCCGCCGCGGCGGAGTTATTAGCGAAGTCCTGAAGTGTGTTTCAAACGCAGTGAGAAATGCTGCTTCATAGGTCATACAACACAGTGCTGGCAATGAATAATGCGCGTTCGGATGTCGGATTTTCAGTATAGCTGTTCCGGTGATGTTGTACGTTTTTTATTTCTCCACCGCAACCCGGGGGCCCTCCGGGCCCCCTCCCGCAGTAAAGTTAAAGGGAAACGACATGCGAAAAGCATTGTAAACGTTTACAAACGGGTAAGTTTGAAAACCATCATCCAATTTGAATCATTGTTAACGTAACAACCATTGCAATAAAGTGAATACGCATGGCAAATCATACATCAAGCAATTCAATTGCAATGCAACAGATTTTTTGTAGTGGTTTAGGAGAAAAAAGAAAACGGTGTATACCTGCGTATCAGCTCTCAACCATATTCAGCACCGACTCAAAAATTATACGTCCGTCGGTATTGCTGAGCACTCCTTCGGTGCACCGTTCAGGGTGTGGCATCATACCAAAGACATTGCGCTCTTTGTTGCAAATACCGGCAATGTTTTCGAGCGCTCCGTTTGGATTTGACTCCGATGTGGTATTGCCACTTTGATCGCAGTAACGGAAAAGCACCTGATCGTTATCGTTGAGTGATTTTAAAATAGCGTCATCTGCGAAAAACTTTCCTTCTCCATGTGCAACAGGAACTTTTATAACCTGTCCGATTGCCATTTTAGATGTTACAAGACTCTGATCGGTTTCGGCGCGCATGAAAATATTTTTGCAAACAAACTGTCGGTTGTCGTTGTGCATTAGAGCACCCGGCAGCAGATGAGCTTCGGTAAGAATCTGAAAGCCGTTGCAAATACCCAAGACAAATCCGCCTTTTGAAGCGAACTCCATAACTTCCTGCATAATGGGTGAAAAACGTGCAATGGCTCCTGACCGCAGGTAGTCGCCATATGAAAAGCCGCCGGGGAGCACAATAAAATCGCATCCGCGAAGAGAGTGATCTTTGTGCCAAAGCATTTCAACTTCCTGACCCATGACAGTACCCAAAACATGCTGCATGTCGCGGTCGCAATTGGAACCGGGGAATACGACAATACCGAATTTCATTTCATCAATTATTTCCCGCAAAGGTAAGCAATCCCCCTGAAATGGCTTAATACACGCCCACTATATGGTTCGATACCAGCAAAACGGCCATCATCCAAAAAAGCAGCTCACTCCACCAGAATTTTTTAGTAGCCAGGAAGTAATATCCAAACATCATGGCGAGGGGAACTGTAAGAATTGAAAAACGGTAGAGGGCATCGCTGCCGGCAATACCTAATGTGGCGAGGGAGACTCCGAGGTAAATAAAAATTACCTCCTGATAGGCACGTGCCCGGGTAACATTTTTATAAAAGTTGGAGCGGATACGAACCACGGTAAGGATAAAAAATAATAACAGAAAGCTCAGGTTAATGCGGTAGTCGTAGCGGGTCATCCACGAAACGTCGATAAAGGAAGCGGCATTGCGGCCGGTAAGTGGTTCCAGGTATCTGTCGAGGCCATGAGTCCAGTAGAGGTAAACAAAGACGAGAAAGTATGGGACAACCAGTCCGATACATGCAGTGAGCAGGTCGCGCCAGCCAACAGTGCGCAGCATGAATAGTCCAATAAAAAAGAGCAGCATCAGTGCGGCTGCCGGCAGGTAAAAGAGTGACGCCACCGAAACCAGCATAAAAGTGTCGAACAACAATCCCGTTGGAGACGGATTTTTGTAGAGCTTAAACATTTTGTCGAGGGCAACGAGCAAAATGGTGTTAACAATAAGGATAGGGTGGAAGGTGAGAAAGCCGGGGAAATAGGCAATCAGCAGCATGTAGGCCATGCCGGGGAGGTAGCTGTTTTTATAAAGCACCTCGTGTTTTTCGATTAGCCGGTTTACCTGAAAAACCTGGTAAGTAGTTAGCAGAAAGCCGATTACTGCTACTATCCAGCCGGGTAAATTATGAGCTACATCTGCCACTACCTGAAAAAGGGGCATGGGTTGCCTGACCTCGTAGAGTGCAGGCGTACCCAGCGAGGCAGAAATCCAGGCTGCCGCCATAAATGCCGGGATGATGATCAGGGCCAGGGGGCTGGAGTTTCTGAAAATGTTGACTATCATAACATTACAATGCCCGTTGCTGTTTCAGGTGAGACAAAGGTTAAAAAATTGCAGCGCTTTGAAAAATAGGTTATTTTTGCGCAAAACTTGTAGAAGTATGGATATCATTTTTCACGGCATCGCCTCACTGTTTGAGTGGATCTTTGAAGTTGCAAAGCCAATAGGCCGCATGGCCAACACGTTTTTTATTGCTGCCGGATTTATCGGGACGTTTTACTGGTTGTGGTACGACACGCACGTAAACAAAGGTGGCAAGAATTTTATGTCGGACGGCCCCGGCAGTTCCGAAAAGCATTAATTCATTTTCAGGTTTTCCAGCAGAATAAGATCGGTTCCCACATCGGAACGGAAATACTTATTCTTAAATTGAATCGCTTCGGCATTTTTTCTTGAAGTTGCCGCCGCCGAGCGGATAGAATCTCCGAAAGAGGTTATTGCAAGCACTCTGCCGCCGGCGGTTACAACTTGTCCATTGTGCATAGCAGTCCCGGCATGAAACAACAGACTATCAGTTACCGAATCCAATCCGGTGACAGGAAATCCTTTTTCATAATCAGACGGATAACCTCCCGACACCAACATAATCGTTACAGCGGTGCGGTGGTCGGTTTGCAATTTACATAAGTGAAGTTTTTTATCGGCTACAGCCTGAAAAAGTTCCACCAGATCATTTTTAATTCGCGGTAATACCACTTCTGTTTCCGGATCGCCCATGCGTGCGTTGTATTCAATTACATAGGGTTCGCCGGCTACATTCATTAAACCAAAAAAGAGAAACCCGCGGTAATTGATGCCCTCTTTTTTAAGTCCTGCGATGGTAGGTTTCACAATCCACTCTTCAACTTTTTTCATAAAAACGGGATCGGCGAATGAAACAGGAGAAACAGCGCCCATGCCACCTGTGTTGGGTCCGGTATCGCCTTCGCCTATACGCTTGTAGTCTTTTGCTTCAGGTAAAAGCAAATACGACTCGCCATCAGTTAAAGCAAACACACTTACTTCGATACCATCAAGGAATTCTTCAATGACAACAGTTTGAGATGCCGCACCGAATTTAGATCCTGTAAGCATGTCGCGCAACTCCTGTTGTGCCGCATCGAGGTCGTCAAGAATTACTACTCCTTTTCCTGCAGCGAGACCATCGGCTTTTAACACATAAGGCGCTTCAAGGGTCTCCAGAAAATCGAGTCCGTTGTCGAGTGTGTCGTTCGTAAAACTTTCATAAGCGGCAGTGGGAATGTGATGCCGTTTCATAAACCGTTTCGAAAAATCCTTACTTCCTTCCAGTTGTGCGCCATCCTGCCGCGGACCTATTACCGGAATGTGATAAAGCAGGGCGTCGGCTTCAAAGAAATCACGAATACCTTTTACAAGCGGATCTTCGGGTCCCACCACAACCATGCTGATGGATTTTTCGAGGCACACTTTTTTGATGGCTTCAAAATCGGTAGCAGAACAATCAATATTAATTCCAAACCGTGAACTGCCGGCATTTCCCGGAGCAATGTACAGCGATTCGCACAAAGTGCTTTGTGCAAGTTTCCATGCAAGTGCATTTTCGCGGCCACCGGAGCCAAGGAGCAGGATGTTCATAATTGAAATTTACAACGGAATATTCCCATGTTTTTTCTTTGGCATGGAGGCAACTTTATTTTCAAGCATCTTAAAAGCGCGAATCAGTTTTTCGCGTGTCGCGTCGGGGCGAATAACTTCGTCGATGTAACCCCGCTCGGCAGCTTTATATGGATTTGCAAACATGTCGATGTATTCTTTTTCTTTTTCTTTCAGCTTTGCTGCCGGATCTTTTGCTTCGGTAATTTCCTTTCGGAAAATAATTTCGGCAGCACCCTTTGCTCCCATCACCGCAATTTCAGCCGAAGGCCAGGCGTAGTTCATATCGGCTCCGATATGTTTGGAGTTCATCACATCGTAAGCGCCGCCGTAAGCCTTGCGGGTGATTACAGTAATACGCGGTACAGTAGCTTCGCAGAAGGCATAGAGGAGTTTTGCTCCATTGGTGATGATGGCATTCCACTCCTGATCGGTGCCAGGAAGAAATCCCGGTACATCTTCAAACACCAGTAATGGAATGTTGAATGAATCGCAAAAGCGCACGAAGCGTGCCGCTTTGGTAGAAGCATGTATGTCGAGTACACCGGCAAGATGTGCCGGCTGATTGGCAACAATACCGATGCTGCGTCCTGCAATGCGTGCAAACCCGACAACAATATTTTCGGCGAAATTTTTATGCACTTCAAAAAACGAACCCTCATCAATTACCTGTTCTATCACTTCGCGGATATCGTAAGGCTGATTTGGATTTGCGGGAATAATGGAATCAAGCAGCGGCCTTGTTTCGTTTCCGCTTTTGTAAGCAACAAATGGCGGTTCGTCTTCGCAGTTCGAAGGCATATAACTTAACAGCTGTTTGATGTAGTTAATGCATTCTATTTCGTTTGCACAGGAGAAATGAGTAACTCCTGATTTAGATGAGTGGGTGGAAGCTCCACCCAGTTCTTCTGAAGTCACCTCTTCATGCGTCACCGTTTTTACAACATTAGGTCCGGTGACAAACATATAAGAGGTGTTTTCTACCATCAGTATAAAATCGGTTATCGCGGGAGAATAAACCGCGCCACCTGCACAGGGGCCCATAATTGCGCTTATCTGAGGTACAACTCCTGATGCAAGTGTGTTCCTGTAAAAGATGTCGGCGTATCCGCCAAGCGAAACCACTCCCTCCTGGATACGGGCGCCGCCGGAGTCGTTTAGGCCAATTAAAGGAACCCCATTTTGCAACGAGAGATCCATGATGCGGCATATTTTTTCGGCATGTGTTTCGGAAAGCGACCCTCCGAATACCGTAAAGTCCTGTGAGAATACATAAACAGCCCTGCCGTTAATGGTTCCGTATCCTGTTACCACGCCATCGCCGGGATAGAGTTCTTTATCAAGACCAAAGTCGCGCGAGCGGTGTGTCACCAGCATGCCTATTTCTTCAAATGAACCCTCGTCGAGTAAAAAGTGCAGCCTTTCGCGGGCGGTAAGCTTTCCCTTTTTGTGCTGCGCCTCAATGCGTTTGGGTCCCCCGGCCTTGTGGGCCTCTTTAATCCGGTTCTCTAAATCTTTAAGTCTTTGATCCATAATTAATTGAAATCGCTCCAGAAACGCATTTCAAAGCAAAGAAACTGAAAATTGAGGGGATAAAAAAGGCCCGGTTTTCGGTTGGTGACCGCTACCGGAGCTTTTGGCAGACGATTGGGGTTAGTATGATACCATAAAAGTGGCAGTTTAAGAGGGGTCAATTCACAATAGATTCATTATTATTATGCAATTTTGGCGGTTATTCATAATTTTCAGGAAGATCAGCATCACACACAGTAATTATGTCAGAACAGAAAACAGAAAAAAAAGACAAGGTCTTTTCTGAGGAGAAAAAAGCCGTCGACGATTTCAAGTTTGGAGAAAATGTAGTGCGTGTATTCGACGACATGGTATCGAGGTCGGTGCCATTTTATGGTGAGATACAGCGGATGATTTGTGAACAGGTTGCCGACTTTGCTGTTCCGAACACCAATGTGTACGATTTAGGATGCAGTACAGGCACCACACTGCTTGGACTGGATCCGTTGCTGCCGCCTGAAGTTGGTTTCAGGGGTGTTGACGATTCACCGGAAATGATCAGCCAATGTCTGGAGAACTTTAAAGCAGCGGGCTTCAAGCGTGATTATGAGGTGAACTACGGTGATTTAAACGACGGTGTCACCATCGAAAATGCATCGGTGGCCATTATGTGTCTCACGCTTCAGTTTGTGCGTCCGTTATTTCGTGAAGATCTGGTAAAATCCGTTTTTGATCAGCTCGATCATAACGGTTGTTTTATTCTGGTTGAGAAAGTACTGGGAGAAGATTCGATGTTCAACCGCCATTTCATCAAATATTATTACAACATGAAGCGCCGTCACCATTACAGTGAAATGGAGATCAGTCAGAAAAGGGAGGCGCTGGAGAATGTTTTAATTCCGTACCGGTTATCGGAGAACATTGAAATGCTGAAGCGCTGCGGATTTCGTTCGACAGAAGTGTTTTTTAAATGGTATAACTTTACCGGAATCATAGCAATGAAATAATTATGGTAAAACTCGGAAACTTTTTATTTCATTACCGGAACGTACTCTTTCCGGTCTTTTATTTTTTGCTTTTTATCCCTTCTTCGCCGGTTTTTTCGAACTACATGGTTCCTCTTATTCTCGGGTTTGCCGTTGCCGCCATTGGTCAGTCGTTTCGTATGGCCACCATTGGACTGGTATACATTATCCGCGGAGGTAAAAACAGGAGAATATATGCCGAAGGTCTTGTAACGGAGGGGTTGTTTTCGCATTGCCGGAATCCGTTGTATGTTGGTAATATCTTAATTATTGTCGGGTTGGGGATTATGTCTAATTCACTCTTTTTTATGGCGCTGATGATTCCGTTATTTCTCTTTTTTTATCAGGCGATAGTACGTGCCGAAGAGAATTTTCTCTTTGGTAAATTCGGCGACGATTATAAAAAATACATGGCGAATGTTAATCGCTGGTTTCCTAAGTTCGGCGGTATTGGTGAAACGCTCAATTCGATGGAGTTTAAGTGGAGACGGGTAATGATTAAGGAATACAACACCACATATATTTGGATGAGTGCAGCAGTATTGCTGGTAGTAAAGGCGCTATATGATAAATACGGAAGTGATTACCTCCTTGACAGATTAAACCAGATAATTATTGCCCTCGCCGTGTTATTATGCGGTTACCTGTTTGTACGGTTTATGAAAAAGACCAAACGGTGGACCGATAATTAATGATTGTGATTTTAAGACAGGATGGAATATTTACCCGCAACCGATTGGATTAAAAATGGCGATGAGCCTATTTTAATATCCGGACCATGCAGCGCAGAGAGTCCTGAGCAATTAATGCAAACGGCAAAGCGTATTGTTGCAAAGCATCCGAATAACATTTTCAGAGCCGGAATCTGGAAACCCCGTACACAGCCCGGACAATTTGAAGGCAGAGGTGAAGAGGGATTAAAATGGCTGCTGGATGTTAAGCAGGAAACAGGAATGCTTACGGCAACCGAAGTGGCTACACCGGCTCACATTGAACTTGCGCTAAAATATAAGGTCGACATTTTATGGATTGGCACCCGCACTACGGTAAATCCTTTTATAGTACAGGAGCTCGCGAATGCGCTTACCGGAGTTGACATTCCCATGCTGGTGAAAAATCCGATACATCCCGATCCGCAGTTATGGCTTGGCGCCATGAACAGGTTTTCAAAAGCAGGTATCCGCAAGTTAGGCGCAATACACCGCGGATTTTTTACCGATGTGAAATCAGAATACCGCAACCTGCCTAAATGGGATATTGTACTGGCTGTTCGCACATTGTACCCCGACTTACCCATGATTTGCGACATCAGTCATATTGCAGGCAACACCTCCCGGCTTCAGACACTTGCACAGCATGCAACCGACATTAACCTTGACGGGTTAATGATTGAAACGCATATTGATCCTTCGTGTGCATTGAGTGACAAAGATCAACAGGTAACGCCCGATCAGCTGGACGAATTATTGTTGAATGTGCAGGTAAAGCACACTGCATTTACGGACAGCACAGTACTTGCCGAATTGAATTTGATCCGCAATCAAATCAATCAGCTTGATGCTACTTTGATGCAAACATTGTCTGACAGAATGAAGCTTGCCGAAATCATAGGCAGACTCAAAATGGAACATAATGTTACCATTTTGCAAATGGACCGATGGAAGGAGATTATTGACAGGAGTATGGCATCAGCCGCCGAGTCAGGACTAAGCAGTGAATTTATCCGGAATATTTTTATGCTTATCCACGATGAATCTATCCGCTTGCAATCGGAGATAGAGCCCGCAAAAAAGTTATCCTGATTTTTGATTGTTGTTTTTTTCAGAGAGCGCGGCGCAAACAGGTTTGATCACTGTTGCATCCAAAATTGATTTTCTTGAATATTAATCACGGGTGCCCCTTTTGCTTTGGGCTGAGGCATATTGGTTAAAATTTTATAAGCCGGATTACGGTTGTTGGCCGAAACGTTCCCAAAGGAGGTAACGACAAAGATGAATGCAATTAAAGAAGTTGCAAAAACGATTTTGGAGCGGTGGAGTAAATTTGAAACGCTTTGGTGAAACAAAACAAATCTGTTCAACTCAAACGGAATGGTCAAACCGGAAAATTCCTGCTTGGGTGTCTAAAAAGTTGTGCCGGCAGTCAAGAATAATGTGGTTGTTTCGGGAATTCAAAATCAATACATCCGGATATGGCTAAAGGGGGTAATCGGATGCCCCCTCATAGCTCCTTTTTATTGTATTTTTGCACCTATACGCTACCTTTTATGAAAGAACTTATTGCTTCGTTTACCGCACAATTACGCCAGGCAATGGATATTGGCGACAAGGCCTCTTTTGCCACTAATGGTCTGGAAATCAACAATGTACTCGTCACCGGCCTTGGTGGCTCCGGCATTGGCGGAAGCATTGTATCGCAGCTGGTCGAGAAAGAAGTAACGGTGCCTATTGCCGTAAACAAGGATTATTTTCTGCCCGCCTATGTTAACAGCCACACACTGGTTATTGTATCGTCGTATTCGGGCAACACCGAAGAAACACTCAGCGCCATGGATGCGGCACTTGAAAAAGGTGCCAGAATTGTATGCGTGAGTTCGGGCGGTAAAATAATTGAAAAGGCTAAGGCAAAAGGACTCGATTACATTATTATACCCGGCGGTATGCCGCCACGAGCCTGTCTGGCGTATTCGTTTACGCAGCTGTTTTATGTGCTGCATGGCTTTGGCTTAATCGGAAACGGTTTTCGTGCCGACCTTGAGACAGCCATTCATTTGCTCGACCACGAAGAAGAACATATCTGTTCCGAAGCCTATTATCTTGCCGAAAAGCTGCACCGGAAAATACCGGTCATTTACAGTCAGGCTAACTATGAGGGCGTATGTGTTCGCTTTCGCCAGCAGATAAATGAAAACTCAAAAATGCTTTGCTGGCACCATGTGCTTCCCGAAATGAACCACAACGAACTGGTTGGATGGACACAGACGAATGATAAACTGGCGGTAGTGTTTTTTAGAAACGAAACAGACTATGCGCGCACACAGGCACGTATGGAACTCACCAAAGGTGTTGTGTCGAAATTTACACCGTACGTATTTGAAGTATATTCAAAAGGAGCAACACATCTGCAGCGCGCATTGTATCTGATACATTTTGGCGACTGGGTATCATGGTACCTCTCCGAAATACGCAACATTGACGCTACCGAAGTAAAAGTGATTGATTTCCTTAAGGGAGAGCTTTCAAAAATATAATTCTTTTTTTGCATACAGTACCATTAACTTTTCATAATTATGGAATACAGACATTTAGGAAATTCAGGAGTACAGGTAAGCGCGTTGTCACTTGGCAGCTGGCTTACATTTGGAAAACAGGTAGGTGATACCACAGCCGAAGAGCTGATGGTAATGGCTTATGACAACGGCATTAATTTTTTCGACAATGCCGAAATATACGCCCGCGGACAATCGGAACGGGTGATGGGAGCCATCCTGAAAAAGATGCAGTGGGAACGGTCGTCGTACCTGGTTTCGAGCAAGGTTTTTTTCGGATTGGGTGATGCAAAACCGAATCAGCGGGGCTTATCGCGTAAGCATATTGTTGAGGGATGTCACGGCGCTCTGCAGCGGCTGCAAGTTGATTACATCGATCTGTTTTTTTGTCACCGCCCCGATAAATCCACCCCCATTGAAGAAACGGTATGGACCATGCACAACCTAATAGAGCAGGGTAAAATTTTGTATTGGGGAACATCGGAGTGGAACGCTTCCGAAATTATGGAAGCACATCTTGTTGCCAAACAGCACCACCTGATAGGACCTGTGATGGAGCAGCCCGAATACAATATGTTCCGGCGCGACAAAATGGAGCGCGATTACCTCCACCTCTTCAAATACCACGGCATGGGCACCACTATATGGTCGCCGCTGGCGAGTGGTTTGCTCTCGGGGAAATACAATAACGGTTTCCCGGAAGGCACCCGCCTGGGAATTGAAGGACTCGACTGGCTGAAAGACCGCGTACTGCGCGATGAGGGAATAGAAAAAGTAAAAGCGGTGAGTAAAGTTGCAGCCGATTTGGGAGTGTCGATGGCACGGCTTGCACTGGCATGGTGTCTGAAAAACCATCATGTGAGCACGGTTATTCTGGGTGCTTCAAAGGTATCGCAACTAGAAGAAAACATATCGGCACTTGAAGTGCTGCCGTTGTTAACACCTCAACTGATGGAAGATATTGACGCAATACTGGAGACACGTCCGGTGTTACCTGAGTATTGATGTGCGGCAGTGCGTATTTGGCTTAATTTCATAATGTAACATAAATGCAATCGGTATTCTTCAAAGATCTTGGGCTGATAGATTACAAGCAGGCGTGGGATTACCAGGAGTCGCTGTTGAATGCAATTGTTTCCAATAAGGTTGCCAATCGGAGCAGATCCGCAGAAGACCGGCAACCATCGGTGCACTATCTTTTGTTTTGCGAACACCCGCATGTGTATACCCTTGGTAAAAGCGGCAAAGACGACCATTTACTTCTTAACGATGATCGGCTGAGTGAAAACAACGCTGTATTTTACCGCATCAACCGTGGGGGTGATATCACTTATCATGGTCCCGGACAGCTGGTAGGTTATCCCATACTGGATCTCGATTGTTTTTTTAACGACATACACCGTTACCTGCGGTATTTGGAAGAAGCCATTATAAGAACGCTCGACGAATATGGTATTACGGCAGGACGCATTCCGGGTCTCACAGGTGTGTGGCTCGATGCAACGGTTCCTGACAAAGCGCGCAAAATTTGTGCTTTCGGAGTACGCTGCAGCAGGTGGGTTACCATGCACGGCTTCGCCTTTAACATTAACACCGACCTGAGTTATTTCGGAAACATAGTGCCGTGCGGCATCAGCGACAAAGCGGTTACTTCTTTACACCTCGAACTCGGCAGAGCTGTTGATGCGGATGAGGTAAAAGAAAAAGTGAAAAGACATCTGGCCGAAATTTTCGGTATGGAATATATAAGTGCATTCACCGGTTTAACCACTCCCGTCTGATGGCAGCACCAAAACGCAAACTCTGGAAAATACTGCTTGTAGCTTTTATCCTGCTCAACATTCTTTTGTATGCGACAGGTAAAATCTATTATTACAAGGCACTTATTTATAATTATGTCGACATCGACGACCTGGATCTTTTTCCCACTCGCGAAATTGCTGCCGGAACGGGCGAACCCTGGAACATTGGTACCGATTACAACAAAACAAAGCTGACTCCACTGCTCGAAGAAACCCTCAACAAATACAAGTCAATCGCTTTTCTGGTAATAAAAAACGACTCGATCCGTTATGAGCAGTACTGGGAAAATTATGGCGAAACATCCCTGTCGAATTCCTTTTCGATGGCGAAAAGTTTTGTAGGAACTCTTACCGGAATTGCCCTGGCAGAAGGTAAAATAAAAAGTCTCGATGAGCCTGTTTGCAACTACCTTAAATGGATGTGCGGCGAAAAAGAGAGCAAAATAACCATCCGCGATCTGCTTACCATGAGTTCCGGACTCAACTGGGACGAAGGGTATGCCAGCCTGACAAGTGAAGTAACCCGGCTCTATTACGATAAGCACCTCGACAAACAGATGATGGATTTAAAGGCAGCTGTTGAACCTGGTAAGGAATACAATTATATGAGCTGTAATACCGAACTGCTTGCGTTCGTATTACGTGAGGCAACGGGATTGACGGTTTCGGAATATGCATCCGAAAAGTTATGGAAACCAATGCACGCTGAACAACCGGCGCAGTGGAGTTTGGATGAGGAAGGCGGCATGGAAAAAGCCTACTGCTGTATTTACTCCAACGCGCGTGATTTTGCACGGCTTGGAAAATTGTTTTTACAAAAAGGACGCTGGGGCGACACGCAGGTTGTTCCTGAATCGTATGTAAACGAAAGTCTTACGGCAGCCGCATTAACCGACAATGGGAAACCCAATAAAATTTACGGATATCAATGGTGGCTTACACGCGTAAGAAATGAAGATGTATTTTATGCACGGGGAATTTTAGGTCAATATATTTTTGTTATACCGTCGCAGAACATTATTTGTGTACGGCTGGGACACAAACGGGGTGAAAAAGATCCTGACGGCGAATTACTGGATGTACCCGTGTACCTCGAAGAAGTGATGAAGCTTTTTGCCTCACCGGATACCTCTGCAACAGTTTTGAATTAACTTAGTACCTTTGAAAGAGTTGTTACAGTATGCTTAAAGACCTTCCAAAATTAAATGTTGAAGATGTAGCCCTGGCAGTGGTGCCTGATGTAGCCCCCGGCGAAAGACCAAATGAACATACCGTTTGGGATGTGTTTCTGATTAACCTGAAAAAAGAACGTATTTATGGCATCCTGGTCAGCTCAAAAGGATATGGCTCGCTGGAGGGTCAGCCGGTAAGGACTTCGGTATTGCGTCATTTTATTGAGGAACTGCCACCACAGGAAGCGGCGCTGGTAGAGCCCATCGACCGGCAGGTATTCGGACTGAACAATGAATATTGGGTAAGCTTTTATATTGATGCGACTATTTACGATCGCAAGTATCTTTTTTTACCGGAGAGTATCCTGGAAGATAATTTTTCGATGATCCCTGTGATTAATAAGGCAGGGGTGATGATACGATGATGTGGGCGGGGATTACAGATGTGGGCGGGGATTACGGATCGCAGGATTAGGATACATCGGATGTACAGATTACAGATCGCAGGATTTGGATACACCGGATGTACAGATTACAGATGTGGGCGGGGATTACGGATCGCAGGTGGGGATTACAGATGGCTGGTCATATAGGAGTAATGGGAACCATGCTTTTAATTAGGAATCGCTTACTGCTTAGAATGTTTTTAGAAGCAATTTTTACTCATTGACAAATTATATTCAGACAAATTATTATTTTTGTCATACACTTTTCGATGCTTTTCATTTCAATAATCTTTTGTTATGGCTTTTCAAACACTTCATCCCAAATTTATCTATGCTGATCTTAGTTTTAAAATTATTGGCTGTGCATATACTGTGCATAATTCATTGGGAGGAGGCCATCTTGAAAAAACTTATCACAACGCACTTTTTCTTGAATTCACAAAGAAGAAAATGCAATTTGTTTCAAAACAGAAAGTTGATATTTCTTATGGAAAAAGTGAGGTAAACAATTATTTTCCTGACTTTATTGTTGAAAATTTAGTTGTTGTAGAAATAAAGCGAAGAGGACGGATTATTACAAAAGATTTTGAACAAGCCAGGCGCTATCTTAGCTCTGCCGGAAAACAACTCTCATTGTTAATCCATTTTGGAATGGAACGGGTTACTGTAAAACGAGTTGTAAACATGCTTCCATGATAATTGTTCTGATATTATATCAATCTGTATACAAATGGTATGTATCCGGGATGATTTGCAGATTACTGATATCGATGAGGCATTACACACCTGTCGGATTACAGATGCTTTATTATAAGTGTATCCTGATAAGATAAATTGTGAATTCTGATTGGTAAATTATAAAAATTATATACTATTTTAGGAGAAATAAACTTAAATTTATCTATAACAGTATTTCCAATTTTGAAAAAGATACGATCCCGGCCGGTGTAATCTGGTTGCCTATTTATATTTTATACTTTTATAAAAATAACCTATGAATAACTTTTCAAACCAGGAACAGATACTTTTTTTAGATATTGAGACTGTTCCTCAGTATCCGGCGCTGGATGATTGTCCGGAAGAGTTAAAAAAATTATGGTCGAGAAAATCGGAAAACCTTCGCAAGAGTGAAGGAGAATCGCCGGCCGACATATATAACCGTGCCGGAATTTATGCGGAGTTTGGACGCATAGTTTGTGTTTCGTGCGGGTATCTGAAATTTAAAGAAACTACTTTTGAATTGCGCATTAAATCGTTTTCGGGAGAAGACGAAGCTGCATTGCTGAACGACTTTGCCGGATTGTTAAACAGTCATTATTCGAAGGCCGACAGCCGGTTGTGTGCGCATAACGGTAAGGAATTCGATTTTCCCTACCTCGCCCGGCGCATGGTGATCAACGGCATCGCTTTGCCGGCTATTCTCGATACGGGAGGAAAGAAACCATGGGAGGTTCATTTTTTGGATACCATGGAGTTGTGGAAGTTCGGTGATTTTAAAAACTACACGCCGCTGAACCTGCTGACCTATGTACTGGGAATACCAAGTCCTAAAGACGATATCGACGGCTCTCAGGTATGGTCGGTATTCTGGCACGACCGGGACATTGCCCGCATTGCCCGCTACTGCGAGAAGGATGTGGAGGCGCTCGCTAATGTGTATTTGAAGATGAAGGGGATGCCTGCCGCGGTGCGCATCAGCTGACCACAACAATACATTACAGAGAATAACTCCGGCAGTTATTGCTGTCCGGTCATGGTGGCTGCCGTAATGGTGCGCGTAAACAATATAGCACTGCAGGCTTTGGAAGGAATGGTAGGAATCAACATCAGGTAGTTGTTGTAATTTACCGATGTGCTGTAGGGCGTATCGTTCATGGTAACTGTTTTTAGTTCCAATCCGTGACCGGAATTATTCAGCATGGTACCTGAAGAATAATTATTACTTACCGAACAGACACGATTGCCCAAACCAAGTGATTCGTCGGTAGCGAGGTAGTAACCCATTTTTGGCGATCCTCGGAATTGCTGCGTCATGCTGTGAACATTTCCCGACAAGGTGATGCATGTATGATTGGGATGCGTCATCATTTCGTGCTTTACTTTAACAAACATCAAACTGTCGCGGTCGTAGCCATTTTTTTGATCGGCCGCGGTGATGTCGAAAAAGAAAATATTGATGCGCGGATTGGATAGTGCGGATTCAATTATTGCGGCCCATGCATCAGAGGCACGGCCATCGACCGATGGCTCCTTAAAAAAGGCTGAACGTTTAACATTGTCTTTTGAAGGCTTTTTCGTAAAAGCATCCATCTGGTCGGCCGGAATCTCCAGTCCGATGGTTACCGAATCGCCATGCGAGGCAAGCAGTGATGCCA
>DASUFP010000071.1:0-25171 GCA_036274495.1 Bacteroidia bacterium
TATACAGAACTTGTTGCTATGTTGCCTGTAAAGTTTACATACCCTGTGTCGATCTGCATGGTTCCTTTTGCGGTTGACATCAGGTGACCAATTTTGAAATCAACAAAGGAGTGTGCCTGATCAAAAACGTAGGTGCCGGAAAGTGTGCTGATATTTTCGCTGTTTTTGGCATCGGCACTCATGGCAGGAACAGCTGTATTAGGCATAGCCGGCTCTGCTTTTTTAAGTGCGATTAAAGGCGCTATTACCAGTGCGACAACGGACATAAGCTTTAATAAAATGTTCAGGCTGGGGCCCGATGTGTCTTTGAAGGGATCACCAACAGTATCACCAACCACTGCGGCTTTGTGCGGCTCTGATTTTTTGAAGTACTGTTTTCCATTGATCTCAACACCTTCTTCAAACATTTTCTTGGCATTGTCCCACGCGCCTCCGGCGTTAGATTGAAATATCGCCATCAAAACACCTGAAACAGTAACGCCTGCAAGTAAACCGCCCAGTGCTTCGGCACCGAAAATAGGAAGGAAGCCTACCGTAATAGGAACCAGAACTGCCATCAAACCCGGTACAACCATTTGTTTGATTGCAGCTGCAGTAGAAATCTCAACACATTTGCCATATTCAGCGACACCATCAGCAGCTTCAAATATTTTCTTATCGCCGTCGCTCCATTCTGTCATTTCGGTATCACCATTCTTACGCATTACCTCAAGTGCATTTTTTAATGCGGGGATCGTGTTAAACTGCCGGCGAACTTCTTCAATCATTGCCATTGCTGCTCTGCCAACAGCATTCATTGCCAAAGCAGAAAACACAAATGGAAGCATACCACCGATAAATAAGCCGGCAATTACTTCTGATTTGGAAATGTCGATGGCTTTGATGTGCGCTGCAGTCATGTAGGCACCAAACAATGCCAAAGCAGTTAATGCTGCGGAAGCAATTGCAAATCCTTTTCCAATGGCAGCGGTTGTATTTCCAACTGCATCGAGTTTATCGGTGATTTTTCTGACTTCTTTAGGCAGTTCTGACATTTCAGCAATTCCTCCTGCGTTATCGGATATGGGTCCATACGCATCAACGGCAAGCTGTATTCCCAGATTACTAAGCATTCCTACAGCGGCAATGGCAATACCATAGAGTCCGCCAAAATGAAATGCACCAATTATTGAAAAGGCGATTAGCAGAATCGGGATAGCTGTAGACATCATTCCTACACCTAAGCCGGCAATGATATTTGTTGCTGCTCCTGTTGACGATTGCCGCACGATTGATAATACAGGTTTTTTCCCGGTACCTGTGTAGTATTCGGTAACCAACCCCACGAGAAGGCCTGCAACAAGTCCTATGATTGTAGCAATGAAGATACCGGTTGATGTGTATTGGTTGCCCAGATTAGGATCAGCCCATGTATACAGCGGATCTTTAAACCACCAGGTTTCTGGCAGCATACCTTTAATGATAAACCATGATGCGATTACCATGAGTATGGATGAACCGAATTCACCAATGTTCAATGCCCGCTGGGGATCACCGCCCTCTTTTACACGCACAAAGAAGGTTCCGATGATTGACATTACAATTCCGGTTGCGGCCAAAACCAAAGGCAGTATTACCGCAGACAAGCCGTTATACGAAGTATCGAGTGAAACAAAATCAGAACTCATAAAGGCGGCTCCAAGTACCATTGTGCCGACAATAGAACCTACATACGATTCGAAAAGGTCAGCTCCCATTCCGGCAACATCTCCAACGTTGTCTCCGACATTATCAGCAATTGTTGCAGGGTTTAAAGGATGATCTTCAGGAATTCCTGCTTCAACTTTTCCAACCAGATCAGCACCAACATCGGCAGCTTTTGTATAGATACCTCCGCCAACACGTGCAAACAATGCAATGGAAGATGCGCCGAAAGAAAATCCGGTAACAACTGTAATCACACGATTCAGGTTTTCGGCTGTATCAGTACCAAATTCTGACTGGTACATGATGAAGAGTGAACTGAGGCCAAGCACACCTAAGCCTACAACGCCCATGCCCATAACTGATCCGCCGGCAAAAGCTATTTCAAGCGCCTTTCCCATTCCGCTGCGTGCTGCATTGGTTGTCCTGACATTGGCTTTTGTTGCGACACGCATTCCAATAAATCCTGCCAATCCCGAACAAAATGCGCCGCAAATAAATGAAACTGCAACCATTGGCGAAGAGGTCTCACTGTTTGCCGACCACCCGAGCAAAATGGCAACACAGATTACAAATATCGCAAGCACCTTGTATTCGGCTTTAAGGAAAGCCATGGCACCTTCGGCAATGTGACCGGCAATCTTGCGCATTTTGTCGTTACCCGGATCCTGTTTGTTGATCCAGGCCGATTTCCAAACCGTATATAATAGACCCAGGACACCGAATGCGGGAATCATGTAAAGAATGTTGTCGAACATAAATTATTGAATTATAGTTAGTTGTTGATAAATTTCTGTTGCAAGGGCACTAAGGTAATCCAAATGCCTTTCTTCTGCAAAGCTAAAATGTTACCTAATTGTTTACCGTATAAAAGTGGTAAGTGGTGGTGAAGCAAGTATTTACCCCTTCACGTAAAGAACCTCTTTAACGGCCTTTACAACTCTTGAAACATTCGGCAAATAGGCTTCAATAAGAGTCGGAGCATAGGGAAGGGGTACATCCCCGCCCATAATGCGGATAACAGGAGCATCGAGATAATCAAATGCATCGCGCTGTACGGCAAAACCAATTTCAGACGCAATGGAGGCCAGCGGCCACGATTCCTCAATAACAACCAGCCTGTTTGTTTTCTTCACAGAGTTAATGATGGTTGCATAGTCAATAGGCCTGACGGTTCTCAAATCTATAACTTCCGCATCAATCTGTTCTTTGGCAAGTTCTTCAGCAGACTGCAATGCCACCTTCATCATTTTTCCAAATGACACCAGGGTTACATCCTTACCAGAACGTTTTGTATCAGCTACCCCTATAGGCATAAGGTATTCTCCTTCGGGTACCATCCCTTTATCGCCATACATCTGTTCCGATTCCATAAAAATTACCGGATCATTATCACGAATAGATGATTTCAGCAAGCCTTTTGCATCAGCCGGATTACTCGGAATAACAACCTTTAAACCGGGACAGTTGGCATACCAGCTTTCGAAAGCCTGAGAATGCTGGGAACTCAACATACCTGCTGATGCAGTTGGTCCCCTGAACACAATGGGTACATTGAAATTGCCACCTGACATCGACATCATTTTTGCCGCAGAGTTAATAACCTGGTCAATGGCTACAAGTGAAAAGTTAAAAGTCATGAATTCAATGACCGGTCGCAGTCCGTTCATAGCTGCTCCAACACCAATGCCCGCAAAGCCAAGCTCAGCAATAGGGGTGTCAATTACCCGCTTCGGACCAAAAATATCGAGCATGCCCTGGCTTACCTTATACGCTCCGTTATATTCGGCTACCTCTTCACCCATGAGAAAAACTTTCTCATCGCGGTGCATTTCTTCAGTCAATGCTTCACGAAGTGCTTCACGGAATTGCAGTTCTTTCATAAATAGGACCTTGAGATATTAAACAGGGGAGGTTAAAAAATTGAATGGCAAAAATAGGAAATTATTCAGGCAGTGGGAGAGGTCCTGAATGCGGCCAATATCAGGTCAGGAAAACTCTTAACTGGTATTATTCCGATAGTTCCTCAAGAGCACCTGAAAGTTCGGAAAAGGTATGGTTATCCCCAATTTGCCTGGCAATTGCCATTCCCCGCTTGAATTCTGAAGCTGCAAGATCTGTGTGTCCCTGTTTCACAAGCAATTTTCCAAATTGATAACATACGGGTAAATACTTCGGATTTTCTTTTACCAATTGTTCAAAAAGTAATCCGGCCTCCTTTTCCTGCCCGGTCTTGAGGTATTCGAGGGCAAGTGCGTATTTCAAAAAAGGATCATCCGGCTCATTTTTCAGATAATCCTTAAGTGTCTGAATCCGATTCATTTAATTATAAAATTCATTGGTTTTCACAAAGGTGCCTTATTCCGGTTAAAATCATAGTGTAACCGATCTGAAAAGGTAAAACAAATGTGTTTTTATAAGAAATAATAAGATTTAACATAGCAATTAACGACTGATTATCAATAAAGTAACAATCCAATGCCCTTTCATACCGAAACAAATTTAATTGACTTTCGTAAAGGGTCCCGGTGCATTAAAACTTAACTAAGTGAAAATCAAAAACCAACTTTCGACCCGTCTCAATCAGACAACTGCCTTGAGGCGTTTAGCTATTGCAACTTCATTGGTTGCAATTGTAATCAGTGTCGCAATGTTCTTATCGGAGTCCTTTCGGTCCGAAAAAGCATTTGCAATTGCCTGCGAAAGTTCCTATACCCTTAACTGGGCTGATCCTACAACCTGGACTGTTACCTGCGGATCTGTGAACGCTTCCAACTGGAATGTAAAAGGACTAACATGCACTTATTTTAGCCCTTTATTTACTGCTTCCGGAATACCCGGAGGACCCATTCGTCAGGTTGATATTTCAGCCCGGATAAATCAAAGCGGTAACCTTGATGGTAATGATACTGCCTGGGTGTATTTGTATGTGAATGGAGTAATTCAAAATACATATACTTATATCGGTGACAGCAGTACTGCCGTATTCATTACCACCCGAACGCTTTCCGTTCCGTCGGGTGGAACCTACATGGTTAGTATCAAATTAAAGAATGATAAAAGTAATGAATTGTGGCAGATCAAAAATGGTGATGTAACTACCTGCCTGAGAACATTGACACCGTTACCCGTTGAATTATCTGCCTTTTCAGCCACTGTTAATACTGATAGGAAAGTTAAAGTTGACTGGACCACACAATCTGAATTGAACAACGATTATTTTACGCTTGAAAGGAGCGCTGATGGGTCACAATTTGAGCAGCTTGCCAGAGTCCAGGGAGGTGGAACCGTACTCACCCCAAAATATTATTCGTTTACTGACAACGAACCGTTACAGGGTAATAACTACTACAGGTTATCACAGACCGACTACGATGGAAAGACAATTGTTTACAATATTGTTGTAGCAAAAGTTGGTACCAAAACCGATCATACCACCGAAATAAAGGTTATTCCAAATCCTTTTCACAACGAATTCAATGTTACCGTTTCGTCCGATTTAGACCAGAATGTAAAACTTAATCTGGTTTCGGTAACGGGAACTATTGTTTATTCCAACACCTTTACCCTGCATTCCGGTGAAAATGTGCTTACAGGAACGTTACAATCCAGAGTAGTTCCGGGAGTTTACAGCGTTCAGGTAATTAACGACAACGGACTGGTAGGTACTGCCAAGGCTATTTGTAAATAACCGGTACTCGGCAACCCTGTCTCCGGCCGGCATCAGCCATTCCGGAACAATGCACCCTGCAAATCCGGTACTTGTTAACAATTGAATTTTCATTTATTTTAAGTAATTGATTATTAGCTTATTTGTAAAATCAGTTGTTCGGTCCGTTATTGCTCAAACGCACTGGTAGGAAGCGATAAAAATCGGCTTTTTAGACTACCTTTGCGTTCCCAAATAACAGCCTATGAAAATTCTTGTTTGCATCAGTCATGTCCCTGATACTACCTCAAAAATTAATTTTTCAGCAGACAACAAATCCTTTGAAACTGCAGGCATACAGTTTATAATTAACCCTTATGATGAAATCGCTTTAACGCGTGCACTGGAGTTAACTGAAAGTTCCGGCGGTACAGTAACTGCCATTACGGTGGGTGACGTTTCCACAGAACCAACCATCAGAAAAGCCCTTGCTATCGGAGCCACCGATGCCATCCGGGTTAATGCGCTTCCGCGGGATGCCAATTTTGTAGCTACGCAGATTTCCAATCATGCAAAAAACGGCGGATACGATCTTATTCTGACAGGCAGGGAATCTATCGATTATAACGGATCTCAGGTTGCGGCCATGATAGCAGAAATGCTTGAAATCCCTTCAGTGAGTATATGTAAATCATTACAGGTTGAGGGCACCAATGTTACGTTAGAAAGAGAAATTGAAGGTGGCAAAGAAATTATTCAGTGTCCGCTTCCTGTAGTTGCCGGAGCATCTGAAGGAATGGCAGAACCACGCATTCCGAATATGAGAGGCATTATGTCGGCCCGTACAAAACCTTTGCAGGTTATTGAGGCAACAGAAGTGCCGGTGTTAACGGAAGTAGTAGGTTACGACAAACCAAAACCAAGAGGAACAGTTACCTTGATTGATCCGGATCAGGTTGAGAAACTTGTTGAGTTACTGCACACCGAAGCTAAAGTAATTTAACCAAACATACGGAAGCATCGGGTAATCAATTTATAGTTTCCCTACTATCGTTTTTGTCAACATTACGTTTAACCTAAATTAAAATAATTAAGATGTCAGTATTGGTATATTGTGAAAATGCTTCCGGTAAGTTTAAAAAATCGACTTATGAAGCATTGTCGTATGGAGCAGCTGTGGCTGGAATGACAGGCGGACAATTAGCAGCAATATCGATTGGAGATGTATCAAATGATGAATTGAATAACCTTGCCAGGTACGGTGCATCGAAAGTATATAACGCCAATGCCAGCAACCTGAAAAACTTTACCGGATCATCCTATTCGGCTGTGATATCCGCTGCGGCTGCCGAAATGAATGCTTCAGTTGTGGTGATGTCAAATTCATTTTCAGGTAAAGGACTTGCGCCCAGAGTTGCGGTGAAATTAAAAGCCGGTCTTGTAGATGGAGCAATTGCATTGCCTGATACATCAGCAGGATTTACCGTTCGTAAAAATGCATTCAGTGGTAAAGCATTTGCCGATGTAAATGTGCTATCCGCAGTCAAAGTGATTTCTGTGGTTCCAAATTCTTATAAAGTAACCGAAGCCCCGGTTACTGCGGAAATCATTGTCTTTAATCCATCATTGCCGGCCTGGACAGCTAAAGAAGAGGTTAAGGAGATCGTTAAAGCATCCGATATCATTTCGTTGCCTGAAGCGGAGTTGGTCGTTTCGGCCGGGCGTGGCTTAAAAGGACCCGAAAACTGGGGTATGATTGAAACACTGGCAGGATTGCTCGGAGCTGCAACAGCATGCAGCAAACCTGTTTCAGATGCTCACTGGAGACCCCATTCGGAACACGTGGGGCAAACCGGAATTTCAATCAGCCCAAATTTATACATAGCCATTGGCATTTCCGGAGCAATTCAGCATTTAGCAGGAGTAAGTTCAAGTAAAACAATAGTCGTAATAAACAAAGATCCGGAGGCCCCCTTCTTTAAATCAGCCGATTACGGCATTGTTGGCGATGCATTTGAGGTGGTACCCAAACTCATTGAAGCCGTTAAAAAGTTTAAATCTGCCAATTGATTTCACTCCGCGTGACGGCTTTAGAAACAAAAATAATCTGTATATTTAACATCTGAAACGTTAGCAATAACGTTGAAATAAAGCATGGAAAAAATCAGACTCGAGATCGCCGGGCTTTCCTATAGCCAGACGCAATCGGGTGCTTATGCACTGGTACTTGCCGAAGAGGCCGGCAAGAGAAAGTTACCAATCATTATCGGTGCGTTTGAAGCGCAGGCTATAGCGGTGGAACTGGAAAATATGACTCCAACACGTCCGCTCACTCACGATCTGTTCAAGAACTTTTCACTTGCTTTCGATATCACCCTGGCAGAAGTTGTCATTTACAGTCTCAAGGAGGGAGTGTTTTTCGCAAAACTCATTTGTACAAGCGGCGAGAGGGAAGAGGAGATTGATGCCCGGACATCTGATGCCATTGCACTGGCAGTTCGATTTAATTGCCCAATTTATACCTACGATTGGATCATTGCCCAGGCAGGAGTTTCTACTGATGAGGAATCACCGCTTTCTTTGGAAGGACAATCGTCAGGCGACGATTCTGAACTTGAAAAAGTGAAGGAACCCCGGAAAGACAACCGCGATATTCACTCCCTCAGTGACGAGGAACTTAAAGAAAACCTGTCAAAAGCAATCGATGATGAAGCCTATGAGCTCGCATCCAAAATCAGGGATGAACTGAACAAGAGGAAAAAAAGCTGAACTGAATTAAGCGGATTTGTTTTTCGCGATGGCTTCGGAAATCTGGTAAAAGAGATCGTCGTGCACAAATGGTTTTGACACATAACCGTCAACACCGGAATCAAAACATTTTTTAATTTCTTCAGGTGTTGCATTTGCAGTCATGGCAATAATCGGAATGCGGTTTTTTTCTGATGCCATTTTTCGTATTGCCTGTGTGGCTTCATAACCATCCATCTCCGGCATTTGAATATCCATCAATACAAGATCATATTTATTCTGATTGACTTTTTCAATTGCAACACGACCATTGGATGCATGGTCAATAGTAATACCCTCTAAATATTTATTCAGGGTATCTTCAGCTACAATTTTGTTAAATTCATTGTCTTCTGTAAGCAAAATCTTTATTCCGTTCAATGATGAAATGTCAAACGCTTTGGTTTTTACGGATTCAATCGTAATTCCCGGTTCGTAATCGATAGAAAAATAAAACACTGTTCCCTTACCTGAAGTGCTTTTGACATCAATTTTTCCGCCATGCAGTTCCACCAGTTGTTTGCTTATGGCTAAACCCAGTCCGGTGCCTCCGTATTTTCTGCTCGTATCACTTTCGGCTTGCGTAAAACTTTCGAAAATAGAAACCTGTTTTTCGGGGGCGATTCCTATTCCGGTATCAGTAACGCTAAAGGTGAGAGTGGTTAGGCCGGCAACAGATATGCGCTGTTCAACCTTGAGTTCTATAAATCCGTTCTCAGTAAATTTTATAGAATTCCCCGCAAGGTTCAGAAGGATCTGTGTCAAACGGAACGGATCACCTAAATAGGAGGGAGCCAGTCCGGGGTCAGAGACAATTCGGATTTCCAGGTTCTTTTCATTTGCCCGCATGACAAGAATATCCCGCACATTTTTGAGAATTTGCTCAATGTTAATTGGAATCTTTTCGAGTTGCAGCTTACCGGCTTCAATTTTTGAAATATCCAGAATGTCGTTTATAATAGCCATAAGCTGCTCTGAAGCCGCCTTAATCATGTTCAGGTAATTGCGCTGATCGGCGTTCAGCCCCGACCGCATCAGCAAATTGGTAATTCCGATTACCGAATTCATGGGTGTCCTGATTTCATGGCTCATGTTGGCCAGAAACTGCTGTTTGAATTTTTCGGAAATAATGGCCTTTTCCTTTTCGATGATGGCGGTGTCGCGTTCAATTCTTGCTTTTCCGATTTCCTTTAGTTCATCAACGGCAGCCAGTGTTTTTGCAATGGTAGCTTCAAGATCATTAAAATCAATGGGTTTGGTAACAAAGTCGAAGGCGCCCCGGTTCATGGCTGTCCGGATATTGAGAACATCATTGTAGGCCGATACCACAATGCATTTGGATGGGATGTTTCGTTCAGCAATACGCTCAAGCAGTTCCAATCCATTCATCACCGGCATATTTATATCACTCATTACCAGCTCAATTGACTGGTCTTCGGTAAGCAATTCCAATGCCTCGGCACCATTTTTCGCGAACTGCATCTGAAAAGCTCCGGATGCGATCTGCCTGCGGAATTTCTGCCGCATAAGCATTTCCATGTCTGGCTCATCATCAACTACCAAAATCTTCCGGGTCATCCGTTTTTGTTTGATGTGTGAAATATCTGAAAATTTAATCAGGTTTGACCGGGTCGGTAACAGAATTTAACGGCTTCCGGAAGCATGGGAATTGTGCCGCCCAAAAAAGGGTTGTTGACACTTTATTTAGTAATTTGATATTATATTGATAATCATGACATTATAATCAGTCATAGAACTGTTAACAACCCTCTCCGTTTTTTTTTAAAGTGCTGATTGAAAATTGAAAAACATCTCGTACCTTTGCCCTTCCCAAAAAATTGGGGTAGCTATAACCGAAAAATCAATTAATTCCAGCACATGCCAACAATTCAGCAACTGGTTCGAAAAGGTCGTTCTAAGCTCGTAGATAAGAGTAAATCACCTGCATTAACATCGTGTCCGCAGCGTCGGGGAGTATGTACCCGTGTGTACACCACCACTCCTAAGAAGCCAAATTCGGCTATGAGGAAGGTTGCAAGGGTGCGTCTCACGAACAAGTTTGAAGTAACCGCTTACATTCCGGGCGAAGGACACAATCTTCAGGAACACTCAATTGTGCTGATACGCGGAGGCAGGGTTAAGGATTTGCCCGGTGTTCGTTACCACATTATCAGAGGTTCTCTCGATACCTCTGGAGTAGATGGCCGCAACCAGCGCCGCTCTAAATACGGAACCAAAAAGCCTAAAGCAGGAGCAGCAGCAGCCAAAAAATAAAAAAAAACCAATCATTGTAATCCCATCGCTCAAGTATATAATTAAATGAGAAAGTCAAAACCAAAGAAGCGTATCCTCCTTCCTGATCCGAAGTTCAACGACAAGCTGGTGACCCGTTTTGTCAACAGCCTCATGTATGACGGCAAGAAAAGTACAGCATTCAAGACCTTCTATGATGCCATTGAAACTGTAGCCGACCGTACCAAAGAGGACGGACTGGAGACTTTTAAAAAGGCACTTGGTAATATTACTCCTACTGTTGAGGTGAAAAGCCGTCGCGTGGGCGGAGCCACTTTCCAGATTCCTGCAGAGATCCGTCCCGAGCGTAAAACCGCATTGGGAATTAAGTGGATGATCACATTTGCCCGCAAAAGAAATGAGAAGTCGATGAAAGATAAGCTGGCAGGCGAAATAATTGCCGCAGCAAAAGGTGAGGGTGCAGCAGTGAAAAAGAAAGACGATACCCACAGAATGGCGGAAGCCAATAAGGCATTCTCACATTTCAGGGCATAACAGTAATCAGTAAGCGCTAACAAGAAAATGGCACAGGACGTTAAAGATCTTAAGTTCGTACGTAATATAGGTATTGCCGCACACATCGATGCCGGTAAAACCACTACCACTGAACGTATACTATATTATACAGGTGTAACTCACAAAATTGGTGAGGTGCATGACGGAGCCGCTACCATGGACTGGATGGTTCAGGAGCAGGAGAGGGGTATCACCATTACTTCAGCCGCTACAACCTGTTTTTGGAATTACCGTGGAGATAAATACAAAATCAACATTATCGATACTCCCGGCCACGTTGACTTTACTGTAGAAGTAAACCGTTCTCTCAGGGTACTCGACGGACTGGTGTTTCTCTTTTCATCGGTTGATGGCGTTGAGCCACAATCGGAGACTAACTGGAGGCTTGCCAACAATTATAATGTTACCCGCCTTGGTTTTGTAAACAAAATGGACCGTGCCGGAGCCGACTTCCTGAAGGTGGTACAACAGGTTCGTGAAGTACTCGGCGGAAATCCAATGCCGCTTCAGTTACCTATCGGAGCTGAAGAAAATTTTAAAGGTGTTGTTGACCTGATTAATAACAGAGGTATTGTTTGGAATGATGCGGATCAGGGTATGACCTTTACCGAAGTGCCGATTCCTGATGATATGAAGGATGAGGTGGAAGAATGGCGCGTTAAACTGCTCGAAGCAATCGCTGAATTTGATGATAACCTGATGGAGAAGTATTTTGCGGATGCCAGCTCAATTACTGAAGCTGAAATTCTTGCTGCTCTCCGTAAGGCCTGCCTTGCCAATAAGCTGGTTCCGATGCTTTGCGGTTCTGCTTTTAAAAACAAAGGCGTTCAAACCATGCTTGATATGGTTATGGAACTGATGCCTGCTCCTGTTGACAAGGAACGAATCAGTGGTACCAACCCCGACACCGGCGAGGAAATTTTCCGTAAGCCGGATGTTAAAGAACCTTTTGCGGCTCTTGCTTTCAAAATTGCAACCGACCCCTTTGTCGGCCGTCTCGCTTATTTCCGTTGCTACAGCGGCAAGCTCGATTCCGGTTCCTATGTGCTGAATACCCGTTCAGGAAACAAAGAGCGTATCTCCCGTATCTTCCAGATGCATGCCAACAAGCAAAACCAGATACCCTACATTGATGCTGGTGATATTGGTGCAGCTGTTGGATTCAAAGACATCAAAACAGGTGACACACTGTGCGATGAGAACCACCCGATTGTTCTTGAGGCAATGAACTTCCCCGAACCTGTTATCGGTCTGGCTATTGAAGCCAAAACCCAGGCAGATATGGATAAGATGGGTGTTGCACTGGGTAAACTGGCCGAAGAAGATCCTACGTTCCGTGTAAAAACAGATCAGGAAACCGGACAAACCGTTATCAGCGGCATGGGTGAGCTCCATTTGGAGATCATCGTCGACCGTATGAAGCGTGAATTTAAAGTTGAAGTGAACCAGGGTGCGCCCCAGGTAAATTATAAAGAGGCGATCAACGGAACTGTTGAACACCGTGAAGTATATAAAAAGCAGACCGGTGGTCGTGGTAAATTCGCCGACATCAAATTTGTGGTTTCTCCTGCCGACAGCGATTTTGACACTACTGACAAAAACGGAGGCCTGCAGTTTATAAATGAAATTACCGGAGGTAATATTCCACGTGAGTTTATCCCTGCGGTTGAAAAAGGATTCCGTTCAGCCATGGTTAATGGTGTGCTTGCCGGATATCCGCTGCAAACAATGAAAGTACGTCTGATCGATGGTTCGTACCATACGGTTGACTCCGACTCCCTTTCGTTTGAAATTTGCGCCCGTACCGCTTTCCGTGAATCATTACCCAAAGCGAAGCCTGTATTATTAGAGCCTATCATGAAGCTTGAGGTAATCACTCCTGAACAAAACATGGGTGATGTAGTAGGTGACTTGAACCGCCGTCGCGGTCAGGTTGAAGGAATGGATTCTAAAAACGGTGCTCAGGTAATTAAAGCTAAAGTGCCTTTGTCTGAAATGTTCGGGTATGTTACACAGTTGCGTACCATTACCAGCGGACGTGCCTCTTCAACAATGGAATTCTCCCACTACAGCGAAGTGCCAAAAAACATGGCCGACGAGGTAGTAGCAAAAGCAAAAGGTAAAACTGAAAAAGTTTCCTGATAACGAAATCATTAATATCCCAATATCGTGAGCCAACGCATCAGAATTAAACTCAAGTCGTACGATTTCAACCTCGTTGATAAGTCGGCTGAAAAGATCGTCAAAACGGTCAAGACTACAGGTGCTGTAGTTAACGGACCGATTCCTTTGCCTACCGAAAAGAAGATCTATACGGTTCTTCGTTCCCCGCACGTAAATAAAAAGGCGCGTGAACAGTTTCAGCTTTGCTCATACAAAAGGTTGCTCGACATCTACAGCTCTACTTCCAAAACAGTAGATGCATTGATGAAGCTCGAACTTCCGTCAGGAGTTGAAGTTGAAATAAAAGTTTAGTTAATAGTATTTAAAGCATTGAAAAATAATTTAATATAAAAAGTAAAATGTCAGGATTAATTGGAAAAAAGATCGGCATGACCAGCATCTTTGATGCGGACGGGAAGAATATTCCCTGCACGGTTATACAAGCCGGCCCCTGCGTTGTAACGCAGGTGAAGTCCAGTGATACGGATGGCTACAAAGCTATTCAACTGGCCTTCGGCGATCGCAAGGAGAAGAATACTCCCGCTGCGCTTAAAGGACATTTTGCTAAAGCCGGCACCACACCAAAACAAAAGGTGATGGAATTTAAAGGCTTTGAGCAGGAATTGAACGTAGGCGATCAGGTTACGGTTGATATATTTTCGGAAGGCGAATATTGTGACGTAATTGGTTTATCGAAAGGAAAGGGATTTCAGGGTGTTGTAAAACGCCATGGTTTCTCCGGAGTAGGTGGCCAGACGCACGGACAGCACAACCGTTTACGTGCTCCCGGTTCACTGGGTGCCTCTTCCTGGCCTTCAAGGGTTTTTAAAGGAATGCGCATGGCAGGCCGTATGGGTCACAACCGTGTGAAAGCAATCAACCTGCAAATTGTAAAAGTTATGCCTGAACAAAACCTCGTTTTAGTCAGAGGTTCGGTTCCGGGTGCAAAAGGATCTTTTGTAACAATTGAGATTTAAGATGGAACTGTCAGTAAAACAAACCAATGGTCAGGATACTGGCCGAAAGGTGAAACTCAGCGATGAGATATTTGGTGTTGAGCCCAATGACCATGCTATATACTTGGATGTAAAACTCATTCGTGCCAACCAGCGCCAGGGAACAGCCAAAGCCAAACAGCGTAACGAAGTTTCAGGAACAACAAAGAAACTTAAGCGCCAGAAGGGAACAGGCGGTGCCCGTGCCGGTAGTATGAAATCTCCCCTGTTTGTTGGTGGTGGCCGCGTATTCGGACCTCAGCCCCGTGATTACAGTTTTAAGCTCAACAAAAAAGTACGCCGGCTGGCCCGCATTTCTGCTCTGAGTTATAAGGCACTTGAAAACAACATAACCGTTGTCGATTCTATGATGATGGACGCTATCAAAACCAAAGAGTATTCAAAGATGCTTGCAGGTTTAGAACTGTCCGGCAAAAAAACGCTTATCGTGCTTCCTGAGCCAAATAAAAACGTATATTTGTCGTCCCGAAATCTGGAGCAAAGTAAAGTCGTAACAGCTTCAGAATTAAATACTTACGACATCCTCAACGCGCAAAACCTGGTTTTGGTAGAGGGTGCATTGCCTGTTATTGAAAAATCGTTAGCGATATGAATATCCTGCAAAAGCCGGTTATAAGCGAAAAAATGACCCGAATCAGTGAGAAGTCGGGCCGTTATGGTTTTATAGTTAACCCAAGAGCAAACAAGATTCAAATTAAGAAAGCTGTTGAGTCAATGTATAACGTAGTTGTGACGGATGTGAACACTATGACTTACCGTGGAAAATCAAAAACCCGTGGTACGAAAGCAGGTTACACATTGGGCAGAACTCCCAAATACAAAAAAGCAATTGTCACCCTTAAACAAGGCGATACAATTGATTTCTACAGCAGTATATAATAACCCTTAGAAGCATACAGACAGCCATGTCGATTAAGAAAATACGTCCGATTACTCCCGGTCAGCGCTTTAAAGTAGTGATTGACTCGGGCGAAATCACTACCAACAGACCTGAAAAGTCACTTGTTGTAACGAAGAAACGCTCCGGCGGAAGAAATCATGACGGCAAAATGACCATGCGGTATATTGGTGGTGGTCACAAGCAGAAACTCAGATTGATCGATTTCAAACGCGACAAATTCGACATTCCGGCTAAAGTTGCTACTATCGAATATGACCCAAACAGAACTGCAAACATCGCTCTGTTGGTGTATGCTGATGGTGAAAAGCGTTATATCATAGCTCCGAACGGACTAAAGGTCGACATGACCGTTGTTTCAGGACCTAAAGCTACTCCTGAAATCGGAAACGCCATGTTGCTGAAAGATGTTCCCATGGGGACTCTTGTTCACAACATTGAATTGCGTCCCGGACAGGGTGGTAAAATGGCCCGTAGTGCAGGATCCTATGCACAGCTGGCTGCCCGTGACGGAAAATACGCGACACTTAAGATGCCCTCCGGTGAAACCCGGATGATTCTTACCAGTTGCCTCGCTACAATAGGTTCGGTATCCAATGCCGACCACGATAAGGAGAGCCATGGTAAAGCAGGACGTGTTCGTTGGATGGGCCGCAGACCACGTGTTCGTGGTGTTGCCATGAACCCTGTCGATCACCCAATGGGTGGTGGGGAAGGAAGAGCTTCCGGCGGACACCCCAGATCGCGTAAGGGTAAGCTTGCAAAAGGAATGAAGACCCGTACCAAGAACCATCCTTCCGACCGGTATATCGTTGAAAGAAGAAAGAAATAATAAATTAAAGAATTACTTTAAATAGTTGATATAAACCATTGATTTAAAATGAGTCGCTCACTTAAAAAAGGACCATATATCGACACCAAACTTGAACAAAAGGTGTTGGCAATGAGCTCGGGAAAAAAGACAGCAGTGAAAACCTGGTCAAGAAGATCTATGATCTCTCCGGATTTCGTTGGACAAACCTTTGCTGTTCATAATGGAAATAAGTTTGTTCCGGTTTATGTTACCGAGAACATGGTAGGTCATAAACTTGGGGAATTTGCTCCGACCCGTACATTCAGGGGCCACTCCGGAAACAAGGATAAAGCATCTAAGTAATCATGGGAAAACGTAAACACAACGCCGCCATGGAGCGAAAGGAAGAGTTTAAGACGATCTCCTTTGCGCGACTAACCAATTGCCCCACATCGCCTCGCAAAATGAGGCTGATGGCGGATATGATCCGTGGGAAGAAAGTTGATACCGCCCTGAATGCACTTCGCTTTAGCACCAAAGAGGCTTCCGGACGTCTCGAAAAACTCCTGTTGTCGGCCCTTTCAAACTGGCAGGCAAAAAACGAGGGAGAACGTATCGAAGACCATGATCTTTTTGTGAAAGAGGTGTTTGTTGACGGAGGCCGTCAGTTAAAAAGACTCCGTACCGCTCCTCAGGGCCGCGGACACCGTATCAGAAAACGTTCGAATCACATTACACTCATACTTGATTCAAAAGCAGCTGCAGCTGTTGCAGAAACTTCTACTAACGAAACAGCATCCAACTAAATAATGGGACAAAAGACTAATCCAATAGGGAATCGTTTAGGCATTATCAGAGGGTGGGACTCCAACTGGTATGGCGGAAAAAATTATGCCGACAAACTTGCTGAAGATGAAAAAATCAGGAATTACCTGAATGCCCGTCTTGCAAAAGGCGGTATTTCACGCATTATCATTGAGCGGACCCTCAAACTCATTACTGTTACCATTAATACTGCCCGTCCGGGTATTGTTATCGGAAAAGGCGGTACCGAAGTTGACCGTATCAAGGAGGAATTAAAAAAACTTACCAAGAAAGAAGTACAGATTAACATATTTGAGATAAAACGTCCTGAACTCGACGCACAATTGGTTGGTGAGAATATCGCCCGTCAGCTCGAAGCAAGGATTTCTTTCCGCCGTGCAGTTAAAACTGCGGTGGCCTCAACCATGCGTATGGGTGCCGAAGGTATCAAAGTGATGGTGGCCGGCCGATTGGGCGGAGTTGAAATTGCCCGTAACGAGCAGTACAAAGAGGGTCGTATTCCTTTGCATACATTCCGTGCCGACATCGATTTCGCTATTTCAGAAGCACAGACAACCTATGGTAAAATCGGGGTTAAAGTGTGGATATGCAAAGGTGAAGTATTCGGAAAACGCGATCTCTCTCCAAATGTTGGGATGGCTTCTGCCGGTAAAGGAAAGCCGGGTGGAATGCCTTCAGGAGAAAGAGGAGGGTCACGCGGGCCAAGAGATAAAAAATCAAGATCGTCCCGTTAATCATCATAAACAAAAGGTTTAATACTTAATACCTAGAATAGAAATGTTACAGCCGAAGAAGACGAAATTCCGGAAGATGCACAAGATGAAGTCCAAGGGTAATGCTACCCGTGGAAGCAGTGTTGCTTTCGGCTCGTTCGGACTAAAATCGCTTGAAACTGCCTGGGTTACTGCGCGTCAGTTAGAAGCTGCCCGTGTAGCCGTTACCAGACACATGAAGCGTGAAGGTCAGATATGGATCCGCGTATTCCCCGATAAACCTATCACCAAAAAGCCTGCAGAGGTACGTATGGGTAAAGGTAAAGGTGCTCCCGAGTATTGGGTAGCAGTGGTGAAGCCGGGACGCATTCTGTTTGAAGCCGATGGTGTTCCAATGGCCCTTGCCAAAGAAGCACTTCGCCTTGCAGCTCAGAAATTACCGGTTACAACCAAATTCGTTGTCCGCAGAGATTACGAAGGTCAATAAAAACAGTTCAAATCATTAGTACGCTCCGAACCATGAAGCAAAATATTGTAAAAGACCTGACCACCGACGAAATCCGCGACCGGATTTCTGAAGAGCGGGCCAATTACGCCCGGCTCAAAATGAGCCATGCGGTATCCGCAATGGAGAACCCGTTAAAAATACGTTCTACACGCAGGCTTATTGCCAGGCTTGAAACCGAATACAAGAAGCGTTCTATGACAGCCGCTTCACAAAATGATAATAATTGATAACAATGACAGCAGAATCAAGACCGCTCAGAAAAGAAAAAACCGGTGTGGTGACCAGCAACAAAATGCAGCACTCCATTGTGGTTGCCGTTGAAAGGAAAGTAAAACACCCTATCTATGGCAAGTTCGTAAAGCAGACTGTCAAGTTTATGGCCCACGATCAGGGAAACACCTGCGGAATAGGCGATAAAGTTCGTATTGCCGAAACACGTCCCCTGAGCAAAAACAAGCGCTGGAGACTGGTTGATATTGTTGAAAAAGCCAAATAAGTAACTGTAATTAATAAGCATCAAATAAAATGATCCAGCAGGAATCAAGACTGACCGTAGCGGATAACAGTGGCGCCAAAGAGGTGCTTTGTATCCGTGTGCTGGGTGGAACAGGCAAACGTTATGCAACTCTTGGCGACAAGATTGTGGTAACTGTAAAGCATGCTATCCCCGCCGGCAACATCAAAAAAGGCACTGTTTCTAAAGCAGTGGTGGTCAGAGTTAGTAAAGAGGTCAGAAGGAACGACGGATCATATATCCGTTTCGACGACAACGCAGTAGTATTGCTTAACGCGAATGATGAACTCAGAGGTACCCGTATTTTCGGACCGGTTGCCAGAGAACTCAGAGAAAAGCAGTACATGAAAATTGTATCATTAGCTCCGGAGGTATTATAATGGAAAGGAAATTCAATCTCCAGCCTAAACTGAATATCAGGAAAGGCGACACCGTAAAGGTGATATCAGGCGAAAGCAAAGGTCTGCAGGGTAAAGTGCTGGAAGTAATCGCAAGTAAAAACAAGGTCCTCGTTGAGCGTGTGAACCTGGTGTCGAAACACACCAAGCCTAACGCTAAAAATACCCAAGGCGGTATTGTGAAACAAGAGGCACCCATTCATATTTCAAATGTAATGCTGGTAGACCCCTCTTCCGGAAACCCAACCCGTGTGGGAAGGAAAATGGTAGATGGCAAACTGGTTCGTTACGCTAAAAAATCAGGGGAGGCAATAAAATAATGACACACGTTCCCAGACTCAAAGACAAATACAGAAAAGAGATTGTTACCGCTTTAAGGGAACGCTTCTCTTATAAAAGCCCAATGCAGGTTCCGCGCCTGTTAAAAATTGCCATTAACCAGGGTGTTGGTGGCGCAACGGGTGACAAAAAGCTGATTGATTATGCCATATCAGAATTAACCGCAATAACCGGTCAGAAGGCAGTGCCTACCAAATCCAAAAAAGACATCGCCAACTTTAAGTTACGTTCAGGTGTTCCTGTTGGAGTAAGGGTTACACTGCGTGACGATAAGATGTATGAATTTCTGGACAGGTTGATCGCCGTAGCATTACCCCGTATCCGTGATTTCAAAGGTGTAAACAACAAAGGTTTTGACGGACGCGGAAACTACACACTGGGTGTTACCGAGCAGATCATATTCCCTGAGATTGATATCGACAAAGTGAATAAGATTACAGGAATGGACATCACTTTTGTGACTTCAGCTAATACAGATGACGAGGCGTTTCACCTGCTTAAAGAATTTGGTATCCCATTTAAAAACTAAGAAGAAACAGATACATGGCAAAAGAATCAGTTAAAGCCAGGGAACGCAAGCGTGCCCGTACAGTAAAAAAATATGCTGAGAAAAGAGCTGCCCTCAAAGCTGCAGGAGATTATGCGGGATTGAGTCAGTTACCACGTAATGCATCACCTGTAAGACTGCACAACAGATGTAACCTCACCGGTCGTCCGAGAGGATATATGAGGCAGTTTGGCATTTCAAGAGTGCTGTTTCGTAAAATGGCCCTTGAGGGGAAAATTGCAGGTGTAACGAAAGCCAGCTGGTAATAATTCAGATAAAAACGACAATACAATACAGTACATAAACAAATGACCGATCCAATTGCAGATTACCTGACACGGTTGCGCAATGCGCTGAAAGCCAACCATAGGATTGTAGAAATTCCTGCCTCGAATATCAAGAAGGAAATCACCAAAATCCTCTATGATAAAGGATTTATCCTCAATTATAAATTCGAGGAAACCGAAAACAACCAGGGGAACATCAAAATTGCCCTGAAATACAATCCGGTTACCAAGCTGCCTGCCATTTCTAAAATTGGCAGAATCAGCCGCCCCGGTTTGCGTAAGTATTCGGGCAGCGATTCCATCCCCAGAGTTCTCAACGGACTGGGTGTTGCCATCGTTTCCACTTCAAAGGGAATGATGACCGATAAGGAGGCCCGCAGGAATAACGTTGGGGGTGAAGTTTTATGTTACGTTTATTGATATAATAAGGATTAACAACTATGTCACGTATAGGAAAAAACCCGGTACCGGTTCCATCAGGAGTAACCATTGATATTAAACCTTCATTGGTAACTGTTAAAGGCCCAAAAGGGTCGCTTACGCAGCGGATTGAGAACGGTATCTCAATGAAGCTGGAAGATGGTACACTGCTGGTGGAAAGAGCTACCGAACAAAAGAGACACCGCGCCCTGCATGGCCTTTACAGGTCACTGCTTGCAGGTATGGTAAAAGGCGTAACCGATGGGTACAAAGTAGAACAGGAACTTGTGGGAGTAGGATACCGTGCCGCCGTGCAGGGTCAGACACTGGATCTGGTGCTTGGTTATTCACACCACGTTGTGTTCGAATTGCCATCAGAAATTAAAGTTTCTACCAAGCAGGAGAGAGGCTCCAACCCGATTATCACCATGGAGAGTTTCGACAAGCAATTGCTCGGTCAGGTGGCGGCAAAAATCCGTTCATTAAGGAAGCCTGAGCCCTACAAAGGAAAAGGTATCAAGTTTGTCGGTGAAGTATTGAGACGTAAAGCAGGTAAATCTGCAGCTAAAAAATAATTGACCCATGCAGTCTAAAAAAGTAACAAGAAGATCGAGTATCCGCAAGCGGATTCGTCGTACCATCAAAGGAACAGCTGAAAGACCTCGTTTATCTGTATTCAGAAGCAACAAGCAAATATATGCCCAGTTGATCGATGATGTCAGCGGCAAAACCCTTGCTGCTGCTTCCTCATCAGAAGAAGGCCTCGCGGGCGCAGGCAAAATGAACAAAGTGCAAATAGCAGAAGCAGTTGGCAAAACCATTGCTGAAAAAGCTGTTGCATCGGGAATATCCGTAGTAATATTTGACAGGGGAGGATACCTCTATCACGGAAGAATCAAATCGCTTGCTGAAGGCGCAAGAAACGCAGGACTTAAATTCTAAGAAATCAAATGCTGGCATCAAATTTAAAGAAAGTTAAAACAAGTGACATCGAGCTGAAAGATCGCCTCGTAGCACTGAACAGAGTTACTAAAGTTACCAAAGGAGGACGTGCCTTTACATTCGCTGCCATTGTTGTGGTAGGTGATGAAAAAGGCGTGGTTGGCTATGGACTTGGCAAGGCAAAGGAAGTTACCGATGCCGTGAGTAAAGGCATTGATGATGCAAAGAAGAACCTGGTGAAGGTAAACCTGAATAAAGGCACTGTACCTCACGAACAGATCGGCAAATTTGGCGGTGCACTCGTACTTCTGAAGCCGGCTGCTCCCGGTACTGGTGTGATTGCCGGCGGTGCGATGCGTTCTGTTCTGGAGAGTGTTGGCATTACTGATGTACTTGCCAAATCAAAAGGATCATCCAACCCTCATAACGTAGTAAAGGCAACTATTGACGCCTTGGTAAATATGCGCGATGCCGTACAGGTATCTCAACAGCGTGGTGTAGCTATGGAGCGCATTTTTGCAGGTTAATCGGTTAATAATATTTGAATCAAAGCATAAACATTATCCAATCAACATACGAGTAAACAAAATGGGAAAAGTAATCATCAAGCAGGTTAAAAGCGGAATTGACCGCCCGGCGAGTCAAAAACGGACGCTGATTGCCCTTGGCATCAGAAAAATGAACCATTCGGTTGAAAAGGAAGCGACTCCCCAAATTATGGGAATGATTGCGAAAGTGCAGCATCTCGTAGAAGTTGAACATAAAGCTTAACCGCTACAATAATTTACAGGAAATGAATCTCAGCAATTTGAAGCCGGCAACCGGCTCAACAAAGAACAGGAAACGAATTGGCCGCGGGCAAGGCTCCGGCAGAGGCGGAACATCCACCCGTGGTCACAAAGGTGCCCAGTCAAGGTCGGGTTACAGCTCTAAAGCAGGATTTGAGGGCGGACAGATGCCATTACAGCGTCGCCTCCCGAAATTCGGTTTCAAAAGTTTGAATCGTATTGAATATAACGGCATTAACCTGGATGTACTTCAGGGCCTTGTCGACAAACACGGTGTTACTTCCATTACACATGAAGTACTGGTAGGACATGGTCTTGCTAACCGCCGTGATCGTGTAAAAATCCTCGGCCGAGGTGAATTGAAATCAAAAGTTGATGTAACGGCACATGCCTTTTCTGAGACTGCAAAAAGTGCAATCGAAGCATTAGGAGGAACCACAACAGCCACCGGTAAATGAAGAACCTGATCACCACGCTCCAGAACATCTTTAAAATTGATGAGCTGAAAACCCGGATTTTAAACACCCTGGGTTTCCTGCTTATTTATCGTCTTGGAGCGCATATAGTATTACCCGGGATCGATCCTGGCGCACTTGCAAATCTGCGTGCCCAAACCGAGAGCGGTATTTTAGGACTCATTGATATGTTTGCGGGAGGAGCCTTTTCTCAGGCCTCCATTTTCGCGCTTGGTATCATGCCCTATATTTCAGCTTCTATCGTTGTGCAGCTGCTGGGTATCGCGGTTCCTTATTTCCAGAAACTTCAGAAAGAGGGCGAAAGCGGACGTAAACGGATCAATCAGATTACCCGCTGGCTTACTGTATTGGTTGTATTGGGACAGGCACCGGGTTATCTTGTAAACCTGAAAGCGCAAAGTCCGAATGCAATTCTTGATGGCGGCATCATGTTCTGGGTCTCCTCAGTGCTTATTCTGATGGCAGGAACATTATTTGTCATGTGGCTGGGAGAACGTATTACCGAAAAGGGAATCGGAAACGGTATTTCACTTATCATCATGATTGGTATCATAGCACGACTGCCCAAATCGTTAAAAGACGAGTTTATGTCACGTCTGAATGAGGGGGGAGGTCTTGTTGTGTTTCTTGTTGAACTGGTCGCGCTCTTTGCGGTGGTCACACTGGTAATATTACTGGTGCAGGGCACACGGCGAATACCGGTACAGTTCGCTAAAAAAGTAGTAGGTAACAAGCAGTACGGAGGAGTACGTCAGTACATTCCGCTTAAGGTAAATGCTGCAGGTGTAATGCCGATCATTTTTGCTCAGGCAATTATGTTTATACCGGCAACCATCGCCCAGTTCTTCCCTGAGTCGGCTTCCTGGCAGGGCTTTGCAGGAGCATTCACCAACTTTACCTCATTCTGGTACAACTTTACCTTTTCATTGCTGATTATTCTGTTTACCTACTTCTATACAGCTATTTCGGTAAATCCGAATCAAATGGCTGAAGACATGAAAAAGAACGGTGGTTTTATTCCGGGCATTAAGCCGGGAAAAAAGACAGCTGAATTTATAGATGACGTTATGTCGAAGATTACCCTTCCCGGTTCAGTATTCCTGGCCCTGGTAGCGATTCTCCCGACATTCGGCATTCTCGCAGGCATTAATACAAACTTTGCTCACTTCTACGGTGGGACTTCTCTCCTGATTCTGGTTGGTGTGGTTCTCGATACGCTTCAGCAAATCGAAAGCCATCTTCTGATGCGTCACTACGACGGTCTGATGAAATCCGGCAGAATAAAGGGAAGAGCGACTGCTGTAGGCGCGGCCGTCTGACCGTATAGTGAGATTTATCCGCAGAAAGGCTGAATAGATTGGAAGTGATAATAAAAACAGCGGAAGAAATTGAGAGTATCAGACAGAGTTCTTTACTTGTTGGAGATACGTTAGCAGAAGTAGCTGCAGCCATAAGGCCCGGAATAAGGACCATTGAGCTGGACACCATTGCTGAAACGTTCATCAGGGATTATAAAGCCGACCCCGCATTTAAGGGTTACAATGGCTTTCCCGGTTCCCTATGTATTTCGGTAAATGCCGAAGTGGTACATGGAATTCCCGGTAACAGGGAATTGAAGGACGGAGATGTTGTTTCGGTGGATTGCGGTGTGAAGATGAATGGATTTTTTGGTGACTCGGCCTACACCTTTGTTGTAGGAGAGAGCTCTGAAATGGTCCGTAAACTCATAGTGGTTACAAAAGAATGTCTGCTTAGAGGAATTGCATCGGCTAAATCGGGTAACCGAACCGGCGATATAGGTTCATCGGTTCAGGATTATGCTGAATCAAATGGATTCTCTGTTGTAAGGGAATTAGTAGGCCACGGAGTCGGTAAACGGTTGCATGAAAAACCGGAAGTGCCTAATTACGGCAAAAAGGGATCAGGCACTTTGCTCAGAGACGGAATGGTAATTGCGATTGAACCGATGATAAATGCAGGCAAACGGAATATCATTCAGTTGGATGACGGATGGACAATAGTAACAGCTGACAAATTGCCTGCTGCACACTTTGAACACACCGTAGCAATTAAACAGGGCAAAGCTGATGTATTATCCACATTTGAAAAAATTGAGAAGGCAGAAAATAATAACAATAACCTGAGTAAACCACAATTAGAAAACTGATCAAGACTGAATGTCGAAGCAAGGAGTAATAGAACAGGATGGAACCATTTCGGAGGCACTTTCAAATGCCATGTTCCGGGTGGAACTTGAAAACGGACATGAAGTGATTGCTCACATCTCGGGAAAAATGAGAATGCATTACATTAAAATACTTCCCGGCGATAAGGTTAAAGTTGAAATGTCTCCATACGATCTGACAAAAGGAAGAATTACATACAGGTATAAATAAGTTAAGAAGATGAAGGTAAAACCGTCATTAAAAAAGAGAAGCGCAGAATGTAAAATTGTGCGTCGTAAAGGACGTTTATACGTCATAAACAAAAAAAACCCCCGCTTTAAAATGCGTCAGGGTTGATCTGATAATTGGAATTAATAGAAACGAAATAAATGGCTCGTATATCCGGTATTGATTTACCAAAAAACAAAAGAGGTGAAATAGGCCTCACATAC
>DASUFP010000072.1:0-10165 GCA_036274495.1 Bacteroidia bacterium
ATCTGGTTTTTTAATTCAAGCATCTGCAATTCTCTTGTCAGATGTTCAAGAACCCTGGTTGCGCGTTCTTTCAGATCGATCATCTCCAGAAGCGACTGTTTCTTTTCAACTTCTGCGTTCATATTTGAACAGATGAAATTGATCAGAAACGAAGGGCTTTCTATGTTCTTGATTGCAAAAGACGCTTCGGAAGGAATATTAGGCGACTGCGCAATTATTTGCAGTGATAAGTCACGAAGGGAGTCAACAATGGCGATGAATTCCTTTTCGTTCAGGGTGGGCTTTTTGTCGGGAAGCGGTTTGATGGATGCTTTCAGGTACGGATCGTTTTCAATTAATCCTCCCAGTTTAAACCTGCGTTTTCCCTGAATGATAACAGTAGTATTTCCATCAGGCATACGCAGCATCCTTATGATATGTGCCACTGTTCCTACCTCATACAAATCAGTTAATGCCGGATCTTCTATGCCAACATCTTTCTGTGCTACTACACCAATAATTTTATCGGTTTTGTAAGCGTCTTTTATGAGTTTGATGGATTTGTCGCGTCCAACGGTAATGGGAATAACCACACCGGGAAACAATACCGTATTTCGAAGGGGCAAAATGGAGAGTGCTTCAGGAATGTTCTCCGAATTCATCTGCTCTTCGTCCTCCGCCGATAAAAGCGGAATTAAATCAGGCTCATCGTCAGCCATACCGGAAAAAGAAGCAATTGGGTCGTTATTTAGATTGTCGAACATATTCATTGGTTAAAATGGTCAAAATGTCAGTTGATCGGAAATTCTTCCGTTTCGCCCCTTAAGTCAAGAGTTATGCCAAAGGGGTAATCTTAATTTTAGCCGGGGGAAACGCTGGTTTAAATACATATAACCAACCTAAAACCAGAAAGTTATGTAGAAATGCAGAACAGTTTTACGATTCTGCCGATTCGGTACTTTCTGTCAGTAAGAAGACAGTCCGGAGGATCGTTTCGTCAATGGCTCCAAACTCGATATTCCTGCGGCTATAGACCTGACGGGCCAGGCTGATTACTTTTTCAAATTCAAATCGCGGGTTACCCGAAAATCCTCCCCAGCTGAAAGAGGGAATCAGTTTAGGCGGAAACCCTGAACCGAAAACATTAGCACCAACTCCGCAAACAGTTCCGGTATTGAACATGGTATTTATACTGCACTTGGAATGATCGCCCATGAAGAGACCACAAAAAACAAGATTGCTGTTTTCGAATTCTTCCGTGGTATAATTCCAAACCTTAACGGCTGAATAATTATTCTTCAGGTTCGAGTTATTAGTATCCGCGCCCAGGTTACACCATTCACCGATTACTGAGTTACCCAAAAAGCCATCATGTGCTTTATTTGAATAGCCCAGCAAAACGGAATTGTTTACTTCTCCTCCAACACGGCAGTGCGGACCTATGGTAGTTGCGCCGTAAATTTTAGCACCCATTTTCAGCACCGCATGATCGCAAAGCGCAAAGGGGCCCCTGATGAGACATCCTTCCATTACTTCCGCATCTTTACCAATATAAACCGGACCCGTTGAACAATTGATGGTGCTTCCTTCAATTTTAGCACCGGGTTCTACAAACAGCTGTCCCGAACCAATAACAGTGTTGGTGCTGCTTATTTGTGCCGAACGCCTTCCTTCTGTTACGAGTTTATATTGCATTCTCAGTACCTGATCATTCAATGCAAACAGATCCCATTTGTTTTGAATCATAAGCACCTTGCCCTTAAACTGGATATCGTTGAAACCGGCATCTGTCGACACAGGGTCAATCCATCCTTCGCTGAAAACAGCAAGAGGAATGTCATTGTACATCAACCGCTGTCCGAGCTTAAGCGAACGGGCAGCTTCAATTAATCCCTCTTCAGGAATTACCGCTCCGTTGACAAACAGGTTTTCTGTTTCCTGCCAGGCAGGATATTTCCCCGAGAGGTATTCTTTGGTATTGGTGGAAGTAGGGCATTTTAACAGCAGTTCCCATTGTTCACGGATGGTGAGTATGCCAACGCGTATATCCGCAACAGGACGTGTAAAGGTAAAAGGGAGCAGCTGGTCCCTGTTATAATCAAAAAGAACGGTGTTTGTGGTTACCCTGTTCACTATGTCCATCGCAGTTCAAATTTGGAAAACAATTAGCTAAAAAAAAAGTCCCGGTCCGGGACTTGTCTTATACCATCTTGACAGGTGATTATTTATCAGATTTCTCAGTGTGTTTTTTATACCGGTTACGGAATTTGTCAACACGGCCTGCAGTATCAACCAGCTTCATTTTTCCGGTGTAATAGGGATGCGATTCGTGTGAGATTTCAAGCTTTACCAGAGGATATTCCTTACCATCGGTCCAAACAACAGTGTCTTTGGTATCAATGGTTGAACGGCTGATAAATGAATAATCACAGGAGATGTCTTTGAATACAACGTACCTGTAGTTTTTTGGGTGAATTTCCTTTTTCATGACAGTTTTTCCAAATCGGGTTGCAAAGATAAGCATAATGAACAAACTCGGCAATATCCCCGGCAAAAATTAAAGTACTTCTGATTATCAATGTTTTAGGTCTGTAATTGTGATGTAAAATAATAAATACCAATGCATTGGAGTTCCATCAGGGTAGCTATCTTTGCCGGGTGCCTTTTATGAGAAATTCCCTTTTTTATGTCCTGTTACTGCTGGTGCTGGTTTCGGCAATGTCGTCGTGCACCAAAGATGACATACTGGCCGACTCTTCGGCAAAGCTGGAGTTTTCGCAGGATACGGTTTTGTTTGATACCGTCTTTGTATCGCTGGGATCCACCACAAAACAGCTCATTATCCACAACCGGAACAACGGCAAGCTTCGCATTTCCTCCATCCGCCTGGCGGGGGGAAGTGCTTCTCATTTCAGGCTGAACCTTGACGGTATTCCCGGAGATGTTTTTACCGATATTGAAATCCCTGCCAAGGACAGTTTGTATATGTTTATTGAAGTTACGGTAGATCCTAATCAGGCAACAACGCCCTATCTGGTGCTTGATTCAATTCTGTTTACCACAAACGGTAACTTGCAGGATGTTGATCTGGTAGCATTCGGTCAAAACGCTCATTTTATTGTTGCCGATAGTGTGTTGCTTACAGGTTCAGGAAAAATACATTACGCCTTGCTTGACCCCAATTTGAATGCACAAATACACTGGGACAATACCTTACCCTATGTTGTTTATGGAGGTTACGCAGTAGTGGATTCAACCCAGACATTAACCATTGATGCCGGCACAAAAGTTTATTTCGGCAATAACTCCGGACTGTGGGTGTACCGTTACGGGACATTGAAGGTGAACGGGACGAAAGACCTTCCTGTGAATTTTCAGGGTGTACGGCTTGAGTCCTATTATCAGGATATTCCAGGACAGTGGGATCGTATCTGGATTAATGAGGGAAGCGATCAGAATGAAATTAACTACGCGGTAATCCGTAATGGATTTATCGGGCTACAAACAGAACCCTTGTTTGATACCGTTCCGCCAAAAAAACTGAAACTGTATAATACGGTCATCCAAAATATGAGCGGTTTTGGAATATTGTCGCGGTATTATAACATTGAAGCGGCAAATGATGTGATTGACCGCGCAGGACAATACCTGGTTGCGCTGGTGAATGGCGGAGGCTATTCGTTTACGCACTGTACGTTAGCAAACTACTGGAACGCCTCCCAGCGTTCGACGCCCTCGCTTTACATGAACGACTACGCTCTCGATCAGAGCAGTAATCCTGTTCATTACCCATTGTACCAGGCTGAATTCAATAACTGTATTGTTTGGGGTAATAACGACGAAGAACTTGAAATAGATTACCAGTTTGGTACCATGGTGCATCAGTTTAACAATGTACTTTTAAGGACGCAAACAAATGTTGCTGCTCCCAATTTTGTCAGCATGATTTTAAATCAAAATCCGCTTTTTGTCGATTACACCGAAAACGACTATCATCTCGACAGCGGCTCTCCGGCAATTGATGCGGGAGATCCTGCGTTTGCTACAGGTGTTTCTGTTAACGATATTGAGGAGAATCCGCGGGGAACAGCGCCTGATCTTGGCGCATTTGAAAAGCAGTAATCATTCTATTGATTGTAAAAACTGCATGGTATCGACTCCGTCGGCATAATCGCTCACTTCGGGTAGTTGGGTCTGACCAAAACCCACTTTTCCGTTTTTGCTTACTATGCATTGCAGCTGATCACTTACCATTTCCAGTTTTGTACTTAATTCTTTTTCATTCTCATAATACTCGAAATGAACAACAGAAACGGGAGAGTGGAGAGAGGTATCTTCAATTACAATCAGAAAATTATTGGTAAGAAACTTCATGGTGTTCAACAGGTACACCGCGCTGTTGTAATCAAAGTTGTTCATGTATTTGTTGTGCTGCATCACATCCGCATAATGCTGCATGGCAGGAAAGAAATTATCGAACGAATACCCCTTCGGCACATATAGTTTAGAAACATTTCTGCAGCCCATTCCATAGTAGGTGAAAATGTCTCTTCCCAGCAACAACAGGTCGTATTCGTTTTCGCTTCCCGTTAAAACGGCAACCGAATTCCTGTTTTTGCGAAAGATGTGCGGCTTGTTGCCAAAGTAATATTCGAAATACCGTGAGGTGTTGTTGCTTCCTGTAGCAATTATGGCATCTGCATTTTTCAGATTTCCTTTGAAAGAAATCCGGGACGCAGCCTCGGGATGATGCGATGCCAGCAGTTTCAGCATAAACGGAAGCAACACCGAATCATCTGAAGATAATTTGGCTTGGAGCCGGTGTCCGCTCAAACTTACACAGAGCATATCATGAAACCCGGCCATGGGAATGTTGCCCGCCATGATTACACCCACCACCCGTTCCACTTTATTGGTTTTTTTTAAGGTAAATGAGTGGGACCATTTGTCCAGCGACTCTTTTGAAAGCATGTGTGCAATCCCTTTGAAAGCCGTAATCACCTCGTTTTTACCGAACCAGGGGTTCTCTTGGTTGGCTTTTGTCAGCAGGAGCTGCCACTCCCCGGCAAAGGGCGAGGAATCAGGACTTTCCAGTAAATGCTGAAGGTCGCTGCCAACCTGTTTCCAGGCATTAAGAAGGTCAGCCATGGGTGAATATTAGCGAATCGGGGGAAAAAGAAAACATTTGTGATTATATTTGTCGCAAAATTAACCAAAACAGATCAGTATGGCTATCAAGATCACCGATGAATGCATTAACTGCGGAGCCTGTGAACCCGAGTGCCCCAACAACGCTATCTACGAAGGTGGCGCTGAATGGCGCTTTTCGGATGGCACCAGCATTAAAGGAATGTTTAAGAAACTGGATGGCACCGAAGTGGACGCCGATGCTCCTCAAACGCCAAAGTCGATGGATGCTTATTATATTGTTTCAGATAAGTGTACCGAATGTGTGGGCTTTCACGACGAGCCGCAGTGCGCTGCAGTTTGCCCTGTAGATTGCTGTGTAGACGATGAAGATTACCGCGAATCGAAAGAAACACTGCTGGAGAAAAAAGGACGTATGCACGTTTAAAAAGTACTCAGTACAATCATAAAAGCTGTCCCGATAAGGACAGCTTTTTTTTATCTGGTTACCGGAATCCTGAAAGTTTGAAAGTGATCTTTTATATACACAACTGCAGTGTACAATCCCGATGGCAGGTTGCTTACCGCAGGTAAAGGCAGGGTGTTGATTCCGGAGGTAACCTGAAGCCTGTCGTATGCTGCAACTTTTCTTCCGGTAATATCAAATATATTCAGGCTGATGATGCCATGGGTTTCGGAGGTAAAATAAAGGTTCTCGCTTTGCGCGGAATAATAACCGGACGCCGGATCCTGTATTTGCTGCAATCCGGTTCCCGTTGGCCATACCAGCCGCGTCAGCCAAAAATCGAAGGCGCCGTGATTGCCGTTTACCGCCATGTTATTGGAACGGGAGTCGCCCATAAGGACAAACGTGCTGTCGTTGTGATTGACGAGGAGCTCATTGCCGAAATCACCCAGCGTACCTCCTGTAAGGTAATTCCATTGAATGGTGTGAGCAGGGTTCATTTCAAGCAACCAGTACGATGCGCTGATACCGTTTGGAACACCGGCAAGCGTAAAATCATTTGAACGGGTGTAACCGCAACTCACAATGTTTCCGTTGTTCAGCAGGCGACACCGGTAGAGCCTGTCCTCGTCGGTACCGCCGAGACACGATTGCCATTGCAACACTCCTGCAGTATCAGTACCTACTATCCAGCCGTCGGTATCGCCATGGAAATTGGTGACGTCGCCATCGCCGGAAGAGGTGTAGCCGGTAATAATTAAATCGTTTGAGTTGCCTGCAATAACTTGCAGCGCCAGTTCATCATTGGTTCCTCCGTACAACTTGCTCCAGATCAAGTTACCCACCGAGTCGGTTCTTCCGGCCCAAAAATCCAGGTTGCCATGATTGCCTGTACATTGCAAATCGTTGGAGGATGAACTGCCGGCGAATATGTAGCCGCCATCGGCTGTCTGAAAGGTGCAGCGGATACGGTCTTCCATAGAACCACCATAGGTGTTCGACCACTGAACATTACCCGCGGTATCCAGTTTTAGCAACCATCCGTCGTGATGTCCACGGTTCATTGGCACGTCAAAGTCGTGTGAGTTGGTGTATCCTGAAATGAGGTAGCCGCCATCTGCTGTCTGAAGTACATGCCTGCCCGATTCGTAACCGGTTCCCCCATACACTTTAAACCAGATGGTGTTGCCGGCAGGATCGGTTTTCACCACAAAAAGTTCTGAATTTCCATGGCTGTTTGTAATATCGCCGTCATCGGAGGAGGTGCCGCCCGTAATTACAAAATTGGAATCGGCATCCTGAATACCAAATCGTGCTTTATCGTAATTGTTGCCGCCAAAGGTCCGTGCCCATAACTTCACTCCCTGTGCATTGGTTCTTACAACAAAGGCATCTGCCGAATCATATGCCGCCAGCGGATTAATATCTCCGTCTTTGGAGTAGGAGAGTCCCGTTAACAGATAGCCACCGTCCAGACAGCCACTTCCAGCGTAAAACTCCTCGTTGTCACTGCCGCCAAAACACGAAGAAATATCGGTAGAAAATACAGGCGCCTGAGCAACTGAAAAAGTGGCTGAAAGGGTTAGCGGAATACTGAATAACAATAGTTTAATTCTTGCAAACGTCATGGCTTAATGAGATGATTGGTTGCAAAAGTAGATGAATTAGAAATAAATATACAGATCAAGAGGCAATTGTAGCTGCTGTGATTGTGTAATTGCCTATGACTGTATTGTTTTTGTGCATCTTTGCGTTGTAAAATTCATAGCATGTATTTACAGTTCAGAAATATTATTTTGGTGTTGTTGCTGTTTCACTCAGTTCATGTGAAAGGTCAGCTTACGGCTGCTCAGCGCGACAGTATTCATGATGTGGAATTGCAGCTGAAGAATTTAACCGATAGCATGACCAAAGGAACCACCGAGCATGCACGATCAGGTGCCCTGGCGGCCTTTAATCCGTTGTTTTATGATTTGCTGGATAACCCGTCAACATTTGAATATTCTTTCGACTCACTGAAAACCATCTCGGTGATGCGTTCGCCGGATGGCAAACTCAAGGTGTTTACATGGGTATTTATCGACCGCACAGCTGAAACGTATACCTATTACGGAGTGGTACAGGCACGAAAAGGTAAATCGAAGGAGATAAAGAGAACGGGACTGGTAGATACTCCTTACGAGAGGAATGAGGCCGACACATCAGAGTTGTATCCCGAAAAATGGTTTGGTGCGGTGTACTATGATATTATGCAGAAAAAGGTGGGCAGCACCATGTATTATCTTCTAATCGGATGGAGAGGTCATACAAAAACAATCACGCGTAAAGTGATAGATGTGATCACACTCAACGAATGGGGCGATCCGCTTTTCGGCAAACCTGTTTTTCAGGATGAAAAAGGAAATTACACCTGCCGCCATGTTTTTGAATTCTCCTCCCAGGCGGTTATGTTACTGCGTTTTAACCATAAAAAATCAGCTATCCTATTTGACCACCTTTCGGCCCCTTCTCCGGGTCTCAAAGGGCAATACAATACCTATGGTCCCGATTTCACGTACGATGGCTATACCTATAAAAAAGGTAAGTGGTTGTATAAGAGTAACTTAGATGTTAAAAATCCTGCCCAGTAACACAGTTTTTACGACTGGTTTTGAGGTAAAAATGCGCCATTATTTGTAACTTGCGCCCTCTTAAACCGAAAGCATATTCTTATGAAAAAGCACAATTTTGGGGCAGGTCCCGGAATTCTTCCTGCCGAAGCCATCAAGCGCTCCGGAGAAGCACTCGTTAACTTCAACGGTTCGGGGCTTTCTATTCTCGAAATATCACACCGCAGTAAAGATTTTGAAGCGGTGCTGCAGCATGCAAAAGCGTTGGTTAAAGAATTGCTTCAGGTACCCGATACGCACAGCATTTTGTTTTTGCAGGGAGGAGCCAGCACCCAGTTTGCCATGGTTCCGATGAATCTGCTTCCGGCAAATGGTACCGCCGCTTATGTCGATTCGGGAGTGTGGGCCGCCAAAGCAGTTAAAGAGGCTAAGATGATGGGCAACACAGTTGTTGTTGCTTCGTCGAAAGATAAAAACTACTCATACATACCCAAAGGGTTCAGCATTCCCGATGATTCCGCTTATTTGCATATAACATCCAACAACACCATTTACGGAACACAAATGCATGGTTTTCCTAAATCGAAGGTTCCGGTGGTGTGTGATATGTCAAGCGATATTTTTTCGAAACCTGTGAATGTTGCCGAATTTGATTTGATATATGCCGGCGCTCAGAAAAACATGGGTCCCGCCGGTGTTACACTGGTAATCGTAAAAAATGAATGTCTGGGTAAATCGGGAAGAACCATTCCTACCATGCTTAATTATCAGACCCACATCGATGGTGATTCATTATATAACACACCTCCGGTGTTTGCCATTTATGTTTGCATGGCAACGCTCGACTGGCTTAAATCGATTGGCGGAGTTGCGGCAATTCAAAAAATAAATCAGAAAAAAGCTGAATTGCTGTATGCCGAAATTGATAATAATCCGCTCTTTACCGGTACGTGTGCCGTTGAGGACCGTTCGTGGATGAATGCCTGCTTTTTGTTAACAAAACCTGAAATGGAAGAGTCGTTTATGAGTGCTGCCAAAGAGGCCGGAATTATCGGAATTAAAGGGCACCGTTCAGTGGGTGGTTTCAGGGCTTCGATGTACAATGCGCTTCCGCTCGAAAGTGTTGAAGTGCTGGTTCAGGTTATGAAGGAATTCGCATTAAAAACCGCATGATAGTATGATAAGAATTCTTGCAAATGACGGAATTGATGCAGCGGGTAAGAATATTCTTGAAGCGGCAGGGTTTGAAGTCGTAACCGATAAAATTTCCCAGGAACAGCTGAAAGAAAAACTCAGTGGCTTCGATGCAATTCTGGTGCGGTCGGCAACACAGGTTCGTAAGGAACATATTGACGCAAATCCCGGATTAAAAGTGATAGGCCGTGCCGGTGTTGGGATGGATAATATTGATGTGGCCTATGCGCGGGAAAATGGGCTTCAGGTAATCAACACTCCCGAAGCCAGCTCGCAATCTGTAGCAGAACTTGTATTCAGTAATCTCTTTGCATTATCGCGTTTATTGCCTGATGCCGCACGCAATATGCCGGGCTGTGATACCAAGGAGCAGTTCAATGCCTTGAAAAAGAAATACAGCGAAGGAACAGAGTTGCGCGGTAAGACAATCGGCATTGTCGGCTTTGGGATGATCGGACAAGCCGTAGCACGTATGGCGATAGGATTGGGCATGCGGGTGCTGCCCTTTAAACGGCATGCCGCTGATGTAACGGTGTCGCTTGATTTTTTACATGCGGCAAATACAAATGTTAATGTTAAACTCTCCTGTTCTTCATTTGAAGAGGTACTTACTCAAAGTGATTTTATAACAGTTCATATACCTTTCCCGAAAGGTTCTGCTCCGCTAATAACTGCCGCTGAAATGGCTATGATGAAAAAGGGCGTTATCGTGGTGAATACTGCCAGGGGAGGAGTTATTTCTGAGCCGGATTTAGTTGAAGCGCTTAATTCAGGTCATGTTGCCGGAGCC
>DASUFP010000073.1:0-4883 GCA_036274495.1 Bacteroidia bacterium
GAATCGTTTACCTTCCTTTCCACATTTATTTGTGCAATCAAAAACGGAGAGGTGAGTAGCTTTTAAATTGGGAGCGCCTTCTATGGTCATGTTTCCGCAAACATACCGGTTCGCTTCATTGATTTGTTTATCGTTAAAACCCAGTTCTTTTAAAATGTCAAAATCGAATGAACGATACTGCTTTGGTTTGAATCCGATTCTTTGCATGGCCGATTCACCCAGTGTAAAAGCATTAAACAGATACCGGATATCGAATGCTGCTGCTGCACTTTTATCAAGTTGTCCTATGTCGTCTGTATTAAAACCTTTTGCAAGAAGTGATTCATGGTTTATAAACGGGGCCCCTGAAAAACTACCTTTGCCACCTATATAGGAAACTATTTCGGTTACCTGCTTGTCGTTGTACCCTAATTGGTACAAGGCTGTTTTGACCGACTGGTTCACAATTCTGAAATATCCTCCTCCGGATAATTTTTTAAATTTTACAAGAGCAAAATCAGGCTCAACACCAGTGGTATCACAGTCCATGAGCAGACCAATTGTTCCGGTTGGTGCAATACAAGTTACCTGAGCGTTTCTGAATCCATATTTCTCGCCTCCATTCAGAGCATTATCCCATGCATTGCATGCCGCTTTGAGCAGATAGTCGGGGCACAATGAGGCATTCAGATGTTGTGGCTTGATTTCAAGTTCTTCATAAGCATCGTCGGCAGCGTAGGCTGCGTACCTATGATTTCGAATCACTCTCAGCATATTTGATTTGTTTTCAACAAACTTTCTAAAGGGACCCAACACCCGTGCCATTTCTGAGGAGGTCTCATAAGCGGTTCCTGACATAATTGCGGAAATAGCTCCGGCAATAGTTCTGCCTGTTTCACTGTCATAGGGAATCCCCATTACCATCAGCAATGAACCGAGATTTGCATATCCTAAGCCCAATGTTCGGTAGTCAAAGGATAACCGGGCAACTTCTTTTGAAGGAAATTGCGCCATAGCAACAGAAATTTCCAAAACGATTGTCCACAACCTTGTCGCATGAATAAATCCGGCCACATCAAACATTCTTGTAGCCGTATCATAAAACTTAACCAAATTCAATGAAGCCAGATTACAGGCAGTATCATCTAAAAACATGTACTCAGAACATGGATTTGATGCCCTGATACGACCTCCCTGCGGACAGGTATGCCATTCGTTGATTGTAGTATCAAATTGCACTCCCGGATCAGCACATCTCCATGCTGCATAGGTAATATCTTCCCACAGTTTGCGGGCAGGAACAGATGAGATAGTGGCATGTGTAGTCCTCGCGATAAGATCCCATTTCAAATCTTTATGGAGTGCTTCAAAAAATTTGTTGGGAATCCTTACCGAATTATTTGAATTCTGACCGGAAACGCTTTGGTAGGCCTCTCCCTCATAATCTGAACTATAACCTGCGGCAATCAGGGCAGCGACCTTTTTTTCTTCTTCAACTTTCCAGTTGATGAATGATTCAATTTCGGGATGGTCAATATCCAGACAAACCATTTTCGCTGCACGTCGTGTAGTGCCTCCTGATTTTATTGCACCTGCAGCACGATCACCTATTTTAAGAAATGACATCAGTCCTGATGACTTTCCTCCTCCGGAGAGATCTTCACCGCCACTCCTTATATCAGAGAAGTTTGTACCAACACCACTTCCGTACTTAAAAATTCTTGCTTCTCTTAAAAGCAGATCCATAATTCCACCCTCATTTACCAGGTCATCTTTTACAGAGAGAATAAAGCAGGCATGCGGTTGCGGCCGCTCATAGGCAGATGTGGATTTCTTAACAGTGTTGCTCTCAGCGTCAACAAAGTAATGACCTTGAGCTTTGCCTTTGATTCCGTATTCGCTAAACAACCCGGTGTTAAACCATTGAGGTGAATTTGGGGCACCGGATTGCGAGAGCAGCAGGTAAACCATTTCATCATAAAAAACCTTGCCATCCTCTTCAGAGGCAAAGTAACCATTAGCTGTTCCCCATTTTAACCAACAATTTACTAACCGGTGAACCACCTGCTTTACCGAAGTTTCCGAACCTTTTGTGCCATCCGGTTGCGGAACTCCGGTTTTTCTGAAATATTTTTGAGCTAGTATGTCAGTGGCTACTTGTGACCAGTCAGAGGGTACTTCAATATTTTCCATTTTAAATACCTCATCACCGGCCGGGTTCCTTATCACTGATGTTCGGCTTTCATAAGTAAACTGGTCAAAAGGATTTTTGCCTTTCGAGGTAAAAACCCTGGTTATGATCATACCGCTATCGGATGTTGAAGTTTTAAAAGATTTCATTTAATAATGTTTTGGAAAGCACCAAATAGCTTTTCGTCACAGGTCCTTAACATGGCAAAATATATGGTAATATAATTTAACGGTTGTACTTAATTTTTTATTGAACAGCAACGGAATTAAACAACCAAAGATGAACAGGTAATAAAATCAGGGGATCAACTTTCTGTTTTATTAATTGATACTAATGTAAGAAAAATGGTTGAGAAAATCAACTAAATCATGTTGCTAATAAAATCAAAAAGTGACTAAGGGGCAGTGCTTTGGGGATTCTTACTTTTTCCTACACCTATAGGTATTTCCACTGCAAAATAGATTGACTGATTATATACACCCGTGTCATCATTTTTGGTAATATCTATCAGGCCTCTGTAATATCGAATTGCCAGGTTGATGCCATTTCCTTTGGTTATTCGGTAGCCGATACCACTAAGTATACCTAAATCAAGTCTGGTGAGATCGGAACGGATATCATTTTTATAAGACAAATCCTGACCGTTAACAGAATTTGTGAATTCATCAATAGCGGTATATCTCAGGCCCGGCATCAAACCGCCTTCAAAAAACAATCTGACCGGGGTAATATATTTAATGGCCAACGGCACGTTAAAGTAATTTATTTTTCGGTTGATATGACCGCCTGACATCAGTGAATCGAGAGAGTGATCACCGGTAGGGTAAACATCCAACTTGCCTGATCCCATGGTCGATTTAACAATGACTCCGGTATGAAACATCCATTCGGGCTTTTTCAATTTTATATCGAAGTAAAATCCCAGATTCAATTTTTGTATATGTGAATCCCCCTCTTTCAAACCGGCTAGATTGGATAGATTCATACCGCCATCGAGTCCGAATTCCACTTTTCCTGAATTAAGGTATTTTCCGAAAACAAGTGAAATAAGTACCTGGCCTCTGGCAGCGGGAGCAAAGAACAGTAAAAGGATACAACAGATTCTTCTCATCTTCGGACAGTGCAATCGTTTACAGTCCAAACCGGTATTGCAATCCTCCTATAAATTGTTCCCGGGATCCGAGAAATCCCAATTCGGCGCGTACCATCCAGTGTTTATTCAGCTGATATTGCGATCCCACAATAAAATTCCACATTTGTTTTTGTTTTTTATCGAGGGCATATTGTACTGTGGAGTTTGCTGCATTATTAACGGCGCCGTCTAAATTTCCCAGAAAAGATCCGGCGCTATCCAACGCACGCTGGGCTGTTTCATATTTAACCTTGTTCACGGGGTTTTGCTGTTCCAGTGCGGAGAGGCCGTTCCACCAGGTGTCCACTTGTTGCTGAAATTCATCTATCTTCACTATGCCGTTGTCAATCTTTGATTCTATTCCTCCAAGGTCAAAAAGTTCATCGACAGGTAATGATCCACTGGTTCCGGAGTTAATTTTGATTCTGAATGCTCCGGTCCACAGCGCCAGACTTTGTTCCTTTTTGAATTTAAAGGTTTTTCCGAACCGGGGTCCAAAGACAAAAGAAAAGGCCGGTTTGTCGAGAGCGGCAATGTCAGTCCAGCCAAAATTCATATCCATTGCCAGAAAACCACCACCAACTCCTATGGTCGGGGTTAATCCGAATCCCACTGTGGTGCCTTCAAAATCAGCTTTGGTACTGGCTTCAAAAATCTGTTGAGAAGTTCCTGTCGAGTCCGGCGCATATATACTGAAATCGACACTGGTTGATGAGTTTGATTTGGCTATAATTCCGTATATGTTCAGGAAAGGGAAAATCCATAAATCGGGCCTGAAATTTACGCCCTGTGTTTTGGAGGTGGCGTTGTTGAAACGAACGATTTCATCAATATTGGTTTTGGGGCCGTTGTTGAATCCGATCTCAAGATTGTTAATTACCAGATCAGACCTCTGCCATAAATACTGAACACTTAATCCGGCTGAATAAGGGAGATCAAATCCAAGTGCCGTAGCTTTTTGTCCCCAGATAGGTAATGCATATTTATATTCAGTCGTTTTAATGCTGTCACTAACTGCTTCATGTTTCTTGCCGACAACTTTGTTGGAATAAACTTGAGCAAAACTGCTGGAGAGTACCATAAAGGTAAAACCAGCAACCAGGGTCAGAGTACGATTCATATGTTTAGTAGTGTATTGTTTATAAAGGATCACATGAAGAATTAACAATGATAAAATTTTGGGAGGACTGCGTCATTCAAATAATATTTGGGCATTTTCAACCTGATTAAGGCAATGGCTGAATCCTTATTTTTAATTTTTAAATAAATGTATATCATAAAGATAGATATTAGACATCTTCTTTCAAAATATTTAATTCAATCCATTAAAAACTCGTTTTCTTGAATGATGAATTGTATCTTTATGACCTTTGTAACCCTTTTAACATCACTATCCGTTTTATTTTATGAAGGTAATCGATATCCGTGCCATGCGCGGACCTAACTACTGGTCCATTCGCCGTCATAAGCTTGTAGTTATGAAACTTGATCTGGAGGAGCTGGAGGAGCGGCCTACCAATCTCATCGACGGTTTTATTGACCGGTTAAAAGAGCTGATGCCCTCATTATATGAACACCGTT
>DASUFP010000074.1:0-17613 GCA_036274495.1 Bacteroidia bacterium
TTGACCACCACTTAATTTGATTGAATTGCTGACAATACCTTCTTGTGAGAATATTTTGTTTGAAATTAGGGATAAAACTATTATGATAAATATTCGCATCTATTTGATTTGGATAAAGATTTGTATTAATGGTGCATAACGGTTCGCGTATATGACTTGTGGCGGTTTTCGAAGCACTTTCCTGTCGGCTTGCACCAAATTTACTTAAAAGCACAAAGCTTGAATTTACCACTTTCCCCGCCATAAGTTATATACGCTGTTAGCGGCATTGTGCTGTTTATTCGCAGGGGACTGGCCAAAAAGATATTTTTATGCATCCGAGTGGTTTACCAATGCGTAATAACTACCTAAGCGGTGCAACAACTGGAGGACTGACAACCATACTATGATTTCTACAATACCTGCCGGGGTTAAATGTGGGGTTGTCGTTTCAATCACAGCTTCATTAACTGACGCAGGGCTTGGAGATGCTGCTCGTGCAAGAAGTATTACTGCTGCATCTTTCTCAGATATAGCGGAATGTTTTTGCAGAGATGCCATCAATTCCTTGCAGCTTTTTACGTCAGTTGGCATTTTCATTCGGACAATTTGATTCAAGGTCTCAAAAATTTCATTCCCAAGGTCTGGAGCAAAATTCATAATTATACTGCGAACCTCGGCAGAAAGTATATCGTTCGACACGACTCTGGAAAAAACATATCCAGCAAGGTTTTTTATTATCAGTCCAACTTCTGTTACTTCCTGATTTAAATTATCTCGAAGTACAGTGGTTAATGCGCGGATGACGCGAGGTTGTGCAATATTTTTTAGAATAGGAAAGGAGTGTCCGGTATTTTTTTGAAGATATTCAGTCGCTTGCGGGTAGCTTGCAGGAACATCTCTGGTCCATTTTTTTTCTAATCGAACTGCTCCGGGGGCCTGCCTTATTACCCGCAAATAAGTAAGTAAATTGTCGGACTTAAGGGTTGTCTTCTCTGTAATTTTATAGGTTCCGTTAACATGTTTGCCAGGCTTCCAGCCGGTTTTGGATATAATATCCGCAGTATCATTAATAGCTTCCTGTTCAAGTTCAACCCCAATGGCATCCATAAATTTGTTTAGAAAGCCCATCATACTGATAGAATATACAATTGATTCCACTTCCGAAGGAGAGAAATATTCAGACATTGAATTACATTGAGTCAAGCTAAGCTCAACAGGTACCCTCGATAATCCTTCAGCCATAGCAACAATTGCCTGTTCTTTTGGCGAGTAGTTTCCTGTAATGGCCTCAATGCTTGCGCCTCTTCGCAATGCAAAAGAGCAGGTATGAGCCGAGCAATAAGGGCACTCGGCAGCTCTGCTGGATGTATACATGGCTAAGCCCATCGATGCCTTGAATGATTTCTTTCCGAAAATCGTATTCGGTAAATTGAACATATTAGGCACAAGAATATTATATGTTCTGAAGCCTGTTGGCCATATTTCTAAAATAGGGTCACAAGCGGGCACTACCCCTATCAACTCCTTTACAAGAGCTAACATCGGATGATAATTCTTATGGAGTGTTTCAAAATTTACAGATGCATGTTTTAAACCGCTTGCGAGAGTGTTAGTCATTATTGTTATTTTATTTATTAATTAAAATTAAAGCTAATCATCTATAGATGATTAACAAAACAAGGCACATATTAGCATTGCCGCTAACGTTTCGCGGGTAGCCGACGGCAGCCGCCGCTGTTAAAGATAATAAATTCCGGCGGCTGTCGGCTACCCGCTGTTAGGGCCTGTTGGCGCTCTGTGAAATGACCCGTCCGCGGCATCCCTCCGGCGCCAGCTTATATTTCCGGGATGCGGTAGCCTGTTTTTACCACTGAAGAAGGGGCTCTTTTGACTGGTGGTATTCAGCCTCACGGAAAATACCTGTCATCAAAATAAAAAAAGAAACCAAAAATAGTTTCCTCTCAAAAAGCACATGAATTCCACAGAACCGAGCTGAAGGCTACCGCGCACCGGAACCTTTAGCCAGGGCCTGCGTGTTTGTGCGACCGGGCCCTTTGCGGGCCAATGGGCCATAACGTTTCGCGGGTAGCCGACGGCAGCCCGCCTTGCTAATGTAATAAAAAAAAGCGGCTGTCGGCTACCCGCTGTTAGGGCCCGTTGGCGCTCAGCGAAATGACCCTCCGGCGAAACCCCTCCGGTGCCAGCTTATATTTCCGGGATGCGGTAGCCTGTTTTTACCATTGTCGAAGGGGCTCTTTTGACTGGTAGTATTCATCCTCACGGAAAATACCTGTCATCAAAATAAAAAAAGAAACTAAAAATAGTTTCCTCTCAAAAAGCACATGAATTCCACAGAACCGATCTACCGGCTACCGCGCACCGGAACCTTTAGCCACGGCCTGCGTTTTTGTGCGGCCAGGCCTTTGCGGGCCAATGGGCCCTAACGTTTCGCGGGTAGCCGACGGCAGCCCGCCTTGCTAATGTAATAAAAAAAAGCGGCTGTCGGCTACCCGCTGTTAGGGCTTGTTGGCGCTCAGCGAAATGACCCTCCGGCGAAACCCCTCCGGCGCCAGCTTATATTTCCGGGATGCGGTAGCCTGTTTTTACCACTGTCGAAGGGGCTCTTGTGACTGATGGTATTCAGCCTCACGGAAAATACCTGTCATCTGAATAATAAAAGAACCCAAAAATAGTTTCCTCTCAAAAAGCCCATGAATTCCACGGAACCGATCTACAGGCTACAGCGCACCGGAACCTTTAGCCACGGCCTGCGTGTTTGTGCGGCCAGGCCTTTGCGGGCCAATGGGCCCTAACTTACTTATACCCGCCACATTGTTTCTGTTATGCAACGTATGGTTGTCGGATAGTCGAAGGTATATGGCGTGTTATCAAAACTAAGTAAAGTGTCACAAACTATCAAATGGCGATGTTATGTTCTGGATGCTCCTGGTACTTACATGCGTGTATATCTCGGTCGTCCTGCTGCTCTTATGACCTAACAACTCCTGTATATACCGTAAATCGGTGCCGCTCTCCAGTAAATGAGTGGCGTAACTGTGTCGTAACCAGTGTAATGTGACAGGCTTGCGAATGCCCGCCTTCTCCACCGCTCTCCGTAATACCTGCTGTAAACTCCGCGCCGAATACATTTCGCCACGCATCTGCCCCTCAAATAAATAAGTGCCCGGCTTATACATACGGTAGTACTCGCGCAACTTTGGCAGCAACTTCACACTTAACGGTACAATACGGTCCTTGTTGCCCTTTGCCATCCGTACAATAAGCAACATTCGCCTGCTGTCTACATCGGCCGGCTTCAAATGCAATAACTCGCTGCACCTTAACCCGCAACTGTAAATCATTATTAACATTAACTTGTGTTTTAAATTCACCGGCTGATCCAGTATCAAACCCACCTCCTCCTTGCTTAACACATTCGGTAAACGATGCTCCCTCCGGGGCCGGTGCAGCAAACCCGGATCCAACGTTTTGTTTTCAATTACCTGCAAATACAGTTTTAAAGCATTCACTATAAGATTTTGAAACGCCTGCGAATACCCCTTTTTTAATATGTATTCGTTATTAAACCGTATCAAATCTTCAACTGCTATTTCATCCGAATCAATCCCCTCCTTAAATCGTAAAAACGACTTTAACGATTCACAATAGGTCCTGATGGTGTTTTCGCTGTATCGTTTGCTCCTTAACCAACGTGCAAACGTGTCCGCCTTAACACCAATTGCCTCCTCCCGCTCCATTGCCTCTCGGCTCCATGGCCGGCCGCTCTTGCTGATGCGCAATTGGTAACTGCCCGATAACGCCTCCTTAAGTTTTAATAAACAGTCATGCGCCCATGGAAATTCCCATTGCCGGGCCGAAGGATTCCAGTGTGCACCCTCCATAACTTTTAACAAGTCGTAAATTTCCCTGTTGAAATGAAATCGCACCATTATGACTTTGCGGCCCTTTTGACGTCCAAAGTCAATGAAAACAATTGGTTTTGCCATTATAAAGAAAAGTATATAAGAAAAGCTCCTGTAAAGATTGCAAAAAAAAATAAAACGGCAATTTGTTTAGTGATGTAAATAGGAGTTACGGTAAATTACGGCAACAACTTATGTGGTTACTATGCTTACCCGTTCTGCATCAGTACCGCGGTTTTATCTAAATAGTTGCAATAACCTTTAACTCTATGGCAATTGGCGTTGGCAGACAGTTGATCTCAACAGTTGTGCGGCACGGATTGGCGTCTTTAAAATACGTTGCATACAATGCGTTGTATGTTGCAAAGTCGTCTTTCATGTTGGTGAGAAAAACGGTAACGTCAATCATTTTGTCCCACGACGAACCGGAGGCCTCCAAAATGGTTCTTACATTTTTGAACACCGAATGGCATTGTGCCGCTATATCATACGAAACAATATTGCCCTGATCGTCAACTTCGACACCCGGAATTTTTTTTGTGCCGCGCTCACGGGGACCTACCCCCGATAAAAACAACAAATTACCTACTCTTCTGGCATGCGGATAGGCTCCTACCGGCTCCGGCGCATCCGAAGCATTAATGGCTGTGTTTTCGCTATTCATGTTTTTGCAATTGGTCCCTTTAAGGGACGTTAAAGTATTTTATGTATGTCGCTGTTGTGTTCAAAAATAAAAAACAGCAGCTTCTAATCATCACACCTTGTTTTTAATTCCACTCCAGCTCCAGTTCCCAGTTGGCCCGTACAGTAATTGCTTCCGGATAATAGGTAACCTGCTCAGGCTGTACTCCCGTTCTGTAATTGCCTGCATCCCATCTGCCATTTTTGTTGCTGTCGGCAATCAGGCGCAAGCGATAAATACCCGGTTCTATTCGCTCAAGTTCTACTTTTCCGTTATGCGGTACCGTCCACTGTTTTACTACTTCGTCCTTTTCCGTTACCAGCTGCATAATCCTGACTCCCTCTTCCTGCGAAAGCTGCATGCGTATGCTCCCCCTCGTGCGCTCCCCCGGAACCGAAAAGGTTTGCCGAATGGTGTCGTTCGCTCGCCCAAACATATCAGTTGCGGCTCCCGGCGCCAGTGTTATCGAATAACGCCCCTCCGTCCAGGTGCCCGCAAACTGTGTTGTCCTTCCCGATGAATCGGTAGTTACCGTTACTCCCGTTAAAGGTATGGTGTCGCGGAAAAAAGTAACTTTCGACGTATCAAATCCCGTTAAGGGAACTTCCCAGGTAATGGATGGAATTACACCCGCATCTAATGTGCCTCCGGCTGGCGGGGCCGGAATCCAGCGCATATAAGTGGTTGTAGACAATTGCTGGTTGCTCCCCCTGCGCAAGCGCTCCGATACAGTATCGAATGCAATGCCCCTTTCGCTGAAAGCTACTTCAACGCTGTCGGCACGAGGCATAAATAAAAGTACCAGGCTGTCGGCCGCGCTGTTTTGAAATGCAACCACCTTGTCGGGAACAGGTTGTAAAAATTTCCAGCTTAACGCCGATGACCCTCGTGCAAATCCCGTAACCAGCCGTCCGGGTTCGGTAAGTTCCGATGTAAGCACCCGCTCGGCCAATGGTTCCTGACGTGACAGCCGCAGCTGTAAACCCGAAGTTCCCGGCTCAACCGGGTCGGTTACAAATGCCAGCTCTTCGTCAGGTATATCGGCACGCAGGTTATTGTTTTTATCGTTGAGTCCGAAAATTCTGTATAACCCCGGGCGCATATTGGAAATGAGAAAGGTCCCGTTGTCGCCGCACCTGGCAAAATAATCGGGAGCGGTTTTTCCCAGCAACGAGTCGGCAAGGTCTGCCGGGAAAGCAGCAGCCAGCGCTCCCGGAACAGGCTTCATTGTTAAACCCTGCACTACCACACCGCCAATGGTAAGCGTGTCGAGTACTTCGCCCGTTGCAAAAACATAACGGTATCCGCGTATGGGATTCGATTCGTTTATGTCGGCAATGGCGTCTCCAAAGTCGAGGGTATATGTAGTGGCGGCCCTTAAACTGTCAGGCAGTGTAATAATTATGCTTCTCTTTCGCGCCATCACCTTCGGCAAGGGCTCCATGGGGGGCGATACCACCAGTGAATGGGAGGCGTCTTTTACCTGCACATACTCGTCGAACGTTATAACAATTTCTTTTGCCGAAAAATTAACCGAGCCGTTGGGAGGCGACTCCGTCGTAAGCCCCGGAGCCCGCTCATCAACAGGACCGCCGCCGGGAATAATACGGTTGGCACAACTGCACACCAGCAACAGCCCCGCCACGGCAGAAAACAGTTTGCAAATGTGCCTCTGTCCTTTCATTAACGCGGTTCAATGAGTCGCATAATTTTTTCGAGCCATTCGGCATCGGTGCCATCAAAAGCCGCCAGCTCGGCGCCGTCAATGTCAAGCACCCAAACCACCTCCCCGTTACCGAAAACAGGAACAACTATTTCGGAACGACTTAGCGAACTGCACGAGATGTGATCGTCGAACGTCGACACATCTTCTACTATAATGGTTTTTTGCTGTTCCCACGCTTTACCGCAAACGCCCCGCCCTTTACGGATGCGCGTGCAGGCAACGGGTCCCTGAAAAGGCCCCAATACAAGTTCGTTGCCTCTCACAAAATAAATTCCGGTCCATAAAAATCCCATGGTCAGATGTATGGCGGCAATGCAGTTGGACAGGTTGGCAATTAAATCGTTTTCGCCCATAATCAAACCCTCTATCTGAGGGAATAGCTGGCTGTACCGCTCTTCTTTTGAAGCAGTTGTGTCGGGTATGGTTAAGTATTCGGTCATAATTTTTCAACTGCAAACATAATCCTTAAAAACGAAGACCGCTACTGCCACTGCCGATTACCGCCCGTTACCGCGATGCAAATGCAATGGAAACAACACTCACCGAGGCGGCCCCTGACCTGTTCATTACTTCGGCACAGGCAGCTAATGTGGAGCCTGTTGTTATTACATCGTCGGCAAGTAAAAAATGCCTCCCGGCAATACGGTCGGCATGCACCGCTTCAAAAGCCTCAGCTACATTTTCCCATCGGGCATACCTCCCCTTGTTGGTTTGCGACGATGCTGCTGTTTTCCTTTTCAGCAATCCGGGTTCAACCGCAATACCCAGCAACTCAGCTACCCCTTCGGCAAAGGGTAAGCTCTGGTTGTACCACCTTATGCGCAGCTTACTCTTGTGCAGCGGAACCGGCACGGCACATTGCAGGTTGCCAAAGCGGCCCGACTGCTTTAATGCCGCGCCCATTATGCGCCCCGCTTCCCTGCCGGCCTCCACCTCTCCTTTATACTTTAACCGGTGTATGAGCTGCTGTACCTTCTCGCCCTTGTTAAAATAATACAACGACGCGGCAGCAGCAATTTCCACCTTGCCGGTAAATTGGTTTTCGGCCGCATTGCCCGCCACCTTTTCAAATCCGGTACGGGGCAAAAAGGCCCTGCATAATGTGCAAATGGTACGCTCGCCCGTAAACAAAGCGTTGCCGCAGGCAGGACATACTTCCGGAAAAAATAAGTTGACTAAATCGTGAAAAACAGAAACCATGGAAACGAAAAGTGCAGCGGGTTCGAAAAACAGCAAAACCAAAGATAACCTTTCAAATTCACTAAATACTTAAAAATGAATTTTTCCGCTTAATTTTAAGTAGTAAATTCGTTGCCACGAATAAGGAAACCTATTCAACCTAACACGCTTGTATCATGGAAGAAAATCAAATGGAACCCGTTGATTATGAGCCAAAAGAGAAGGATTCCCGCAAGGCTATCGTCATTGTGGTTATTTCGGTCCTGCTGGCAGTAAACGGACTCCTGTTGTGGCAGTTCTTCGACAAGAAGAGCCATCTGGAAGATCTGAGTGCAAACCTGGAATCTACTATATCGGAAAAGGAATCCCTCTCTGCCGAACTGCAGCGTATGAAGGCCGAGTATGACAAAGTGAATCAGGAAAATGCCGCGCTGCAAAGCCAGCTGTCGGAGAAAGACCAGGAAATAAAGTCTAAAATGGCTGAAATTCAGCGACTCATAAATTCCGGCGACGCTGCCCAGCTGCGCAGAGCTAAAGCCGAACTTGCCCAGCTGCATCAGATGAACGATGTGTATCTCGCCCAACTCGACTCCATGCGCACTGCCAACGATCAGCTGAACCAGCAAAACCTCACGCTGAACTCTACCCTCGAGTCGGAAAGAGGCCGACTGCAGAACCTGACGCAGGAAAATACTATGCTTGCCAATAAAGTGGCTATCGGATCGGTCCTGAAAACTATCAATATGAAAGCTTCAGGGGTGCGTTTTAAATCGAGTGGAAAAGAGACAGAAACGTCACGCGCCGGATCGGTAGAAAAACTGCGAACCTGTTTTACCATTCTCGAAAATCTTATTGCCGACCGTGGTTCAAAAGATGCCTACCTGCGTGTACTGAGTCCGGATGGCGCTGTTATGTCGACCTCTTCGGAGACGTTTATGTACAACAACCAGGCAACTCTGTATACGGCTAAAGAATCGTTCGACTACGATAATAAAGATACCGACCTCTGCCTTTATTGGACCAAAGGTTCGCAATACACCAAAGGCAAGTACACTATTGAAGTGTATGTTGAAGGCAACATGATTGGGTCTGCCTCGCTTACGCTGAAATAATTTTTCTCAGAAAAACGCGCGTGCCGAAACCGTTCCGGTATGTACCGTTTTGGTACCGTCGGGTTTGCGGCCCTCGTAATTCAAATTCACCTGCACCGCATTCGACAAGTTACGCTGTAACGATAATCCCCATGTGTAATTAATGCCTGTTTTTAATCCCTCAAGCATCTCATAGGCAATAGAAGTGTTTTCGTCGGCATTGTATTCAATGCGTATGGTGTTAAACTTTGCCGTTACAACACCTTTTTTTACCGAACTGTATTTTAACTCTATGCCACCGTTGTGCTGAATGGAATGTTCTCCGTTGTCGCCGGTGGTGTTCATTTTAATCAGATACTCATATGTGAGCGTAGCCCTGAAATTTATGGTGGGCTGGTAGCTGAACTTGGGCTGCGCCCGCTGGTATTCGATCCGGAAATCGCGCGACGACAAATATTCCGACTCCGACAACCGCACTCCGTTTTCGCCGGCCGCCGCAATGCTGTATTTTTTGCTGATGTTCCATCTCGCATTGGCAAGCAGGCTTTTTAATATTCTTGTTTCAAATCCGTTTGTAAGCAATGTCTTGTTGCGGTTATCCTGCCAGGTAATGTCGGCCCCGGTAACGGTGCTGCTGCGGTTAAAGTAAAATGTGTTTCTGAATGCCGAATTGGTTGTTATCAATATGCTGTCCGATACACCCGTGCGGAAAGGATTCAGCGCTTTGATGATATTTTTCTCGGTGGTCTTGTTGTCGATACGGTACGTTACCTGATCCGAAAAACGTCCCACCAGCCGCTGCCACCCTTCGCGTTTTTTGTAATAGGCTGCAGGCGTTATGGTGAGTACCTGGCTAAACTGATTGGTTCTCGTTTTAATATATTCATTGGTGGGTATAAATACTTTTATATAGTTGGCCTGATCGGCAAAGGCGGCAATTTCAAATTCATCCAGATCTTTTACTCCGTTGTTATTATAGTCGCCCGCATACGTATATACACCCGTTCCTGCCGCTACCTCCACAAAAGCATAATCCTGACGGGGCTCTTGCCCTGTTCCCGCCTCATAAAAAGTGTTGGAGTTGAACATGCCGTCCATCGCCACAAAATTGTATTCGCCGCGGTTCAGTATGGTCTCCTCGGCAGGTGTTGCCGTTACAGCCGAATCGCTTACCTGCAGGTTCCTGTAACTGCTGCTCAAACTCAGCCTGCTTTTGGGATTTCCGGTAAACTCAATTTTTCCCGCTGCCTCATCGGCAACAGTGCTCTTTTCAAGATTGTATTTGTAAAAATTAAAGTCGGTACGGCGCGATGCATCTGCTCTGAATTTAATTTTTGAAGTGTCGTGCGACATCACGTATAACGACGGCCGGTAATAGGCAGTGCTTACCGCAAGCAGCGAATCATTTTGCGGATTGCGTTGCTTATTGTATTCCTGTTCAAATCCCGCTCCTGCAATAATAATTCCTACCGGCCTCGATAAATCAGCTTTCGATCGTATAAAATCCGACTTGTTCAGATTGCCATCTGTAATCAGATAACTGCCGTTGGCTACCAGTCTGAACTTTTCAAAACTAACGTTTGCTCCCAACAGGTTCATATAGCCACGGTAATCGCTTCCCTTTATGAATGTCTTAAACCGGTAACTTATCATCTGCCCCGGCTTTTGCATGGTTAACCCTACCGAAGCCGCGTTTTCATCACCCGTAAGTGCTGTTGTATTTAAATTCCAGTCGCGGTTAAACTCAACCGACCGAAATGTCTCGATCTGTTTGAAGCGGCTGTCGACGTGTTCAATAGTTACCGATGTAAGCAATCCCCATCCGGCAGCGGAATCGCCACCCGTTTTAAATAATTTTTCTCCTCCGGCATTTACGGCAATACCCTTGTCGTCGGCTTTGTCGAGCGACGAAAAAAGATTCTGGTTGTAATTGGAGAAGGCGAATTCACCAAACACTTTGCTCTTTGCATCAAGCTGGTATTCGCCTCCTACCGACAACATCTGCTGTTTTTTTGGTGATATCAATTGTATAACGGGTTCATAGGTTCCCTGCGGCACCCCTCCTGCAGGCGGCACCCACCGGAACACCCTGCCATTGGCACTCGCTGCAACAGGAATGTAATTGCCGCGTCCCGGCCCCAGATAACTGAAACCAAGACGGTACACGGTAATGGTACTGTCGGTGGTGTACTCATAAAAAGTATATCCCGCCGAATCGCGGCGCGCATACAACACCTCATTCGAATTAAATTCAACCGTATCCACATTGCTGTAAACGGCTTCCTGTAAACTGTCGCCCACCGATGCCAGCAACGCCTTTTGCGCATCGTTTAAATCCTGTAACAACGGTTGATTTTTTAAATCCTGCTCCGAGAAAAAACTGCCGCGCAGCTTTAATTTGGTATCCTGATACTCCTGATTCAGAAAATAGAGCGTACGTGAATAATTTTTATCGGAATACTGAAACTCTACAACAATCCTCGAATCTTTGGTAATTTGCCGCCGCGTCGTAAACGTAACCTGAGCGGTGTTGTAATCAATGATATAATCACCCTGTTCGCCACGCACCATCTCCTGTCCGTCGACAAAAACTTTTTCGGTTCCCGCCAGCACTACAATAAACGATTCGTTTTCGCTGCCTGTTAACCGGTAAGGCCCCTGGTTGGCTTCAATTCCGGCAATCACATTCCGCGCAAAGCGCCCTTTCGAAATGGCTCCGCTTACACCGGTTCGCATTATTTTGTTGGTTCCTGCCTTGTACTCGCTTGTAAAAGAAGCCCCTTGTCCCTTTTTATAAAGGTTCATAAAATATCCCGGCGGTTTGTGTAATTCGAAATCACCTACTATCAATTTACTTTTATTTTTCGACAACTGAATAAACACTTTGTCGAAGTCCTGAATTTGTTGTGTGTTGCCTTCCGGCTGAACAGGGATGTTGTTGTCGGTAATGGCGGCAAGTATTTCTACATCATCACCCAGCTTACCCGACAACTGCAGGTTAAAGGAGGAGTTAACCACCAGATCCTGGTTGTTCCCAAATGTTACGCCGCGCGAAATGTTACCGCTGCTGTTGAGTCCCTGTAGCCTGAATAAATTATCTCCGGCATCCGATCCCGGGTAGGTGAAAGGGTTGTATTGTCCGCCAAATCCCTTTTCTATCGATGCGCGGTCGCGGCGTTTATACGTCTGCGTAAGCAGCAACGGAAAAACCCTGTACACCGCCCGCAAAGTATCGCCCATCATGCGCCGGGGAAACCATACGGTGGCCGATGCGGCATCAATGCGCATGCCTGCAGTGTCGGCCAGCACTCCCGAAGTAGTGTACAACGCCAGCGATCCGGGTACCAGACTCATGGTATCTACTACCATTGAATCGGCAGTTACTACAAGCGTAAGCTGACGGGCATTGCTTTGTCCCCGCGATGGCGTACTGTACGCCCCAATGAACAGGAGTAGTAAAAGAACCGGCCGGAAATAACGTGTACGTGTAAACCTCATAACTGAATAACCCGCAGTAGCCTATTAACTGCACCGGTAGTTTCCCGGCATTGAAGAGGTGAAAATACAGATAAATACAGTGCTGAAACCCCTGTTACAGAGTAGCCAGATGCCGTACAAAGGCCCTTTTGGCCAGCGGCAGCAGGGTTTCCTGCAAAGGCACTTTCAACTCCGACTCAATTACATAGGTAGCCGGATTGGGAAGACTGGTTCTGTAACGGATAAGATCGAGCTTTATTTGCTCAAAGGAAAGATTAAGCCCTTCGGGAAAAGAAGCAATATAGCTGGTTGAAATACCCCTGTACCGCTCATCGGGGTTTTCGAAAATGGTAATCTGATATTCAAACACCATGGTCTCCCGCTCAGGAGCATATTTTAAAAAAAGGTACCCCTCATCGGTGTGCAGCGGTATAATCCCTACAGGAAAAATATTCAGCCGCGATTCAATAAAATCATAAATCTGCCTCCCTTCGGCAATGTGTTTTTCAAATTGAGGTATCGAAAAGTCAATGATCGAACTAATCTCCTGCATCAAATGGTCATCTTCTGTCAGTTTCTCGAAAAGCACACTGAAATTCGATATATCCACTCCCGAAACGGCACCCGGAAAGCTGTCGTACAGGCTGTTCTTGCTGTTTCGTAACGCCACCACATTACGGTAATGCATTACCAGTTCGGCAAGCGAAGGGTATAGCCTCGACTCGGTAAACCGTTCACTTACTTCCTTTAAATACGCCAGCAACACATACTTTTTGTACTCAAAATCGATGTGCCGCTCTGTAATCCAATTTTCGCTGAGTGTTGTCATACATCAATGGGAATGGGTCCAATACTTATTAACGACCTAAATTTAATAAAGATTTGACTTTTTTACCCAAAATATTACACCCTGTTGTAATTTCAGCCTGTTAAAAAAACACCTTTCTGACATGATGAATCCCTTTAAGAGCAGCCTTACCGCCCTTGTATCAGTACTTCTTTTAACTGCCTCCTGCGTTCCGGGACGGATGTATGATGATGTGCAGGCCGGAAAAGCTAAATGCGACGAAGAAAATAAGAAGCTGCGTGCAGATGTCTCCGATCAAAAAATTCAGCTCGATGAGTTAAAAAACGACAATGCTGTCATGAAACGTGATATCAATTTCCTTGCCGCCGATACTTCTGCCTGCGGCTTGGCAAACAGACGACTCACAGGACTTTATAACGAATTGACATCTTCGTATGAAAAACTGGTTGCCAACGACGATAAATTGAATCAAAATGCTCAGGATGAAACTAAAAAAATGATCCGTGAACTGCAGCTTACGCAGGAAGAACTCTTCCGTAAAGCCGACTCGCTTAAGAAACAGGAACAGGCACTGCAGGAAACCACACGGCAGTTACAGCAGCGCGAAGCTAAGGTAAACGAACTGCAACGTATTTTGAACAGTAAAGACAGCGCCCAGGCCGCACTTAAGGACAACCTCACCAAAGCATTGCTGGGCTTCAACAACAACGGACTAACGATTGTGAAAAAGCAGGGCAAAGTTTATGTTTCGCTCGAAGAACAATTGCTCTTCGCCTCCGGTTCAACAGTAGTGGATCCGCGCGGCGAACAGGCACTTAAACAACTCGCCGAAGTGCTGGATAAAAATCCCGATGTAAATATCCTTATCGAAGGCCATACCGATAATGTACCTATCAAAGGCGGAAATATAAAAGACAACTGGGACCTGAGCGTGCTGCGGTCGACTTCGGTAGTACGTATTCTGATGAAATACGGAAAAATTGATCCCTCACGACTGATGCCTGCCGGACGTGGCGAATACATGCCTGTAGATACCGGCAACACCGCCGAAGCGCGCAAGAAAAACAGACGCATCGAAATTATCCTCTCACCAAAAGTGGACGAGCTGCTGAATTTACTCGACAGCGGAACAAACTAAAAACAATAGGGGGCCGTCTCTCAACAACCCCCTTACGGAACGGGCCCGTCACATTTTTACCACCTTACCGGTACCCGACACCGATTGCCTGATTTCAGGAGTACCTGAATACTTCACTGTGCCCGATCCCGAAATGTCAGCATCAATCGATTTTGACACGTTTACTTCGGCACTGCCTACTCCTGAAATTTCAATTTTACAGGTCTCCGATTCCATTGCCGAAGCAAGCAGTTTTCCTGCACCCGATATGTCCAGATCCGCTGTGTTGGCATGTCCCGTTAAGGTAATGCTGCCCGTACCGCTGATATCCACATCAAGTTTTGCAGTTTCAATTTCAAGTTGCGCTTTGCCGGTGCCGCTCATGTCCATCGAAAACTTTTCGGCTTTCACCGCTCCCTCTGATGTCAGATTTATAACACCGCTTACTTCAATTTCATCAATGGAAACGTAGGTAATGGTCACCGCAATGGCTTCCTTTAATTGTGTGTCCCTGGTTAACGAAAGTTTCAGTTCTTTATTTTTGACTTCGGCTTTTACATGTTTTAAATCTTCGACATCGCCTTTTAACGCTACCGAACACGAAGTGCCGTGAACCAGCGTTATGGAAAATACTCCGGAGAGGTCCAGGCTGGTAAAGTCGCCCGGCGTACGTGTTTCGGTTGTGATGTCAGATGCACTTGCAATACCTGTCCAAAGGATTGCACATCCGCAAATGACTGCTGATTGTAATTGACGAACAAATGGTTTCATGGTTTTTGATTTAGGTGGCCCAACAGACCGTTATTGGGTATAAGATGGATAACCCCCTCCAAATGTTACAGGCAAAAGCAAAAAGTTGCCTCCGGGCGCCACATTTTTATGTTGCAGGCTGCCATTTAACACTTTAGAATTTTATAACGAGTTTTGTTCCATTATGATACGCCGGTTTTTAATACTGCTGTTGTGTGTTCTGATACCCGGATTTTTGATGGCCCAGGACTCCCTGAAAACCTACAGGGCGGTACGTGCATTGCAGTCACCTAAAATCGATGGTGTTCTGGACGAACCGGTATGGTCACAGGCCGAAACTGCAACCGGGTTTATACAGTACCTGCCTATTGAAGGTGCCGCCCCCGATCATCCTACCAAAGTGATGATTGCTTACGACAATGTGGCCATTTACATAGGAGCGGTGATGTACGACTCGGCACCCGACAGCATCCTCACCGAATTAGGCAAACGCGATGCCGAACCTATCAATGCCGATTATTTCAAAGTGAGCTTCGATACCTACAACAACCATCAGGATGCTTTTGTGTTTGGCACCTATTCGTCAGGTGTGCAGTTCGATATAAAAGTTTCGGATCCAACTTTTGATGCGGTGTGGGAAAGTACAACAAGTATTACCGCCGAGGGATGGGTGGCCGAATTGAAAATTCCCTACTCGGCACTGCGCTTTCCAAAAAATACTTCGCAGGTGTGGGGCATGCAGCTGCAGCGTTCGGTGCGAAGAACCAGAGAAGTTACACAATGGTCGCCGGTACCTAATGCTACCAACAACCCCTTGCTCTACTGGGGACGCATTACCGGTATCGACGATGTTAAAGCACCGCTGCGGCTCTCCTTTACTCCTTATGCATCGGTTTATGCCGACAGATCGCCCTACTCCGATGCCGATGGCGTTGGACGCTATTCCAATTCGTTGTCGTATAATATGGGTGCCGATGTAAAGTATGGCATTGACGAACGCTTTACACTCGACCTTACCCTGCTCCCCGATTTCGGTCAGGTGCAATCCGACAGTAAAATAAAAAATCTCAGTTACCGCGAAGTGGTCTATTCCGAAAACAGGCCCTTCTTTAAAGAAAGTCTGGAGTTGTTCAACAAAGATGATCTCTTTTATTCGCGCCGTATCGGCGACGTGCCTTCAGGATATTATTCGGCCGAAGATCAGTTGCAGGAAGGCGAACGGCTCGACGAAAATCCCTCGAGTGCCAAACTGATTAACGCGCTTAAAGTATCGGGACGTACTGACGATGGTTTAGGAATCGGATTTTTTAATGCCGTCACCGAAAATACCTATGCACAAATTAAAACTGTTGACGGCGGAACTCGACGCGTGCTTACCGAACCGCTTACCAATTACAATGTAATGGTGTTTGATCAGCAACTGGCCAATAACTCCGGATTTTATGTAATCAACACCAATGTTATCCGCGACAAAGGCTACAACGATGCTAACGTTACCGGTTCAGGTTTTACCATCAGCAACAAAAAAAATTCATTTGCCTTCGAGGGCAAAGCGTCGCTCAGTCAGCAGTTCAGCCGCACGCCTGACGAACCGGCATCAGTACTCTCCGATCAGCTGGGATACCGCTACATTACCGGTATCAAAAAATTGGGCGGCACGTTTCAGTATGGGGGTGCATATGAGGTGATAGATGATAACTATTTTACAAGTGATTTGGGATACCAGACCATCAACAACTCAGTCAGGTATAAAACATTTATCACACACAATTTGTATCAGCCCTGGAAAGTGCTCCGTAATGCCAACAGCACCGTTGTATATAATTATGCGACTAACTTTCTGTCGGGGAAACCCATCAGCAACGACCTTGATATAAGCACCTTTTTTACCCTTCTGGATTACAACGCCGTATTTGCAGGAGGAGGAAGCGTATTGGGCGACTACTACGATTATTTTGAACCCCGTGTACCCGGCCGCTATTCAAAGGGCATCAGATACTACTATGCATATGCGGGACTCAGTACCGATTACAGAAAAAAACTGGCCCTCGACATCCAACAGAATATCAGTAATTTTATTGGTGAATTTGTTTCGGAAGGATACAATTCAGATGTAACTGTGCGGTACAGGGTAAACGACAAACTGACGCTGCGTTATATTTTCGGTTATTATTTTGATCCCTATAATTTCGGCTTTGCCGATATTGATGTCAACGGCGATATTATTTACGGCTTACGCCGGATGAATACCTTTGAAAACACACTTAACATTTCCTATATTTTCAATAATGAGATGTCGGTGAATTTATATGGGCGGCACTACTGGCAAACAGGTGAATACCACAAGTATTTCACCATTATTGAAAATGGCGACCACATCCCCAACGACACTTATAACATTAACAACAGTTTTAATTACAATGCCTTTAATATAGATGCCACCTACACCTGGCGGTTTGCACCGGGAAGTGATCTGATTTTTGCCTACAAAAATGCAATCGAAAGCGATATTCCGGGGTTATTGAAACGGCCTGCCTACGACGATAACTTCAGCGATATGATTACGCAACCCCAGCACCACAGTCTTTCGCTAAAGGTGCTTTATTACTTCGACTATAATTATCTGCGGCGCAAATCGCGGTAATATGACAATTCAGTACCTTTATAGTATTATTTCTAATACTTATGAAAAGGTACCCTCTTTCGATGCTTGTAATTTTGTTGCTGCTGCATGCCAAAGCCATTGCCCAGGAGACCAATTATATTCAGGAGCACGCTATCCGAATCGATAACCTCTCGCGGCTTTCAGATAATATTTATGATGCGGTGCATCCCTTTAAGCTTATTATGGTTGGTGAAATGCACGGCACTAATGAAC
>DASUFP010000075.1:0-10526 GCA_036274495.1 Bacteroidia bacterium
TGTTCCAATGATGTCATCAGCCTCATATCCGTCTTTAACAATAACCGGAATGTTAAAGGCCTCAATAATTTCCTGCACATAAGGAATCGAAGTGGCCAGATCTTCAGGTATCGCCTCACGGTTGGCCTTATATGCTTCAAAATCTTCGTGCCGTTGTGTGGGTGCGGCAGTGTCGAAAGCAACTGCTATGTGAGTGGGCTTTTCTTTGTTTAAAATTTCAAGCAGCGTATTGGTAAAGCCAAACATGGCTGAGGTGTTGAGGCCTTTTGAATTGATACGTGGATTTTTGCTGAATGCAAAGTAGGCGCGGTAGATGAGCGCCATCGCGTCAAGAAGAAAAAGTTTTTTTTGCTGAGACATTAAGGACGGGATTTGCTGATGGGATAAATGGGTGACGATGTAAATTTCTATATAATATTCAAAAATTAAAATGTTGTTTCTGCCCTGACACGCGAAATAGCAGCACGTAAAACAGCTGCTGCCTTGTCAACCTGTTCCGCTGTAGTATCTTTTCCGAGGCTTAATCTGATGGATCCGTAGGCTTCTTCATCACTCAGTCCCATTGCTTTTAACACATGCGACGGTTCCTCTTTTTCTGACGAACATGCCGATCCGAATGAGTAAGCCAGGCCAATAGTATGCTTAAGTAAATCGGATGCTTTTATGCCCCTGATAAGCAAATTGGTAGTGTTGGGCAACCGGTTGCGCATGTCGCCGTTGATGTAAATATCGGGTTCAAGTAAAATCAGTTGCTCCAGCCGGGTGCGTAAGTGCGACATCTTATTGGCTGCATCCCAGAGGTATTGGGCAGCCAGTTCCGCCGCCGCGCCTAAACCAACTATTCCCGGAACGTTTAAGGTGCCGGGCCTCAGTCCACGCTCATGTCCGCCTCCAAACAGAATAGGCGACAAGGAAATTCTTGGTCCTTTTCTTCGGATGTAAAGTGCTCCCGTACCTTTTGGTCCGTACATTTTGTGTGCCGACAAAAACAACAGGTCCGCTCCTAACTCATTTACATCAATCCGTATTTTTCCTGCGGCCTGGGTCGCATCACAACAAACAGCAATTTGATGATGATGTGCGACGGCTGCGATTTCCGCAACCGGATTGATTACACCTGTTTCGTTATTCGCAAGCATCACACATACCAAAACAGTGTCGGGTCGTATCGATTGTTCCAGTAACCGGACATCGGCCCGGCCACTCCTGTCTGCCGGCAGCAATGTAATTTCATATCCGCCGGCTTTGAGGTGGTTTAAGGTGTCGAGCACTGCGGGGTGTTCTGTTTCCCATGAAACAATGTGCTTTCCCTTTGAAGCATAGGCAACTGCGAATCCCCTTAAGGCCACATTGGCGCTTTCGGTAGCACCCGAAGAAAAAATAATTTCATCCGGTTCACTGTTTATCAATGCGGCAACTTGTTGTCTGCTGTTTTTTATCGCTTCGGCAGCTCTCCTTCCGGCGGCATGAGTGGTGCTCGCAGGATTGCCAAAATGTTCGGTAAACCAGGGCAACATCGCGGCTAAAACATCCGGGTCAACCGGGGTGGTGGCGTTGTGATCTAAATAAATAAATGCGTTCATCAGAAATAATCCTGCAGGGAGGACAAATTTAGGTGATGCTGAACCGATTCTCCCGTAAAGTTTGAGTTGTCGTATAAGTTGCTGTATAGCAGTGTCTTATATAATTCGGGCGGATGAGGCTATCACCTCTATTTTCCTTACCTTTACCGGCACTTAGAACATCATGATTTTCAGGGCCGTTGCACGAGTCATATTACGAAACCGGAGAGCGCTTCTTGCGATATTTGTTGCGCTGACGTTGTTTTTCGCCTACACTTCCACGAAAGTGCAGTTATCGTACGACTTTGCGAAAGTGCTTCCGACAACCGATCCTGATTATCAGGAGTATACAAAATTCAAAAAGACATTTGGTGAAGATGGTACCGTAATGGTGCTGGGCGTAAGGGACAGCAACTTTTTTACTGCATCCACTTTTAACGACTGGAAAAAACTGGGCAAAGAAATCAAATCAATAGATGGTATTGAGGCGGTAGTATCTGTAGCCGATATTTATACCATCACCCGAAACGAAGAATTACGAAAGTTTGAAGTAAAGCCGCTTTTCGATAAGGAGGTTAGCTCACAGGAGCAGATGGACAGCCTGAAACAGGTGATAGGGGAATTGCCTTTTTACCGTGGATTCATCTACAATCCTGAGAAAGACGCCACCCTCATGGCCATTACATTCGACAAAGTTAAACTGAACACCAAAAGCCGGATTGGAATGGTTGAGGAGATCAGGGATAAAGTGGCAGTCTTTTCAGAAAAACATCATACCGAAGTTCATATTTCGGGAATGCCCTTTATACGCACTGCCATCACCGGCAAGGTGGCCAAAGAGCTTGAATTGTTTTTACTGCTCGCCGTTCTGGTATGCTCTATTATTTTATTGGTGTTTTTCAGATCGTTCAAAGTTGTTTTCTTCAGTTTGATTGTTGTGCTCACCGGTGTAATCTGGTCACTGGGTACCATTGTGCTGTTCGGTTACAAAATCACAATGCTGATTGGACTTATACCGCCGCTCATAATTGTAATCGGCATTCCAAACAGTATTTTGTTGCTGAACAAATACCACGAGGAATTTAGGCGTCACGGCAATAAAATAAAAGCATTGGCACGTACTATCGAAAGAATTGGCTTAACCACTTTTCTGGCCAATGTAACTACTGCCATCGGGTTTGGTGTATTTTATTTTACCCGAAGTAATTTGCTGATGGAATTCGGACTGGTGGCTGCAATAAATGTAATGAGCACCTACCTGATATCTCTTGTGCTTATACCAATAGTTTTCAGTTTCCTTCCTTCTCCTGATGTCAGGCATATCAAGCACCTGAAAGCGCCACGGTTAAATCGTTTTCTTTCCAGAATTGATTTTGTAGTGCACCACCATTACAAAACCATTTTTGCAATAGTCGCAGTTGTTCTCATCGTATCAGGATATGGCATTACAAGGATCAGTTCCGTCGGTTATGTGGTTGACGATCTCCCCAAGCATGATCCTATTTATGTTGACATGCGGTTTTTTGAAGACAACTTTCATGGCGTGTTGCCATTGGAGTTCGCCATTGAAACACGTGAAAAAGGAAAAGCACTCGATCCGCTTACATTGCAAAAGATAAACCGGCTGGAAAAAGTACTTGCCACCTATCCCGAATTTTCGAAACCTGTGGCAGTGGTGGATGGAATAAAATTCAGTTATCAGTCGTTCAGGGGCGGTGATGCAAAGTACTATGTGCTGCCCGGCACACTGGACCTGGCCGAAATGAATTCCTATCTCACCGGCGATTCAAAAGAAAAGTCGCAGATGTTCCGTTCATTTATCGACAGCACCCGATCTGTTACCCGGGTAAGTGTTCAGATGGCAGATATTGGTTCGGTGAAGATGGCCAAACTTGTCGATGAATTGCGACCGCGAATCGATTCCATATTCAATCCGCAGGATTATAAAACAACCATGACGGGCAACAGCCTTATTTTCCTCAAAGGCAATAATTATCTCTTTACGAATCTGATGGAGAGTATCATACTTGCGATTATTCTGATTTCAATTATCATGTTCGCGCTCTTTATGTCGTTCAGAATGATCTCCGTTTCAATTCTTCCAAGCCTCATTCCGCTCATCATAACGGCAGGCATAATGGGCTATTTTCATATTGCATTAAAGCCATCCACCATTCTTATATTCAGTATTGCATTTGGAATTGCTTCCGATGGTACCATTTACTTCCTGACCAAATACCGCCACGAAATGCGGTATAAGGCAATGAGTATAGGAAGAGCTGTAACACTAACTATCCGCGAAACGGGAGTGAGTATGATTTACACGGCGGTGATCCTCTTTTTCGGATTCTTCATTTTTTCGGCTTCCAGCTTCGGCGGGACCGCTTCCTTAGGCATACTCATATCAATTACATTGCTGGTAGCCATGTGCTCCAATCTGATATTATTGCCTGCTTTACTTATTGCACTGGAACGCAGATTAACTACAAAAGCATTCTTACAGGAACCATTGATTCAAATTTTAAGTGAAGATGAGGACATCGATCTGGATGAACTTGAAATTAGAAAAGTTGATCTTGTAGCCGAAGAAAAAATAAGTTGATGGCAATGCTGTTTAATGGCATCTGTTAAACCTGATACATTAAAACCCGATAATCAACAAAAGTGAAAGGTATCATTCTCGCCGGCGGTTCCGGCACACGATTGCATCCGCTTACTCTGGCAATGAGTAAACAGCTGATGCCTGTTTTCGATAAGCCGATGATCTATTATCCGTTGTCCGTTTTGATGATGGCGGGAATTAAAGAAGTCCTTATTATCAGCACTCCTCACGACCTGCCTCATTTTAAAACATTGCTCGGCGACGGTTCAAGAGTGGGATGTTCGTTCAGCTATGCCGAACAGGCTGTGCCGAACGGACTCGCTCAGGCTTTTGTAATCGGTGAATCATTTATCGGGAACCACAAAGTAGCACTTATTCTGGGTGATAATATTTTTTACGGTTCCGGACTGGGTGAACTGCTCGAAGCCAATCACAATCCCGACGGAGGAGTAGTATTTGCATACCATGTTTCGGATCCTGAACGGTACGGTGTGGTGGAATTTGATAAATCGGGTAAAGTGTTAAGCATCGAAGAGAAGCCAAGTCATCCAAAGTCGAATTTTGCTGTTCCGGGACTTTATTTTTACGATAATGAGGTTGTGCAGATTGCAAAAAACCTGCAACCCAGTGCCCGCGGCGAATATGAAATTACCGATGTAAACAAGGAATACCTGAAGAGGGGAAAACTGAAGGTTGGAATTCTGAACCGGGGAACTGCATGGCTCGATACAGGAACATTTAACTCGTTACTGCAGGCTTCACAATTTGTTCAGGTTATTGAAGAGCGGCAAGGTCTCAAAATTGGTTGCATCGAAGAAGTCGCTTACCGTAAAGGTTATATTGATAAAAAAACACTACACCAAATTGCCGAACCGCTAAGAAAAAGCGGTTATGGCGAATACTTACTGAAACTACCCGACTGATATGAGAACACGTATACTTGTTACCGGAGGAGCAGGCTTCATAGGAAGTGCACTTGCCGGAAAGCTGGCCCAGAATCACGATAACCTGGTGGTAATTGTCGACAACCTGCATACCGGCACGCTCAATAAAATTCCAAGGTCGCCACACGGCAACATTAAGTTCATCAAAGCTGATGTCAACGACTTTCAGGATATTTCAAGCATCTTTAACGCCTACCGGTTCGATACGGTATTCCATTTTGCCGCATTAGTGGGAGTAAAAAGAACACTTACCTATCCCGTAATGGTGCTCAACGATATTACCGGCATCAGAAATATCCTGAACCTTTCCAAAAATACGGGTGTGTCAAGGGTCTACTTTTCCTCTTCCTCCGAAGTTTACGGCGAGCCTGTAGAGTTCCCGCAAAATGAACATACCACTCCTTTAAATTCACGCCTTCCTTACGCAATTGTAAAAAATATCGGTGAGGCCTATCTGCGTGCCTATAAACAGGAATTCGATCTGGACTATACCATATTCAGATTTTTTAATACCTACGGCCCGAGACAAAGCAAAGATTTTGTGATGTCGAAATTTCTTTTCGCAGCACTCAACAATAAGGATATCACCATTTACGGCGATGGTAAACAAACCCGGACATTCTGTTTTATAGATGACAATGTGGATGCTTGTTTGAGTGCCTACTATACCGGTCAGATGATTAACGATGTGGTGAACATAGGCACCGACATTGAAATATCCATTCTCGAACTTGCTCACAAAATAATCAGTGTTACCGGATCCAAATCGAAAATTGTCCATTTACCTGCTCTTAAAGAAGGGGATATGACGCGGCGTTGCCCTGATAACAGTAAAATGAAAATGTTGCTCAACAGGCCGCTCACCACGCTCGAGCAGGGTATCCGAAATTTGATAGAAGCGAAGCAGTCTATTATTGAAGCCTGATTTTTCATGCACGCTATTTCTGAATTTAAGAAGACAGTAGAAGAAGGCATCAGGAAACTCGAATTTCCAAACGATCCCCCATACCTTTACGATCCAATCCGGTATATTCTGGCGCTCGAAGGAAAGCGAATGCGTCCTGTGCTGGTATTGATGAGTTGCGAACTGTTTGGCGGCGATGTAAACAAGGCATTGTCTCCCGCTCTTGGTCTTGAAGTGTTCCACAACTTCACACTGATGCACGACGACATTATGGACAAGGCTCCTTTGCGTCGCTCCAAAGCCACCGTACACACTAAATGGAATTCAAATGTTGCAATACTCTCCGGCGACACCATGTTTGTACAGTCATGCCAGCTGATGATGCAGGCTCCCGACAGCTGTTTGAGAGATGTCATGAATTTGTTTCATAAAACAGCAATTGAGGTGTGCGAAGGACAACAGCTGGATATGGATTTTGAAGAACAGCAACATGTTACCACTGAAGCTTATATTGAAATGATAAGTTTTAAAACGGCAGTACTGCTGGCCGCTGCTTTAAAAATCGGCGCTCTCATTGCCGGCGCAACAGCATCCTCTGCCGAACACATTTACGAATTTGGAAGATGCATAGGAGTTGCTTTTCAGCTGAAAGATGATATTCTCGATGTTTACGGAGATGCTGATAAATTCGGAAAATTGAGCGGTGGGGATATTATCGCCAATAAAAAAACCATGTTACTTATTACTGCACTCGAAATGGTACAGGGTGCTGATAAAGAAGAACTGAAAAACTGGCTGACAAATAACAAAAGCAATCCCGCTGAAAAAGTTCAGGCGGTTAAGAATATTTTTGACAAACTGCAGGTACGCGATATCGCCGAAAAGGAAATGGTCCGTTATTTTGAAATGGCTATGCATCACCTCGATGCGATACCTGTTGCGGATGAAAGCAAAAAGCCACTCAGAGATTTTGCCGAATTGCTGATGGTAAGAGAGGCCTGAAGGTTTGAGCCATCATGTTATTGCTGACTTTAACGCAATTCCAGGGGATTTGTAATGAATGCTATGTTATCCTGTTAAAGCCTTTTTGTAAACCTGCAGGCACCTTTCCCGGGCAAATTTGTGATCAATTATCGGGTCCGGATAATCAAATGAATCCAGTTCCGGAACCCATTTGCGGATGTATTTTAATTCGGGATCAAATTTTTTTGTCTGCTCGGCCGGATTGAAAATCCTGAAATAGGGAGCCGCATCGCAGCCGCAACCTGCGGCCCACTGCCATCCGCCGTTGTTGGAGGAGAGTTCGAAGTCGAGCAGTTTTTCGGCAAAATAGGCTTCACCCCAGCGCCAGTCGGTAAGCAGATGTTTGGTGAGAAAACTGGCGGTTATCATACGCACCCGGTTATGCATAAAGCCTGTAGCATTCAGCTCACGCATACCTGCATCTACAATCGGAAACCCGGTTGTTCCGTTACACCACCTCTCAAATGCATCAGGATTGTTCAGCCATGGAATACGGTTGTATTGTTTTTTGAAAGCGGAATGTACAACGTGAGGGAAATGCCACAGAATCATCATGTAATATTCTCTCCAGATCAATTCGTTTAACCAAACATCGCTTTTTGCATCAAGTGCTTTCCTTACCAAATCGCGAATGCTGACAACCCCAAAACGCAAATACATGCTCACTCTGCTGGTGCCATTGGCCGATGGTATGTCACGCACCTTGCCATACAACCGTAAGGTACTGCGGTCGGTGACCGGTTTCGCAAAAGTTATTTTTTTCGATTCAAATCCAATAGCTTCAATACTGTGAATGGGAACCGGCTGAACATGAGAAATATGGTTCTTCAGATCGGTAACCGAAAACCGGGTGAGTGCAGCATTCGAAAATAATTCGAGCCACTTGCGCTTGTAAGGTGTAAATACTGTATAAGGAGTGCCGTCGTTTTTTATGACTTCATCTTTTTCAAAAATCACCTGATCCTTATAGCTATGAAAAGGAATCTTGTTTTTTTCGAGCAGCAATGCAACTGCCCTGTCGCGATCAATAGCGTATGGTTCGTAGTCGTGATTGGTGTAAACTGCTGCTACCTTTTGCTTCGCAATAATTGTCTTCCATACTTCTGCCGGTTCACCATAAAAAGTCTGCAGCCCGCCTCCGGCCTTTCTTAGTATGGAATCTATTTGCTGCAATTGTCCGTGAATAAACTGAAGTCTCGGATCAAACTTTGAGCTGAGTTTGTCGAGGATATTGGTATCGAAAATAAAAATACATTGTACAGGATGTCCTGAAGCAAAAGCATGCGAAAGGCCTGCATTATCATCCATACGGAGATCGCGCCGAAACCAGAAATAGGCTGCTGCTGGGTTATCCATGTAAAAGGTTAATCAAGGCATCATCAAGACGACCGAATTGAAATGCATACCCGCTTTGAATGATTTTTTCGCAAGAGACCCGCTGACCCGTAATCACGGTAGCCGACACTTCTCCAAGTACCAGTTGCAGCAGCAACGAGGGCACACTAAAAATAAGCGCCTGCGAGTGCAGTGCTGATTTTATTGCTGCAGCCATATGACGCATAGTTACCGGTTCGGGCGATGAGGTGTTAAAAACGCCTGAAAGTTCCTTTTTCCCAATCAGGTGTAATAGTATGCCTGCAAGATCCGAGGGATGAATCCAACTCAGGTATTGTCTCCCGGAACCCAGGAGCGGGATGATGCCAAAACGGGCCGGTTTCAAAATTTCGGCCAGCAATCCCGAATGCGGGTCAAGAATAATTCCCATTCTCACAATCAATACTCTGATTCCCGGTCCCGAATAGGCTGCTGCCGCTTTCTCCCATTTCACACAAGTGGTGCCCATGAAACCCTCACCCGGAGGCGAAGTTTCATCTACCAACGTTGAACCGCTATCGCCGTAATATCCGCTTGCCGAAGCATTAATAACAGTGTGAATGCTGTTGGGTAAATTTTTCAGACACCATGCCAGAAAGAGGGTGGATTCTGTTCTGCTGTCTCTGATACGCTTCTTTCTGCTGTCGGTCCACCGGCCGGGTGCAATCTGCTCTCCTGACAGGTTAATAAGCACCGTTGCATCAGCAAGTGCCGCTGTATCGATAGTGTCCTGCGCCGGATCCCAGGATGCATATCCCGGTCCTGACGATGATCTTGATAACACAGTCACCCGGTGGCCTGCCTTTTCAAAGGCCTTTCTGATCAGCCGGCCAATAGTCCCGCTGCCTCCTGCAATCAATATATGCTCCGTCTGATCCATCACCGAAACTAAAACAAAAGCGTTTGTTAAAGGTTTTAACAAGTGATTATTTGTGGTCAATCCTCCTGCGCTGTTGAAAAAAAATCAGGCTGAGGCTACTTAAATGTTGTGTGCCGGAGCCGTCTGACCTATTTTTGAACCCTGATATGATGAAATACGAGAAGCACGTCTTTATCTGTACTAATCAGCGCCAGCCCGGAGAAAAGAAGAGTTGCGGCGAACAGCACGGTTTGGAGTTGGTAAGGGCTTTCAAAAAACTCATTAAAGACAGAGGGCTAAAGGTAGCAATTCGTGCCCAAAAGGCCGGTTGTCTGGATGTGTGTGAACTTGGACCCGCCCTGGTGGTATATCCTGAAGGAGTTTTTTACGGCAGTGTTACCCTTGCCGACGTTGATGAAATAGTTGAGGAACATCTCATAAACAACAGGCCGGTGAAACGGCTTCGGCTAACATTTGGCGCTTCTTCAAAATAGTATGAAAGCAGCTGAGATTGAAAAATACCGCCACGATCTCGAAGTTGTTCGGGATACGGCCACTCAGGTGTTAAAGGATTTCGGTATTGCCGGGGTGGAACCGCACTTCTCAGGATCGGTGGAAACGGCTTACGAGGAGCTGTTTGACCAGCTCAAGCCGGCATTAAAAGCATTTTACGATAACAGCCCCGAACAATTTTTTGGGTTGTTGTATCGTATCGATGTAGATGAAAATCAGATCAATAAGCTTGGTAATAAACTAAATAAATCATCTTATTTTGACGACCTGTCCGCCCTCATCCTTGAACGCGAATTTATAAAAGTGTTATACAGGAAACTTTATAGGCATCATAATGGTTAATCAATCGGCAGCTCTGCTAACCCCCTGTCTGGATAACTCAACAGATGAATAAATTTACTATTAAGGATATTGCCAATCTTACAGGCATAAAGTCGCATACGCTTCGGATATGGGAGCAGCGTTATGGTATCCCAAGCCCTAAAAGAACTTCAACCAATATCAGGTACTACGACGATGAGGACCTGAAACTGCTGCTCAATGTATCGATGTTGAATAAGCAGGGGTACAAAATCAGTAAACTCACAGCGCTTCCTAAAGCTGAACTGGAACAGCTGGCTTTTACCTCCTCAGCTTCTTCCGATTGCACAGGTGTGCATATCGATTGTCTCTTATCCTCAATGTTTAACCTGGACGAGTCAGCCTTTGAAAGGGTGTTGTCGACACAGTTGATGAAGTCGGGACT
>DASUFP010000076.1:0-169920 GCA_036274495.1 Bacteroidia bacterium
CATAAATGCCATAGATAAACAACATAACCATAAATCCTGCAACGGAATTAATTTGCGCCATGCCGAAGTAGACAACCGCAAATAATAACAGTCCGGCACACAACACTTTTTTCATTCCCAATTTATCTGCTACAATTCCGAGAGGGAAAGCCGCAATCGCGTAAATGAGGTTGTAAAAAACATAAGCATAAATCACATCTGCATCAGAACCGGTTGCGGATTTCATTTTTAGCAACAGAAACACATCCGAACTGTTGAACAATGCAAACAAGAGCAGGCCCGAAACAAGTTGCCGGTAAGCGGCAGGGCTTGCTTTCCAATAATGGATGAAATCAAAAAACTTTTGACGCTTTACCTTTTTAATCGCCGGCTGTTTTATTTCATTTAGTAAATAAGTCAGCCCTATGGCAACCAGTCCCGGTAAAAAGGCTACAAAAAATAAATTCCTGTAATCGCCGGGATGCCATTCAAGCCATACCAAAGCGAGCAGCGGGCCCGCAACAGCACCCAGTGTATCCATAGTTCTGTGAAAGCCGAATACCTTGCCTTTGTCGCCTGCTCCGGATGCATCCGAAAGAAGTGCATCACGTGCTCCGGTACGTATGCCTTTTCCGGTTCTGTCGATCATCCGTGACCCGAAAATCCACCAGGCATTTAAAAAGAGTCCCATTAACGGTTTAGAAACCGCACTCAACAGGTATCCCATCCTGACAAACGGAACACGTTTTCCTGTGAGGTCCGACATTTTACCAAAATATCCTTTTGACAAACCTGCAATTGCTTCGGCAAACCCTTCGATTACCCCAATTACAATTACCGAATAGCCGATACTTTGTAAATAAACCGGGAGAATAGGATACAGCATTTCACTGGCCATATCCGTAAAGAGACTAACCAGTGACAAGATTACGACCGCACGTGTAAGAAACCGCATCTTGCAGCAGAATAGTTAAATAAGGTAACCCGGACAGCCCTACCTGATTTTTTGGGAGGCATCAGGAAATTGCCCTAAAAACAACCTCTTTATTTCCGGTTGATGTAATACACTTTCAACGAGAGCCCTTTTCTCGTCAGTGTCAGTAAACCATTCATCATATTTTTCATGTACTGGAGCCACGGTCTTTTTTCAATATGCATGCGCACACGTTCGTCATCTGATTCGGCAGAAATCAGTTTTTGATCAGAGTTGCAACAGGTTTGCCGAATACGTGTAAAGCTGATGCCGGTGAGCAGTACTTTTTCGCGGACAAACCCATGTGAGGTAAGCAGTTTGTGGATGGTACCGGCGGTGTAATACGACAGGTGTTCGGGGTAACCGATAACGTTGTGGTCGGCTTTAAGCAGATATCTTTCGAGTGTATCGAAGTTTGGAGTAGTACAGTAAAACAATCCGCCGGGTCGGAGGATGGACTTAATCTGATCTATCTCGTGGTTGGGATTGTTCAAATGTTCCAGCACCTCAAATGAGGTAACAATATCAAAATGGTCGGCAGGCCAGTCGGCGGCATTCAGTTCACCCTGTTTCATCCGGATACCTTTTGCGGCACAGGTAGTAACGGCGGCATTGGAATATTCGGTACCGTAAACCTCCCAGCCTCTTTTGGCGGCCTCCACCAAAAAAAAGCCGAGACCACAACCCACGTCAATCAGTCGGTTTGTTTTACGAAAGGGCTCAAACTCATCCAGCAGGTGGTTGTAACGCTGCACGGTTATGGGTGATAGATAGTGTTCGTAAGAGTAGGAATAGGTATTGTAGTGTTCCTCAAGTTCCTGCTGAGAGGGTATGCGGGAGGTCAGCACAAAGCCGCAGTTACTGCACTTTACCAGGAAGTGTTTTTCATAACCTTTCATTGGCTTGAGCGGACCTTTCCCGCACAAGGTGCAATGCTGATGTTGAGGATATTCCATAAGTGGGTAAAGTTACTTAATTGGCAAAAGCGGGAGACAGAACAGATGTGCCGCCACAGCCTCAAAAAGTTGCTCAAGGTATTCATTTTAGCGGATAAAAAGCGGATGTCATTCGAATATACTAACTGATATTCAACTGCTTACAATTATCATCCAAAGTATTTTTAATCAATCAGTATCAAATGAATCATTAAAATTATACTTTTGTGCCTCCAAAAATTTTGGAAAACAGTTCTTTAAATACTTACCATCTTAGGTCAGGGTAACAGGGGTACAACCTCCTTTACTACGGCAAAAGGGGGTAAAAATGGTTCGGTAGTTCAGCTGGTTAGAATACATGCCTGTCACGCATGGGGTCGCGGGTTCGAGTCCCGTCCGGACCGCAGTTAAATCCCTGTAAATCAAATATTTACAGGGATTTTTTATGTAAAATCGGTAGTTTTTTAGTCAAAATATAATCCTTGATTAGTCAAAATAAGGTTTTTCTTGATGGATTTTGACTAAAATTAAACTAATTCTCCCATTTTTTTCTTTTAAGCTGTGCTATGAATGAAACTTTCCGGGTCTCCTGGAATATTTTCTGATGACCTCCTCCCATTAATTCAGACCATTTTGAAAATCAAGAACACAATTCACTGCTTTTTGTATTGACTTATGGGTGATGCGAATAATTTAGGAAATTTTATTTGTGAATGATATAGGCATCAATATTTGCTGTGTCATAATTTTTAAAAACCGTATGTAGTGGACTTCCAGTAAAATATTTCCCATAAAAATTTGAATGAATTACATAATTGAATACCATCATGTCTATAAAATATTCCCTGACGGGATTTTTGTAAATTTCATTCACCATAATTTCCAAAACCTCTTTTACCATTTTGTAATTTCCACCGAGAATTCCACAGTTGAGAAGAGGTTCATTCCAAAAAGGATAGCAAGGATAAACTTCATTAATATATTTTTTTGACCACCAAAAGTCCTTCTTCACAACAGACTCGGAACCAACCAGCAATTTCTCGGCAACTAGTTCAAAAGGATCTTTTTTAAATACTACATCTGAAATATCCGTGATAAAGACATTGTTAAATATATTTTTCTGTAGATATTCATTGAAAATAATAAAACGACAATCATTTATAGTGTAGGGTATTTTTGAAATATCAACTTTGACAAATGAAAGCGCTAAGTTTTCATACCTCTTAACAAATTCGCTCGACAAACTATCATGCAGTATAACACCTTTATTATTTGTTGTCAATATACTGTTATACCAACCCTCTATATATCCAAAATCATCTGTTGGCGTATATCTATCTCTCTGCGGATCTACTTTTGAACATAAGTAAGCGCCAATAATTATATTCCTGCTCAAATCAAATTATTTTAAATGATTGCTTTAGATCCTTCTCTATTCCACAAAGCATTAAATAACTCGTAATATTGATTTGCAATATATGTAGAATGTCTTTTCTTTACACTGCTTCTTGCTTTTTCACTTAAAATAGCAGCAAAAATCGGATTTTCTAACAAATATAATATTGCATTAGCAATTGCTTGAGCATTTTCCATTGGCACAAGCATTCCATTTTCTCCAATATCTATGAGCTCACCTGGGCCGTAAGGGCAATCTGTTGAAATAACTGGTACTCCAATTGACATCGCTTCTGCAATGACATTGGAGCAACCTTCAAAAATAGATGATAAAACGAAGACATCGGCTTGTGCCATAAACTGGTAAGGGTTTTCTACAAATCCGGTTATAACAACCCTATCCAAAATGTTCAGCTCACTGGCTAGTGATAGCAAAGACGCTTTCTCTGGCCCATCGCCAATAATAAATAACTTTACCGATCTTGTTTTGTTTACAATATTCATAGCTTGCAACAGGTATGAGAAACCTTTTTGATAAATTAGCCGGCCGCATGCAACAACAATTGAAATATTTCGTGTAATATTCTTAGCAATATCCTTTGAAAGACGAATAACATTGTCATCATATCCTGCATTGTAGATAACACGAGTGTTTTTTAATGTTGATGGAATCAGTTTGTTTAAATCATGTTGCACACCTTCCGAACTTGCTACTACTGCAGATGCTTTTCTGTAGAGCAACTTCATCAGTCTAAGTGTTAGCCTGCTAGTAAGTCTCCTGTCAAAAAAATACTTTTTACTTGGAGTATTCTGAACTGAGATCACAGATATAGGTTTGGTTTTAAGTCCTAGTATGGCCAATAAGGCAAAAACATTAGCATGATCCATAACTGAGTAAATAACTTGTGGATTGATCTCTTGGATCTTTCTCCGAAGATAAAATACAGACATCATTAGGTTTCCATAACTTTCGAGGCTTTTACTTCGATTAAAGACTAGTAGTGAGATGTTAGAATTTAGAAACTGTTCATTTACTCCACCACCATCCACAACTGCCACCTGCACTTTACAATTTAATTTATCAAGTTCATTGGCGATTCTAACTAAATGCGTCTCAGCACCGCCCCATCCGAGTGATGATGTAAAGATTAGTACATTTTTAACGGTATGACTATTATTCTTTGTCATAATTTTATTTTGTAGTAATCGATAATGCGACGATGACCTACATGTAGGATTATCTCATCTCCAATTGATTCTTGTGTTTCACAAACACACCATTGAGGAGGTAACAAATACGGAGTAAAGCCAGATTCCCACATTGCTTGCCACATAATTAAAGGTGCTCGCGCAGGAGATAAATGCATAATATTTACACATGCTTCTAAATATTTTCTTGCTCTAGAATTCTTTGTATAAAATGAAAGTGGTGTAGTGTTGATCGCGAATCCATAACCTCCACTTTCATCAATAATTGATGATCCATCCATTCCAATGATTGAATCCGTTTTAACCAAAACTCTTGGATTCATTGGAGCACAAAATCCAAATCTCTGAGTTATGGGACGAATGTAACTTACATTCTCAGAAACTATAAACATATCTGAATCCATGGCAATTGCCAAGTCAGCTTTAGATTCCATTAAACCTACGAATTTAAATAAATCACTACTTCTGTAACCAAACCTTGGATGATTAGTGTCAAGAGGCGAAACGACCTTCTTTAATGTCACTCCAGCCATTTTCAGATCAAAATCACTGTATACAGTGAATATTGCATCTGGGAAATACCTTTTGATCGAAGTAAGCGAAGGCTCTAGTCTATCTAATTTATCTAAATGATCGCCTCCTCCATTTCGTCTTTTTACACCAAATTCGCTAAAAATAAACTCAACCATATATAAGGAGTATTGTTTAAAGCATTTTTAAGAACTGAAATATTTCATCTGAGTGATCTGGAAGGCGCTCATGACCATAGTCCGGGTATATCCGGATGGATTTTTCTGCGCGTATTTTATTGTACATCGCAAATTGTGTAGACGGAGGACATCGAGTATCTGATAGCGCTATAGCCATTAAAGTCTCGCCTTTAATGCGACCAGATAAATGCTGAATATCAATATATCCGAGAGTATTAAAAATTTCATCTAGTTTTTCATGTCTAGGATCGAACCGACGTATATATTCATTGATTTCCATGTATGCACTGTCTTCTGTATTTAATTGCCATGCCCTTTTGTAGTCGCACAAGAAAGGAAATATTGGTGCGATTTTCTTAATTTGTGGTACAAGAGCCGCACATGCTATCGAAAGTGCTCCGCCTTGACTTTCGCCAGTTACGCCGATTCTGTTTGGATCTACACCATCTAAATTCATCACAACTTTTGCAAGTTGAACCGTATCTAAAAAAATGTCACGGTACATTAGGTTGTTAGGATTATCAATTATACCTCTAACTATATGACCTCTTAATGACCAGCCTTTACTATATCCACTATCTATACTTTTACCACCCTGTCCTCGACATTCCATAGCCGCAACTGTAAATCCCATTGCTGCATAACAAAGTTTGGTTGGTTTTTCAGACCATCCTCCTGAATTACCGGAATATCCATGAAATATCAACAAGCCTGGTCCTTTAATTTGCAGATCAATTGGCCTTATCAATTTTGCATATATTCTCGCCCCTTTAGTACTTGTAAAATATAAATGATAACACTTAGCAAAAGGAACTGTGAAATCTGTTTCCTCAATACTAATATCTGGATCAATTTGATTTAGTTCTTGTAAACAATCATTCCAAAAATCATCGAAATTCAATGGTCTGGGATTTATTCCTTTATACCCTCTCATCTGGTCTAATGACATTTCACTTTCTATCATAAATACGATTTTAATAGGTTTTCAAAATTATTTTCGTATAGGCTTGTTATGCTATCCCACTTATGGTTATTTATAATGTAATCTCTAGCACTTACTTGCAAGTTATGACGTAAAATTGGATTATCAATCAAATCTTCAATGGCTGCCGACAGTTGAAAAATATCACCACTCTTATATAATACTCCGGTCCTCCTATCGTTTATAATTTCTTTTGAAGCGTCAATAGAGCTCGCTATTAATGCGCAACCTGATGACATAGCCTCTAAATATACTCGAGGTTGAGTATCGGTTTCACATGGCATCACAACAATGTCGGTTGCTGCGAAATAAGTGTTTACAATTTCGTAGTCGATCCATCCAGTAAATCTAAAATCATTTTCTATGTTTTTTTCCTTACAATAACTTGTCATCTCATAATAACATGGCCCATTTCCTATAATTAAGAATGTAACATTTTTTTTCCTTTTTAAAATACCTTCTGCGGCTAAAATGAAGTCCATCGGACGTTTAATAGATTCCAACCCCGATATATGACTTACTACTACGTTTTGATGTGGTATACTATACCGATCTTTTATTGACATACCATTTTCGGATGGAGAGAATTTTGATGTATTTACAGCATTAGGAATATGTACACAATTGTTGATTCCAACAGATTTTAAGTGTTTTAAAATATGATTTGCAGGTGTAATCAAAAGATCACTTTTCCTATATTCAGTTAAAAACATTTCAGCTACATCTTGAGGTAATGTATTATTGAAAATACCTAAAGTTGTGGCTCCTGCTACTCTCAATACAACTTTTGCTTTATGATTTTTTACTGCCTTTGGGATGTCCCAAATAAAAGTCTCTCTGCCTAACATGATAATATCAGGATCACATTTTATAAGAACACTTGGTAATATTGACAATATTGAATTTCGCTCCTTATTACTGTATTCATGAGAAAATTGGCTGTGAGTAGAAGTGTTATAATAAGGAACCGTATATCGAAAAATTGTTGTTTTGGGTATTAAACTATTAAAATGACTTAAGTTTGCTGCGTCAGTGTCAGTAATTGGAGCTATTGCGAAAACCTTGTGATCGCGCTTTGCTAGATGTGTAACAATTTGCGATCCAGAAATTGCAGAACCGCCTGGATGTGGATGTAAAGTACCAATATATAGAATATTCATACCTGTTTTAAATAATGCTATCAAATGAATAGTTAAAGTATTCAATATCGTCTTGAAATCTCTCTTTAACTAATTGCACCAATTCAGCATCATAATATTGAGAGTAATGTTTGCCTTCAGAATTATTATTGACATGAGGGAGTTGTTGATCTAAATTTAACTGCTTACAAACAAATTTCCAATCGTTTGACAGTGTTTCAAATCTCCCAATGAAATCTACCATCACACATTTGTTGCCGTTGTAATCGCTAGCAGTAACCCATTCTAATTGTGGGTTTAAATGCCCTCCGGGATCTCTAGCCCAATCAGAAAATGATCTGTTATCTTGAAGAATTTTATCCTTATTATGTTTTTTTCTATATAAATATTGTGAGACCATTCGATCCCAAGGATTTCGTACTATTGAAAATTTGAAATATTTGTCAAAAATGAATGGGTAAATGAGTTTATAATACGATATGAACTCATGTTTTTCAGGTACATCAATGACGGAAGCATCTGGATAGAAAAGAGTTTCAATACTAGTGCCTCCAGTATTATTGATATGTACGAAAATAAATTGATGCTTGTGCGAAATCATAATTTATAAGTTAATTGGTACCATCAGTAATGCTATCTCGGGTTTCATTCATATCCCGAATGTGAATATTGCGTAAATACCACGCAACAAAGCGCTGTCAGTCGTACGGAAAATTCTGCTTAAAGAAATCAGCCTAATATCCTCTTTTATTTTTTCGTAAATATTCATATCATTATATTCAATAATTGTTTTCAATTATTTTTTAAAGAGTCATTAGTAATATTAAAGTTCAAGATACAGATATAGAAACTGCTAAGCCATTAGCATTTCCTGCACAATTTGATGCTCCGAAAAAGTCAAATGATGGGTTCCGAAAGTAAAAAATAAGTAGATCAAATCCACTTATGGAGAAACTTAATTGGTCTATTTGCACACACGGCAGGCCGTACCTCCAGTCATTTCCTCAGCATGGTAAAATTCCTTGCTTAACGTTTTAAATACCGACATTGCGGTAGTATTTACGCATTCATTATTGAAATTAACCGTGTCGTCGGTCGACCAATTTTGGCATTTAAACTGAATGCCGGGCCACGAGCTAGTATAATTTGTCTCAAAATCAATGACTTGCGAATGAATCTCCTCCAAACAACCCCAAAAAAAGTTCGAACTCCTAAACATTAGATATAACTGACGCGATTTTTCATCATTTTGAAAATCCGGTGCATTTTCAACACAATTATAATCTGTTGAAATATAGGTAATTGCGGAAATAATCGGATTGATTTTCAGAGTTCGAAGTGTATGGTTTTCATGGATGTACTGTAAACCATCCGGAAAAACGAGATTTTGAAGCCTGACCTTTCCATTATAGTCTGATATCTGCCACATATTCAATAAATTAGAAGCTAATTTAGTAGCTTTTTCAAGCATAATTTCCAAGTTAGAACCATTTGGAGCTAAGGATTTTAGACTTACTTCAATTTCGGTTATTTTCTTCCTGTGTGACGCTGAATGCTTCTGAAAGAGTTCCGGAGTGATTTTACTGGTGGCCAAATTGAACTCCATTGTCTCCAGTTCGTTTTTCAATCGAGTAAGTTCGTCTTTCATCGGTTTTTCCCTGGCTGTATCGCTGGCATGCAACATCACATGGGTAGCTTCCAGATGAGATATAATTACAGGAATCAGAGATGTCTTGATTGATAATTTCGAGAGTTCTGCAGTGAACAGATCATGCAACTTGAGATTCCTGATGTTAACGCAACACCCAGTATCAGGGCACTTGTAATAAACGTATTTGGACCTCAGCGAGTAGGCTGTCAATGGACGATTGCAAGTACCACAACGAACCGATGCCTTTAGCGGCATTTCCTCATTTTCACGATTCATTTTCCAGCCATGACTATTTTTATTCAAGATGCCATTAACACGCAGGAAAAGCTCTTCACTGACGAGAGGCTCATGTTTTCCACGAACTATTTCGCCATCATCCAGTAATGTGTTCGTAATATAGCCAGCATAAAAAGGATTTCTAAAAATTTGAGACAGCCGCTGTGGAGTTAGGTGTAGGCCCATTTTTTTAAGCCTGTCAATGATTTCTGTATAGTTAAGATTTTCACGGTCTTTCCAATGAAACGCCTGTCTCAGTTTAATGCCATCATCATTGATAAAACATTGGGGCTTGTCCAGTATATGCTCTTTTTTTCCTGTTACATATCTTTTTTCGTAACCAGTGGTTGGATGTCCAATCCATTCACCCCGTCGTAATTTGTTACGCTGTCCCAAAATGATTCTGTCACGCCGTTGGTCATTTTCCCATTTAGCGAAAAGCACAAATAAACTCTGCGAAAACTGACCACTTGATGTCTCGTCATCCACTCTTTGCCTGACAGAATGAACTCTGATTCCTTTTTCCCGAAGTTGCTTGAGCAATCCAACATCACCTGACCTTGTAAATCGATCATAGTTGTGAACGACTATATGCCCTATGTTCTCTTGCTCACAAAAAGCCAACATTTCCTTAAACACTTTACGATCATCGGTTTCAGCTGACTCTTTTACGAGATAGGTTTTTATAATTTCAAAATCAAACTCTCTACAAAGATTCACGCATTCAGCATCCTGCTGCTCAAGAGTATCTTGTTTTTCAGACGAGCAACGATTGTAAATGACTGTCCTTTTGTTTTCAGACGATTTGTTACTTGTGCACTTTACAGCAAATTGCTTTAAATAATTTGAGTAATTTGTATTTCCAGTTGTATTCATGGCTTTTTTCTCAATAAATAGCCGGAAAATTTATAATCACTTTTTATCAACTACATTTTTAGTAGCCGCATCATAAAGTATCAACGAAAACTCCTTCAAAAAAGCAGCAACTTCCTTCAATTCGTCATCCGAATATTTATCCATTCCCGGAAAGGATCGCAACTGTTCATGAGTAAGTATATGCTCGGATTGTAAAAAATTATTATTTGCGATTTTCGACATTGTAAATTATTGCATTTTTGCTCTCCACCCCTCCAGTAACATTACCATAGCCAATGTATCCAACTCGCAATAACGCAATAGACTATCGTGAATGCTTTTACGTTGTTCAACCGGTATTTCAGAAAACTGAAGATAGTTGTATGCAGTCATTGCAGTACCGCCATCGGCTAGCTCATCCATGTCTTTAACGAGCAGATCAAGAGTATCCTGGTCATAATCATCAAATACTCGCGGCAGAGTTTTGTAGGGATTGTAATTTGTTTCAGGTGTTATCCAAACATGATCGTCAAAGTTCAAACTCCGAACTTCTTTATTTTTACCATACACCCCGGCTTTCCCATATTTACTCTTCAAATAATCGCTTTCAGCAATGATGGCCGGAAGAATTTGTTTAAGTGAGTTGCTGCCTTTAGCTGCTGGCGAATAATAATATTGCAAGACCAGTTTATATAAATCAATCATATCCCGTGGGCCGGAATGGTTTCTTGACTTTTCATGAGTGATTGTATCAATAAAACTCATTAATTCCTTTTTATCAGCGGGCGCATCTTTGCTGGAATTTAGTTGCCAGTAAATCATGTTCAGGAAAGTATTTTCATGATTGTGGTACCGGAATACACTTCCATTATCTTTTTTTAATGCATTTTTCAATTGTCGCACAAATTCAAAATTTGGAAATGTACCAGGTTCAAATGATAGAAATTGCGTTTCATGTCGAACATTATAGTCTTTGTCAATAATATGATGGGAAAACTGAAAGGCGACACCTTCATAAGGTTTCATTCCTTTAAAAAAAGGAACAGCTACGGCCGAGGTTTCAAAGTCAATCATGTGCAATGGGAATGTCCAGGTATCCATTTCCCTTTTCAGACCTTCGGCATCAAAATAACTCTCACGTTCATTTTGTTTTACCCGATTCACCTGTTCCATTCGACGTGAATGAGGTGTTAAACCGGGCAAAATGCTTGTTGATTTACCGGAAGGAATTATATCAGATTCTTCAATTTCATGAATAAAGTGTTTATTTTTTTTGACAAGTTCTGAAGTAAAATTTCTGGGACCGGCCAGACCATTCCATAATTCAGTAACTAATTCCATTTCAATTTTATCTGATCCTATTGCCTTTTGCCAGCATTCAATAAAACCATCGCGCATATGGACAGGATCATCTTCATCAGTATAAAATTGACAGGCTTTACATTTTGAGCCGAGTGGGGTGGTGGTTTGCACATCATTTGTATAAATATCAGCTGTTTTCCAAACAAAATCTTCAAAACTGATATTTTCTATTAAATCTGTAGGTACTGGAAATTCGGTTTCAATTTTATCACAAATTTCATCCACGGGGACTGGAATCAATATTTGTGCTCCCAGGTCCTTTCGTTGTAGACCATCTTTTGAAATTATTTTAATGCGGCCGGCATTTGAATATACTTTAAAAAACTGAAGTAATCCATCAATATCGGTTGTGGCATCCTTATTTACAAGTATCAGATGCGTTTTGATTTTGAAATCATGACCTGCTAATGCATTCGTAATTACATACCTCTGAAATGCGATATCATAAAGATATTCCACCCATTTTGACATCACGGCAGTGCCTTTGGCATTCAGGAATCGTTCTTCTTGGTCGAATGATTTTGCTTTTACTTCATAAATCTTAATCAAATTGTCCTCACGAACCAGCAAATCTACTCGGATAAATAAATTTTTATAACGAAACGCTGCTTCTGCAATTACGACACGGCCCGGCAATTTTAAACGCCTCTTTGTTTCTGTCACGGCCGCCTCATAGTCCAATGTGTCAATTGTGATCGATTCATTGGCAGGGTCCTCACAGAAATAATATTTCGCGAGTTCTCCGACCTGGTAACCACCCTTGGCTAATGCAAGGAGAAATTCATCATCAAGATTTTTATCCGCGTAAACGGACATTTTTCCGGTATAAAATAGCTTGCTTACACATTCAAGGGCCTGTTTAAATCTCGATTTTGTAAGATATCTGTTTTGCATTCGAGGATGGGTTGTAAAAAGTGAAGGTAAAATTATTTTCGTTTTACATAAAAGAATAATAAGATATCGGGTGTTTTCATAATAAAGAATTTGTATATTTCTTCTGCATGTGTAACATCGATTGTATAAAAGGATGCTTCCTTTGAATAATTATGGACGTACTGTTCTTCAAGCAGAGTCTGACCAGTTATGGTTGCCTCAAAAAATTCTCTATTTGTTTCTGACAGAAAAATAAAACAGGTTGGAAGAATACTCACAAATCTTTCATAATAAAACGAATCTTTTCCGGCTATAAATGGAGTGAAAGGTTTGGAATTATTTTTCATGGCGAAATCAAGTAGATGGTCGTTGTAGATTTGCTCGCGCTTTTGCGCTTCCAGATCGGTATGATGGTACATTTTACAGTTTTGAATTCCTTGGATTGTCGTCACATTTGACAAAATATCCTGAATAATAATCAGTTCATCTTCCGGAGTGGTATCAGATGAGTTTAATTTTTCAATTGCTATTTTCATTAGAGGATGTTTTTCGAATTCAATTTCTATTGCACAATTAAAACTAAGCCAGGATGCGCAATCAATATTGACCATTTCCAATTTTAAAATGGAATCGCCTTTTTCATTATGTGTGAAATAGCTTTGTAGTTCTACATTCATTATTTTCGAGATTTAAGTTTTGTATTACTTTTTGTTTTGGTTTCAATTGGATCACCGGCCGTTAGTTCCAGTTGTCTGATTGATTTAACTGCACTTCCGGCGATTCCCCGAATGGATGAGTAAATGTGGGTAGCATTCAATATCACTTTTTCAATTTCTTTCTGCCGTTGCTTCCAGATTGCATCCATTGCCCGCTTTTCGTTTAAAAGGTTTTTCTGCATTGTTGTAAATGCCTCAACTATGGCTTCCATCTGCATCCGGAATTCATTACTCACCATGTATTCATATATGATTTCCATTTTGCTACCTTTATCTGATTGTGCTGTTTTCACGTCATTTAGTCGGATGAGACTTTCACGTAATACATAACATAGTCCTTTTGCTTCCTCCCGTGAACATATCCAAATACCTTCCATCAGAGATAACCTCTCAACACCTTTCGGATATGTTTCCGTAACAAGAACGCCGATGTCAGCATTCCGGGCCCTCATGTCGGCCTTAAATTTGGGAATCCATGATGGCTGGAAATCCTTGGTTCGTTTGGTTTCATAGTATATGGACCCGCAATTATGTTGCATAGTCGAATGGACAAAATGAATGCTGTCGCCACCTTTTGTACCTTTTTTGATTTCTTCGATGGTATCCATTGGAAAACATTGCCTGAGATAATCTTCTAGATTGGTCTCCATCACTTCACCTCGCAGTTGGCCTGAACCTTGGTCAGCTTTGCGCGATGCCTCGGTTAGTTGAGTTTTCAATTGCTGAATTACATGTTCCTTTTCCGCGACAAGCAATTCGTTTTTTGACTCCAAATCCTTTCTGATTTTTTTACGTTCCTGTTCGATTTCAGCTGTGATTCTTAATTCAGCTTCTGCTTCAATTTTTTCTTTTAGCGCTGTTTTTTCTCGATGAAGTTTTTGAAAATCTGCCTTGAGCTTGTTGAGTTCTTTTACTTCTTTCACTTTTTCATCCAACTGTTCCTTATAAGAATTAAGTTCATCGGACTTTTCAACCTGTAGTTGTTCCCGGATCATCTTTTCCTGTTTCACACGTTCCGTGGAGAGACATTTATTAACTCCCAGCATTATCGCAGTATCGATTTCTGACTTCAGTTTTAATATTTCGGATTTCTCATGTTCTAACTTTACATTTTTTTGCTCCAGTTCTTTTCTATCTTGTGCGAGTTTCTCATTCAATTGCCTGGAAAGCTGGGAATACATCTGAGTGTATAGAATTTCATTGACATTTATAGCCTCATTGCATTGGGGACAGTTTATTGTGGTTTTTTCCATTTTATTCAAATTTAGTAACGCAAAGGTATGATATAATCATTGAAATAACCAACGATTAAATCAATGTTTTTAACATATATTTTATATATGATTGATTTACAATCATATAATTTTCGCTTTTATGTTCATTATTAGCTAAAAAGTTTTCGGAAATGAAGTGTTAAAAAGATATTTTTGTAAAATCTGATTTAACAATGGCACAGAAAGTAAAAAAGGAAATAAAAGGAGGTGTCCGGAAAGGAGCAGGAAGAAAACCAGTGGCAGATCCAAAAGTGATGGTACCACTTTATATTGAAACATCAATAATTAGTGCCTTAGGAGGATTGGAAGAGGTGCGGAGTGCTTGTTATTCATTCATAAGGTCCAAAATTGACAATAAAAAGCAAAATTGAAGTATACAAATGAAGGCTAAAAATAGTGTTGAAATTTCCCAGTCGCCAAAGCCGACGTTTTCAGGCCATGATTCGTTTGAATGCCGACAATTCTGGCTTAAGAAGGGATTTGATCATTTAATGGTCGAAGCAAAGTTCAATGATGAAGCAGTAGTTCCACTAGGTGTCGGACGAAATATGGTAAACGCGATTCGGCATTGGATGAAATCATTTGGTATGATAGATCAACACGATAAACTAACTGATTTTTCAAGAATAATATTTGGAAAAAAAGGATTTGATCCATATTTGGAAGATGAATCCTCCTTATGGCTCCTTCATTTTCAACTTGTGACAACTGAATTTGCTTCTCTTTACGGTTTAATTTTTAATGAATTCAGAAAACAAAAGCCCGAATTTACTAAAGAACATATAGTGCGTTTTATACTGACAAAATATCCAGGTTTCAATGAGAATACCATTGGTAAGGATTTTGAAACATTCACCAGAATGTATATTCCAAAAAGCAATGAAGCAGAAGAAAATTATGATGGAATCTTATCAGAATTAAATCTTGTTGAAGAAATAAAGAAGAACATTTATGTTATCAAGAATGAAGATCGCCAACGAATCCCAGCAGAGATTATTTTGTATTGCATACTTCAGCAATCGAATAAAAAATCATTTGATTTCGAAAGCTTGCTGCTTGACAAAAATAGTGTGGGGTCAGTTTTCGCTCTAACAAAACAAGGGCTTGCAGATAAACTTGAGGAATTAGGCGAAAATTATAAAAGGGAAGGCATTGTATTTAGTAACCATGCCGGAATCCGAGAATTACAGTTCAAGAAAACCTTGCCGTCTCCCAAAGAATTTTTAACGAATTACTATAATCAAACTTATGCCGGTTAAATTCTCACCTTCAATCAATATTATTCGAGATACTGATCGTCAGTTCCGGTATGTTGTTACACAAAATGCTTCCAATACAATTCAGCAGGTTATTGATGATTTTCATTTTGGATTTCATAGCAATATTATTATTGGTAGTTATGGAACGGGAAAATCCGCACTTTTAAAAGCATTTGAACAATCACTTAAAGGCGAATCAAAGTATTTTAATGTTTCATCATTAAAAGTAAAACCATCAGCTGTTAAATTTATACGGTTCATTGGCGAGTATGAATCCATCATACAATCGTTTGCTGACCATTTTGGCATAAAAAAGGTATCCAGTGGCCACCAGCAAATTTTTGATGCAATCTTTCAGGAATATGAAGAAGTTCGAAAGAATGGAATACTTGTAATATTCATTGATGAATTTGGAAAGTTCTTGGAATACGCTTCACAGAATCAAGTTGAAAAAGAACTTTATTTTATACAGCAACTTGCTGAATTTGTAAACGATCCAGATAGGAATATTTTTCTAATAACAACACTTCATCAGAATTTTGAAGCCTATTCTTCACGATTGGACGTTAATCAGCGGAATGAGTGGAAAAAAGTTAAGGGTCGATTCAAAGAAATTACTTTTAATGAACCTGTAGAGCAATTATTGGCTTTAGCATCCTCAGTTATCAACAGCACTCCTGATAAAAAGCAAATAAAGAAGATACAAGAGCTTAACAAAATCTTCACTCAAAATTCTTTATTTAAGATAAATAGAGATTTTATAAACCAAATTAGTTCAAAGCTTTTTCCGCTAGATTTTATAACTGGTTGTTGTGCTACAAGAGCATTGCAAGAGTACGGTCAGAATGAACGCTCATTATTTACTTTCATTGAATCGAGAGATTTTCATAATTTGATTCGTGATAATCGTATCGCAAATCTTTCTTGGCTTTATGATTATTTGTTTTTGAATTTTTATTCATTTTTAAATTCAAAACATAATGTACATTTCAATGGATGGTCAGATATAAAGGATTGCATTGAACGCGCTGAGACCGTATTGGTAAAGCACGTTGAGGAAGCTATAGCTATTATCAAGACAATTGGCTTGTTGAGTATTTTTACAAATAAAGGAGCGAAAATAAATGAGGAATTTCTGATATCTTATTCCGCAACAGCATTAGATGTCTCGTCCGTACCAGAAATTTTGAAGCAACTAAGTGCTCACAAAATTATAAAGTACAGTCGCTTCAATGATTCATTCAGGTTATTCCAAGGTACAGACGTTGATATTGACAAGGCATTAAATGATGAGGACAAAAAAGTTGAAAAAATTCGTGATGTTGCTTTGTCACTTAATAAGCATTTTGGTGCCATGCCTGGCGTTACCGCAAAGGAAGTCACCTACAAAACTGGAACAACACGCACTTTCAAATTTGATATTTCTGAAATTCCTAAAATTTTAAAAGCAACCGATGAAATTGACGGATATATAAACCTTGTAATTTCCGAGCATATATCAGAAATTCAATTGAAGGAACATTCTTCAAAGGATCGCGAAGCTAATCTTTATGGATTGTTTGGAAACTCCAAGAAGATTAAATTTCACTTGCATGAGATTGAGAAGGCTCAAAACGTAAAAATGAAAAATACAGATGATAAAATTGTGCAGAAAGAGATGGAAATCATCATCAACAGTAATAAAAACTTACTGCATCATTATTTCATTGATGAAATATATTCTGATAGCGTCACATGGTTCTATAATGGGAAAAAGTTAAAGATTTCTAACAAAAGAATGTTTAACCAGGCACTCTCCGAAATTGCTGCTAAAATTTATCCACTGACCCCTGTATTTAAGAATGAGCTTGTTAATCGCCACAAGATATCCTCATCAATTCATACAGCTAGGAAAGATTTCTTTAATCATCTTGTGAATAATTGGAGTGAACCAAAATTAAGTTATGATGATAACTTTCCACCTGACAAAACTATTTACATTTCACTATTACTTGAAAATGGTATACACAAAGCTATAAAGGGAGGATTTGGACTTTATGGCCCGTCCAATCAATCTTCATTCGCGCCGGTGTGGGAAGCATGTGATGAATTTTTGAGATCAACTAAGCACGGTAAACGTCCGATATCTGAATTATATGACTTACTCTTGAGTAAACCTTACAAATTAAAACTTGGCTTGGCCGAATTTTTGATCCCAACATACTTGTTTGTAAGAAGAGATGATTACGCCTTGTTTGGAAAAAATGGTTTTATACCGGAAATGAATGAAACCACTTTATTGCTTTTTGCCCGCAATGCTGAAGAATATATGATTAAAGCATTTGATTTGGATGGTGTAAAAATAGATTTGTTCAACAAATATCGGGAGTTATTGAAATTGAAACCTGAACTCAATCCAACGAACGAGGATTTTATTCATAGTATTAAACCGTTCATGACATTTTACAGACAGCTTCCGGAATATTCAAAATTTACCAAAAAAGGTTTATCATCAGAAGCGCGTGCTGTACGCGATGCTATTATTAATTCTACTGATCCTGAAAAAACATTCTTTGAAGATTTTCCTGGGGCCCTGCATCATACAACTAATGAATTAATAAAATCAAAAAAAGCATTACAGGAATATGCAGAACAACTAAAATCGGTAATTAATGAAATACGATCTGCACATGATGAATTAATAAACCGGTTTGAAAAATTCATTTGTATTGATATTGTTGGCACTGAAATGGATTTTCAAGAATACCAGGAATTATTGCAAAAGCGTTTTAAGAATATTAAGGACCATCTGCTCTTAAATTATCACAAATCTTTCTTAATGAGAGTAAACTCGCCATTGGACGACAAAAAATCTTGGCTATCATCAGTGGCCCAATCTTTAATTGGAAAATCCTTAGAAACAATAAAGGATGATGAAGAAAATATTTTGAAAGACAAATTTCGGACTATTGTGCATGAATTGGATAATTTCGTGGAGGTATCAGCAATCAAAGCTGATTCGGCCAGGGAAAAAGTTTTTAAGTTTGAAGTGACTGGCGAAAAAATGGTACACAAAACTTTTGTAAAAATTCCAAAAACAAAATATTTAGAATTGGATAATATCGAACAGCAAATTAAGAAAATATTGAAAAAGGATAGACAATTAAATATTGCAGTTTTGACAAAGATTATTGAGGAGCAATTAAGAAATGAATAAAATTAGACACGTATTAGGAATTTCTGGCGGTAAGGATAGTGCAGCTCTTGCTATTTATCTGAATTTAAAATACCCTCAGTTGAACATTGACTACTATTTCTGTGATACAGGAAAGGAATTGCAAGAAACGTACCTGTTAATTGAACGGCTTGAAAGTCTTCTTGGAAAGAGCATAACAACGCTAATTGCGGAAGATGCAAAGCAAAACCCCTCTGATAATCCATTTGATCACTTTTTTAAGATATATCGGGGCTACCTTCCTTCTTCAACTGCTCGATGGTGCACAAAGAAATTAAAATTAGAACCTTTTGAAAAATACGTAGGTGAATCGCCTGTTATTTCATATGTCGGTATTCGTGGCGACGAAAACCGAGAAGGGTATATTTCAAAAAAGTCAAATATTCAATCTATATTTCCTTTCAGGAAGAATATATGGAGTGAAGATGTAATTAATAAAGTGATGCATCCGACAAACAATGAGTGGCTTATGGATGTATATTCTAGCTTAATGTCGGGACGCAAGCTTGATAAAGTTAATTCGGCCATATTTTCTAGTATTTCTTCTGATGTAGAAAAAGCAAAAAGGTTATCTGACTTGTTGGACGTTGGCGTTGTTGAGTTCAATAAAGCTGTTTTCAGCTTTATGAAAAATACTGATTATCCGCTGGCTTTAGAAGAAGATTTTCCGTTGCTTGAAAATGACGAGGTGCTCGTGAGAGAGGATATATTCAGGATATTACGAGAGAGTGGAGTAGGTGTACCAGAGTACTACGAAAAAATAAAGTACGAGGTAGATGGTAAAAGCAGTGAATACGCTCGCAGTCGGTCCGGCTGTTACTTTTGTTTCTTTCAGCAAAAAATTGAATGGATTTGGCTGTATGAACAACACCCAGATCTTTTTGAAAAGGCCATGCAGTATGAAAATGAAAAAGAAGGCTTTACTTGGAACCAACACGAGAGCCTGGATGATCTGATTCAACCATCCCGTATGGAACAGATAAAACGTGACCACCTTTTAAGAAAAAACAAAGAGAAATCAATAAAGTCACCATACCTTTTGGATATTTTGGATGATACTGAAAGCGATGGATGTACAGCTTGTTTTATTTAAAACTAATTATGGAATATTATTTAAAGGAATACTCTATTCAAGAAGTTTTTCAATTGGTTGATAAAAATCTAATTGATTTAAGCCCGGCATATCAAAGAAATTTCATTTGGTCTCCGGATAATCAAAAGGAATTAATTGATACGATTTTAAAAGATTACCCCTTACCAAGTTTCTTTTTTTATGAAAAAAAAGATAAGACTTTTGAAATGGTTGACGGGCAACAACGAACGAAAACTATTATCCGTTTCATCCAGGGATTTATTACCTCTTCTAAGGAATTTGATAGGGTGACGTTTGATAGAATTGATCAGGAGAAGTTTTTGAATTATAGAATATCTGTAATAATTATAAAGACTTTACAAAATGAGAGTCTATTAAAAGAATTTTATGTATTAATAAATAAAAAAGGCGTTCACTTAAATATTGCCGAGGTCAATAAATCTGAATTTTTTGACACTAACTTTATGAAGTTAGCAAATGAGCTTTTATCATATCAAAATTTAATTAATCTTGACTTGTTTTCCGAAGCTGTTGTAAAAAGAATGAATGATAGATCATTTGTTGAGGAATTGCTCGCATATCTTTATAGTGGTACAAAAGAAAAGCGCAAATCAGTAGAAAATGTTTTTAAAACTGATATAAGTGACGGCGATTATAAATATTTAGATAATCAATTTAAGAGAGTTATCGACAAGATTGAAACACTCAACAGAATATCGCCGATTAGTGAAACAAGATATAAACAAAAAAATGATTTTTATACGCTTTTCTCTTTTATAAATGAGAATATTGATAGCAATATGGATTTGCTTAACTTTCAATATGCAATTCTGCTATTTATAGATGGAAATGATAAGGAAGGAAGACAAATGATTAGACCATCAAATTCTGAATGTGAGGCTTTTAGGGAGTATGCAAACAATTGTATCACGCAATCAAATTCCAGAGCAGCTAGAGAAAATAGACTGAAATTTTTTAATGCATTATTAAAGAATGAATCAACTCAAAACAATGAAATTCTAATAAGTGTGCTTGATTATTTATCCTCACTTTATGGAAACGACAAAATATCGTTAAAAAAGATTAACGGCTACGAGTTGTTGGATGTAGAAAGGATCAAATAATTGAGTTATGAATTTTAATTTTCCTGATAATAAACTCATTGATAAAGGTACGATTTGCAACCGGATTGGTACATCGACTTTTGGAGAGCTTATAAATATTGCAATTCCAGTTGATAACCAAATTTCAATAGATGGAACTGATTTTTATTTTACATATTTGAAAGGAGCTGATCCTGGTAATAAAGGCGGTAATTCTATAATTTTGAACTTGTATGCTAGCCAGGAAATTGATTTGGACAATTTAGAGTATGGTGTACCAGACCTTGTATTAAAAATTTCAAAATTTAGAAATTCGATTAATCCGTTATTTCCAAATAAAAAGCAAAAGCGATTTGAAAAAGAAATTGAAGCTTTAAGAAAATGTAATGATGAGCCGTTTCAAAATGTTATCAAGATTTTTCATAATGGTATATGTAAAATTAAAAGCTCAAATAATAGATTTTACGATGAGCACTTATACTACACGATGGAGTATGCAGAATACGATTTAAAAAGTTATATAGAAGCAAAACATGATGAACTTTCATTGGATGAGAAATTATCATTATGTATTAGTATTTGTGAGGGACTCAAAGAGTTATACTCATTAGAATATTATCATAGAGATATAAAACCTGATAATATATTTATGATAGATGGGTTGTGGAAAATAGGCGATTTGGGACTGGTAGCTGAGCGTAACAATTCTGATGAAATTGATGGAGTGGCAGAAAAAATAGGGCCGATTGGATGGTTGTCGCCAGAATCGATGAATAAATATCTTTGTGAGGGGAAAGGATTTAAGTTTAAACATGATTTTATTATCGATCATCAATCAGATATTTTTCAACTAGGAAAAGTCTTTTGGTATATTTTCCAAAATAATGCCCCAGTGGGATCAATAAAAATCTCGGATTTTTTAATTAAACAAAGTAATTTATATTCAGTATTAAGAACTATGTTGAATCATTCTAAAAGAAGACGGTTCAAAAATGTAGAAGAGGTAATAAGAATTATGAAAATAGTTGAGAAGAAAATTCTTATGGTTACAAATTAAAGAATGTATTTACTCTTCGAGTACACCCATCAGCTGTTCCATTCCAAAATTTAGCAAGAAGTCGGAGTAGTAACTGTCGAAAACATCGCGGATATATTCATCAACAGTAATTTCTTCGAGTTTATCTCCTTTTGGAATAGTTAATGCATATTTTCTACGTTTAGTAATCATGTACAGAAAAAGTGTATGGAAATACACAGAGGAGAGATAGCGTTTTTGTGCAACTACGATTTGATCCTCTGATTTAAGGTTTTTTCTATGGTTTAAAAATACATTACTATCAAGATTGATATAAACTTTTTCAAGTTTATCACCTTCACCAACTGGGAACATTACTGTTTCGTGGCTCATTGATATGCCATGCTCTTCCATTTGTTGCCACTGTTCCTTATGTACACGTTTCAATTCCGGCAAACCAATGTTTTCTAATTCTTCCTCTTGTTTCGGAGCCTTTTCCATTGGTGCTTCTGGTTGTACAATCTTTACAAGCAAAATTTGATTCTGCGCTTCTCCTGGCGCTGTAAGCGAAATATTTATTTCAATTTCATCACCAACTTTCAATTCATGTGTTGGATTCAACGAAAGTTTGATAGTTCCTTTATTTGGACTGCTTTTTACGATATTCAGGTACTCTGAGATTTCTTTTTTATTACCTGGTTCATCACCACCTTTAGCAATATTTCTTTTAATTTTCAACAACGCTAATTGCAACTCACCTGGTTCTTCAACTCTGTCAAAATAATCATTATCAACGTCAGTTTCAAACTTGATGATTTTTTCACCATTCAATGGAAGATTGATTGCATTTGTGTTTCCTTTGTTTCCAAGAAGGTTAAAAAAGGTAGGAAAACGTTTTGAATTGAATGGTTTTTCTTCTCGTTCTGCTTTTGGTCTTTGACCATCCTGACGTTGATTGGTTTCTTTTTTCTCTTCCAACTTAAGTGTGTTTTGTAGTAGTTTAAACAATTCACTATCCTTTGGAAGATTTTTAGCGAATGATTTTATTAACTCAGAAGTGTCTTCACTTTCCAAGCCAATAGACTCTTTACGATGTCTGTTGATTTCATCTAATTGGCTTTTACGAAGTTTTTTACCAAGATAATCCCTGAGCATCAAGGATTCATCACCCCCTTTTAATCGCTCACGATCACTCATGAATAATTCTTCTCGGAAATCTGCTTTCATTTCAGTGCAATCGCAGTGAATCAATAAGTAATCCTTTAACAGGTTAAATTTTAAAGTTCGTGTAACAAATTCCGAAGTATAACTCCCCTGAACTTGGCCGTTCACAGAAAACATTACAGACATATTATTTCTGAAGAATCTGTCACCTATAATTTTTTTTGATTCTTTTACATTACGTTTATCAAGTTTTGGTTTGAAAACATAGCATGTAACTTTAGCTTTACCAAAATGCTCATCAAAATATTCTTCAGAGAAAAAGCTTTCAACATAGTCATTTTTATCCTCTTCTAGCCTTCTCTTCAGGCCATACAAATCTAATTCAAGTACTTTATTGTTCGGGTAACGTTCTTTTTTATCAACTGTATAAATTGGTAATACAGGTTCAAAAAGATATTCATTTAAACTTTGATTTAAATCTTGTGCAAAGCCTGAGTAGCCTGATGGAAATTGATAAGAAAATAGTTTAATTACCGTACCAGTCTTGAACTTCCTCCCATGTAATTTCAAATCCATCTCACCAGAATCAAAAGATGGAATCATTCCATCAATTTTCAGATATTCAAAATAGCTGAATCGCCTGGCATCATTTGCCTCACCTATTTTGCGTTGCCTACACAATGTAAAACCAAATTTGCCTGTATTATCAAACCGCTTTGAACCAATAAGCTGGTAACGTTTTTTACCGCAAAAAACTAGTGCACCGCTTCCACCCATGTTATACTTTCCCTGGACAAAGTGAATATTTATTTTGTTACCGCGCACTAATGACAAAAAGGTATTTTCAAAATCTTGAGGATGTTGACCTTCACCATTGTCATAAATAATTACAGAAGTGTTTCGAGTGGGGCCGTCAGCAACAATCTGTATTTCTTCTGCTTGTTTTCTTCTAAAAGATTGCAAGTCCCATTGAGTGTGATCAGGAAAGAATTTGTTAATGGCCTGCTCCATTGTATGTGGTGCATCAGCAGAAGTGGGATTTATACCCAATTCAATACATTTTCGCATCAACAAGGCATCAATAGAATTAGTGACTTTCTCAACTAGTGCTGCAATCGGATTTGATTGTTGACCCCTAACAATTCCAAATAGTTTTTCATCTCCTCCAAACGGAGTCCAATTGTCATTTTTGAAAATGTCCGGATTGCTTTCTATTATTTCATCTACGGATTCTTCTGTTTGTGCAAAATACAATTGCTCAAAAATCTTTCTAAGTTGCATAATGTCAGTTGTTTAAAATTGGCAAGGTTACAAATATATACAAAAACCCTGTGTTTCAACAAAATGACTCATATCTATGGAAGCATGAAGAAATCAAAGCTATTATAGCATTAACAAATAAACCATTTTTGAGGCCCTGTTATGGATTATTTTAAGACTTGACAGTTGCTTTCAAGGCATAGTCACCTTCGAAGCTTGATCCTTGCTCAAATCTTTGCTAATGAAGCGGAACGGGCCTTTAAATATCCACCAAAAAAAACAGCCGGCCTCGCGCGAGGCCGGTTGTTTTGGATAAGATTCCATAACGTTGTGAATAAGTGGTGCTGAAATTAAGCGCTTAAAATCTGCACCGGCCAGTCACAACGGAGGATTCTTTGAGATATAGTTCTCTTTCGTGGTTCTTAAATACTACTTTTTACTTACCTTTTGGTCGGGGTGCCGGTGGTGGATTATTTCCGCGTCCGGGTCCGGAAGGTTTGCTAGTTGTACTGGGGCCATTTGGTGGCCTGACTGTTGTTTTTGCCATAAATAAACTTGTTTTTAAATTATTTGACATTCGGTGCGCCACTTTTAGCATGCATTAGCGACAGAACCAATTACAAGCTCTAAGTTAGAGTAATTTTAGTAAAAAGCAAATATTTTCAAATTATAAATCAAACCGCTAAAGCCCAATCGACTTCATATATTGAAAATACACCGGGTCAATCTCGAACCCAATGTAGAATCGTCCCAGCTCCTTCGCAACCTTGCATATTGTACCGCTGCCTGCGAACGGATCAACAACCACATCCCCTGGATTTGTAGAAATCAGGATTATTTTACGCGCGATTTCTTCCGGTATCGGACACGGATGAGGATTTCCGGATTTGATTTTTGAAACATTTTTCACAATGTTTTCAATCCACCAATCATAAAGTGGGGCCATATGTCCGGCTTCCATTCTAGCAATAATTCGCTTATCATTCGGGTTTTTGTAGGGTTGTGATGCCCTCTTGAAATCAGGCCTGTGATTCCAAAAAGTGATTTGCCTGGATTGTTTCTTCGTGTTTGAATTGTAACACCAGAATGCACTTTCTGTACATGAGGTCATTAATGCCTGTGGCAATAGGTTAATTGTAGGCTCCGGATAATGAATAATCGCTGATTTTTTACCCCAAAATGCATCGTGCAACAATTGAACATATTCATCATTTTTTAAATTGTCATCATAATAATCGTAATGATAATTCTGGTTGTAAGGCGGGTCAGAGATAAAGAAGCAATCATTCCATGTTGACAAATCCATTGTCCTGAAATCAGCATTAAAAACAGTGTCGAGCGGGAGACAAGTTAGATTACTTGTGGTGGCAGTTGGAATAAGTATGCCGTCATACGGTAGATAGATTCCTGAGTCGGTTTTTTTAGTTATTTTCATAATATTAAATATTTAGAAAACAACTATAGTTTCGACTTACCGAAAAGTAAATGCTAATTATATTTAAATTAAAAAATAAATGAAACAGTGAGCGTAGGAAACGCTCAAGAAACAAAACAGCAGTTTCAGGAATGAATTTTAGTAGTTACGATTAATCTGCTATTTGCACACAACACAACATTGCTTGAGTGATCAACAGCCGCGATTTATCCTTTCTGCCTGTCAGCCAGAATAACTTGTTCAATAAAGTCATCACCCTTGGTTTCGACTGTGGTCTGGACATAAGATAGAAAATCATCAAGCTTGGCATGGCCAGAAAACAACATGCATATTTCAGCCTGAATTTTTCGATGGTAGTAAAAATTTGTGCAGAAGGATCGTCTTGCCACATGGGAGCTGATGCACTCAAACAATTTTGGAACACGAGGTTCTGGCCAACCTTTCTGTTGTTCTTTATACAGTTCTGACTTACCGGTTTGTAAATTTATCCTATATGAAATAAAATCCTGATTGAAGGACTCATCAATTGATACAACTCTCGGCATAACATCTTGTATTAAAATATTGTATTTATCCAGGTCCAATTCTTTAAACTGGAAATTATACTTCTCAAGTATTTTATACACTTTATCGTGCAGTGGAATTTGTTTCCTTTCTCCGACTTTGGTTGATCGCGATTCAATAAAATGGATGGTATGTCCCTTGTGTTGTTTAGTTTGTACCCTAAAAGCTTGGTTCCAGTCGCCAAAACGTAAGCCTCCAGTGTATGCACCAACGAGGAAAAGATCCCTGACATATTCAAGTTGTTTTTCTGTCCAGCTATCACCAAATTTAATCTGCATCATAGATTCTAATTGCTCTTCTGTTAGGTATGGCTGTCTTACTTCCTCCCGTTCTGCAGAATATGTTTTGCTGGAAGGTCTTACGGCGGTTGGTGAAATGCATTTATCTTCATCAATAGCCCAGTACAATACAGATTTCAATCGGGATACATACTTTGCAAAATTGTTAAGTGTATTCATCTGCGGCCTTAACCAATTGAGGAATTCTTTAGATACGTTGTCATTATATTGATTGATAGTAATTTTGGAATTCCATTTCTTGAATTTTTTGGAGAGATTAACATAAGGAGTATCATCCTTCAACCTTCCTTTACCTGGCAACTGCATTTTTGCTTTCGCAACCTCCAGAATATAGTCTGCGAATAATGAAGAATTGTCTTGTATTGCACCTGGCTCAGATAAATGTTCACTAGTAGCAGTGATAGCGAATGTGGGTTCTAGAATATATTCAAGCGGAGCATCATGAAGAACAAAGAAACGATCAAGATTAATTGTCCGGTTATTAGAATCCACCAATCGGAAATTATGCCTTATGATTTTATTTTTTAATTGCTCATAAAAAAATCCTCGTGGTAATTCTTTGTTTATTGCTTCATCCACATCCTTCTGAAACTTCGTTGGTTGTTTATGAATGGAAATATCAATCCCATCTTCAATAATGGAGTGGAATGCTTTGTTATTAAAAAACTCCACAATTTGTTCATCTGATAACCTATAATAGTCGGTGAGTCGGTCACCGATATAATTTATCAAATCAAGCATGGTGGTCCTCAAAACGGAATCAATAGGCAGATTTTTTACATCATCCCAATGGTTCCTGGGAAGCGAAATTCCAGTAGATTTATACAACTGCAAGTATTTGCCCCGATACTTAATTCCAAAACCAATGCTCACCTGAATAGGGTGGGTTGTAGCTTTTGTTTGCTGTAACCTGAGTGAAATTGTTGGCTTCATGGTGATTATTTTGACTTCGTGGCAATATTAGTCAAAATAAAATCATTATATAGTCAAAACACAATTAATTTATTAACATAATCATGTAATATACAATGATATATAGCTGATTTATTGCCGCCCCGTCCGGACCGCCTTCGCTCGCCGAAGTTTTGCTATCGCAAAACTTCGGCGATTTTCTTTTTTAAATACACTTTTAAATCGGAGCTTCAGCAATGCGCAGGAGTGCTTTTCCTCCATTACTCATTCAGGCTAATTCTGGTTAATGCATTCAGAATATCAGCAATTCTGAAGCGTAAAATGGTGGTTAACCTGGGCTGGGAAAAAGTGATCATTCTGCCACAGAAAACGGTGGTCAATTTAGGCGGATTTTGCAGTATCCCGCACATTACTCAACCAAAAGTTTCGCCACATGACGGGAAGTTTTATTTTGTACCGATATAAAATAAACTCCCGGCGAAAGTGATGGTAAAGAAAGTTGTATTTCGGAGGTTAGGTCCGTTACCGAGCTTTCAAATACGGTGCGGCCTAACAGGTCGGTTATGAGGCAACTGCCCTTTGAGAAAACGGCATTTTGCAAAGTAAGCGTTACCGTATTGCCCGTTACCGGATTGGGATAGAGCAGGAGGTTTGTTTGAGGTATTTCCTCCAATCCTACATTGGTGCAAAGCGTCATCACATTAAGCCCCGAGTGTACCGTAAGTGCCGGGGTGTATACCGTACCAATGGTGCTGTCGATGATGCCGCTATAGGTGGTGTACTGAACAATGGGCAGGGAATCCACTGTGACGGTGTGAAATTTCTCATTACAGCCTGCATAACCAAGTGAGTCGGCTTTTAGGAGGTACATATCATACGAAGAACCATAACTGCTGGTAAAGCCAGCAGCTACTATCCCGCCATCATCCGTGAGGTCCATGGAACGGGCTTGCTCGGTGAGTGTATCCGAATAAAAGCGTGTCCACAGGGTATCACCGTTGGCCGCGAACTTCACCATCATAACATCACCTGGGTCGGCAAATGTACCTTGCGAAATATATCCTGCCGTTATATAGGAACCGTCAGGGGTTTCTTTGCATTTGAGGCAAACACCAGTATTCCATGTTTCCAGACTGCGGTTCCATACAACCTGGCCATTGCTGTCTAATTTCATAATAAAATAATTTTCACCTCCCGGTGATACATCGCTTGAGCCACAAGCAAGGAAACCATAATCAGAGGTCTTTTCAATGTGATAAATATTTTTGGGTGCTTCATTTCCTGACATAACGCCATACGACCAGATTGACAAGAGGTTTCCAGCACTGTCAGTTTTTGAAAGATGTGACAATGCTGGAGTACAAAGATTATTGGTGCTGCCACTGGAAAGTAGGAGATCATGATTCTGCTCTTCAAGAATACTGTAAACAGGATTTGGCTGTGGAATACTGCACCGGTAAGTCCGTGTCCATAGGTGATTGCCGGCTGAATCGAATTTGGCCAGCATCGGCTCCGAGCTATTAGGGTTTCCACCAGGTATGCCTTGTGTGGAGCCGGCCACTAAAAAACCTCCGTCATTTGTGATGATAACATCTTCGGCAATATCAGCCTGTACCGTCCCAATTGCTTTACTCCAAATCAGGTTGCCTAATGAATCCAGCCGCAGCACCCAGAAGTCGCCAAAGTCACCTGCCAAAAGCCCACAAGCAATATAACCCCGGTCAATAGTTTGCTTGATTGAAAAAAGGTAATTTGTGGCCGGTCCAAATCCTCTGGTCCAAAGTGTGTCTCCCCATTCATCGGTCTTTACAATAAGACCTTTTAGTCCAGCAAATCCGGCCATTATTCCATCACCACACATCATATATCCACCGTCACTAGTTTTTATTATATCGTGGCATTCCTGACCCAATGCAGAAGTATATGTTTTTTGAAACATTGGCTGTGATTGTGAAAATGAATCAATGCTTGTCATGGTCACCAATGTGACAATGATTAAAATAAATGTTTCAGATTTAATTACCTGTTTTCTTTTTGCAGAAACATTAGAGTATATGATCATCGCCTTACCTTGTTACAGATAACTTACCGAAATAAATAATATTACCTGAATTATTGCGAATAATATAATGGTACATGCCTTGATTGAGCGTTGAGACGTTCAGCTCAACCGTAGTCCCGGACATTTCTTGATTTATAACACTTTTCCCTAAAACATCCACTATTGAAATTGAACCTTCGACATGCTCAGTGCAGGTAAATAGCACTTGAAGAGATGCAGGGTTGGGTTGTATTGTAACCTGTGGTTTTGACTTTAATGGTTGAGATGATATCACATACTGAGCATACCTTTGAGATGGTAGTCCGCAATTGGTATTGTCATCATATTGCACATTTCCGTTCCATAAACTTTCCATGGCCCTGGCCTGATAAACGGCATAGCCCTTAATGTAGGGACAAGAGCCCGCCACTGCTTCAATAGTGGTCATTTGAATAGTGTCCAGATCATAATCATCATACACCAAGCTATTCAAATATACTGAATTTACCTTTTGAATTGCGGTTTCCAAAATGTTTGACGGCACCATGTTGCTGTTTAAAGTATTGGCCCCGGAAATAAACGATTCAAATGAAGCGCCAAAGTTTTCACTCAGATCCTCCGTTGCCTGCTTGAGCAGGTTTTCAATTGCAGCTATTTTACCCATGTTGGCGGTTGAGGCTGAATCAAAAAAGTCCTCAATTAGTGGATACTCAAGTAGAGCAGTATCCTTCAACAGATGTCTTAGCAAAGAAAGCTGTGAGGTATAAGTAAGGGCGTCTTCAGCAGTGGTATCGTTCATAAAAATCCGCTGCACAGTATTCACTGCATCATTCGCAGTGAAATAGGGATACAAGGTGTTGGTGATTGCATCACATTCGATCACGATATCCTGCGGATCGGGGTTCTCACACATATACCGTCCCGCAACAGCCGGATCATCCAAATCAAACGGCACACCGCCTGCTCCGGCATAGTTGGATATGATTCCATACGTTGGATCGCCCGCCTCATGCCAGAATATGATATTGGAGGCATCTATACCATCAAATGTATAGAGCTGACCAAGTACAAAACTACCGGTTCCTGAAAATTCATTCCCTATATTTTTATTTAGCAAATTATCAACTTGAGAATTTATCAAAGATGGGATAACTCCAAAGCCTAAATCATCACCAAGCTGAGCACCGGCACGCATATTTCCAAATACATCATGCCGGATGGCCACAGTATTGGCACTAAGGTACCGCATGCCCACTTCATTGCCAAGTGATGAATTGCAGTGAAAGCCGCTGCCGTTCACATATGCGGAATTGATTCCTACGGACTTGAACAACTGACTTGAACTGATATTTACATCATTCACCGTGTTACAGTTTAAGTTGATGGCGTAATTGTCCTGGCAGTTGATGGCGTTGCATGGGTAGGTTACACCTTGATCATGACCGAGATCAATATCGTTTGAATAGACATGAGCGTAATATGCAGAACGGAGTAAAATACCATTCTCCCCTTTAGTATTGATGTCAAGGTTGTCATTTATCTTGACTGTTCCGGATTCACTGCTGCTACCGTTGATTTCAATTGCCGCATTTGGGTGATCAGCATCCGGTTTAGTTTCAATCAAATAATTGTCATAAATAGCAATGCTATCGCGGTGCGACCAGGCACGAATGCCGGTAAAAGAATTTTGAATGGTATTGTGATGAATATCGGCAACTTTAGCCCAGCCTGCAACATAATCGATTGCGGTTTGGATGGGATTAAACGTGTTATCGTGTATTTCTGCATTTATATTGCGCACCAACACACCAGTAGTGATTTCAGAATGAGTGTCATTGAAAATATTGTCAGTGACAAGCACCTCGTTCTGAGGCCATAGGCGAAAGGCAAATGGTCTGGTGTTTTCGGCATGTATCCCCACCTCTAATCCCGTAAATGTATTGCCATCAATGATCAAATCTGAATTATTCGCATAAATGCCATTGGTACCGATACTGAATACATTGCCGGCTCCAATATTAATGGTCTCTGCATCATCCACACAAATTCCGCAAAAGGTAGGTCCGCTTACCGGTGACGGCATTGCAATGTTTCCGGTAAACGTGCTGCCGGTTATTGTGACATCTCCATCATCATCAAAGTCATTGAGCACAATGGCTTTTTCAAAGTCTGCAAAGGCAGCATCTGTGCACACCACCTTTGCATCCCTGGAAACCGTAAAACAACCAACGCAATCACTGATAACGCAATTATCGGAGGTACCCGGAATATTTTCTAGTCTAAGGTCGGTTGCGGTATTGCTGATATACACACCATCCCATAATCCAAGGCACCCGTGCATGTTACAGCCTCTGAAAATCAAGTCGGTCACTATCCCTGTGTTTAATATTCGGGCATTGGGACCAAAAATAATTTCACAATCCTGGAAAATTGACCGGTGAAAATCTTCATCGATGGTGAAATCTCCATTGATGTACAATATTTCTCCGGTGATAGTACAAGTTGTAATGGGCGGCTGTGTTGTAGTAGTGTTACATGTCGGGGTTAAAAAGGAAATTAAATCATTAAGGTTACTTTCACCGGTACTGGCATATTGGGAAGAAGTTCCATTGCAGCATCCGATCACTTCTACTGTAACCATAGCGGTAGAAGAACATGACCCGTCTGTTACGGTCAAGGTATATACATATGCTGCGGGCGATGATGGAAACGTTGTGTTACTTATAGTGATGCAACTTGTTGATTGCCCTGTTGACCATAGATAATTCAATCCGGTACCGGATGAGCAATTTCCTAACTCTACCTGATCAGATGCTATAACATTCTCCGGACATACTTTCCGGTCCGGTCCTGCATCAGCTTTGCAGGAAGGCAGATTGAAATCAACTTTCGCCCAACAGCTTCGAGCTACATCATTATTCGAATAATATAGCTGTATAGTTTCGCTTTCTGCCAGTTCAAAATCGGGATTTTGAATAAATGGATCCGAAAAAGCATTGGAACTGTTGCCGGCTGTCCAAATAAAATAATCAACCGATCCGGATGTGGCATTGCCTTCCAGTGCTACAATTCCGGGTTGATAAAATCCGCCCGGGCCGGGTACAGGGCTAATTACATCAATTTGAACCATTGGTAAAGCAGGATACAATGTAATGGATTGCTGACATCCAATGGATCCATCGGTTACATCAACCAACAAATTGAAACCAGAAGCGGGTCCCGGTCCGGTTACCGTGTATGTTAATTCAATAGTTGCTTCATCATCAGAAATGGGTGTTACTGATTGTGCTACTGAACATGCACTGCATCCGGTAAGGCTGTAACTTACATTCAGATTGCCGGGATCAATTCCCTGTACAAGCAAAGTTGTGGATTCTCCCGGACATAGTGTTAAATCAGACAAGGTAACTGGACAATTACCGGACGGCTTTTGATAAGTGATTTTAGTAATAGAGTATGCCGGTACCGATATTAAGCTATTGGTTATATTAACCTGAACATCATGGTAAATACGATCAAATGTGTTGGTTGGGAATGGAGATCCAAGTGCATTTCCAATAATGCCATACCCCAAAATTTCAGGAGTTGCAGCATAGTTGACTCCGTTCTGATACCATTGCTCCAGTGTATAGGCAGTGCCAGCAGGAACCAGATTTGTTACAGATAGGCCAGGATAATTTACATTAGGGTTAGGAAAATCAAGTCTTACAAAAATAATTTCTACAGTTTGTGGGCCGTCAAAATACCAACCGTAAGTCCCGGGAATCAAGGTTGGATTAGTTGCTATTACCGGAACGCCGGAAAAACCTAATTGCTGATGAGAGGTGGTCCGTTTCAGCGTTTTTGCTATTGGTTGCAAAGCTACACCAAGAGCAGAGTGCTGGGTAATATTGGTTTGAGTGGAGGCGTTAGCAGGCGGTTCAAATCCTCCGAACTCTAGTCCTTCATCAGTATTAAAAATTGCCGCAAAGGCAGCATCGCCAACAAGTGCATGAATATTTACCAGGGTTATATTTGGATCCTCAAGATAAGAAAGCAGCATGGATGATGTTAAAAGTGCATGTGCCCAGGTGCCGTGAACATGGTGATTATCGCCACTATCAAATAAATTCATTTCTGTTATCCATATTTCAGGTTTTGGTGTATGTTGTATATCATTGATTATTCCGATTTCTCCGTCTGGTTCAGACATTTCTTTGAAATGCTTAAAAGTGGAAGCAAACATTTTATTATAGACTGACGCGGGATTACCGGATGGAGAAGGCTGCTGAGGAAAATCCACATTCCCCACTATTCCACTGCCAAAATAGTCATGCAGAATTACGGCATCTATATGGTGATTTGTAAGCTGCAGTTGAGGAGTAATATCCCTCAGCCATTCATTACGCCTTCTGTAGGGTGGATCACCCGGCCGAATAGTCGCACCAACCACACCTATTTTAATTTGTGATCCAAATGTGCTTTCCAATTTGTCTGCCCAATCAATGGCGGAATTCATATAATCTACTCCTCCTGAATATTTATCAAGATATTCATCCACCTCCAGATAATACTCATTTCCCAGTTCTATAACCGTTGCGGGAAGGTTTTGAACCTGCGTTTCAGCTACAAATGCTGCCTGATATCCCGGATCCGAAGTTAGCAAATTAAGTGTTAGCTGACTGGAGGCTCCCAGACCTTTGGTGTACTGGCCGTACATTGCCACCGAATTGTCTTTTGTACCCAGGCTGTAGCTGTTATAAGCATTGGGCAGATGCCATGGGAATCCGCTCACCTGGGGAATGTCTTCCTCTTCAAAAAACCACCCTTGTTTATAATTCCACCAATTGGCTGTGGTACCACCGGGATATCTTAGGCGACCGGGGTGCAAACTTGCACCATTCTGTATTTGTGATAGCAGGTTCGGAAATTCTAATCCTCCTTTATCGGTTATGATACTGCTTATATTGAAACCAAAGTAGTCATGGCTGTGATTGATCACAGTACTTGAAACTGTAACAACCAATGGTCTGTATGCTACAATTATATTTCCATAGCCGGAACTGCCTGTATAACATCTGGCAAATCCTACGGCGACCTCTGCCTCTCCCATTTCCTCCCATTGTGATCCATTCCATCTGGATAGATATACGGTGCGATTGTGCTGATAGTCACACGTGGTACTATCATACTTAACTTTGACAGTGTCAGCCGAATTGCCACTCAATTGTTCCAATTGCCAATACTGACAATTACTGAGGGCATCTAAAGTAGCATCTTTGGTATTTCCGAATGGCTGCATTTCATCATAGTACTCTGCAAGATATTCTACAGTTGAAGAATTAGGTGATGAAATTCCAATAGCCCGCCAGTTTTCCCCCTTTCCCACCGGAAACTCAAAGGCCGTATCTCCCACCTTCTTCACCGGTCCGCTCACAAAGCTGCTGTTGCTGGCTCCGATAGCCTGAGAACCGGCAAGGAAGGTTAAGATGTTTGTTGCGGTTGAGATCAGATTACCCTGCACAAAGGTCACGCTGCCTCTTATGTCTATGGAGGTGTTCAGTGTTACATGCTCTGAGGGCTTGTTTAAGATCATTTTGTGGACGGTAGCGGTCGCATTTCCGTTAATTGCCTGCGGCAAGGTGCCGTCAAAAACCAGGGTGCCATTGTCGCTTCCAAAGAACACATTGGGTGAGCTGACTGTTAGGTCACCTCTGATACTGTTGTCGCCCCAATAGGCAACTTCAAGTCTGGCACCTCCAATTGATTCAAACATAGCATCAGCATGATACGTATCAGCAGCCCGGGTTGCCAGTCTCCATCCGTAACTTCCTGAACATTTGAACGAGGCATCCTGGAAATAGGCATTATCGCCATCGCATTGGTTGAGTATTGAGCCCGTTTTGTTAAATTCTGTAGTTCCATTAAAGGTATTACCTCTTAGCAGGATGCCGGGTGCGGTCAGCTGTAAGGAACCGTCCCAAACTGTTTGCATCAGGTTTACCGTAGTATAACCGGTGATGCTTATGTTTTGAGGGGTATTGCCCTGCTGGTAAAACCCGGTCATGTTCAGGTACACGCAGTTAAATGTACCGGGGGTACTCAGAGTATATCCATTTGCTAATTCTGTACTTCCTCCTGCCGATCCAAAGGAGATTGTCTTGCCGCCATTGCTGTAAAGCGATACATCTCCGTTAAATTTGTTGATCCCGGCTGCGGCGATGTCCAGGATAGCTACACCGTTGTTATGAAATTCGGTTGTGCTGTTATAGGTATCACCAAGCATTGCAGCAAGGGTAAAAACTCCTGCCCCTGTTACTTTATAGGTGAAAGTCCCGTCAAACGTATTGCCGCCGTTTCCTGTGCATGGGCTGCTGACTTCCATATATACCGGTGAGATAAATCTGCTTCCGCTAAGGGACGCCGTGGTGCAGGTAGCGTATACACCGGCTCCTATCTGCGTTCCGGTAAATTCAGCAGTGCCATGAAGTATCAGCTGTCCGTTATCGACCTGTCCGGAGGCAAACAAACTGCCTCCATAAATCGTTAACGAATCACCGTTAAGGTCCAGTGTGCCGCCATTGATAACTATACGATGAACACCTCGGTTGCCCGAGAGCTGAGGGTTGTTGGAGGCGCTGACAACGGTTACAGAGTCCGACTCGGCAGGTACCCCGTTGGGAGTCCAGTTGGTGGCCGTGGTCCACGAAGTATTTGTGGTGCCGGTCCAGGTATAATTGGCTGAGAAGGATGAGGTAGTTGTCAAAATGAAAAGTAAAAAATAAACAAGGCGGAAGGTGGCTGTTTTTTTCATGGCAGTATGATCTATGGTAAATAGTAAATGATTGAGATGAAGAAAAAAGAAGCTCAGTTGGCCAGAAACTGATAATATCCACTCCAGTTTCCAAAGTGATTTTTAATGCGCACGCGTGCGAAAAAGGCCGCTGGCGGAGTGAGTGTTCCTAAAGTCAGGTACACCTTGTCTCCCGTGCGATTCCAGTTCATTCCCGACGGCAATCCAGAAGAGTTGTCGTAAACAAAAGTCTGAGCCAGCAGATCCGTCATACCAGGTGCCGTGCCCAAACCTATTTCGAGCATGGCTACTGCATTGGTATCGGGTACCTGCACATAAAAAGTGCACGTTGACAACGAATCAAATGAGACGGTGGCATCAGTAGGTTTCTGAACGGTTTGGGCAGATGTCTCTTTTACTGACAAAAGAATGATCACTGCAAGAACCCAGTAGAATCTGTTGCCGGTGTTTGGAAGGTTTTTCATGTTATATTATTTTGATGAGAGCAAAGGCATTATGCAGATGTGATTCTTGCTTAAACAGTGCATTAATAAAATGCACTACATAGCAACCACCGCATCGCTATGATGGCTATTGGCACAAAAATCGGAGCACTCAATGTGAAATCAGTAAGCCAACCTCATGAATCGCCGTTGGGGGTGTATGGTCGAAGTGGGTCACCGAAGAAAAATCCAGAATTTTCTGGATTTATTTAGATCAAGATTAAACGATGTTTTTAATAAAGAAAAATAATTCAACCAAAAGTTATGAACAACATGTAATTACTTAGCCCGATGTCTGAAAATATGTGGATGGTGTTGGTTTGCTTCATTTAAGGTTTCCCGATTACTTGACGTGAAACGGACCTATTGGGATCGCGCGAAACTGACTTCATTTATTCATGGGAATGTGACCACGACTTTTATGGTTTGATTATTAAAGTAAAGATGTGCTGGTATTCGGAAATTGTTTAGCATTAGCCCGAATAACCCGAATCCCGAAAAATATTAGCCCGAATGAAAAAACAGTTAACCGTAATCAACTGTAAATTATTGTAAATCAATTAGATATTAGTCCCGTCCGGACCGCAAATTGATCAAAACGATCAAAATGGTAAATGAAGCGAGCAAATAAAAAGGCTCGCTTTTTTATTTGATAGGAATTAATGACATCCTCGCCTCAGGCGAGGACGAGATCGGGGAAGTCTGAATAACATATTGGATAATTAGTCTGCACAAAGTCTCCAGATGGATATTATTTAACGAGAAAGAATAATTGCAAAATTCTTGAATAGAGCTCAAGAATGATCAATTCGTCAATCTTCAAATTTTTATTTCACTGCACCAATACCAATTTACCGCTCTTAATCCCGCCATCATCAAGCACTATTCTGTATATATATACTCCTCCGGGTACTTTAGTGGTATTAATAAACAGAGATTTGAAAGTACCATACAATTTTTGCCGTTCTACCACTTTTCCAAATGTATTCATCAAAACGAATTCACCGTTGCGGTTGTTCAAAAAATCGTAGGCAATGGTGAAATGATTGGTAGCCGGGTTAGGGAAAACATGGATGTTTTGTAATGCATCTTCCATTTCATAAATACTGGTTAAAGTATCACAAGGGCTGGCTGCCCACTGGCCTAAATTGTAGTTTTGTATGTTAGGCAATCCCAAAAAGCTGCGCCTACCGCCCAGATTGAAACTGTTCGGGGCAATGTTGCATCCAGGGCCATAAACATCAGGATTATTTATAACTGTTAAGTTCATGTTTTCATTCGTAAATACATTGTTGGGCAATGATCCACCACATATGGTTGCCATATATATTTTATCATCAGGTGCCAATAATAGCTGACCATTTTCACAATTATTTGCCGTTAACAACAAGAGGTTCTTAGTTGCCATCACATTAGCAGCTGTAAGATCATACTGAAGCAGGGAATCCAGTTCTTTAGATACAAATAATATATTTTCGTTGGGAGAAAAGGTGCAACCGTAAAAACCTCCAGACATAGGTGCAACTACTTGGCTTAAATTAAGTGTGTTTGAAAGCATTCCCGTACACCTGTTAAAATCAAATACATTCAAACTTCCGCCCATACCTGCTAACACCAGCTTATTGCCGTTTCGGGAAAATTTCATTTGGCCTAAGATGTCCCCATTATTAATCAATGTTCCTATGTTTTGGTAGTATGGGCCTTGAATACCAAATGGCGTAATTAAAAACTTAATAAAACGATTGTTCACGGAATATCCTTCGTGGGTCAACAACCACCAGTCACGACCATTACCATGCTTTACCGCTTCCATCTTTTCGGTAAAATATAAATTAGAAATCAAATTATTTTTTACTGTTACATCACCTGTGTTTCCGTTCAAGCTCATATCAATAACACTGTAATGCAGGTTGGAACCGAAACCAAAAACGGTTGGTAAAATCGTGAATAAATAATACTTCAAAGGATCATCAGGGAAGGGTATAATTAATGCACCCTGTGTGGCTGAAGCATAACCATAAATACCGTTTCCATTGGGCATTATTTGAAAATTATTATTCCATACTTTTAAAGAATCAAAATTATTATTTTCTGGGCCAACATAAAACAATAAATTGCCCGATGAATCTGCTATTGATGCACTGCATTCTATCGAATTTATCTTTATTGAATCAAGAAGCTGTGGTATTCCTGTTTGAAAACTTATGCCACACGAATCGCCAAATATCCAAACATGATCCTGCATTTGAGCATGAGCAATAAATGCAAAATGTAAGATCAGAATTAATATTTTTAACTGTTTCATTTTAATTAAAATGCAAACGGAGAAAAATTATTTGCTCCGTTTATAATGTTTTATTCTTTATTAATATTCAACTTATCCCGAGCTTTGATAGTGTTATTTATAACAACATGGTATAAGTAAATTCCATCGGAAAAATTACTGCAATAGATGGTTAACTGGTTTAACCCTAACCCAGTTTGCACATAGCTTTGACTAAAGGGTAAATGCGGTACACTTCCTATTACTGAACGGATGGCGCGGAAAAATTCAGAACCATTAGTCCAAAAGAGTATTTGTCCGGAACTATCACATATTCCTGCCGAAGTTTGTGCGAGGTGAGCAGTATCAGGATACGATATATATTGCATACTCCCACCGGTAAAATCAGCTTTGCCAATCCAGCCTAACATCCATTGGTTCCCTTGCTGTGCGAACACAGGCTGCACGAAACCGGTTGCTGTAAGGCAAATAAAAAGTACGACGCTGATTTGTTTCATGGGGTGATGAGGGGCACGATCAAATATAATCAAAAAATACTGCCGAAAATCTTCTTGCGGTTCATAACTAAACGTTTGTAAACGTTTACAATGCTTTTGGTATTAATCTGACCTTTAACTTTACTGCGGGCGGGGGCCTGGTGGCCCCCGGGGTGAGTTAATAAATATTGCATTTTTTTTACCATCCGGGGTTTTACCTCAGGCATGGACGAGTCGATATAAGTAAATAAGATTTTTTATATATTTACCGGCACCTGTTTTTACTATTCTTTTTGAAACGATTTCTACTATGACGCCTTGGGAATTCCGACACAGATCAACTTTAATTCTAATTGAACTGTTTTCGACATTGGCATACCGCATATAAGGATATTGCCAGGACTAAAATCATTTTGTAACCACACAAGTTGTTTAAATTAAACTAGAAGGTATTAATTTTCAGCACTAAATTTTTAAATCTGTCTATGAGAAGCTTCAAATTACTCTTATTCGTCAATTGCATGACACTGTTTGGAATGGTTCCCTTCAGCAACGGACAAACTACTTTATTATGGGATACCGTTTACGCTTTGCCTCAACCCTACTGCATAGGAGTCTTAAACGATGTTATAAATGACAATAGCGGAAATGTTTATACATGTGGTTACATGCAGGGACATGGTACATGCTGGGGAGCAACTCCTTTTGTTGGCAGATTGCTGAAAACTGACAGCAACGGAACTATTTTATGGGAAGGGGTACAGGATTTTTATATCGGACCCTTACAATATTATGTTGGCAGCTGGGGCCTCGCTTTTGATGCTGACAGTAATATTTATATGTTTAGCGGTTATGGCCCCAATAGTAGCAGCGCCATAGATCAATTACTGATATCCAAATGGGATACTTCGGGTAATATGATATGGGAACACAACTATTCTACTTATACCGGTTTTAACACAGCGGACGATAAAACAATACGCTTACGAAGTGATGGAAAATTTTACCTTAAAGGTGAAGGAAATAAACCTTTGACAATAGACACTTCAGGAGCACTTACCAAATTGACCGTATTTGGCTATTCTTACAGTAAAACCGATTTAGATTCTTTAGATAACTTATACAGTATTGCCATCTATAACTCCACCTTTGACCGCTACTTTCAGAAAATAAACAGCAATGGAACTTTACAATTTTCTCTTCCAAACATAAACAGTATCCAATACACCGACCTGAAGGTAATAGATGTGAATCATATTGCAGTATATGGCTACTCTCAAGTAATACCTTCGACATATTATTTAACAGTATTTGATTCTGTTGGATCCCTCATATGGCAACAGGCCGTACCCCCTACAAACCAATTGATTTCAAACACATTTGGAGAAATATGGACAGTAGATCAATTTTTCCCGACTGTTGAATTGTCAAAATTTGATTTAAACGGCAATTTGCTGTTCACTAAATCATATCCTTTACCTCTTTCATCCACCGCTTCTGGAATTACCAATGTAAATATTAAACAGGACGAACAGGCTAATCTCTATATTTCAGGTTTAGCTTCCGGTTCATTTAATTTTGCCGTTTTAATGAAAATCACCAATAATGGCAATTTAGCTTTCTATCATCAATACGATTATTCACCAGTAGTGGCTAACCAATGGGAGGGGGTAAATGGATTATCCCTTGATAGGGAAGGTAACATTTATTTGGCTTCGGATCTTACCACATTCCCGGTTGTAAATGATTACCAATTGCTCATCAAATATTCAAAACCACCTGCGGTAGTATGGCCGGGTGATGCGGACTATAATCTGAATGCCGACAACTATGATATTCTTGAACTTGGACTGAACTATGGAATCACCGGCACCACCAGATCGAATGCTTCACTAAACTGGGTAGCTCAACCATCGGCGGAATGGAATTCCTTTTCACCCAGCAGTATTAACTCAAAGCATGCTGATTGTAACGGAGATGGGATCGTTTCTCATAGCGACACGGCTGCTGTTTCGCTTAATTACGGACAAAGCCATCCATTCCGCTTAATGCAGCCTAATTCAAATTCATCTGCAACCGGACCAGATCTATATTTTGATTTTCCTTCCGGATCGGTAACTCCGGGAGGCACTGCAACTATTCCGGTCAAATTGGGAACTCAATCTAACCCTGCAACCGATTTCTATGGCATTGCCTACACTATAGATTATGATGAAAATAAAATTGATCCCAATTCAATAAGTGTGAGTTATTCCGGTTCATGGCTGGGTCAATACCCCTCAGCAATCAATTTCGCTAAAAATTTCCCGACAACGGGGCAATTAGACCTCGCTCAGGTTTCCGCTCTTCATAATAACATTACCGGCTATGGAACCATTGCTGAGATTTCATTTCAGCTTAAACCGACTGCCGCCGGAACCATTAATTTCGCTTTCAATAACACCTACGCTATTAATAATTCATCCGACAATTTACCTGTAAATACTTTGCCCTACGGACTTACAACAGGGTTAACTGAAAATCCGCCAATTAACCCCATCTCAATCTATTTCAATGCCGCCGAGGATTTAATTTATGTTTATACAACCACCAATCCGAACGAAAAAAGAGAAGTAGCGGTATTCAATCTGGTAGGACAACAACTAATCCATTCCGCTACTTCAAATAACTCATTGGCACTGGATGCTTCATCTTTGGCTTCGGGAACGTATATTGTTCAGGTATCCGGTTTAAACAACAAAACAGCCAGGTTAAAATTTGTCATTACCCGATAAAAACAAAATAATGATCCATCTCATTAATAATTATTCCTGTGTCATTATTGCCAAGTAAAACTACTTCCTGATTTAACCAGGAAGCTATCCGTTTAAAATTGTGAAGCAGGCAAGAACATTGCCTGCTTTTTTTATCCTCAACAAATAAACCGCTTTTTGGCCAGCCAATGTATTTCAGGTCTGGTTTCTGACTGCAGGATTAATTCCGGTCACTCCATGCCTATCAATACTGCTCTTCCACACAACAATTTTTCATTCAAAACCAAAAGAAGAAACTCCTTTCAAATGCAACACATTTTTTTCGGAAGCATTTGATACCTCCCGTAAAGCGCTCCTTGCATAAACTTATTTTACTTGCACTTTTTATGGTTTAAGTACAACCTGATCTATTCATCTGAAATTCATAAAATCGTCATCAATCCTTCATTTTCCTGAAGAAACATTTACACCGTTAAAAACAAACACCAAAAAGCTATGAAAAAGCTAATGTTAATGATTCTGGTTGCAGGCTTCGCTCAGGCAGGCATTGCACAAACTACCACTCCGGCTGCTAAAAAAGCAACCCCTCCTCCAACATCCGTAAATGCTACTAAGAACACCCAGTCCGGCACAACCGCTACTTCGACGACTGCCAAAAAGACTACGGCTCCGGCCACGGCTTCGGCTTCCACAAAGGCCAAACCCGAAGCAAAGGCTACCGGAACCAAGAGTCACCATTCCGACAAGAAATCGCATCACAAAACAGAGCATCCTACTACTCCGTCGCCCTCCTCTTCAAAGGCAAATCCGGATGTTAAGTCAACTGCCACCATGCAAAAGACCCCCCAGAAGTAACATTCTGAATCCAAATGAAAGCCGGGAAACCCGTACGTTTCCCGGCTTTTTTTTATTTAAGGCCCGGTAAGGCTTCCCTCACTATTAAATGCCGGGCCCTGTTCTTCATAAAGAGATAACGCACGGTTAATATTGACATGATATTGATGTTCTTTTTTTGCATCAAAATAAAACCGTATTGACATCAAGTCGTAATTCATATACCCGCCGCACGTTTTTAACTGTATTTTCAACGGGTCTCACCTCCTCCCTTTTATTTTTAACAGTACAACCGGAGAAATTCAACAACTTCTTTCTTCAGCCATACGTCGAATTGCTGCTGGCCACTCATAGCGGTATTTTCTCCGCCTTCCGATTCAATCCGAATTCGAGACTTCACTGAAACCCGCTATTATGAAAACCCCACCGGCCGGCAAACAAAAGAGAAAAGTTGAACTGGTCGTTCTCTCCGATATACATCTCGGTACCTACGGCTGTCACGCGAAAGAACTGTACCGGTATATGAAGAGCATCCGCCCCAAAGCCGTTGTGCTGAATGGCGACATCATTGACATGTGGCAGTTTTCGAAGAATTACTTTCCGAAAGACCATTTGAGCGTACTGCACCGTCTATTCAAATGGATCAACAAAGGCATACCTGTTTACTACTTACCCGGCAACCACGATGAGAACCTCAGAAGGTTCGTCGGGTTTAAGATGGGGTCGCTGGCCATTGAAAACAAACTGGTCATGGACCTAAACGGCAAAAAGACCTGGATTTTTCATGGTGATGTGTTTGATGTAACCATGCAGCATTCCAAATGGCTCGCCCGGCTGGGAGCTATCGGTTACGACACCTTGATTCTGATCAATTCTTTTTGCAACTGGATTCTAACGAAAACAGGAAGAGGGAAAATTTCCTTTTCCAAAACCATAAAGAACAGCGTTAAACAGGCTGTAAGTTTTATCAATCATTTTGAGCAGCTCTGTGCCGATATTGCTTCCGAAAGCGGTTATGACACCGTTATTTGCGGACATATACATCAGCCGGAGATAAGAGAGATGCAAGGCGAAAAGGGACCCGTAACTTATATGAATTCCGGCGACTGGATAGAAAACCTGACAAGCCTGGAATACAACGATGGTAAATGGAGCTTGTTTAAATACGATGAAAAAGATTTTGAAGCATCGCATGAAGAAACTGAAACAGAAGAGGCGGAACAGTTACCGGATGAAAAGTTAGTCTTTATGAAAAACAAAGAAATTTTCACACTGATGGCCACTGAATTCGGAATGAAAATGGACCGGTAACAGAACTATAAGAAATCTAAACCCATGAATAAGAAACTAAAAATCCTCTATGCAATACAGGGAACCGGCAATGGCCATATTACCAGAGCAATGGAGATTGTTCCACTTCTCAAAAAAAAGGGCACTGTTGACGTATTAATCAGCGGCATACAGTCGGACCTGGAGTTGCCTTTTAAAGTGCAGTATAAACTCAACGGCCTCTCATTTATTTTTGGTACAAAAGGCGGTGTTGATATCTGGCATACCTATGCACGCATGAACACCTTACGGTTATTGAAAGAAATAAAAAGTCTGGATCCCACCAAATACGATCTTGTAATAAGCGATTTTGAACCCGTTTCAGCATGGGCCTGTCAGCTGGCGGGAGTCCCCTGCATAGGACTAAGCAACCAGGCCGCCACCCTGCATCCCAAGACACCAAAGCCTAAAAACATCGACTTAATCGGAAAACTGGTGCTGGAACATTATGCTCCGGTTACTTTTAATTACGGATTTCATTTCAAGCGTCTTGATAAATCCATTTTCACGCCTATAATCCGAAAAGAGGTAAGAAGCCTTACCCCTTCCGACAAGGGCCATTACACTGTTTATCTTCCCAGTTACAGTGACGAACGCATCATTAAAGTGCTTGATAAAATGGAAAATATAACCTGGGAGGTCTTTTCGAAACGCTGTACCAAAAAATTTGAGCACAATAAAATTACCATTCAGCCCATAAAGCAGGAATCCTTTTTGAAGAGTATTGCCGCTTCATCTGGGGTGTTGTGTAATGCCGGTTTCGGAGTGGCCAGTGAAGCGTTGTTTCTTGGGAAAAAACTGCTGGTTATTCCAATGAAAACACAATACGAACAAATGTGCAATGCCGCCATGCTGAAAAGCATGGGCGTGACGGTTATCAAAAAACTGAGAAAGAAAAATATCGGGAAAATTGAAAACTGGATCGCTAAAGGAGCTGTTGCACCGGTTGATTACAAAGACGAAACAGAACAGATTCTGGATATGATTATTAAAAATCATGCAGGCCACACTGTTGAACACTTTGCCGAAACGGGGACCTATTCATCCATACAATAAGTGAATCCAAACACCTATTTTCGCATCATCACCACCCGTAGATAAGTGAAAGCGTCTGAATTTGGATCCTCCTTTAAATGGGGAGTATCGGCGTCGGCATATCAGACAGAAGGTGCCTATGCCGCTGACGGGAAAGGATTGTCGATTTGGGATGTGTTTACCGAAAAAAAAAGACACATTCGCAATGGGGCAAATGCCAATGTGAGCTGCGACTTTTACAACAGGTATAACAGCGATTTAGATCATATCCAATCACTCCGTATTCCCAATTTCAGGTTCTCACTCTCCTGGTCGCGGTTGTTGCCGGATGGTATTGGCAGGGTAAATAAAAAAGGGGTTGATTTTTACAACAGATTAATTGATGGCTGTAATGAGAGAGGCATTACGCCCTGGATTACATTATACCACTGGGATCTCCCTCAAAAACTTTCGGAAAAAGGCGGCTGGATAAACCGTGATGTGGTTGAATGGTTTTCCGAATATACCGGAAAGGCTTTACAGCTGTTTGGCGACAGGGTAACCTACTGGATGGTTTTAAATGAACCAATGGTATTTACCGGTGCCGGATACTTTATGGGTATTCATGCTCCCGGTAAAAAAGGTCTGGGAAATTTCCTCGCATCCATGCACCATGCCACACTGGCGCAGGCAGCCGGCTGTAAAATTATCAAATCGGCCGGCAACGGCATGCAGGCAGGGACTACCTTTTCCTGTTCGCATCTCACCCCCTATACCTCCTCGGAAGCTGATCAGAGAGCCACCGTTCGAATGGATGCGCTCTTAAACCGGTTGTTTATTGAACCGGCTCTCGGGCTAGGCTATCCTACTGCAGAGCTTTCCTTTTTACACAAGGCCGAAAAATACATGCAGCCCGGTGATGCGGACAACATGAAAGCCGATTTCGATTTTATAGGAATTCAAAACTACACACGTGAATGTGTTGCGCATTCCATGTGGATTCCCTATCTGAATGCCCGTTTGATACCGGCACACAAAAGAAAGGTGTACCACACCTCGATGAACTGGGAGGTGTATCCGGAAGCTATTTATGAAACGCTCCGTAAATTCAATGAATACAAAGGGATAAAAAAACTGATAGTAACCGAAAACGGAGCTGCCTTTCATGATGTACTGCAACACAACCGTGTGACCGATACCGAAAGAACGCAGTACCTGAACGATTACCTGAACCAGGTGTTAAGGGCAAAAAAAGAAGGAATGCCTGTTGATGGTTATTTTGTCTGGTCGCTAACCGATAATTTTGAATGGGCCGAAGGATATGATCCGCGGTTCGGGTTGATTTATGTTGACTTTGCAACACAACAACGAACCGTTAAAGATTCGGGCTTCTGGTACCGGGATTTTTTAACCAGGGGCTAACTGTTATTTCTTCGCATTTCTTGCAAGCACCTCTTTTACCCGTGCAATAAATCCGCGCAGCTGTTCCATTGAGGCGGGCGTCATTTCGATGGTCGATTGGGTATCATCTTTTTTAAGACGCATAAATATCACCCATTTATCTTCGTCAAAAAAACAACCTGCCTCGGTACCTCCGCGTGTGTTGAAGACCAATTCGGTGTAAGAGGTAGGAGTTGTCTGCAGATATTGTTCACTCATCATCGTCAGCATTTTTTGCATCCCGTCAATTTCATCGCTTTCAATCATGGTGTATTTACCCTTGTCGAGTACATCAAAGACCATACACTGTCGTTCTTCACCCGTATCGGTGTCTTTGAGCAGCAACGCATTTACTTCCATATCCTGCTTCACCATACCATACTTCACTGTTAACGTACCTACCGTAATCATCTTTTTTTCGACAATCGAGTTGGGTTTATTCATGAAGATGTCGGAATCGGTCTGATAGGTATTCTTTCTTTTATCCTGGCCCAAAGCCACAACGCAAATGAACAGATACAAGCCGGTGAGAAGAAGTACTTTTTTCATAGAGAAATGTGTTTAATCAAGTCAAAAATAGTAAAACCATTCTGAAATGCTACCATATTTCAATCAGTTCCTTCTGAAGCGTCATTGTTTGGTCGACAGCGTACCACAGGTGCAGCTCTTTCTGAAAATCCTCTTTTGAAATGGCGCCATCGGCATGTTTCCACTTCAACATAATTTCCTGTGCAGGTTTGGGCCGCGGCCCCCAGCGGCTGATCAGCTGACCGGATTGCTTATTAACTCTCAGCAAAACGGGTACCGAGCGTGATCCATCCGTTAAAAAGCGCTTCATTAATTCGGGGTGGTTATCTCTGCCGGTAATCAGCAGTTGAATAGTCCCGGACGACAACCGGGCAATTTTATCAAAAACAGGGAGCGTCTGGGCCGAATCGCCGCACCATGCCTCCGACAGTACCAGCCACACCTCGGGCCTTTGCAGCTGCGAAACTTTTTGAACCAGCTCCTCTTTCAGCTCTACTTTATTTTCGAGCCGGTCCATGCGGTATTCATTCAGCCGGGTGAATTCAACATAACTCTCTGTGACAGTGTTTCCTGTTGTCAGATTTTTTGACAGCAGTTTTTTTATCAGACTACGGTAATCGCTATAGCTTAACGCGTCGGATGGAATAGTTACCGGCTCCATGCTACCGAACAAAGATCAAAAAAGTGCATGCAGGAGCAATTGTTCATTTCAATTTACGGATGGTGCACCGGCATTTGTGAAACAGCCGGTAAGGTATCAAGTAATCGAAAAGGCAGATCAAGCTTTTGAATATCAAGTATGGTATCCAGAAATACATCTTCACCGTTCCAGTCCTTGCCTTCGAAAAAAGCATTCACATATTTATTCATACCTAAAAGATAATACCCTCCCTCTTCGGCAGGTCCCACCACCACCGAGGTTTCTTTCATATTCTCAAATGCTTCAACAATGTGCGAACGACTCATCTCCGAACACTCACCCATTACCAGTACAACCCGTTTGTAACCCCGTTCGAAACCGCTCTTAAAGGCATCCGCCAAACGGCTGCCCGTATCACCACCCGATTGCATTTCCTTGCCGTAGGTGTCCTCCTCAAAAACATCACCCGTCTCGATAAAATCGCTGTATAAAACCAGCTTTTCTGCCGGCAAAGTTGAGGATATGTCGCGTAAATGCTGCAGCATTTGCAGGTAGGTTTCAAGCGCATTCGACTCACCCACCAGCCGGATTATTGAAGGATGCACTTTACCATCCACCGCGTTGCGGATAAAGAGAATCAACAGATTGTCGTTCATAAGATGCGGATTACGGGTGTAAGAATAAAAAAAACCGCAGTCTGTTAAGGACTACGGTTTAAAAAAGTTATCTACAACAGCCTGTTACTGTCCGGGTGCAGGAGCCGGTGGAGCTTCAGGAGTAGTTCCGGGAATATTTTTCTTGTATTTTACAAGTGTTGCCTTAATAACAACATCCTGATTTATTTTGGTTTTGCTGACACCGCCACTCACACTGCCACCGTGCTTATTGGATTTTCCGCCTCCGCCACCAACTGATGTAAATCCGCCTGCCTGCTGATCAAAATTGTCGATAATAACAGCGTCAGCACCCTTGCTGGCTGCAATTTGCATAACCTTTCGCTGAATTTTTTCGGTAGATTTTTTGGACGACATTTTCACATCCATTTTGCCCATAATTTCAAAAGGCTCAGGAATATCTGCTTCTCTGAAAAACATTTCCGCATTGACGGTTGGCGCATACGACTTACCAAAATATTTATAGGGGCTCGATCCGCAACCCGCAAGTGCGGTAACAACAAACAAAACTGAAAAAAGACGCTTCATATAATTATGTGTTTAGGTTAGAAGTATTATGCAAATTTAGCCGAAAATCCATTATAAAGGGCACTTCGTTCAATTCCTGATTCCGGAACGCACCAGTTTAATGGTTTGTCCTACTCCGCTGCCGCTAACATGAACCAGATAAATACCATTGCTCCAGGGCTGCGAAGGAATGGTCAATTTGTTGGAGCCAGACTGCAGGTCAGCAATCTGATCATAAACGGAACGTCCGAGCATATCCACAATTTTCAACGATACCTTGCCGGGATCTTTTAAAGTTATCTGAAGTGTTGCATCGCCGCTTACCGGATTGCCGATAACCGCCACACCCTGATTTACCCCGTCAGGAGTATGTGCAGCAAGTACCGTAGCGCCGTTTAACAAAAACAATCCGTTAGAAATATCGCTGGCCACAATTGTTCCTGATGGTAAAAAGGGATACACTCCCCAGCAACCCGCATAGGATGAATAATCAACATTTGACGGATAGGTATCATAATAGGCCACCTGCACCGGATTGGATGGATCGGCAATATCAAACACCTGAACACCGTCGTGATAATAGGAGACAAAGAGATAATGTTCTCTTATAAATTCATTATGCGGTATACTGCCATTAGGTCCGTTAGGAACAGGCACGTTCAGGAGATTGGAGCGGAATACACTTTTTACAATCGGATTCGAGAAATCGGAAATGTCAAATGCCTTAAGTCCGCTTCCGTGCGTTTCGTCAGCAACAATTAAGGTAAAACCCTGGGGGGTTAACCAGGAACTGTGGCTGTAGCCCATTTCGGGGTAGTTATCGAGAACCAGCAACAACTGCGGCGATATTGGATTCACAAAACTGTAAACATACAATCCATCGTACCCGACAGAGCAATAGGCTGTGTCGTTTCTAACAAACACATCGTGTACATGCGAAAAGTTGGTACTCGAAAGCGTGGTTATGAAGGTAGGATTTACAGGATTGGCAAGTGAGAGCACATCCATAGCATGAAAGTTACCTCCAACGGTAGTAGATGGCATATACAATTTATTGCCTTCAATAAAAATGTTGTGTGCCCGGGTACAAAGCACGTCGCTGTCGTAAACTTTCACGACAGAGTCGGGCAGGTATTGCAGATCGAAAATCTGTAAGGAGTTGGCGCCCTCATCGGCCACTCCGTAACAGTAGTGAGAATAGGTTTTAAAGTCGCGGTGAATGGTAAGCGTTGCCTGATCCTTACTCGGCTGAAAACTCACCTGCACCGGATTGGTCGGATTGGTAACATCAAAGAAGTGTGTACCTATTGCACTGCCTATAATGGCATACTCATGCCCAAGGCTGTCGGCATATCCCCAGCAGTCGTTATAGGCACCATAAAACGCGGGAGGAATGGTTGGGTCGTTCCAATTATAAAGTAAAGGCAAATTGAGTTGCATTTGAGCGTGGGCACCGCTCATTGAAATACCCGCAATAAGTAAGAGTATAAATTTCTTCATGTTAACAGCTGTTAGGAACCTGACCCAAATGTACAAAAAGAGGGACAATCAGGGGGTCATGTTCTCGTAAAAAGGAGTTGTTAACTTTCTGAAATAAGCGTTTCGATCAGTGTAGTCAGCTTTGCTTCGGCAAGGGATGCCACATGCACCACTTCGTCATGGGTCAAAGGTTCGGGTTGGTCCATCCCTCCAAGGTCGGTAATAACCGAAACGGCAAAACAGCTGAGCCCCATGTGCCGGGCGGCAATAACCTCGGGGACCGTTGACATACCCACCGCATCGGCACCTATGGTACGTATATAACGGTATTCGGCCGGCGTTTCGTAACAGGGCCCGGTAACAGCGGCATAAACACCTGTATGACATCTGAAACCTTGTTTGACGGCGATGGATTGCGCTTTCTTAATCAATTTCTGATCATAAGGAGCACTCATATCCGGAAATCTTGGCCCCAGTTCCTCCTCGTTATGACCTATCAGAGGGTTTACTCCCATCAGGTTGATGTGGTCATCCAGAATCATCAGATCACCTACCTGAAATCCGGGGCGCAGGCCACCGCTCGCGTTACTTAACAGGAGCTGCTGTACTCCCAGATAACGCAAGACCCGTACAGGAAATACAACCTCTTCCATGGAGTAGCCTTCGTAAAAATGAAACCTACCCTGAAGGGCCACCACTTTTTTGCCACCCAGGATTCCCATTGTCATTTTGCTTCCATGACCCTTGACAGTAGATACCGGAAAGTTGGGAATTTGGTGGTAAGGAATTTCAAACTCCTTTTGTATGGCATTGGCAAGTCCGCCCAAACCGCTACCTAAAATAATTCCGATTTCGGGCTCCCAGCCGCTTGCCTTTTTTAAAAAATCAGCTGTCGCTTTTATTTGTTTCGACATAATTTAAAATCAGTTCATCAAACACAGATTGGTCTTCCGGCGGTAACAGAATGTCAACTGGCACATAAAATACCGGTAACTCCTTTAACATTCCATGTTCGGCAGCAGTGCGCAACCGCATTGCATCTTTTTCGGTTGTGAGGAGTACTGTAGACGGCTCATTCAGCATTCTGGTCTGAAAATGTTCTGCCAGCTCATCCAGTTCCGCAGGGGTATATTCATGATGATCGCCAAACAAAAAGATATCAGGCTTAACATAACGGGCAGTAACATATTCAACAAACCGACCGGCATCGGCAATACCCGCAAATAAAATCACCACTTTGGGATGTTCGGGAAAAGTGACAACCGTACCGGTAAAAACCGGCTTTGGATGGCCATATGTAAGAGATGAGAAAAGGACCGGCTTTTCATGCATTCGAACTTTTCGGGTAATGCTTTTTTTTTCAGCTTCCACCCCGTCAGGAGTTTTTGTTACAATGAGGCAATCGGCTCGTCTTTTTCCGGATACAGGTTCACGCAAGTTACCTGCGGGCAGCAGGTGATCTTTGTAAAACGGACGCTGCCAGGAGGTCAACAGGATTTTAAAACCCGGTACCACCCTTCGGTGCTGAAATCCATCATCCATAAGGATAACCTGAACATTCGGGAACTGTTTTATGATGGTACGTATACCCTCGGCCCTGTTTTCACATACGGTTACCGTTAGTTCGGGATGGCGTGTCTTATAAAGCAGCGGTTCATCGCCGGCTTCGTTAACCGACGAGCGCAGGGTGACTTCCCTGAAACCTTTTGACTGACGCCCATATCCCCTGCTTAAAGTTGCAACCCGGTATTTACCCGAGAGCAACCGGATGAGGTATTCGGTATGGGGTGTTTTACCGGTTCCGCCCGTACTCAGGTTACCGACAAGAATAACGGGAAGATTAAATTTTACCGAAGGAAAAATTCCTGAATCGTAAAAAAAATTCCGCAACACCACCACCAGTCCGTAACAAAAAGAAAAGGGATAAAGCAGGAGTCGCATCTGTTGATCAGAATTTGTACGAATACTTTTAATGTTGCCGAAGGTAGGAAAATCGACCGAAATCAAAATAACGGAAACAGCTGTGCTATTGAAATGTAACAGGTAACTTTGACCTTTGAACCGATTACTATGGAGAAACTAAGCACCCTGATAAATCACCTTGAATCCATTGCGCCTCCGGCTTTGCAGGAGTCGTATGATAACGCCGGTCTTATTACCGGGAACCCGAATATGGAAATTACAGGCGCCCTTATTTGCCTCGACAGCACTGAAGCCGTAATTGATGAGGCCATACAACTGGGATATAATCTGGTTATAGCCCACCATCCGATTGTGTTTTCAGGGATGAAAAAATTCAGCGGCGACAGCTATGTGGAGCGGGTAATTGTAAAAGCCATCCGGCACGATATTGCATTGTATGCGGCACATACCAACCTGGATAATGTTGCGGCAGGCGTTAATCAGGAAATATGCAACCGCCTGGGATTAAATAACATCAGCATTCTGGCACCAAAAGAGGGATTATTGAAAAAGCTGGTTACCTATGCCCCGGTGGCGGAGGCCGAAAAGGTAAGAGCAGCATTATTTGCCGCGGGAGCAGGAGCAATTGGGAACTACGACTCGTGCAGTTTTAACATTCCGGGTACCGGAACCTTCAGAGGTAACGAACAATCCAACCCCGTAAAAGGTCAAAAAGGAGCGGTACATGCTGAGAATGAGGAACGGATTGAGTTGATTTATGAGGCATTTCGCGAGCCACAAATCCTGTCGGCTCTCCGTCAATCGCACTCTTACGAGGAAATTGCCTGGCAGTCGGTTCATGTAACCAACCCGTTGCAGACGGTCGGCTCCGGGATGGTCGGTAACCTCCCTGAGCCAATTGACTATCAAGCCTTTTTGACACTTGTTAAGGACCGTTTCAACACCGGAATCATACGTTATACGGAACCTACCGGAAAACCCATTCAAAAAGTTGCAGTATGCGGAGGATCAGGGAGTTTCCTGCTAAAAGACGCCATAAAAGCCGGAGCTGATGCTTTTGTTACGGCCGACTTCAAATACCACCAGTTTTTTGATGCCGACGGGCGTATCTTCCTGGCTGATATCGGGCACTTTGAAAGTGAACAGTTTACGATGGATTTATTTTATAGGATTCTGAACAAAAAATTTCCTAAATTTGCCGTCCGTTTAACAGCTACCCCGACGAATCCCGTCCGGTACTTTTAGTCCGGACCGATACACCCACAAATACTATCTATGATCGCTGAAAAAAAGACCGCAAAAGCGAAAGCCACAGGCGAAAAGAAAGAGAAAAAGCCGTCCACGAGAACTAAACTCGCCGAAAAAAAGCCGGTCCAGGAAATCAAAGAGCGCAGGTTTAATTTCGATTTAAAAGTCTTCAACAAAGACAAATCGGAATTTACAACAGAAGAAAAGCTATACGCATTATTTCAGTTACAGCTGATTGATTCGGAAATCGACAAAATCAGAATTGTCCGCGGAGAGTTACCTATGGAAGTGAGTGATCTTGAAGATGAGGTGGCGGGACTGCAGACACGGTTAACGAATTTTACCGAGGAGGCTGCCGAGTTACAACAATCCATCACTCAGAAAAAGCAGTCGATAAAAGATTCCAATGCACTCATCAAAAAGTATGAGGCGCAGCAGATGAATGTGAAGAACAACCGCGAATTTGATTCCCTGAACAAGGAAATCGAATTTCAGCAACTTGAAATACAGCTTGCACAAAAACGCATCAAGGAATCGGAAGCAGAACTGCACGACAAAATTGAGGTGGTAGCCGCTTCAACAGTTACACTGGATGAGCGTTCACAGGATTTGGCAGTAAAGAAAAGTGAACTTGACACCATCGTGGCAGAGACACAAAAAGAAGAAGAACAGCTGTTGCAGTTCCGCGAAAAAGCCACCGAAATGATTGATGAAAGACTGCTTACCGCCTATCATCGTACCCGTGAGAACGCGCGCAACGGCTTGGCTGTTGTTACCATTCAGCGTGATGCCTGCGGCGGATGTTTCAACAAGATCCCGCCTCAGCGCCAGCTCGATATCCGCCAGCACAAGAAAGTGATTGTGTGCGAGCATTGCGGACGCATTTTAGTTGACGTCAACATCGGATTGTAATCCGAAACAAATAAGCTTTACAGGGATTTCCAAAAGGGAGTCCCTTTTTTTTATTCTTACATTGTTGTTACCTTCATTGTATGCTCGGCCCCCTTACGGTATTGCTCCTTTTCTTCGGCACACTCACAGCCACTGCCACCGTATTTGAAATGAATACTACGTGTCGTGAAGCTTATACCAACATTCAGCTTTTGCAATTCAACAAAGCCAGGGAACTGATAAGCCTCGAACGAAAGGCACATGCCGGCAACGCAGCTGTGGTGTACCTGGAAGGATATATTGATTTTCTGACTGCTTTTGTTACCGAGGAGGATACCTGTTTTGAGAAGCAGAAGAAATCGCTTGACAGCCGACTGCAACTGCTCAATAAAGTTGCACCCGCCAACCCATGGGTGCGTATGGCCGGAGCCGAACTCATTATGCAAACAGCCATCAACAAACTGAAGTGGCAGGAATTTTTATCGGCAGGTTACCTGTTTCGTAAATCGTATAAAATGCTGGAGGAAAACCAAAAGCAGTATCCTGATTTTTATCCGAATTTAAAGGCACTTGGGTTTTGTCATACTGCTATTGGTTCCGTCCCTTCGAACTACCAGTGGCTGGCCAACCTTGCCGGCATGAAGGGTTCGGTAAAACAGGGCGCCGCTGAACTGGACCTCCTCCTGTATCGAATTAAAAACGACCCGGAACTGAACTTCCTTGAAACAGAAACCGAATTTATAAGAGCATTTGTCGCTATTCATTTTGAAAAAAACAATACTACAGCTCTTCAAATAGCGAACCGGTTTGAACATGCAAAATACAACGGACCGCTCCAGCTCTTTCTAACGGCTAATGTGTATGTGCTAACCGGTGATCCGCAAAAAGGCCTTGCTATTCTTGAAAACGCGGCACCTTCACCGGGAACACTGAAAATGGATTACCTCGATTACATGAAAGGCAGCCTGAAAATAGAGAAGCTTGATTATAACGCTGCAGCCGACCTGGGTGCATTCACCGGATCGTTTAAAGGCCGCAGTTTTATTAAAGCCGCCTGGCAAAAGATGGGATGGATAAGACTGCTGCAAGGCGATACAACAGGATATACCGCCTGCATGCGCCAGGTAACATTGCATGGAAACAACTTTACCGACGAAGACAAACAGGCGACAGTGGAGGCGGAAAGCGGATCCATTCCAAATATCATCCTGCTTCGCGCCAGGCTTCTTACAGATGGTGGCAACTATGGTGATGCACTTGCCGTGATAGCTTCCCAGCCGGCATCCATTTACCACACCACCCACGAACAACTGGAACTCACCTACAGGCTGGCACGCATTTATGATAAAATGGGAAACACCGCCAAGGCACTTGAATATTATCAGCTTACTTGTACCAACGGTGCTTCACGCCCCTATTATTTTGCTGCAAACTCGGCACTCCTCACCGCAGTGATTTATGAACAGCAGGGTAACCGTGAAAAAGCAATAGAATGGTATAAGAAATGTCTTTCGATGCGCAACCATGAATACCAGAACAGCATCGACCAGAAGGCGAAGTCGGGACTGGACAGGCTGGGGTAAAGTAATGATGCGGATCAAGTTACTCGACACCTACGGCAATGTGTAGTTTGATTGTGATGAATTGAATCTTTGTGAACGAATAAACGGCGCCAACCTATTTAGTATTTTTGATAGTTGAATGTTGAATAACTGAAGCAATGGAATTTCTGGACGAAAAACTTACAGGGTATATCGATGCGCATACGGCAGAGGAACCGGCGATACTGGCCGCACTGAACCGCGAAACGTGGGCCAAAATACTTATGCCCCGGATGTTGTCTGGTCACCTGCAGGGAAGAGTACTGTCGATGCTGAGTCATATGATACGGCCTGCCAGCGTACTTGAAATAGGAACCTACACCGGCTACTCTGCTATTTGTCTGGCCGAAGGTCTTGCATCCGGCGGAACCGTTACAACAATAGATATCAATGATGAACTGGAGGAGATGGTCAAAAGATACATCGACTTGTCAGGCAATACCCAAAAAATTACCGCGCTTATCGGCGATGCCACACAACTGATTCCTGCAATAGACCGGACGTTTGATCTGGTATTTATTGATGCCGATAAGGAGAATTACTCCAATTACTTTGATCTTGTAATTAATAAGGTGCGGCCGGGAGGCTATATTATTGCCGATAATGTGTTGTGGAGCGGGAATGTCCTGCAGGCCCCCTCCGAAATGGATGCAGAAACCAGGGCGATTTTCGACTTTAACAACAAAATCCATAGCGATTCGAGAGTGGCTCATGTCCTGTTCCCTGTCAGAGACGGCTTAATGATTTGTCGGAAACTTTAATGAAAGTGCCACTTGCCTTATTTAATTAATCGCCTTACATTTGATATCAGTAAAGATTCAATTTAAACTCTAATCCCCATTTTGCATCAAACCCAATAAACCCTCTGCTATGAAATCAAAACTGATTATTGCTGTACTCCTGCTTTTTGCAGGCACTACCTATTCTTTTGGTCAAAAAAGTGAATCGGCTGCATCTGCTCAAACAGCTGAACAACGGACACAAGTAATTGTGCAACAAATGACTAAGAACCTGAGCTTATCTCAGGAACAACAAAAACGTGTTCACGACCTGGTGCTGACCCGCGAGCAAAAGCGCGACACCGGAAAATTTACTGAAGAAGATAAAGCGGTATTCAAAAAACAACTGAACACCATCCTTACTCCTGAACAACAACAAAAGCACAACCAGATGATGCAGGAGCGTCACAAACAACAAGGCACTCAGGACAGTCCCGGTAAACAGCCTAAAAAACAAGAAGTTACACAGTAACTAACGGTAATAAAAATTGTAACGGGAGGGGCTAAGCCCCTCCTTTTTTTATGGTTACAGGCGTCAAATTGCTAACTTTGCCGGTACCTGATTGTGCACCCAAATGGCCTACGAATTTAACGACGCGACTATTGTAAAGATTGAAGATGAATCGGATATCGTCAAACGCTTTTATATTAAAATGCCTGATGCTACCCCGTTTACTTTTAAAGCAGGTCAATTTGTAATGCTCGATCTGCCCATTGAAGCCAAATACACCAACCGCAGCTACTCCATAGCTTCACCGCCCTCAACTGACAATACCTTTGAATTGTGTATTGTATTAAAGTCGGATGGTCTGGGTACCAATTATATGTGGAATAATTACACGGTGGGAACATCTGTGAAAGTATCGAGGGTGCTGGGTAAATTCGGAATACTGGAGCCTATCGACACCGACATCTGCTTTATTTGTACAGGAACGGGAATAGCGCCGTTACGGTCGCAATTGCTGGATATCCTGAACCGAAAGCTGGAACACAGGAATATTTACATGATTTTCGGGAACCGGTGGGAAAAGGATATCATTTACAGGAAGGAGATGGAAGCGCTTGAGCAGCAACACCCTGAATTTAAGTTTATTCCGGTGCTTTCCCGGGAAAATGCCGGCTGGAAAGGAGCCTCCGGATATGTGCACCAGGTGTATGAACAGCTGTTTGCAGACCGGCGTCCTGCAAAATTTTATATCTGCGGATGGGCCTCCATGCTGCGGGAAGCTCGGCAGCGGCTTGAAGCAATGGGATACGATAAAAAATCGATCCGTTTTGAGTCGTACGACTGATTTTCGAAAGCCTGCCCTTTAACCGAACGGCTGTAATAGTAAAGGCATTTGTAATTTTTTTTACCGGCAAGTAATTCTCTTCTGAAATCATGAAGCGGCCGGGCACTTGCGGTTGAAATCAAAATTGCCGGTCGGCACCGTTTCATTTCCGTACAACAAAGTTGGTCCAATTTGGATCAATCAATGAACTACTTCTTATATTTGACCAAACCAATTGTGAATGGGACCGGGATCAATTATTGCCTTAATGCTTGCTGCTGTTGCTTTTTCAGGAATAGCGATACTTGTTTCCAAAGTCATTTTAAAAACCACTCACAATACTGCCAAAGGAGAGCCTTACGAGTGCGGCATTCCCACTATAGGTCCCAGCTGGATTCAATTCAGTGTCGGATACTATCTGTTTGCGCTGATATTTCTGATTTTCGATGTTGAACTGATTTTTTTATTTCCATGGGCTGTCGTAGTTAAAAAGCTGGGGTTCGTTGCTTTTGCCGAAATACTTATTTTCATTACCATATTATTTATGGGATTTCTATACGCCCACAAGAAAAAAGCCCTCAAATGGATGTGAACCCGAAGAAACCCGATCCGTTTCCGGGAGAAGTAATTCAGACTCCCGGCGGCGGCATTCTGGTGAGTAAAATGGACCAGGTGATTAACTGGGCCCGCAGTAACTCACTCTGGCCGCTGGTGTTCGGCACCAGCTGTTGCGCTATTGAGATGATGAGTACAGCAGCGGCAAAATACGACTGGTCGCGTTTTGGATTTGAAGTTGCGCGGGCTACGCCCCGGCAGGCAGATGTAATTATTATTGCCGGTACAATTGTAAATAAAATGGCGCCTGTATTAAAACGGCTGTACGACCAAATGGCGGAACCCAAATATGTTATTGCCATGGGAGCCTGCGCCACCAGCGGAGGTCCGTTTTTTTACAATACCTACTCTGTCGTTAAAGGTGCCGACCATGTCATCCCCGTTGATGTTTACATTGCCGGTTGTCCTCCGCGGCCCGAGGCGCTTATACATGCTATGATATCGCTTCAGGAAAAAATCCGCAGCGGCATGACACGCGAACAAATTAAAATGCAAAAACCCGAAAACAGTTTTTAAATGACACGGGAAGAACTGCAGTCACGATTGCCGGAACTGGTCCCCGGCGCCACTTTTGAAGAGGGAGGCGAGTGGCTTAATATGAAGGTGGATGCAAGTGCCTGGAAAGAATTACCTGCCGCACTTAAATCCACTCCCGGCTTCGATTTCGACTACCTCTTTTGTCTGACATGCGTTGACTGGAAAACACATCTTACCATGGTTTACCACATGACCTCCACTACACACAGACACCACCTGGTAGTAAAAATACAACTCGACCGCACACAACCCGAAGTTGAAACCGTGTGTCACATTTGGAGGACAGCGGAATTTCACGAGCGGGAAGTTTTTGAGTTATTCGGCGTAACATTTTTAAATCATCCCGACCTGCGTAATCTGATTCTGCCTGATGTATGGGACGGATATCCGTTACGCAAAGATTACGAAGACCCTATAAACATGATCAAGCTGTAACGATGTTCGAAGAAGTAGCCACCACCGAACAGGGAGATCTTGTTATCAATATTGGCCCTCAGCATCCCGCTACTCACGGGGTACTCCATCTGCTTATCACGCTCAATGGCGAAACCATCAAAAAAGTGGAACCGCATTTGGGATATATCCACCGGTCCATTGAGAAAATGTGTGAAAGCCTCAGCTACCGGCAATTCATATATGTTACCAGCCGAATGGACTACCTGTCGTCACATATCAACAACCATGGATGTGCACTGCTGGTAGAAAAAGCCATGCAAATAGAAATCCCCGATCGTGCGCAATACATACGCGTGATTATGGATGAGCTTACCCGACTTGCATCACACCAGCTGTGGTGGGGAGCAATGGCAATGGATGTTGGCGCCTTTACCCCTTTCTTCCTTGCTTTTCGCGAACGCGAAATGATCAACGAAATAATGGAGGAGACCTGCGGCGCACGACTCACCATGAACTATATGGTTCCCGGAGGAGTGATGTTCGATATTCATCCGAATTTTTGTAAAAAGGTAAAAGATTTCATTGTCCACTTTCGTGCAAAAATTGATGAGTACGACGAATTGCTTACCGGAAATATCATTTTTCAAAACCGGATGAAAGGTATCGGCGTTCTTTCAAAAGAAGATGCCATTTCGTTTGGCTGTTCGGGACCAACAGCACGCGCAAGCGGCGTTGAATGCGATATACGCAAGCTTTACCCATACGATGTTTACGATAAAGTAGATTTTAAAGAGGTAATAGCCACCGAAGGCGATAGTCTTGCACGATACAAGGTGCGTCTCGTTGAAATGCGTGAATCCATGCGTATCATCGAACAACTCATTGACGCCATTCCCGAAGGTGACTTCCAGGCAAAGACAAAAGCGGTTCTGAAATTACCCAAAGGAGAGTTTTACTCCCGCGTTGAAACTGCGAGGGGCGAATTTGGTGTATATGTCGTCAGCGAAGGCGGCACTACCCCTTACCGTATCAAATTCCGTTCTCCGGGATTCAGCAATCTGTCGGCACTGGACCATATGGTTCGCGGACAAAAACTTGGTGATATGGTTGCCATTATGGGGACTATTGATTTAGTGATTCCCGATATTGACAGATGATTCAGTAATGAAATGTATAAACGATTTACGATATAGCTATTTACTCTTCCTGTAATGTTTTCACTTGAATCGCTTACCAATGCAGTACACGAATGGCTTTATAGCCAGTTCGCTCCCGGGCTGGCGCTGGTAATGGAATTCGCCATTATAGGAATCCTGATTATTACACTTTTTTCATTGCTCGGGTTGATTTTGATTATGATGGAACGAAGGGTTTCGGCATGGATGCAGCTGCGGCTGGGACCTAACAGAGTCGGGCCAAGGGGAATGTTTCAGACAGTAGCCGATACACTGAAGCTGATCGTAAAAGAAGGAATGACACCAGAGGGTGCCGACAAGTTCCTCTTTAACCTGGCGCCGTTTATTGTAATGATTGTGTCGATGGTAATAATGGCACCATTAATGTTTGCCAAAGGATTTCAAATCTGGGACATCAACATCGGTGTGTTTTTTATAACGGCTATTTCATCCGTATCCGTAATCGGAATCTTAATGGCCGGGTGGGCATCCAACAATAAATATTCGCTTCTGGGAGCCATGCGCAGCGGCGCACAAATTGTAAGCTATGAACTGTCGGCAGGGTTGTCGATACTCTCTATTGTGGTGCTTACCGGAAGCATGCAGGTATCCGAAATTATAGCGGCACAGGAAACAGGCTGGTGGATTTTTAAAGGACATATTCCGGTACTCATCTCATTTGTAATCTTCCTGATTGCTGTAACAGCCGAAACCAACCGTGCACCTTTCGATATGGCCGAAGCTGAATCGGAACTCACCGCCGGTTTCCATACCGAATATTCAGGAATGAAGTTCGCACTCTTCTTCCTTGCCGAATACGTAAATATATTTGTCGTGTGTGCCATCGGTGCCACACTCTTTCTTGGCGGCTGGATGCCATTTCACATTGGCCACTGGGATGCGCTTAATCATATCATGAATTTCATCCCGTCGTCCGTCTGGTTCTTCGGGAAAACCTTCTTTCTGATCTTTGTTATCATGTGGTTCCGCTGGACATTTCCGCGGATGCGTATCGACCAGTTACTGAATCTTGAATGGAAATACCTCTTGCCTATAAGTATGTTCAACCTTATTCTTGTTACACTTGTAGCGATAATGGGCTGGCATTTCTGAATTTGATGCTATGTAAATTACCAATAGTCTTATTATCCGAAAACTGAAGTTAAGAACTGTTATAAAAAGAATGTACCTCGTAAACTATATCAAAGATGTCTACAACGGAGTAGCGTCCCTGCTTAAGGGTATGCGACTCACCGGAAGGTATTTTGTGCATCATAAGCGCGAGGAGATCACAGAACAGTATCCCGACAACCGTTCCACTTTACATTTGCCGGAACGATTCAGAGGTGAAGTGGTAATGCTCCACGACGAAAACAATGAACATGCCTGCACGGGATGTACCGCATGTGAGTTGGCCTGCCCAAACGGCACTATTAAAATCGTCACCAAACAGGAGGTGAATGCCGAGGGGAAAAAGAAAAAAGCCATCGACACATTTGTTTACCACCTGGAGTTGTGCACCATGTGCAATTTATGTATCGAAGCCTGTCCTACCGCCGCCATAAAAATGGACCAGACATTTGAACACAGTGTTTTTGACAGGAGCCTGCTTACCAAAAAATTAAACAAACCGGGTTCTAAAATAAGGGAGGGCGTAGAGTAATGAGTATATCGGCAATAGTATTTTACCTCCTTTCCGCACTCATTCTCGGTGCGGGACTGCTTGCCGTTACCACCCGTAAAATATTCCGTTCGGCCATTTACCTGCTAGGCTCTCTTGTAGGAATTGCCGGGCTCTATTTCTGGATGGAGGTAGAATTTATTGCCGCTGTTCAGATAGTAGTATATGTAGGCGGAATTGTAGTACTCATTATTTTTTCCATCTTCCTGACACAGCAATCAGGTCGTAAAATGCAGCGCACCTCCACCGGCCGGACGGTTGCCGCCCTGCTGGCTTCCGTTTTCGGATTTCTGCTTGCATGCTCACTCATTCATCAGTATGGCTTTTCGTCGTGCGACAAACCCTTTGACACAAACGTACAGCGTATAGGCACATTAATGCTGAACACAGGCGACGGCGGTTTCGCACTGCCGTTTGAAGTTGTAAGTATCCTGCTGCTGGCAGCCATGATCGGCTGTATTGTTATTGCGCTAAAGACAGATACAGAAGAAAAATGAACGAGATACCTCTTACACATATTCTCTTTCTTAGCACCGCGCTCTTTTTTATAGGCATGTACGGTTTATTTACCCGTCGTAACATGATAACCATGCTTATGGCAATTGAGTTGTTGTTAAATAGCGTCAATATAAACTTTGTGGCTTTTAACAAATACCTCTATCCCGATAAAATGGACGGCATCTTCTTCACCATCTTTATCATTACCATTGCCGCGGCCGAAGCAGCTGTGGCCATCGCCATTATCATTCACCTGTACCGCAATCATAAATCGATCGACATTGAAGATGCTTCAAACCTGAAGTTCTGACAACCCATATGCAATATCATTCCTATATAGCGTTAATACTGCTGATTCCCCTTGCCAGTTTTCTGTTGCTCGGTCTCTTCGGCCGGAAACGCATCGGTGTCGCCAGCGGAATTGTAGGTGTGCTGGCGCTGACTGCATCTGCCGGATTGTCATTGTACACAGCCTGGCAATACTTTTTTGTTCAGGTACCCGAAGGCGGCATTTACCGGGCAGTTATTCCGCTTAAATACACTTGGCTTACGTTCTCTCAGAATTTATCCATCGACATGGGCATCCTCCTCGATCCCGTTTCGGTGATGATGCTGGTGGTTGTCACCTTTGTATCACTCATGGTACATCTGTTCAGCCTGGGATACATGAAAGGCGAGGAGCGATACAGCACCTACTTTGCTTTTTTATCACTCTTTACTTTCTCGATGCTGGGTCTGGTAGTCTCTACCAACATTTTCCAGATTTATATGTTCTGGGAACTGGTTGGAGTATCATCATATCTGCTCATCGGTTATTATTTCGATAAGCCATCGGCGGTTGCCGCATCAAAAAAAGCATTTATCGTTACCCGGTTTGCCGATCTGGGATTTCTCATCGGTATTCTGATGCTTGGAATAGGAACGGGCAGTCTCGATTTCGGAACCATCATCAGCAGACTCACCGGACCCGGTATGCCTGAATCCGCGGGAATGATAACCACCTCCTTCCTTGGCATTTCTATGTTATCGTGGGCACTTACGCTTGTATTTATCGGCGGCGCCGGCAAGTCGGCAATGTTTCCGCTGCACATCTGGCTGCCCGATGCCATGGAAGGCCCTACACCGGTTTCCGCACTTATTCACGCCGCCACAATGGTAGTCGCAGGCGTATACCTTGTTGCCCGGTTGTTTCCTGTCTTCAGCACCGACCCTGCTGTCATGCAACTCATAACATGGACCGGAGTTGTTTCTGCAGTATTCGCGGCCGTTATCGCATGTACGCAAACCGATATAAAGCGGGTATTAGCCTATTCTACCATGTCACAAATTGGTTATATGCTGTTTGCCCTGGGTGTATCAGGCATAACCACCGAAAACAGTACCGGTTACATTGGATCGTTGTTTCATCTGTTCACCCATGCTTTTTTCAAGTCGCTCCTGTTCCTGTGCGCCGGCGCAGTTATACACATGGTACACAGCAACGAAATGCGCGACATGGGAGGACTCCGTAAGCATATGCCCATCACGCATCTTGCCTTTCTTATTGCCTGTCTGGCCATTTCTGGTATTCCTCCATTTGCCGGGTTCTTCAGCAAAGAAGAAATTCTTCTTGCCGCATGGAACAGCAGTAAACCGGTCTACTACCTGGCCCTCGCCACCTCCGGTGTAACGGCATTTTATATGTTCCGTCTCTACTTCTCCATTTTTCATAACAAGGAAGCACACCTCCACGATCATCACGGCGAAGGAACCCTTTCGATGAAACTGCCACTGGTGCTGTTAGGTATATTAAGTGTTATTGGCGGGCTGTTCCCCTTTGCATCTTACATCACCCCTACCGGCATACCTTCTCACTCCGAAATGCACCTTTCCTTTTCCATTGCTCCTGTGCTGTTTGGTATTACCGGAATTGTTACTGCCTATATTCTTTATTTCCGTGCATCCGATAAGTCTGATCAAATCAGCGCTTCTTTCGGAATACTCTACCGGTCGGAGTACCGTAAATTTTACATTGACGAAGTATACCTCTTTGTAACCAAAAAAATCCTGTTTAAAAAAATCGGCAAACCTGCCGCCTGGACCGACAAACATATTGTTGATGGCGCGGTTAACACTTCCGGCAACATGACCCTGCTGGTATCGGAACTTATCCGCGGGTTTCAATCGGGAAAAGTTCAATCCTATGCCATCTATTTTATTGCCGGCATTATTACACTCACTGTCTATCTGCTTTATTTCTGGTAACTGAACTATGAACCTGAACCTGCTTTTACTAATCCCGCTAGTATCATCCGTTGGTGTTTTATGCACAAACGGCTTAAAGCAGGTTCGTGCAATAGCATTAACGGGTGCTGCGGTTCAACTGGCTTTGTCACTTTTTCTGCTGTATTGTTTTAATGCGGCTCGCATGGAGGGCAACTCCGATCTTATGCTGTTTGTTGCCGATTACAATTGGTTTCCGTCCCTTAACATACACTACCAGATAGGTGTCGACGGCATTTCTGTGGCCATGATTTTACTTACTGCGTTTGTTGTACTCGCAGGCGTACTTGTTTCGTGGAGAGAAGACCGGATGAGCAAGGAGTTTTTCTTTTTACTTCTCTTTCTGAGCCTGGGAGCATACGGGTTTTTTATTTCCATGGATTTATTTACACTGTTTTTCTTTCTCGAAGTGGCCGTCATTCCAAAATTCCTCCTGATAGGCATCTGGGGCAGCGGTAAAAAAGAATACAGCGCAATGAAGCTGGCGCTGATGCTGATGGGCGGATCGGCACTTGTATTTGTAGGACTTACCGGCATTTATATGAACAGCGGAAGTGCAACGGGAATGCATACCTTCAGCATTGCCGAAATCGCGGCACAACATCTGCCGGATTACGTTCAGCAATTCTTTTTCCCGTTTGCCTTTGCGGGATTCGGGATATTTACCGCATTATTTCCGTTTCATACCTGGGTACCTGATGGTCACTCCTCTGCACCAACTGCCGCCTCCATGTTCCTGGCCGGCATTTCGATGAAACTGGGCGGATATGGCTGTTTGCGCGTTGCCGTAACTCTCATGCCCGATGCCGCCGCACATTATTCATCCATTATTATTGTGCTTGCCACCATTGCCATTATTTACGGTGCATTTGCCACAATGATGCAAACCGATCTCAAATACATTAACGCATATTCGTCAATAAGTCATTGCGGATTTGTGTTGCTTGGCATCGGAATGCTCACACAAACAGCTGTCAAGGGAGCAGTACTGCAAATGGTTTCACACGGACTCATGACAGCACTCTTCTTTGCCGCCATCGGCATGATTTATACACGCACCCACACCCGTGAAGTCAAATTGCTTGGCGGACTCCTCAAAGTGATTCCCTTTATTGCGTCTGTATTTGTGATTGCGGGACTCTGTTCTCTCGGACTCCCGGGCTTCAGTGGCTTTGTTGCCGAAATGACTGTCTTTATCGGTTCATGGGAACATGCCGATGCCTTTTACCGCATTGCAACCATACTGGCCTGCGCTTCAATAGTTGTAACGGCCGTGTATATATTACGTGCTGTCGGAAAAGTGATTATGGGACCGCTTACCGATACCCAACACCTTCCTTTCGGCGATGCCACCTGGAATGAAAAGGCCGCCGCGGTGCTGCTGGTTGCCGGTATTGTCGCCATGGGAGTGGCTCCATTCTGGCTGAATGATCTTGTTGCCCCCGGCGCAGCACTTATAGTCGGGAAATGAATTGATGATTGTACTTATGATGTTCAGCAATTTAAATAAAAACCATTATCGTGACAGCAATGCCGAAAGTTACGGCATACTGCACGGATATTCCTCTGACAGTTGCGGCACCTATTACCATATAAAATGAGTTTCGACAATTTGATAATAATGAAGAGTGAATTGCTGCTACTGGCGGTACTGTTCATTATTCTTTTTATGAAAATACTGGAGAAACCGGATGTTTCCGGCACAACTACCGACCATTCCGGTTTTTTAAATGTGGTCAACTGTTTACTGTTACTGAATTTTATTGCCGGGTGGTTTATGAACGGAGAGGGCAGGTTGTTTGGCGACATGTTTCACAGTTCACCTCTTTTACATTTCGAAAAGAATGTGCTGAACCTCGGAACGTTAATCATTTCACTCCAGGCCACCGAATGGCTCCGACACCACAAGCATGTATATGAATTTTACATGTTGTTGCTTTCCACGTTGCTGGGTATGTTCTTTATGATTTCTACCGACAACCTGATGATGTTTTATCTGGGTTTGGAACTGTCGACCATACCCCTTGCGGCCCTCGCTAATTTTGATCTTGACAAAAAGAGATCTTCCGAAGCCGCAATGAAGATGATTATGCTTTCAGCATTTTCATCGGGCGTACTGCTGTTTGGTATTTCGATGCTCTACGGTACAACGGGAACCATGAGCCTGTATGAACTCCCCTTTCTGCTCGATGGCAGCGGACTTCAATTGTTTGCTCTTGTCACCATTTTCGCGGGATTCGGATTCAAAATATCGGCTGTTCCGTTTCATCTGTGGACGGCAGATGTATACGAGGGGGCACCCGCATCGGTAACCGCTTACCTGTCGGTAATCTCCAAAGGCGCCATACTCTTTGTGATGTTGCCGGTAATTTACAACGCCTTTCAACCTCTTCACGCCTACAGTTACCGCATACTGGTATTGTTAGCCATCGCCACAATGGTGGTAGGTAATTTGTTTGCCCTGCGCCAAACCAATCTCAAACGACTTCTTGCTTTTTCGTCCATTGCACAAATTGGTTTTATCCTTGTCGGGATGAGCGGACAGTCGGTAGAGGGCAGTGTTTCTGTTATTTACTTTGTTCTTATCTACCTCTTCTCCAATTTGGGAGCGTTTGGTGTTATCACCTTAGTAAGTGCGCTCACCGGCAAAGAATCGATTGCCGATTACAAAGGCTTTCATTCCACCAACCCCGGACTCAGCTGGGTGCTGGCCATTGCGTTGTTTTCACTCGCAGGAATTCCTCCGGTCGCGGGATTCTTCGGGAAATTCTTCTTACTGTTTTCGGGAGCAGGACAGTCAAACTACACATTGGTAATTATTGCCGCATTAAACATGATTGTTTCACTTTATTATTATTTAAAAGTGATTAAGGCGCTCTTTATGGATAAGGGTGATGCTCCCATACCACCATTACAGGTAAGTTTGTTTCCGAAAGCGGCTTTAACATTGTGTATAATAGGTATGCTGACTGCAGGTTTATACGGCGATGTATACGGATACATCTACAACTTAATTGCTCTGCGATAAATGGCCATAAACAAAAATCATCTTTTTGAGGATCTTGAGGGTGTAAAGTGCGCCATCGTTGAATCGGGTGTTTCAGAAACTCGTAAAGATTTTTTAAAGTCGTTGCTCGAGACAAACGGATACAAGGTAGTGGTAAGTGCCGAAATCCCGAAAACCGCTGCACCGCCTGCCGATACAGAAACTCCTCAAACACCTGCGCCGTCAACCTACAAAATAGGCGTTACGGATGTGTCGTTCAATTCCACCAATGCTATTTTCGGACGGTTGCTGAAAACCAAAAACGGGAAAGTGGTTACCATGGCTTACTGGCAGCAAAAAGAAGCTGTATCGCACGACGATGTTCCCTATTTTGAAAGCGGGAACAACTGACCAGCCCTTTTTTGTACTGTTTAAACTTTTAGTGTTATGCTCCTTCGGGAGCATGCTGTATTTTATACCTACTACCCCTCCCAGCCCGGGGGCCCTCCGGGCCCCCACCCGCAGTAAAGTTATAGGGAATGGAAATACGAAAAGCATCGTAAACGTTTACAAACGGTTCGTTTTGAACCATCACCAAAACGTTTAACCCCGCCCTAACCTGCTGTTTTTTTTATCCGGCAATGGAATCCCTCCCCTTCTTTTTCATATTAATAATCAGATGCCCATTCTATACTTTCCCCCTTATTCCCCTTCCTATTCACTAACTTTGACGCCACTTTTTATGGAAGCAGCTGAAGCGGATATCTTTACCGAGCAAATTGAGGTTTATGGCGCCCGGGTGCATAACCTGCGCAACATTGACCTGAGCTTTCCACGCGAGAAACTGGTGGTGATCACCGGGTTAAGCGGCAGCGGAAAATCATCGCTGGCATTTGATACCATTTATGCCGAAGGTCAGCGGCGTTATATGGAGACCTTTTCGGCATACGCCCGCAGTTTCCTTGGAAATATGGAGCGCCCTGATGTAGACAAAATTACCGGCCTCAGCCCTGTCATCTCCATCGAGCAAAAAACCACCAACACCAATCCCCGGTCAACCGTCGGCACTATCACCGAGATATATGACTTCCTCCGACTCCTCTATGCCCGTGCCGGTGAGGCGTTTTCATATGTAACGGGTGAAAAAATGATCCGACTCTCCGACGAACAGATCATCCAGCTGATTCTTGAACACTATAAAGGAAAAAAAGCGATGATACTTGCTCCTGTGGTGAAAGGACGTAAAGGGCATTATCGTGAACTCTTTGAGAATATCCGTCAGCTGGGTTATATAAGGGTCCGAGTGGACGGTGATGTGCTGGAAATGAAACGCGGCATGCAGGCCGACCGGTATAAAACACATGATATTGAAATTGTAATTGACCGCATCGCTGTACAGGACGATCAGCAGCTGAGGGTGAACGAATCGGTAAAGGCAGCTCTCAAGCAAGGTAAAGGATCGCTGATGGTGTTGGATGAGGACACGGGAAAGGTCCGTCATTTTTCGCAGCACCTGATGTGTCCTACTTCAGGCATTTCTTACGATGAACCGGCCCCCAACAGTTTTTCATTTAACTCTCCTTACGGAGCATGTTCAAAGTGTAACGGCCTTGGTACCATTGCCGAAATTGACATTAACAGTGTTATACCCGATACCTCTAAAACCATCCGGCAGGGAGGCATTATACCATTGGGCGACTACAAGGACAACTGGATTTTCTCACAGGTACAGGCTATAGGAAGAAGGTACGGATTTACATTAAACACGCAGATAGCTGAAATTCCGGACGAAGCCATCAATGTGTTACTGTATGGCTCCGACGAGGTGTTCCAGGTGAGCCGCGAATACCGGCAGGGTGATAAACACAACTACTCACTTGCTTTTGAGGGCATCGTAAACTTTATTGCAGGTCAGCTTCACGACCAGGCATCGGCATCGATAAAAAAATGGGCGCAAAGTTTTATGCAGCAGGTAACCTGTCCTGTTTGTGATGGTGCGCGACTGAAAAAGGATTCACTCTTTTTTAAAATAGACAATAAAAATATTGCTGAGCTGGCCGGAATGGATATTCTGGAACTGGAAGAATTTTTTAAAGGACTTGAAAAACGACTGACCAAAAAACAACAGCTGATAGGTCAGGAGGTGCTGAAGGAGATACGCAAGCGGATTCAGTTTTTACTGGATGTAGGACTGGATTACCTGACGCTGGACCGCAGTTCCAAAACGCTATCGGGCGGCGAGTCGCAGCGCATCCGTTTGGCCACTCAGATTGGGTCGCAGCTGGTGGGAGTGTTGTATATTCTCGACGAACCCAGCATCGGCTTACATCAGCGCGATAATGTGCGGTTGATTAAATCACTGATGGAACTGCGTGATGCGGGCAACTCGGTTATTGTGGTAGAACACGACAAAGAAACCATCATGGCTGCCGATTATGTTATTGATCTGGGTCCTGCCGCAGGCATTCATGGCGGTAAGGTAGTAGCTCACGGGACTCCCGAGATGATATTGCAATCGGATTCGCTCACCTCCCGCTACCTGAATGGCACAATTGTGTATCCCCCGTCGAAATTGCGTCCCGGCAACGGCAAAAAACTTACCATCACCGGTGCATCGGGCAACAACCTGAAAGACGTAACTCTTACCATTCCGTTAGGAAAGCTGATATGTATATCGGGTGTGAGCGGAAGTGGTAAATCGTCACTCATCAACGAAACGCTGTACCCCATTCTAAGCGCGCATTTTTACAGGTCCTTAACGAAACCGCTGCCCTATAAAACGATAAAAGGGCTGCAGCACATCGACAAGGTCATTGAAATAGATCAGTCGCCCATAGGCCGGACGCCCCGCAGTAACCCCGCAACGTATACCGGTGTGTTCAGTGACATACGAAACCTCTTTGCTCAGTTACCTGAATCAAAAATAAGAGGCTATCCTCCCGGATGGTTTTCCTTTAATGTGAAAGGCGGAAGATGCGAAACCTGTCAGGGTGCCGGCATGCGGGTTATTGAAATGAACTTTTTACCCGACGTTTACGTGCATTGCGAATCGTGCGGCGGCAAACGTTACAACCGTGAAATTCTGGAAGTCCGTTACCGAGGTAAGTCGATTAACGATGTGCTGGATATGAGCATTGAAGAAGCCGTGACGTTTTTTGCCAATATGCCTTCCATCTGTCATAAAATAAAAACCATACAGGAGGTCGGACTGGGTTACATAACATTGGGACAGCAGTCAACTACCCTTTCGGGTGGAGAAGCGCAGCGTGTGAAACTGGCTACGGAGTTATCTAAAAAAGATACCGGCAACACACTTTATATCCTGGATGAACCAACCACCGGTCTTCACTTTGAAGATGTGCGTATTTTGCTGGATGTTTTATCACGGCTGGTGGATAAGGGAAATACCGTTATTGTAATTGAACACAATTTGGATGTGATAAGAAGCGCCGACCACGTGATTGACATCGGACCCGAAGGTGGGCACCGCGGAGGAATGATTGTTGCGGAAGGAACTCCCGAAACTATTGCCAAAAACAAGAAGAGCCTTACCGGTCAGTTTATCTAAAACAACAGATAACTTTTTTTATTCCCCGGCGTTTAAACCTTACGTGACACTTTACTCAGGTTAATAAACTTTAAGGGTAAATTGTTGAGTTCCATTAAGCACGGAATGTATGTGCAACCAGCCAAACAGCAAAAAAGAACCGCTTTTTAATAAAGTAAGAACCATCGGCAATGCCTTTCAGGATAAAGAAGACGCAGGGGTGACACCTCAGATCCCCCGGCTTCAGTTTCCGTTTTCGATACAAAACAACTACCTTTTCAAAATCATTTCCCATGTACATGAATTCTGACGATTCTAAAATACGCAAAGCCTTTACCGATAAAGACTGGCAGGAGATACGTACCAGTGATACCTGGGCACTATTTAAAATTATGGCCGAATTTGTTGAAGGCTATGAGAAACTTTCAAAAATCGGCCCTTGTGTCTCCATTTTCGGATCGGCACGAACACAGCCGGGCACGCCTTACTATGATTTAGCCGAGGATATTTCGTACAAAATAACCCGTGAAGGATATGGAATTATTACCGGCGGCGGACCCGGAATAATGGAAGCTGCCAACAAAGGTGCTCAGCGCGCAAAAGGCAAATCGGTAGGAATCAATATCAAACTTCCGTTTGAACAATCTGCTAACCAGTTTGTCGATTCGGATAAGGTGATCACTTTCGATTACTTTTTTGTCCGTAAAACCATGTTCATAAAGTACTCACAGGGTTTCGTTGTGCTTCCCGGAGGATTTGGAACACTGGATGAATTGTTTGAAGCGCTTACGCTGATACAAACCGGAAAAATAGGACGCTTTCCAATCATCCTCGCAGGTAAAGATTACTGGCAGGGATTGTACGATTGGATTTGCAATACCATGCTGCAACAGGGAAATATCAGTCCCGAAGATTTGGAACTTTTCAAAATTGCCGAAACAGCCGACGAAGCCGTTAAATACATCAACGATTTCTACGCCCGCTACCTGCTGAAACCCAACTTTTAGTTTCTGCCTTTTCAACTTTTCGTATGGCTGCACATGATGCATTGTCAGCCGCTGTAAACAGGTAACATTTTATGGTCATTTCAGTATAACGTGTCTGCCGGACTGGGCTTCATGCAGTCGGTAAATGCGTAATATACTGATTATTAATGTATTAAATAATCCGGTAACCCTCCAGTTACCGGTACTACTCTGACCACGGTGATGATTGACAGAAAAATAAACATTCTTGTAATTGATGACGATACGGTTGACCGTATGTCGATGGTACGTTCGGTAAGGCAATCGGGATTTGACTGCGAGGTGACTACCGCAACCAGTTGTGAAGAAGGTGTAAAGGCAATTCGTGCGACAAAGTTTGATTGCGTTTTCCTGGATTATAATTTACCTGACACCAATGGATTCGAATTTCTGGAGTTGTACGCATCCGAATTACGCGGTGCACCGGTAATTGTTATCACATCGCAGGGTGATGAAAAACTTGCCGTTGAGGCTATGCGTCTCGGAGCATGTGATTACCTGCCGAAAAAAATGGTTACACCCGAAGGTGTTTCACAAGGCATACGTTACGCCCTGCGCATATCGGAAGAAAAGCGTTCCAAACATTTATTTGAAAGGGCACTGCACGATTCACAACGAAAGCTCGAGACAATCATATCCGGGTATCCTATTATTTTATGGGATCTGAACAAAGATATGGTGTTTACCATGTTCAAAGGTCATGGTGTTGATCTCATCCAGGTGGATCCGGCAGATATAATCGGTAAACCGCTTGAAGAAGCCGAAAAAGTATTGCCCTTTAATGTTCAGCTGCTGAGAGATAACTACCAGCCCTATGAATATTCCATCGATATTGAATCCAAGGGAAGAATTTTTGAAGTTACCTGCACTCCAAAATTTGACAGCCAGGGTGAGCAGGATGGCATCATGGGCATTGCCACTGATATCACAGATTTCAGAAAAAACGAAAATCAGTTAAAAGAGCACCTCAATCAGGCGAACGAGTTACGTCAGATGAAGGAACAGTTTCTTGCGAATATGAGTCATGAAATCCGTACTCCTATTCATGGTATTATGAGCTTGTCGAATCTGCTGATAAAAAGTCAGCTGAATGCAGAGCAACTTACCTATCTGAAAGCCATTAAAAAATCAGCCGATAACCTGCTCATCATTATCAACGATATTCTGGATATATCCAAAATTGAGGCACAAAAAATGACCTTCGAAAGCACAGTCTTCAATGTGCAGGAGATCATCAACACCTCATGGGAACTGTTCAACGAAAAAGCAAAGGAAAAGGGTATCACACTCAGCAGGAATATCGATGAGTGTTTACCCGAATACATCAAGGGTGACCCTACACGGTTGAGTCAGATCATCAACAACCTGATTAATAACGCCATTAAATTCACCAACCAGGGGCATGTTGACATCAGCGTTCAGCTGAGTGAAACAAATGAGCGGTGCAGTATGATAACCTTTAAGGTGAAAGATTCGGGTATAGGTATCGCGCAACATCAGCTTGCTACCATTTTCGACATGTTTACACAAGCCGGAGATGATATTACCAGAAAATATGGCGGTACCGGACTTGGATTAAGCATTGTAAAAAACCTTGTTGAATTGCAGGGCGGACTCATTAAAGCGGAAAGTACACTGGGAACCGGCACCACCTTCACTTTCAGTATGCCTTTTGAACATCCGGCTCCCGATGAAATGGATGCCTATCTTAACCAGTCGGAAATTCCCGAAAGCAAAATAAATAGAACGCTGCGCATACTGGTAGTGGAGGATAACGACATCAACCGTCTTGTGATAAACAGAATTATGAAGGATTGGGGTGTTGTCATTATTAATGCAGTCAACGGACTGGACGCACTTGAAAAATTGAAGGAACAGGAAGTTGATATAGTATTGCTCGATATTGAAATGCCTGAAATGAACGGCTATCAATGCATTCGCGAAATTCGTCAGTCGCTGCCGGAACCCAAACGATCGGTAGCGGTAATGGCAATGACAGCACACGCCAATAAAAAGGAGCGTGACAAATGTATTAATCTTGGCATGAACGATTACATATCAAAGCCGTTCGACCCCCAGGATTTAAAACAAAAAATTATACAACTCAGCAATCAGCAGGTAACTGAAACTGTGGTGCTGGATATTGATAAAGCCGAAGAAATAACACCGGACGCAACCCGGAAATTGACAAACCTGAGTTATCTGAAAGAGCTTTCGGAAGGCAACGAATCGTTCTTTTCCGATTTCATCCGGCTGTTTCTTACCAACACACCTGAATCGATGCACGAACTGGGTAACGCCATTACTGCAAAAGAGTGGGAACGTGTACGGCAGGCGGCTCATAAAATGAAGCCCTCCTTTAATTACCTGGGATTAAAAGAAGCTCACACCATTGCGGCATCCATTGAACAAGACGCGATGAACAGAACCGAACTGGAATCCATTCCAGCCCGCTTTCACAAGCTGGCGGAGATCTGTCACAGTGCATTTGAAGAACTCGAAACGGAATTAAAAACATACCAAACACCCTCTTAATTTATGGCAAAAATATTTTTGATAGAAGACGACGTAATGTCAGCCACTCTCATGAAACAAACGTTGAACAAACACGATCACGAGGTGTTTCATTTTACCGATGCAGAGTCATGTATCACGAACCTGAACCTGAATCCGGATATTGTATCTATCGACTACAACCTTCCGGGAATGAACGGACTGGAACTGATGAAAAAGATAAAATCCTTTAATTCGTCAATAATGGTAGTTGTTGTGTCAGGACAGTCGGATGTTGAAATTGTTGTAGACGCCTACCGTAACGGGGCATCTGAATACATCATAAAAAACGACAGTTTGCTGGCTAACCTGGAGAATACTATCAAAAACCTCAGTATGAATGTTGTACTGAAGAGAGAGGTAGAGTTTTTGAAAGATCAGATAATTGACCGTCACAAATACTCCAACATACTTGGCAACAGCAAACCTATTTTGCGCGTGTTGCGGCTAATACAGAAGGTCGAGAAAAACAACATTATGGTACTGGTGACCGGTCAAAGTGGTACCGGTAAGGAACTGGTAGCAAAAGCACTTCACTACAATTCACAACGTGCACGTAAACCATTTGTAACGGTAAACATGGGTGCGATTCCCGAAGATCTCATTGAGTCGGAATTATTCGGTCACGAAAAAGGAGCATTCACCGACGCGCGTGAACGAAGGATAGGAAAATTTGAAGAAGCGAACGACGGAACTATTTTCCTGGACGAAATCGGAGAGATGAATATGCACCTTCAAACGAAGCTGTTAAGAGTATTACAGGAAAAAGAAATAACACGGATCGGGAGCAACAAAATAATAAAACTTGACTTCAGAATGATTGCGGCTACCAACCGGAACCTCGCGCTGGAGGTTAAGGAGGGCCGGTTCAGAGAAGATTTATTTTACAGAATTCAGGGATTTCTGATTCATCTGCCTCCTCTGAATGAGAGAGGAGACGACATTATTTTGCTCGCCAAAAATTTCCTTAGCGAATTTTGTACCAACAACCGAATGGTACCTGTAACCATTTCAAGGGAGGCAAGCAAATACATGCTCGAATATGCATGGCCTGGTAACATCCGTGAACTCAAGGCGGTAGTTGAAAGGGCAGCACTGCTGTGCGAAAACAACGTAATTGATATTGATGACCTGATGTTTGTTCAGGCCTGAAGCATATTATTTTAAAAGAATGCCGGCTACAGGAGAGTTACTGCTGCCGGCATTTTTTTTCTTATCGGAAAGCAGACGCAATCGGTGAAAATCTTACATCAGTAAGAATTCCATTTGCCGACCCGAACCGAATCAGCACTTTCAAGTAAACCCTTCATACAATAAACCAGGATGGCAGGCAGACTCAAAAGAAAGGTATCCAACCGAACACGCACGCGGCAAAGAATCCGTATGGCAGTGCTGATTGGAAGCGCCACTGCCGTAGTAGCTGCTGCAGGCTTCTTTGTTTGGGTTCAGGTGGCCAAGTCAACCCGAACGCAGGCCGAAGTTGTAAAAATACTTACTGAAGACGCGCTCCCATCGGAACTAAAAGTTACAGCACTTGTAGTTGCACCGGTAGATACCAACACCAGGGGAGGAAAATTCAAAGTTGCTAAACCGCTTACGCTAACGCCCATTTTACCCGGATACTGATCCATTTTCCTTATGACCACCCAAAATAAGCACAAAAGCATCAAAATCTTACACGTTGTTCTGCAAGGTGTACTGCTGACTGCCCTCCTGTGCTGGTCGCCCGGAGCCAATGCCATTACCCGGACCTCAGTTGCTTCAGGGCCGTTTAATTCGGCTAACACCTGGTACCCTGCAGGTATTCCTGCAACGGCAGATAATATTGTGATTGCTTCAGGCAATACGGTATCGGTAAATACCGGAGCATATGTCAGCAATTTAACGGTACAGTCAGGAGGTAAACTGGACTGGTCGGCGGCGAATATGCTTACCATCAACGGAAGTCTTACCGTACACGGCACACTCGATAATACAGGCGGCAATATATCTTTTCCAAATGCCGGCAATGTTTTCACAATTGGTGCAGGCGGCACTGTGGTATGGAATCCGCTGGACAATACAACTACAGGTGCTTCGCTGTTCATCAACAGCATCGAAAATTTTGACCCTGCAAGTACACTCATCATTAAGCAATGGTTCAACTACCAGTCGGTACCGCTTACATCCCTGGTAACAGGCGATTTCGGCAACCTGACCTTAACCACCCTATCGGGCGGTCTTATGTTTGAGTGGAACCAGAAAAACGGTTTTGAAACACACCGCATACACGGTAAGCTTACAGTAGATCAGGGCTGGATTGTTTTCGATAACACCGGCTCCATTTCAAATACCCAGATTGGTTCCATCGAACTCAAGAACATAAATTCCTACCTGGACTTCCACACCGGCGATCATCCCGGAACGTTTACCGTAACAACCGGATCGATAACCAATATCGGAGGTACACTTAACGGAATCAATAACGGCGACGGCAACATTCATTTAAACGTTACCGGGGATATTATTAACGTGGGCTATATGGTGCTCAATTACAATTCGGGACTGATTGGCAAAGGAAATGGAAATGTTACAATGGACGTCGGCGGTACCTACCGACAGCCCGGAGGCGATTTCAGGGGCATCTTTAACTTGTCGTCTACAACAGCCGGAACAGTACGCCTAAATTTCCATGACGCCGAAATAACAGGCGGTCAGTTTATGGGTATGTATTCATGTCATACTTCAGGAGCAACATCACAAATACATTTCAGAGGCAACTTAAAAATCAGCCTTCTCTCTTCACAGGGAAAATTCAGAGGCAACGGACTCACATCACTCGGTGGTACCAACTCCAACGCGGGACTTGAATTTACTGTTGACGGTAAACTGAATGTTTCGGGTCATGCTGCAGCAGATATTTTAACATCCGGTGCTTCCGGGCAGGAAACATTTACGGTTAAAAGCAACAGCTACTTCACAGGAGCACAATTTGCACTTAATATGGGTTCACACAATGTGGTTGCTGAATTTAATGCGCCACTTACCATAAACGGGGGCACTTTCATGCTATCACAAACCGGTGGAACACTCACCGGAATATTTAACGACAGCATCACCGTTCGTTCCGGAATATTTGTCCTGAAAGGCGAAAACGGTCCTTCAACCGTTGTCATGAACGGCCCGTACACACAATCAGGCGGTAATGTATGGCTCTACTCCAATGCCTCACAGCCCGCAGTCACGCCGGTTAATTGTATCATCAACAACAATTTTAACCAATCGGGCGGCCACCTCACTTTTGACTCCAATCCGGCCAGTACCACTACGCATAAGTTAACACTCGGCGGTGAATCGTTTACTGTTTCTGACAGTGCTTATATCGGATCGGCTAATACCAATGGCTATTACGGTTTACTGGAATACGGTTATCCGGGTACAATGCAGTATCATTCAACGGGCAGTGCATGGACCATCAGACAGGTTAAACAACAAATAAAATCAGGCTGCATCTTAAAACCTGTTACCGGAACTATTGTAATTGCTTCATCCGCAACTTATGTCGCTGATCTGTTCCAGGTGAACACCGGAGCCACTCTGGACCTGGGTGATGCTCAAATCCGCTCGAACGCATTGCAATTAAATTCGGGTTTAAGAGCAGCGTCCGGTTCCGTTATCCGGCTAAGCAGACAGCAGGGCTTTTATGATGGAAGCCAGCAGGCTGCTGTTTCGGCGGCAGGAAACATAACCTGCTCGCTCGACGAAAACAGCACGGTTGAATATTATGGAGCAGGTCCCGTTACCCTTACCGGGACAGGCACCGGAACCGCAAACAATGAATCAGCACAATACGGAATTTTAAAAATCAATCTTGATAACAATACTGCCATTGCAACTGCGGCATCCGATTATGTTATTGCAAGAACAAAAGTGCTGGTGCAATCCGGAATCCTTGATCTCTCCTCAAAAACAGTTACGGTAAGCGGTGGGCTGCCCGGCTCCGTTTCAACTGTAAACGGAATGATACGAAGTGAAGGTGATGGAAAAATAAAGGTACTGCAACCAAAGGCCGGTATTCATGGCTGGAATTTTTGTACGGCTTCAAATAAACCACTCCCCTTTGCACTTTCCATTCAGTCAAATTCGAACAGCTACCTGTCTGTTTCAACACAGCCCTGCAGTGAAGCCAACTTCCCCTACCCTGCACCACCCGCAGGCGGACAAATTTCTAACCTGAATGTCGGGGGCAGTCATGCGGCCAACAGAATGATTGACCGCTGGTTTAAAATAGAAGCACCTGCCGTATCAGGAACCTTAACACTGTCGTTTGCATCCGACGAAAACACTCTGCCTTCAAGTCTTACCGATGATAACATTGCCATTACCTGCTGGAAAAATACCATGTGGACAGAACCTGAAGGCCAACGCGGTACCGGATCAAACAACATGAGTGTAACCGCCACCATGAACACCATTACCGGCATATATGCCATGGTTGCATGGCCTGAAAACAGGCAGGCAAACCTGTTAACGTTTACAGCCGAAAAAGTTCAGCAGGATGTAATGCTGAAATGGAAAGTGAACCGCGATAATGATGCACGCAACTTTACCGCCGAACGTTCAGTCGACGGAACAACATATATTCCGGTTGGCACTGTATCAGCACTGCCGTCAGGACAGGAACACGCCTACGATATTGTCGATAAAAATCCGCTGAGTGGTGCATCGTGGTACCGCATTAAACAATATGACTATTCGGGCATGGTCCGTTATTCGCAAGCAGTACGCATCACATTAGGAAAGAACACAGAGGGACAGATTACCATTACAAGTGTCACTCCAAATCCGTTCCACAATCAATTTTCACTTGTTTGCGATTTTCCTGAGCCGGGACCCGTGACAATTCAGCTCCTATCATCGGGCGGACAGCTTATTGATACAAAAAACTATTCCGCAACCGACGGCGCAAATACATTCAGCTGGGAAGACAACCGAAATTTACCGGAAGGCATTTACATACTAATTGTATCGGACGGAAAAAGAAAAAGCACATCTAAAATTTACAAACATTAATTGCTGAAGCATGGCAAACTATAAACTGAGAAGCAGACAAAAAATGCAAGCCATTAACAGGATGGTGTACCTGGTGGCAGGAACATCCATACTGGGACTGGCAGCGTACTACATGGTGGTGATTAACACTACTCAGGTAACTGAAACACAAGCCGGAATTTTCAGGAATATGATGCTGGGATATGATTTAAATTCGGGTGATGTGATAAGCGCATTCAGCTGGGACGATGGTCAGATCTTAAAAGCGGAAATAGGCTCAAACGCATTGAGCGTATCAAAAGATGCTGTGTGCATGCAAGGCGGAACCGATAACACCAAAGGTATTGGTCCCGGAAAATCGGGAGATCCGCTCCGGCTGGAAATTTCATCATCAAAGGATCTTAACCTGAACGGCATTGACGTTGCGCTGGATTACAAAAGACTTGAAAGCAACTGCTCGTTTTTCTCAAGAGGAAAATCATTCGACTTCGGGATGTCCGATGGAAAGCTTTCGATAACCTATAAAATTGATACAGGTTCAAAAAAGCCGGAAACCATAAGCGCTGTTTCCCGATATGAGGTACCGGACGACGGCACCTACAGAAATTACCGGTTTATTTACACCCCAAATCGCGGCAAAGCGGAAATGTTTGTTAACGATGTAGTGATATGGAGCAACGAAACAGATCCTGAAATGCCCCTTGCATGGGACGAAACAGCACCCATGATTGTTGGTGCCGATATGAAAGGCAACGGATCAGGACAACCCTGTGTCGACAATTTAGCAATACGTGCCACCCGCCAGGTGAATAAACTTCCTGTTACGCTTTTGAATTTTGAAGCACGTGCCGAAGAAAATTATGTGATGATTACCTGGTACACAGCCGGCGAATCCAATATCGATTCCTTTATTGTGGAACGGTCGAGCGATGCCATTTCATTCAATGAAGTAGGACGCATCAAGGCTGCCGGCAATTCATCGAGTCTGCTTGCTTATGCTATCGTCGACAAGCAACCCTCGCCAGGAGTTACCTACTACCGGCTTGTCCCCTCCAACCTGCCGTTACGATCGATGATGATCTCACTGATTGGTTATAAATACCGGGGAAAAACAGGTGATGTCAAGATTACCGACATCACGGAAGGAGAACCAAAAAATTAACACCAACCCGGCATCGCCCGGGTTTTTTTGTACCTATAAAATAATTAGTTTTACAGGTATCATGCAGCGTGGTGCCCACCTCTCTATTTACCGTTCTTCTGCCGGATCAGGCAAGACCTTTACCCTTGTAAAGGAATACCTGAAGCTGGTGCTTGCCGACACAAAGGCTTACCGAAAAATTCTGGCTATTACTTTTACTAATAAGGCGACTGAAGAGATGAAGTCGCGGATAATCGGACAGCTGATAAAAATTTCAGGGGGCGGAGAGGGCGGATACATCCGAACACACCTCGAACTTCCCTTTCCGGAAGAAGAAACAGCCGCTAAAGCCGCAGAGGTGCTTTCCAATATTATGCACGACTATTCGGGATTTGCCATCACTACCATTGATAGTTTTTTCAGCAGCATTGTCCGTAATCTCGCCAGGGAACTCAACCTCCCCATGCGTTTCGAAATGGAACTGAGTACCGATCATGTGATCCGGGAAATAACTTTCGACCTGCTTGAGGAGAGCGATACCAATGAGGATCTGAGCAGCTGGCTGCAGGAGTATCTGCTGGATTTACTCGACAATGAAAAGGGTTGGAAAATAGAACCGAAAATTCATGAAACTGCCAAACAACTTTTTTCTGACGAATTCAGAAGATTACATGAAAATAAACCTCACAAGATTGTCAAATCATTTGTAAAAGAACTCAAACAAATCATAAACAGCACCGAGTCTGAGGCCAATTCATTTGCTGAAGCTTTTTTTACAATTTTAGATCAGCATTCACTCAGTGTAGAAGATCTGAAAAGAAAAAAATCGGGTCCTTCGGGAACTTTTATTAAATTAAAAAAAGGCAGTGCCACACTTCCGGAACTCAATCCGACATTCCTTAAAGCGGCGGAAAATGCAGAAGAGTGGTTTACAACATCGGCAGAAAATGCTGAATTAATACACGCCGTTGCAGAAGAAAAACTGCTTCCCCTGTCACAAAAAGTGCTGGAGTTTTATGAACGGCAGATTCCTTATTACAACGGAGCACTTGCGGTACTGAAGCTTATTTACCTTTCGGGACTCCTTGGCCGCCTCAACGAAAAGTTGCGCGATTACCGTGCAGCAACCGACACTATACTGCTGAGCGATGTCAACTACATGCTGAAGGATGCAATTGATGAACAGGATGCTCCTTTTATTTTCGAGAAAGCCGGAAACAGGTACCTGCATTTTATGCTGGATGAGTTTCAGGATACATCACGCATGCAATGGCACAATTTGTATCCGCTGCTGTTGAACAGCCTCTCATTAGGAAACAGTTCACTTATCGTAGGGGATGCCAAACAATCGATTTATCGCTGGAGGGGAGGCGATATGGAATTGCTTCAAACAGGCGTCGAAAAAGACCTGCATCATTTTGAGAGTGTTATTGAATCAAAATTTCTGGGTGACAACTGGCGCAGCAGCGAAACAATTATTTCGTTTAACAACCTGTTCTTTCCGGATGCGGCAATATTCCTTGCCGGTAAACAGAGCGACCCGATGAGCACGCTTATCCGCGACGTCTACAAACCCGACCTTGTAACACAACAATTCAAAAAAGGGAAAGCCGGTGAGGGATTTGTAAGCATCAAGATATTTGACAGAAAAGAGGATGACGAGAAAAATACATCTGATGAAGAGGCTCCCTCAAAAGGGTGGGGTGACCGCAGTATGACTGAAACCTGCAATACCATAAACGAACTGCTGAAGAAGGGATTCCGGCTGAGTGATATGGCCATCCTGTGCAGAACAAATCAGGACGCAATCTTTATTACCTCGCACCTTCTGCTCAACGGAATTACGAGTATTATAAGCCCCGAATCGTTACTGCTCACCGGCTCAAGAGAAGTGCGGCTGCTGATACGCCTGATACGGTACCTGCAGGATGCCTCCGATGATATAACGCTTGCCCATATTTGTTGTTATGCCTCGTTGAAATCAGGTGAAGATATTGACGCCTTGTTAGCCGAAGGAAAACATGCGATGGAGATGATGCTGCCGGAAGGATTTGTCAGAAGAAGAGATGCACTGCTCAACCTTACACTCTACGAACTGGTTGAAGAACTGTGTCTTTTGTTTAAGTTAAACAACAAACCCGACGCGTACATTCAGCGTTTTCACGATCTGGTTCAGGAATATGTGCAGAAAAATCCGCCCGGACTTTCCGACTTCCTGGAGTGGTGGGACGAAAACAACGATTCGGATGCCTGTTCCGTCAACTTCCCTGATGGCAAAAATGCCATCCGCATCATGAGCATTCACAAGTCGAAGGGACTCGAGTTCCGGATTGTTTTTATCCCGCTTTGCGGATGGAGTTTCGGATCCAGGCCGAATCAAACCATGTGGGCAACAAGCACTAAAAAGCCTTTTGATCAGCTGGAGGCGCACCTTGTAAATCCTGGCAAACGGCTGATAAATTCTGTTTTTTCAGAAGACAACGACAGGGAGTCAGGATTGCAGGCCATCGACAACCTGAACCTGATGTATGTCGCATTTACGCGCGCCAAAGAGCAGTTGTATGTACACGCACAGGGTCCACCGAAAAACAGAAAAGAGGATACAGCATATAATGCCGGACTGTTAGTGCTGGATGTGATCAATGGAAATGAGCAATGGAAAAGATTGCTCCACAATTCGGAAGATCATTCGGTTGAACTGGGCACAATTCCTGAACCCGCAGCCTCCGATGAAGTAAAAAAAGAAGGCGTTGAATTAACAAAATGGATTTCGGAACCCTGGAAAGACAAGTTGTGGCTTGGAGTAAACAAGAGAAAAATTGCACGTGACGACCCGGAACATGCCGACACCGCTTATGGATTACTTTTTCATGATTACATGTCGAAGTTTGTACATACAAAAGAACCATCGGCCATTGCCGCAGCCATACAAAACTTAAATTTACCGGATGCAACCTTACGCGACCGGCTTATTAAGGAAGTGCATTATGTTGTATCGGAAGGGAGTGATCGAAATTGGTTTGCCGAATCAGCTGAAATTTTCTGCGAGCGCGAAATGCTGACACAGGACGGAAAGCTACTTCGTCCCGATCGTGTCGTTATTTCTGAGACGGGAGTTCAGGTAATCGACTACAAAACAGGGTCGGAAGAACCCTGGCATGCCGACCAGGTGAAAGTATACGGATCTGTGCTTAAAGAAATGGGCTATCCGGAGCCGCGCCTTTTTCTGGTTTATCCGGCGTTACGCAAAGTGGCGGAGGTAACAACATAATCCGCTACCCGGTTTCTCTTTTCTTTTACCGGAGCAGTTGGCTTGATCAGCAAACGGTAGTGTGTTGAATTATCATAAATCATCCAGATAAACCGTTCGGCACCCCGTGCATCTACCGTTTTCATAAAGGTGAAATCGCAAATGCTGTGATAATTCTGAAAGCGGAAGTCCAGATCAGGGTAAAAAATTGGCTCGTCGCTCCCCTCCTGCTTTTCTAATTCTTTAGCTACCGACAAAAGAAAGGGAAAATAACGGGAGGCTTTCCCGGCATCCATGCCACTTACCGGAAAAAGGGAGTCGCAGCTGCCCAGAACCTTGCCCGATCGTTCAAACGTAACACATTGACATTTAGCGTTTAATGACTTGTTTTCGATTAGGTAATCCTGTTCCATAGGCTTGCAGTTTTGGATAACCGGTTTGTACTTGCTTTATACTCATGTCAATACAAAAAGTTACCTCATTCTTACAGGCCGGTACAGGTGTGAGAAGGGTTACAGACCGGACCGGCGTTTATTTGCTAATTTTGCACTTCCAAAATCTGCTATATATGTCAAACGGAATTTTCAGAGTACCCCGGGCGGTCAACGAACCGGTTTTAGATTACGCGCCGGGATCGCCGGAAAGAGCGGCACTTAAAAAGGCGATTGCCGATGCACGTGCCATGGAAAAAGATATACCGATGTATATCGACGGTAAAGAGGTAAGAACTGAAAAGAAGAAAAGGCTGAGTCCTCCGCACGATCATGGACACACACTCGGATATTATTCGGAGGGCGATGCGTCGCATGTGAAAAACGCAATTGATGCGGCTTTGTGTGCCCGCGACAAATGGGCTGCCATGGACTGGGAACACAGAGCTTCCATTTTTCTAAAAGCTGCCGATCTCCTTGCCGGACCTTACCGTCCGGTTATTAATGCGGCTACCATGCTGGGTCAATCGAAAAGTGTATTCCAGGCCGAAATTGATGCTGCCTGCGAAATGATCGATTTCCTCCGCTTTAATGTGCAATACATGGAAGAAATTTACCACCAACAGCCCGTTTCTTCAAAGGGAGTGTGGAACCGTGTGGAACAACGACCGCTTGAAGGATTTGTGTTCGCGCTGACACCATTTAACTTTACCGCAATTGCAGGCAACCTGCCTACATCTGTTGCCATGATGGGAAATACTGTAGTATGGAAACCCTCCAACACACAGATCTATGCTGCCAATGTACTCATGGAAGTGTTTATAAAAGCGGGACTGCCCGCCGGTGTAATCAATCTGGTTTATGTATCGGGTCCCGTTGCCGGTGATGTCATTTTCAAACATCCCGATTTTGCCGGCATTCATTTTACCGGTTCCACAGATGTATTCAGAAACATCTGGGGTGAAATCGGAAAAAACATCAGTAGCTATAAAACCTATCCGAGAATTGTAGGCGAAACCGGCGGTAAGGATTTCATTTTTGCACATGCAACTGCCGATGTACCTGCACTTGTTACCGCACTGAGTCGTGGCGCCTTCGAATTCCAGGGTCAGAAATGCAGTGCCGCTTCCAGAGCCTATATACCTGAAAGCTTATGGCCGGCAGTTAAAAAAGCACTGCTGAACGATATCGCCTCAATGAAAATGGGCGGCACCGAAGACTTCTCAAACTTCTTTAATGCAGTTATTGACGAAAAATCGTTCGATAAGATTACAAACTATATTGCCAATGCCAAAAACAACAAAGATGTTGAGGTGATTGCAGGTGGCGGAAGCGATAAAAGCAAGGGTTATTTTGTTGAGCCGACCGTACTGGTGGCGAAGGATCCTTATTATATAACCATGTGCGAAGAGATCTTTGGTCCCGTATTGACTATCCATGTATACCCCGACGACCGGTTTGAACCGATGCTCGAAATAGTCGACAAAACAGGAATTTATGCCTTAACGGGATCTATAATTGCCCAGGACCGGTATGTAATTGACTTTGCCATGAAAAAACTGGTAAATGCCGCCGGCAATTTCTACATCAACGACAAATGTACCGGAGCCGTAGTCGGACAACAGCCATTTGGCGGAGCCCGTGGTTCAGGAACCAACGACAAAGCGGGTTCTATGATCAACCTGCTGCGCTGGGTATCGCCGCGAACCATCAAAGAAACGTTTGTGCCGGCTACCGATTACAGATATCCGTTTTTGAAAGAGTCCTGAAAACGGCCATTGATTTTCAACAGAGGGCTGTAGATAAAATTTTACAGCCCTCTTTTACGTTCCAACCCTGTGTCTTAATTTAGTATCATGAAAAAGCCTGCCTGGTTACCACCTGCACTCACACTCTTCCGCAACAAATACTTTCTTACGTTGCTGGCTTTTTTGATTTGGATGGCTTTTGTGGACCGGAATAATTTTTATACCCGTTACTCCTACCACAAGGAACTTCAGAAGCTGAAAGACGAACGCGAATATTACATCGGCGAAATAGAAAGCACCCGCCGTAAGAGTCACGAGCTTATGTCGAACCCGGCGAATCTTGAAAAATTTGCAAGAGAAGAGTACCTGATGAAAAAAGACAACGAGGATGTTTTTCTGATCCGTCGTCCTCAGAGTTAACCGGTGTACTCGCCAAAGGTATTCCTGAGCCGGTCCGCAATTTCTCCCAGCGTACAATAGTTTTCTGCACATTCCAATATATACGGCATCAGGTTAGCTGTTCCGTTTGCCGCCGACTCCAGCTTATCCAGGCTTTCGTTCGCCAGTTCAGTATTACGGTTTGCTTTCAATTTCCTGATTTGTTCCGACTGTACCTGCCGGATGGAATCATCTACCGAAAAAATCTTATCAAAAGGAGGTTCTTCCGTTACATTTTTGTTTAGCCCGATAATTTCCTTTTCACCGCTTTCAATATCTTTCTGATACTTATATGCCGACGCGGCAATTTCATTTTGTATGTAACCGGCTTCAATAGCACGCACCGCTCCTCCCATTTCGTCAATCTTGCGAATGTAATCCCAAGCCAGCCGCTCCACTTCGGAGGTAAGCTGTTCCACATAATAGGAACCGCCCAACGGGTCAACTGTCAGGGTGGCTCCGCTTTCGGAGGCAATTACCTGTTGTGTCCGTAAAGCAATCGTTGCAGCTTCTTCGGTCGGAAGGGAGAGTGCTTCATCGTAGCCGTTGGTATGCAGCGACTGTGTGCCGCCCAGCACTGCGGACAATGCCTGTATGGTAACCCGTACAATATTATTCATCGGCTGCTGGGCAGTAAGTGTGGATCCTCCTGTTTGCGTATGGAAACGAAGCATCTGTGCCCGCGGATCGGTTGCCCCGAGTTCTTTGGTGATGTGTGCCCACATCCTTCGTGCGGCACGAAACTTTGCAACTTCTTCGAAGAGGTTGTTGTGTGCATTGAAGAAAAATGAGATGCGTTTGGCAAAAACATTTATGTCAAGTCCCTTTTCAAGTGCCGCTTTCAGATATGCTTTGCCATCGGCCAATGTAAATGCGAGTTCCTGTACCGCGTTGGCTCCGGCTTCACGTATATGATAACCCGAAACGGAAATGGTATTCCATTTCGGCACCTCCGCACTGCAGAACTCAAAAATATCGGTAATGATGCGCATAGAGGGCTCAGGCGGATAAATATAAGTGCCTCTTGCCGCATATTCCTTCAGAATATCGTTTTGAATAGTACCCGAAATATTTTTAAGATCTGCGCCCTGCTTTTTAGCCAGCGCAATGTACATGGCCAGCAAAATACCGGCAGTGGCGTTGATGGTCATCGAAGTGGTGACCTTTTCCAGTTCTATTCCGTCAAACAACACTTCCATATCAAGAAGCGAATCAATTGCCACCCCCGCTTTGCCTACTTCGCCTTCGGCAAGTGCGTGATCGGAATCGTAGCCGATTTGTGTCGGTAAATCAAATGCGACACTCAAGCCTGTGGTTCCCTGCGACAGCAAATAACGGTAACGCTCATTGGAAGCTGCGGCAGTGCTGAATCCGGCATACTGGCGCATGGTCCAAATTTTTGAACGATACATATCCGACTGAACTCCGCGTGTAAACGGAAATAAACCGGGTTGCTCTCCCTTTCCCTCTGCATCGGTATATACCCGTGCAATTTCAATACCGCTGTCGGTTACTATTTTTTTTTCGGACATAAATTGAAAATTAAAAAATCAGAACAGTGTGTGCACTTCGTTCTTGATCTGATCAATTGCCTTATGCACCGGATGCTCCTCATAACCCATCAACTGTGCAAAAACTTTTTTGCTGAGTTCGGCTCCGGGGTCTGTCGGGTTGCATTCGGCATACGAGGTGTTGATCATTTTTACCACCTCATCACGGCACTGCCTCACAATATCCCAGGATTCATTTGTAATATACACCTGCTGTGTGATATTGTGTTCGAATTCGGAACGGATTGCACTCAGCAGTTCACGGTGAAAATCGGAAACCTGCATACCCGGCTGATACATGCGGATGAGCAGGTTGTTGGGCGACATGCGCTCCAGAAATAATATAATACGCTCAAAAGCCTGAAGCCGCAACGGCAACAAATCTTTTTGCATTGCCCTTTTCAGCTCGAGGTATTTTATTTTCTGATCGGTATCCAGAAACCTGCGGACCAACAAATAGGCGATGCCAAAAACCAACAGGGATGGTGCCAGGTAAACCAGAAAATCGAGCCATGTCTCAGAGAGCTTCATATTACCTTATTCTATATGTCCGGCAAATATCGGAAAAAGGGATGATCTCCCTTATTAAATACCATATATTGTTGTTATTCAGTACATTACAATACAATAATGGCTTATTCAAAGATTATGGTTCCCAAGTCACTCAAATTCGTTTGAAATCAAAACAAGCACCGGATATCCGCTGCTGTATAATACAGAACATAACAGTTGTGCACAGGCATATCGTAATTACAGGTAATCACATCCATCGGCCTGCTTACATACTCCCTCAAAAGTTGCTAACGTATGGTGTGTAAATAACTTGTAGAGCGACGGCCCGCTACGCCCATTTTTGTTAGATTTGCTTCGATTTTCATATAACGTATGGCATTACAACCCGCCGACCGCCTCAATAAAATCTCTGAATCCCAAACCATTGCCATGGCCCGATTAAGCAGGGAATTGCAGGATCAGGGACATGATGTAATCAGTCTGAGTCTTGGTGAACCCGATTTTGTTACACCTGAAGATATTCGTGAGTCCGCTAAAAAAGCAATCGATGAGGGATTTACACATTACACGCCCATTTCGGGTTTTGCTGATTTGCGCAAAGCCATCTCCGAAAAATTTAAAAACGAAAACGGGTTGGATTACGCCGTCGATCAGATTGTTGTATCGACAGGTGCCAAACAATCCATTGCCAATGTTGTACTTGCGTTGGTTAATCCCGGCGACGAGGTTATAGTGCCCACACCCTACTGGGTAAGCTACTCACAAATAATCAGCCTTGCAGAAGGTAAAGCTGTTTTTGTTCACAGCAGTGTCGACAACGATTACAAGATTACTCCGGAACAGCTGCGCAACTCCATCACAAAAAAATCGAAACTGTTCATTTTTTCATCTCCCTGCAATCCTTCGGGTTCTGTTTATACAAGAGAAGAGCTGAAGGCTTTCGCGGATATATTTGCGGAGTTCCCCGATGTGCTTATTTTGTCGGATGAAATCTACGAGCATATAAATTTTACAGGCAAACACGAGAGCATCGCGCAGTTTGAATCGATACGTGACCGGGTGATCATTGTAAATGGCGTATCAAAAGGTTATGCGATGACCGGCTGGAGGATCGGATACATCGGCGCCCCCAAATGGGTTGCGCAGGCCTGCGATAAAATTCAGGGCCAATTCACTTCGGGAACATCCAGCATCTCGCAAAAAGCTGCGCTTGGCGCGTTAAAATCGGGATCGGCATTTTATAATATGATGCGCGACACCTATCTGCGGCGCCGCGACCTGATGCTGGAACTGCTTCACCGGATTCCGGGCATGCGTATGAACGTTCCGCAGGGTGCATTTTATGTATTTCCCGATGTAAGCGCTTTCTTCGGCAAAAAATCGGGAAGCGAAACCATTCATAATGCTAACGACTTGTGTATGTACGTACTTCACGATGCAAAAGTGTCGATGGTGCCGGGCGAGGCCTTCGGCGACCCCGCCTGCGTCAGGCTCTCGTACGCCACATCCGATGAAAATATTCGTAAAGCAATAGAACGGATCAAAGCAAGTCTTGCCAAATTGAGCTGAACATTTCAAACATGCAGTACCGGGAACAGATACGTGAGGTGATCAATCGTTTTGAAGGAACAAAAGTCCTGATAATCGGCGATGTGATGGTTGACTCCTACTTATGGGGTAAAGTCGACAGGATATCACCTGAAGCACCGGTTCCCGTTGTGCATATTCTGAAAGAAGAAAACAGACCGGGAGGTGCTGCAAATGTTGCCGTAAATGTGCTTTCGCTGGGCGCCGTTCCCATACTCTGTTCAATAACGGGTAACGACAGGCATGGCGATGAATTTAACCGGCTGCTGGATGCCGCAGGGATGACAGCAAAAGGAATCATCCGTTCGGCGGACCGCAAAACAACAGTAAAAACAAGGGTACTGGGCAATCACCATCAGTTAGTGCGTATAGATGATGAAACAACAGAAGAGCTTTCTTCTTCCGATTCAACTCAATTAAAAGAACGGATCTCAGCCCTTATACAATCCGAACGTCCGGGAGTAATCATCCTTGAAGATTATGACAAGGGGATTTTCAACAAAGAAATAATCGGTTTCATCACCGCATTAGCTTCAAAAGATGGCATTCCCGTTACCGTTGATCCGAAAAAGAAAAACTTTAACACTTATACCCATGTTACTCTTTTTAAACCGAATCTGAGCGAGCTCCGTGCCGGATTAAAACAGGAACACATTACACCGGACCTTAAGACGCTTGAACAGGCAGTAAAACCTTTTCTCGACGAAAGAAATATCGAAATAGTGATGGTGACCCTTTCGGAACACGGTGTTTTTATTGCCGACAAAACCCGGTCGGTGCTGCTGCCTGCCCACATCAGAGATATTGCTGATGTAAGCGGCGCCGGCGATACCGTAATCAGTGTGGCTTCGTTATGTCTCGCCGTACAACAACCAATTGATGTAATTGCCGGCCTTGCCAACCTTGCGGGCGGACTGGTTTGTGAATCGGTGGGTGTTGTTCCCGTTGATAAAGAAAAGCTTATTAATGAAGCACCAAAAGCGCTCTCTTTTATATAGCCGAAAGGCCTCTTCATGTCAATAAACGAATTCAGGGAAAAAGTAAACCTCAGGCTTTTTAAAAGCAAGGACACGGTACTCTTTATTTTCGGAGTGCTGAGTTCACTTATTGCTGTTCTGGCAGTAGGCCTTCTCATTTACAGCATAGGCTTTCCGCAAACACCTGCCCTGAGAAACGTTGAAATGTTTTTCATCAAAACGCTCTTCGGATTTTACATTCTGAATTTTATTGTCAGGTTCCTTTACACATTCGAGCCTTTATTGTTTCTTAAATCGAATACTCTTGAACTCGGACTGGTTTTACTGCTGACGATTGAAGCATTCAGCTCGCTGTTGTTCAACAAACCCGTCTTTCAGACCTTACTGGAAGTGTCGGGATACGGTGCATACATCGGCACGTACATTGTTACACTGCAGATGCTGCTGCTGATTTTGCTGGTGATAGACATTGCCAAGGCAACAACCTTCATGAATTTCGTCAAGCTGAAGCCCAGCTCGATGTTTATTCTTTCGTTTCTCCTGCTTATTAGTATTGGGGCAGTAATGCTGATGTTACCCGAAATGACAACCGACAAGCAGGGTGCCGATGCAATGACCGCGATTTTTACTTCGACGAGTGCCAGTTGTGTCACGGGACTCATTGTTGTTGATACAGCTACCTTCTTTACACTGAAAGGGAAGCTGGTTATTATGTTCCTGATTCAGCTGGGCGGATTAAACATTATATCGTTTGCCACCTTTTTCGCATCCTTTTTCTCAAAGGGAGTTGGTTTAAAGCATCATTCGCTGATGCAGGATTTCTTCTCGTCGGGATCGCTGCTGGACGCCAAATCGTTACTGCGACAGATTATTTTCATGAGCATCACCATCGAGGTGATGGGCGCCATTGCCATTTATTCGCTCCTGGATCCATCCCTACCGTTCCACTCGGTGAAAGAAAAAGTATTCTTTTCGGTTTTCCACTCCATTTCCGCATTTAACAATGCAGGATTTTCACTTTATACCAATGGCCTCTTTGAACCGGTGATAAAAGGCAATTATATTTTACACATCGCTTTCGCGGGATTGATATTTTTTGGAAGTCTCGGTTTTTCCACCATCAGGGATGTATTCAGTTTATCGGCTATGCGCGAGCGGATGCGGTTGCCGTGGAAACAATTTCAGCTGAGTACACAAATCTCGTTGTTCAGTTCAATTGTATTGGTCGTGTTTGGTGCAGTGGCTTTTTATCTGCTCGCAAATCACAACGTACTGGAAGGCAAAAAACCATTTGAGTCGACTGTTATCTCCATCTTTCAGTCGGTAACATGCCGCACTGCCGGATTTAATACCATTGATATCGGCTCGCTTACAACACCAACACTGATATTAATGATTCTGCTGATGTTTATCGGTGCCTCATCAGGATCAACAGGCGGTGGTATCAAAACCTCCACCTTCACTATTATCATTCTTTCGGCATTCTCAACCATCCGCGGCAAGCGGAACCTGGAACTGCTCAGACACAATATTGCCTGGGAACTGCTCAACAAAGCCTTTTCCATTTTTATATTTTCAGCGTCCTTTATTTTTGTCTGCACATTTATTTTATCGATGCAGGAACCGGGCATCGATATGATGAAGTTGTTGTTTGAGGAAGTTTCGGCATTTGGAACGGTAGGACTCAGTACCGGTATTACATCTGCACTTACCGATCCTGCAAAAACAACTATCATCATCAGCATGTTTGTCGGCAGAATCGGAACACTTACCATTGCGCTGGCACTGAGTTCACAGGTGGCGAATGTAGATTACAAATACCCGAACGCACACTTCATGGTGGGTTAAGCCGTTATACTACAGATGAACTCAACCCTTAAACCTTCTGAAAACGTAAAACCCTATGGCATAGCGACCAAAGGCAAGAAGGAGGAAGTTGAATTGATGTTTGACTCCATCTCGGGTCGTTATGACCTGTTGAATCATCTGTTGTCGATGGGAATCGATAAGGGATGGAGGCGCAAGGCTATCGACCTGCTGCGAAATATGCACCCCGCAACTATTTTGGACGTCGCCACAGGCACTGCCGATTTTGCCATTGCGGCACTGAGTACAGGCGCCGGACAGATAACCGGTATCGATATTTCGAACGGCATGCTGGAAGTAGGCAGACAAAAAATTAAAGCTCAAAAGCTGGAAGATACCATTTGCCTGATTCAGGGCGACTCGGAGGCGCTGCCTTTCGGCGATAATTCTTTTGATGCCGTTACGGCGGCATTTGGAGTACGCAATTTCGAAAACCTGAAAAAAGGGCTGACCGAAATGTACCGTGTACTGCGCCCCGGCGGTAAAGTGGTGATCCTAGAATTCAGCCGGCCAAAATATTTCCCGGTGAGGCAACTTTACTGGTTTTACTTTCGTTCCATTTTGCCGGCAGTTGGTCGGATAATCTCTAAAGACCGGTCTGCCTATAGCTACCTTCCCGAGTCGGTTAATGCCTTTCCGGATGGTAAAGATTTTCTTAAAATATTGAATGCCAGTGGCTTTGTGAACGAGTCGCAAAAACAACTTACCTTTGGGATCGCATCCATCTATTCCGGACAAAAAAGCCGGCCGAATGCCTGAGCAAGCCTACGTTAGCGTGAAAAAAAACAGCCGTCTTTTCTTATCCATCACCTTATTCCTGATTGCACTGCTGCTTCTGTTTGGAGGGACGACCGTTTATGCGCAGCGGGAGAAAGTTCAAAATCTTCCCAATTACGATCGTCAGAAGATTCACTTTGGCTTTCTGCTGGGAATTAACACTACCGATTTTGTAATTGGCAGGATTCCGGAATTCAATATGCTCGACACCTTATACAGTGTTGAATCGGAGCCTCAGACAGGTTTTAACCTCGGCATTATTGTTAACTTCAAACTGAGCGAACATTTCGATCTTCGTTTTGTTCCCGACCTCTCTTTTTCGCAGCGTAACCTTAATTACAGTTTTCACACTCCCGTAAAAAATTATTCCATCGTAAAAAATGTTGAATCAACATTTCTTGAGTTTCCCTTAGACCTCAAATTCAAATCGAAACGGGTAAATAACTACCGCGTATATGTGCTTGCGGGTGCCAAGTACACCATTGACATGGTGTCGCAAGCCAAGGTCGAGAACAAGGACAAGCAATTTGTAAAACTTGAAAAGAAAGATTACGGGTATGAAATAGGACTCGGATTCGATTTTTACCTGGAGCGATTTAAGTTTTCACCTGAAATAAAAATGTTTCACGGGCTCAACAACCTGCTTGTCGACGACAGCGCCATCTATTCCACTTCGCTCAAATCGCTTCGCTCTAAAATTTTTGTCTTTTCAATTACATTCGAATAGCACACATGCGCTAACCGTTAAATGATAAAACGAATCGATCTCGTTCTTCCGCCCGAAGAGGCGGCAAACGAATCAGGTTACCTGAAACTCCTTTCCTCAGCTGCCGGCATTCCCGAGAGTGAAATTATCCATTTTTCACTTCGCAAGCGTTCCATCGACGCACGCAGCAAGCATCCAAAAGTGCTCCTCTCATTCGATGTGTATACCGAAGTTGCGGATATCCCAGCAGCTCCTCCTGATGCCGGGTACCAAAATGTTACCAATGGTAAAACAGTAGCCATAGTAGGATGCGGGCCTGCTGGACTTTTTGCGGCGCTGCGCCTGTTGCAGGCGGGCTGCAAACCGGTAATTATTGAACGGGGGAAAAATGTCCGCGACCGCCGACGCAATTTGGCCGCACTGAACAAACTGCACACCGTTAATCCCCACTCCAACTATTGTTTTGGTGAAGGGGGTGCGGGCACTTACTCCGATGGAAAACTCTACACCCGGTCGGACAAAAGAGGTAACGTAAAAAATATTCTTGATGTGCTGGTGCGTTTCGGTGCCGATCCGACAATTTCCGTCGACGCACACCCGCATATCGGCACCAACAAACTGCCCGGTATTATTTCCGCTATCAGAGAAATGATTTTGGACTGCGGGGGCGAAATAGTATTTAACACACTGGTATCGGATATCAGCATTAAAGGTGGCGCTGTAAGCCACCTGATACTGCAACCCGTTTCAGGCGGCACACCATACACGTTGCAAGCCGAATCAGTCATACTTGCCACGGGCCATTCGGCGCGCGACATATATGAAATGCTGTTCAGAAACAAAATCACCATTCAAAGTAAACCGTTTGCACTTGGCGTTCGTGTTGAACACCCGCAGCCGCTCATTGACCGTATCCAGTACCATTGCGACATAAGAGGTCCCTATCTGCCTGCGGCATCCTATTCATTATCGGCACAGGTTTCAGGAGCAGGCGTCTACTCCTTTTGTATGTGTCCGGGAGGTATTATTGCTCCCGCGGCAACAGCACCGGGCGAAGTGGTTGTAAATGGCTGGTCGCCCTCGAAACGAAACAACCCCTATGCAAATTCCGGTTTGGTAATGAGTGTTGACGAATCGGACTTTAAACCTTTTTCGGAATTTGGTCCCTTACGGGCGATGTATTTTCAATCGTCGGTCGAACAACTTGCCTTTACCGCGGCAGGGAGTAATCTGAGTGGTCCCGCGCAACGCCTGATGGACTTTATAGACGGTAAATATTCTTCGGTCCTTCCCGACTGCTCTTATGTCCCGGGCATCACATCCGTTGCACTCGATCAGGTACTTCCTTCAAAAATTGCATCGGGTTTGCGCGAAGGGCTGAAATTGTTCGGTAAAAAAATGCGGGGCTATCTTACAAATGAAGCCGTGCTGGTTGCCACTGAATCGCGTACCTCATCTCCTGTGAGAATTCCACGTGATCCTGATACACTGATGCACCCCGAAGTAAAAGGACTTTTTCCCTGCGGTGAAGGTGCAGGATATGCAGGTGGTATTATGTCGGCGGCAATTGACGGCGAACGGTGCGCTGAAGCGGCTATTGCATTTTATGGGAAGCAGTAAGCTTATTCATTTTCCAAACGTATACCGAAACTGTAATTTTATTTCTGACTTCACACTTCCTTCAATCTCCTCATATCCCGAACCGATGTGATCTCTGTTCTCGTAAACCGAAACAGCGTATTTTAGCCACGCCGAAAGTGCTGATGAGAAATTAAAACGTACAAGAACATATATTCTGGAACCGGTATAATAGTATGCAGGCACCGAATAACTTCCCGGCACATCTGCCTCATAGGCATATATTCGGCTACCGTACCCCGTGGTTTCAAACCAGGCATATCGCAGGGTTACCTGCCAGGGCGATTGCAGCGGCCGCCAGGAAGCCTCATTCAGAAACAGCATTCCCTGTTCAGGTTTACCGACGCCCGAAACAGACAACAACTCCACTCTTGTTTTCATTGTTAAATAACGGGACAACTGATAACCGGCATGAAGCCGCCACCCGTTGTAACGGCTAAACGTTATCGCCTGCAATGGAAGATCACTTTCGGTATCGTTCGAACTTTTACAGGAACTGCGATACCTGATATACAATTCGCTTTTGCGGGAGGGCTGCCATGAGAGCCGCACATTGATTTCACGTCCTTTTGAAGGAGCATCGGCATAATAGGTAAGCCAGGGAAAAATATAGCTGTCGCACGAACCCGACAGCAGTACATTTTTATTTAGGTTAAACGTTATTCCGGCGTATATACCCTGCTCATTTGCATTCTGACTTCTTTGTCCGGAAGCCCCTGTGTAAACCGGAATAAAATCCCTGTCGAACATCCGAGCCGACAAACTGAAACTCATGAAACGGTCGGCACTCACCATGAGACCTGCTAAAAAAGCTGTTGCATCATTTGATGACCGGGCCACTTCGCCAAAAAACACAATGTTGCCAACCAGCTTCCAGCAATCAATTCCTCCTCTTGAAAATGCGGTACCCGAAAAATCGAATCGGTTATACGGATGTGGTGTTTTGATGACAGGAATGGAGTATTCGGCATGCACGAATGTTAAGCCGATTGCGCCGCTGCTGTTACTGAATGCCAATCTGCCTCCTCCCATCCTTTCGGTGATGGCACCCTTATCTTCAATTTCCCACCAGGTGCGATGATAGCCCGATGTTTGTAATGAAGAAACAGTAGCATTTCCGAAGAGTGAATCGGTATCGCTTCGGATGTTCGCGTCGATGTTGTGTTTAGAAACAAAAAGATCGAGGGTACTGTTTTTAAAAGGAGTAACCGACAAGGCCGCACCACGCTGAAACCCACTCTCGCCGGTTGAACTGTAGGGTTTGATTCCCGGCAGGTTTCGTTTTACGAATACGGGATCACCCGAAAAACCACCGTTTCCCGTGTTGAGTGTAAGTCCCTGTCCATAGCATAACTGATAGTCGCCAACCACTAACATATTCAGTCTCCCCATCTGCTTCAGCGCAACATGAAACGAATAAAAATCGAACCCATCAGGATTTGAACCGGCAAAAAATTCTTCGCCGGGATCTTTTTCGGCAGTAAATGCAAGAGAAATATGTTTTGCCAGTGTATACCTGTAACGCAGTAACGATCCAAACGAAGACCCTTTGTAAACGGAATAGGGTGCGCCGGCATAACCCGCTTTTTGCTCTAAAACACGCTGCACCCGGTAAATAAAATAATGATCACCTTCACCGGAAAGGGTTTTAATATCTTTTCCCTTTAAATCGGATGTCTTACAGCATATATACGGTAACAGCGAACGAATATATGTATACGAAAACCCGTCAACCTGCTGCAGTTCTTCGAGGGCGATAAACGGCCCGCAGGATCTGACATGTTCTTCGATAGCCTTCAGCTGAACATCGTTAAACAATCCTGATTTCCTAAAATCGTTCATATTACCGTTACAAATATTAAATGGATGACGTGCCAGCTCTTCCACATTTTCGGTGAACGCCGAAAAATCTCCCTGGTCGTCATCGCCGGCAACGGATTCGATTTTATCTTCAAGTGTCTGACTCATCTCCGCCGGCACCTGACAGAATGAAAAACCACATAGGGCATTCAGCGACACAAATAAAATACACCGTATCAGTTTCATTTTCGTTTTATCCATGAGAGGGAAACCGAAGGAGTGATTCCAAGGAGCTGATGGTAACCGGTAGCCACATCTACCGAAAGAGCACCTGCGAGAAAACTGAATCCTAAAGAAAAAGGTATAAATGAATTGGAAACACCGGCTCTGAACGAAAATTTCGGATTAGGCTTGTACTCGGTTCCCGCTCTGAAAAAGGGAGGAACACCGGGAATTTTTTCAATTTCGAAGAGACATGAGGCTGCTGCAGAAACATCCCATTTCATTCCCGATTTAAACTGCGACGGAATACGGACATCTGAGTGGTTGTACTTTGCTCGGGTCGGATTCACTACACTTATACCTAACGAAGACTTGCCCGTTATTTTGATGATGGCTCCGCAGGAAGCAGTTACTCCCGATCCGGTGTTATAATCACTTGTAAAACGCAATGAATGATATTCGAATCTGACACCGGCCTGTATTTTTTCTCCAAAAGTCCGGGCCATCGCACAGACAAACACCTGATCGGCGAAATTGGCATTACCGAAACTGCTGCAGGCAAGTGCAGCTGTTGTAGAGGAAACCGGAAATGCGGTCACACATCCCTTTTGCAGGGTTCCCGGAATCAGAAAACGTGATTCGGCATATGTTCCCGCTCCAAAGGAATGGATTGTTGAAAGTCCGGCGGGGTTATTCAGTGCCGACCACAATCCTGACTGGGTAACTGTTGCTCCGGCAAGTGCCAGCGACTGCGATCCTGCGGGAGCGAGACCGCCGAATACTTCCTGAAAATAGAGGAGACTACACAGTGAAACAAAAAAGCACCGTAAAATCATGTCAATAAAATTTAAAAGCGGCTATTGCCGTAAAAAAAGGGGCGACCCCTGTTGAAAAGCTTATTTTTTTGTCACCGGCTTAGCTTTCATATCGGCATCGGCCTTCAACACTTTCGTTTTGAGTTCGTTTTTAAACCGGACAATGCGCTGCTGCACCTTTTTGTCGGAAGCGCCTATTACCTGTGCTGCCAGTATTCCGGCATTTTGAGCGGCATTCAAGGCAACTGTCGCTACCGGCACACCGTTTGGCATTTGCAGAATCGATAACACCGAGTCCCAGCCATCAATAGAGTTGGATGATTTTACCGGTACACCAATCACCGGCAAGGGGGTAATAGAGGCTACCATCCCGGGAAGGTGGGCAGCCCCTCCGGCTCCGGCAATAATGACTTTGAGTCCCCTTCCGGCAGCAGCCTGGGCATATTCGAACATACGGGCGGGAGTACGGTGGGCGGAAACTACCGAAAGTTCACAGGGTATTTCCAGTTGCTCGAGAATATCGGCGGCGGCCTGCATCACCGATAAATCGGAAGAAGAACCCATGATAATACCTACCAGTGGTTTTGATTTTTTTGCCATATCACGACAAAGATACGGATGCTTTCGGAATCGCCACCATCGTAAACGATTACAAACGTTTACGATACTTTTCCGAAGTCAAGCAAGTTTTGAAATCCGCACCGTCGCATGGTTTCATCGATTCCGGCCCCATAGTGTACAGTCAATAAAAAGTTCGTTAAATACAATTACGGGGTTTTCTGCAAAAAACATACATTTTGCTGTTTTACAAATATTTATGAACAATGCTTTAAAATTTCAAATCCTTTATTTATTATTACAACAGTATCATAAAAGCTATCCCCCGGCGCAAGAACAAGGACCAGTAAATGTAATACCAATTCGTTGTTAGTGAAACTACTCACTCAAACTGAATGAATGCACTTTACTGAATTATTTTTCCTCTTTTCAACCCTCATGTACGGGTTTCATGCAGGCTGGCTGTATGAGATCGCCTGCAAATTCAGTTTTTCATTCAGCTGCCCTCCCCCGGCAGACGTGTGCTTATTTCCGGCCAACTTTAAAATCCTGATAGCAGATGGTAATAAGATACCTGAAAGCAGTTAGCTTATTTCTGCTTGTAAGCCTGTCGGCATACAGCCAGAATTACAACATCACCAATTCAACGGTGAACACCTGCGGAGGTAATTTTTACGACTCCGGCGGGAACGGAGGTGCCTACGGCAACAACGAAAATGTTGTAATGACGTTTTGTTCAAACAGCGCGGGGAATTGTATCCGGCTCACTTTTTCACAATTCAATATCGAAAGCGGTTATGATTTTTTAACCGTTTACAACGGCCCTAACACCGCTTCGCCGGTGCTTGGGGTTTATACGGGCACTGCAATACCTCCGGTGCTTACTGCGACTACCGGTTGCCTTACCGTTCAATTTACATCCGATCTGGTTATTACCGCGGCCGGGTGGGCAGCCACCCTATCGTGCGTACCCTGCCCCGCATCCGCATGTCCGACCTGCAACGGCGGTGCTCCGCCTCCAAATGACGCCTGCTCAGGCGCACAAAACCTTGGAGCCCTTCCCGTGCCTGCCGCATGTCCTAACGGAGTAGGCGCATGGGCTAACTTTAGTACAACAAACATCTGCGCAACTGCCGAAAATCCGTATACAACACTGACCGGTTGTCAGCCTGCCGGCAACATGGCTTCACCTGCTACTGATGTATGGTACAGGTTTACTATCACGGGACCTACCCTTAATATCAATATAGCGGGACTTCAGTCACCCAATATCGGTTTGTATGCAGGCACCAATTGCAGTAACCTCATCGGAAGAGGATGTGCTGTTGGCGGAGGTGGTGTGTTAAACACCTCTTTCGGAGGACTTGCACCGGGAACCTATTATCTGCAGGTTAGTGGCGGCAATCTGAACGACCAGTGCGATTTTACCTTATCACTTCAGAACAATTACGACTGCGCCGGATGTGTCATACAAAGTAATTTCACCGCCAACCCTCCTCCGGTAAACGGCACCTATGCCGCAGGACAAACGGTTGATTTTTGTTTTAGCATCACCGATTACAACCAGACTTCTGTTAACTGGCTGCATGGCGTTGTTCCATCATTTGGTGCAGGCTGGGATCTTACAACATTAACTACCACACCTCCTACCTCCTGTTCGGGTCAGGGCACCTGGTCGTGGTACAATACCACTGTTACCAGCACAGCAACCGGACTGGTAACAGGCCCGGGATTTTATTTCGAGTCGCCGCTGGGAAATGTGTTAGGAGTTACAGATGGCAATCCCGGAAACAATTACGGTGACAACAATCCGTCAAATTTATGCGACTGGACATTTTGCTGGACCATAACCACACTGCCACCGGGGGCGTGCGTCCAAGGCGCTTCGCTTAATATTTCTGTCGACACCTATGGCGACGGAGAGTCGGGCTCATGGACATCTCTCGCTTGTGTTGGTGATCCGATCCTCGATTTCTTCGCTACGCTGGTATGCTGTACTCCACCTCAAATTGCGGTGGTGAATCCGGTATGCCCGGGTGTTAACAATGGGTTGGCAACAGGAACCGGACAAGGCAACGCCCCATGGGATTATGTATGGAAGGACGCATCGGGGACCACCATCCAAACCGCAAACAACATCAACGGTTCTAATACACTGAGCAATCTGGCACCCGGCAACTATACGCTTACCGTTACCGACAATGCCAACTGCATTTCCTCCGTAAACTTTACCATTACGGCACCGGCACCAATTGCTGCTAATCTTACACTCACACATGTGAGCTGCAACGGTGCGGCAAACGGATCGATAAGTGTTAATGCAAACGGGGGAGTTGCTCCGCTGTCGTATAGTATTAACGGAGGAGGACAGCAGGCCTCAACACAATTCAACGGACTCGCAGCCGGAAATTATGCTGTTACCGTTACCGATGCAAACGGATGCACTTTTGTTGTGAACGGTGTTATCAATCAACCCCCTCCGCTTGTAATTGGTGTTGTTGTGGTAAATGCGTTGTGCGATGGCGCTTCAAACGGATCGGTTACCGCAAACGCAAACGGTGGAACTGGCGCACTTACCTACTCTCTTAACGGCGGGCCACAACAGGCATCGGGAACATTTGGAATATTACCGGCAGGAAATTACACAGTTGTAGTTACCGATACCAAAGGATGTACGGCATCGGCAGTTGGTGTTGTAAATCAGCCTCCGCCACTTCAGATAGCAGCAGTGTCCGCCAACACTTTATGCAACAACACTCCAACAGGAACAATTACTGCAAATGCGAACGGAGGAACGGGAGCGCTTGTATATGCTGTCAACGGCGGCGCCAATCAGGCTTCACCCGTATTCAACGGATTAAACATCGGCCTTTATAATGTTGTTGTCACTGATGCTAACGGATGTCAGGCATCCGTAAATGTAAACATCAATCAGCCGCCGGTATTGCAGGCCGCAATTGCCGGAACCGATATTCTTTGCAATGGCGGAGCAGATGGAACCATTACAGCGAATGCCAACGGCGGCACTGCTGTTTATTCGTATTCACTAAACGGCGGAGCAGGACAACCCTCAGGGTCGTTCGCAAACATTACTGCCGGAAATTATACAGTCATTGTCACCGATGCAAACGGATGTACTGTTTCTGTCAGCACCACATTAAACGAGCCGGCATTATTACAACAAGTAATAGCATCAACAGACGCGCTCTGTTTCGGAAGCAGTAACGGATCGGCAACATCCAATGCAAACGGAGGCACTACCCCCTATTCCTATTCGTTGAATGGCGGTGCCGGACAACCATCAGGGGTATTTAACGGACTTACCGCCGGCAACTACACCATAGTGGTTACTGATGCCAACGGCTGTTCAATAACTGCCAATGTTGCAGTAAACGAACCAACAATGTTGCAGTCGGCAATTGCCGCAACAGACGCTTTGTGTAACGGCAGCAGCGACGGAACAATAACTGCAAATGCAAACGGAGGCGTTGCACCCTACACGTATGCACTCAATGGGGGTGCAGGACAACCAACCGGAACTTTTACAGGATTAACAGCAGGGAATTATACTGTTGTTGTTACCGATGCAAACGGATGTACGTTCTCATCCGGAACTTCGGTAGCGGAACCTGCCCTGTTGCAAACTGCCGCAATAACCTCTGATGCATTGTGTAATGGCAATGGTGATGGTTCGGTAACCGTAAATGCCAACGGCGGAACTGCACCGTATAGTTTTTCATTGAATGGTGGCGCATCACAGCCTTCGGGAACATTCAATAACCTTACGGCCGGAAACTATACTGTAATAGTTACAGATGCAAACGGATGCACCGCTACTTCTATAAGTGTAATAAGCGAGCCTGTATTACTGCAGTCCGTAATTTCAGCTACCGATGCATTGTGCAACAGCAGTGCCGACGGTACTGTAACGGCAAATGCCAATGGAGGCACCACCCCCTATTCCTATTCGCTGAACGGTGGTGCAGGCCAGCCGACGGGAGCATTCAACAGCCTTCCCGCAGGGAACTACACCATTGTGATAACAGATGCAAACGGATGTACTACATCGGTAAGTGATGTTATAAATGAACCGGCTGTTCTGCAAATAGCTGCCGTTTCATCCGATGCTCTTTGCTCAGGCAGTAGCAATGGCTCTGTTACGACAAACGCTAACGGAGGAACTGCGCCTTATACCTTTGCCATGAACGGAGGAGCAGGACAACCCTCAGGAGCTTTCACAGGATTACCGGCAGGAAACTACACAGTTGTTGTTACCGACGCAAACGGATGTACCGCTTCGGTAAACAGCAGCGTGAACGAGCCGGCATTACTGCAGGCTGTATCAGCAGCAACCGATGCGTTATGCAATGGCAGCAGCGACGGAACAGTGACCTCAAACGCCAATGGGGGAACATTGCCGTACAGCTACACGCTTAACGGCGGCACATCACAACCCACCGGCTTATTTTCAGGACTTACAGCCGGTAACTATACCGTTGTTGTGACTGATGCAAACGGATGTACAGTATCCAGTAGCACGGTTATTAATGAACCTGCAGTGCTTCAAATGGCATTAGCTGCATCTGATGCATTGTGTAACGGAAGTGCTGACGGTACATTAAATACCAATGTAAGCGGCGGAACAACCCCCTATTCCTATTCGGTAAACGGAGGCGCTGCGCAAGCCGCAAATAATTTTAACAGCTTACCTGCTGGTAATTATGCAATTACCGTTACCGATGCTAATGGCTGTTCATTGACCGTAAACAGTGTAATAAACGAACCTGCTCTTTTACAGGCCGGCATAGGCGCAACGGACGCACTCTGTTCGGGCAGCGGCGACGGTTCGGTGACGGTAAATGCGAATGGAGGAACAACTCCTTATGGCTATGTGCTCAATGGCGGAACCTCACAAGTGTCGGGTGTATTCTCCGGGTTAACAGCCGGCAATTATGCCGTGGTAGTAACTGATGCAAACGGATGTACAGTTGCTGTCAATACAACAATCAATGAACCTGCACTGCTTGTTGCGGGCATTTCCGCCACAGATGCACTTTGTAACGGCAGCAACGATGGCAGCGTTACCGCAAATTCAAATGGCGGGACAACTCCTTACTCCTACTCACTCAACGGTGGCAGTTCACAGCCGGCAGGAATTTTTAATAATCTCACAGCAGGAAATTATTCGGTAGTAATTACAGATGCCAATATGTGTACAGCGAGTGTAAGTATAGCAGTTACCGAGCCACCTGTTTTGCAATCGGCTATTGCCGCAACCGATGCACTTTGTAACTCCAGTGCCGATGGCTCTGTCAGTGCAAATGCAAATGGCGGAACGCCTCCTTACACGTACTCGCTGAACGGTGGTGCAGGACAACCGGCAGGAATGTTTGCTGCATTAACAGCCGGCAATTACTCAGTTACAGTTTCCGATATCAACGGTTGCACTGCAGTGTCATCAGTTGCTGTTGGTGAACCAACCGCAATACAGGCAAACACCAACACCACCCCTGCCTCATGCGGCGGCAACGATGGTACTGTGACGGTTATAGCAAACGGCGGCACATTGCCCTACCAATACAGCATCGACAACGGTGCTACCTGGCAAGCGACCACAAACTTTGCGGGACTTACTTCAGGCAATTATACTGTTTTAGTTGAAGATGCCAACGGCTGTACTTTTTCGGCACCGGCAGCTGTAAACAACACTGCTGCGCCGGTGATCACCGGATCGCCGACTGTTAACCTCACTTGCTGGAATGCAGCAAACGGCAGTATCACCATTAACAGCAACGGCGGTACCAGTCCGCTTCAATTCAGCATCGACAATGGAGTTACTTTGCAGCCGGGTAACTTCTTCGGTAATCTGAGTGCAGGATTGTACAACCTGGTGGTAATAGATGTACTGGGCTGTCAGGCAACCGCTAATGTTTCGATTACTCAGCCGGCGCAACTCACCGTAAACACACAAACCACCAACACAACCTGTTCATACAGCAATGGATCACTCACCTTAAATGCTAACGGCGGAACAGGAGCCTATCAGTATAGTGCTAACGGCGGAACAACCTTTCAGAACGGGGCACTCTTTAACGGACTGGCGGCAGGCAACTACCCGGTAGTAGTTACAGATGCCAACAACTGTACCGCCACTTCCAACGCTGTGATTACAGATGCACCCGGACCGAACCTGAATAACATCACGGTTACCAATGTAACCTGCAACAGTGCCGGCAACGGACAACTTACCGTTACGGCAAACGGAGGCTCAGCGCCATTGCAATACAGTATTGACAACGGAGTAACCAATCAGGCCACAGCCCTATTTACCGGTTTAACACCCGGCAACTATACCGTGTTAGTAACTGATGTCAACGGATGTACAGCCTCTTCGCCCGCTTCCATTACCGAGCCGGCTGCAATACAGTACAGCACTTCAACTACTCCGGCCACCTGCGGTAACAGCGATGGCACCTTAACATTTAATGCATCCGGAGGAACAGGATCACTCACTTACAGCATAAATAACGGAACCACCTTCCAGGCAGGAGCAGTATTCAACAACCTGCTTGCAAACACCTACAACCTTGTTGTGCAGGATGCAAACGGATGCCAGCTTACGGCAACCGCAACCGTAAACAATGCCGCCGCCCCATCCATCTCAACAGCTGCCGGTGTAAACAGTACCTGTAACGGTTCACAAAACGGGACTATCACCATCAATGCCACCGGCGGAACCGGCACCTTGCAATACAGTATCAACAATGGTTCAACTTTCCAGTCGTCGTCAGTGTTCACGAATCTGGGGCCGGGAAATTATGCGATAATTGTTGAAGATAACAATGGATGTCAGGCTACATCAAATGTGGTACTCACAGATCCGGTTGCTGTTACCTTTTCGGTTGCATCAACCAACTCTGTATGCGGTTATGGAAACGGCACCGCACTTATTTCCGCATCCGGCGGCACAGGAACACTTACCTACAGCATCAACAACGGCACTACTTACCAATCCGATTCTTTATTTAGTTCATTAGCCGCAGGCAATTATCAAATTGTGGTGATAGACGCGAACAATTGTACAGCAACCGCCGCGCTGAACATTACCGATGCCCCCGGTCCGGCATTGCAAACTGCAACTGTTACCAATCTGACCTGCAACGGATCCGATGATGGCGCCTTAGCTTTCATCACCAGCGGCGGCACCGCCCCATTGCAATTCAGCATAGATAACGGAACTACCTATTCATCTGCATCTGTTTTCAGTGGCCTTACGCCAGGAATTTATCAGGTAGTAATTATGGATGCAAACGGTTGTACCGTCACCGCATCACCAAACATCACCGAACCTGCACCCATAAGTGCTTCAGCGGTATCAACACCTGCAACGTGCGGAAGCAACGATGGTACCGTAACTGTTAATGCTTCCGGAGGAAGCGGATCGCTCACCTACAGCATCAATAACGGTACAACTTTTCAGGCGACCACTTTGTTCAACGCATTAACAACGGGCAACTACAACATTCTCATTGAAGACGCAAACGGATGTCAGCTCTCCATAAGCACAACAGTAAATAACAGTGCGGCACCCGTTATTCAGTCGTTTGCTGTTACTGATGTCACCTGCAACGGAAGTGCAAACGGAACCATTACCATTAACGGCACCGGAGGTACGGCACCACTTAACTTCAGTATCAACAACGGGTTTTCGTTCCAAAGCGGAAATACGTTCAGCAATCTTGGTCCGGGAACATACAACCTGTTGGTCACCGACGCAAACGGCTGTAATGCTGCTGCACAAGTTCAGGTGCTGGAACCTGCCGCGCTCCAGGCAAATACCTTAACAACTCCCGCCACCTGCGGCAATGCAAACGGAACTATTTCTGTAAATGCATCGGGCGGAACAGGTACATTAAACTACTCCGCAAACGGCGGTACTGCCGTTACCGGGTCGCTCTTTTCGAACCTCGCTCCCGGCCCATATGCAATAACCGTTACCGATGGCAATGGTTGTGTCAAGAATATAAATGCCAATGTCGCAAATGCACCCGGACCTGCAGTATCGCTTGTGCTATCCACCAACATTCTCTGTTTTGGCATGGACAACGGCTCTATAGTGGTACTTGCAAACGGTGGTACTGCTCCGCTGCAGTACAGCATAAATGGCGGCATTAACTTTTATACCACACATGTATTTGATTCGATTGGCCCCGGAAATTATTCTATAATTGTTTCGGATGCTAATGGATGTACCGTAACCGGCAACTCCATCATTACCCAACCCACACAGGTGAATTTTACGGTGAACGTTGCTGATGCTACTTGCGGAAACAACAACGGAACCATCACCTTTAACGCAAGCGGCGGATCGGGCAACTACACCTACAGCATCGATAATGGTTTAACTTACCAGGCTTCAAATGTTTTCAGCGGACTGTACGCGGCAAATTACGATGCTGTGGTGAGAGACGGAACCGATTGCACGAGCTACAACATGGTGCCGGTAAACAACACCTCCTCCCCTGCAATTAATTCAATGCCTGTAAACAACATCAGTTGTTTTGGTGCCGGAAACGGTTCAATTCAGGTGAATGCCACCGGTGGTGCTGCCCCGTTATCCTATTCGGTAAACGGCGGATTCAGCTGGCAATCATCGGGTGCATTTAACAACCTGAGTCCGGGGAGCTATCAGATAATAGTGACAGATGCCAACGGCTGCAGTGTTACTTCAGCGGCACAGCTTACACAACCCGCGGCCATTGTTGCAAATGTTACTACTACAACAGCTACATGCGGAAACAGTGACGGCACACTTTCGGCGGTCGCAAACGGCGGATCGGGAGCATTAAGTTACAGCGTAAACAGCGGACCTGCTCAGCCTTCGGGACAATTTACCAATCTCGCTGCCGGAAATTATAATATTGTGATAACGGATGCTACCGGATGTTCTCTTTCGGCAGTCGGATCCGTAAGCAACACCAATTCTCCGGTTATTTCTGCTGTCAGTTCTGCATCACCCAATTGTAACGGTTCAGCAAACGGATTTATTTCCATCACCGCTGGAGGTGGTACCGGATTGCTGAATTATAGTATAAACAACGGGACTAGTTATCAGCCCGCCGGTATGTTTAACGGATTGTCAGGAGGATCCTATTCTATAGTAGTCCTTGATTCAACCAATTGCATTACCACTGCAAACGTAACCCTCATTGAGCCTGCTCTGCTTTCAATCAACCTGCTGGCAACCAATGCCACCTGCGGTACTAACAATGGAACATTAGCTATTTTGAGTTCCGGTGGAACAGGGGCCCTTTCGTTTAGCATCGACAATGGTGTAACCTATCAGGCAGTAACTAATTATCCGGCACTTGCACCGGCAACTTACCAGGTAGTAGTGATGGATAACAATGGATGTTCAGCAAGCGCTTCTTCCGCAATTGTGAATATTCCCGGACCAGTTGTCAGTACTTTGACAGCGCATCAGATTACCTGTCATGGAGCAGCAAATGGCGCTATAACTATTAATATGACAGGCGGTACCGCACCATTAATGTACAGCCTTAACGGCGGAACAACCAATCAGAATGCAAATGTTTTTAGCAGTCTTGCACCGGGGACATTCCAGATTGTAATTACCGACGATAACGGCTGTACAGCCGACACCTCCATGCTAATTACAGAACCTCCTCCCATATTGTTTAATGTATCGGCAACGCAGTCGGTTTGCAGTGATGCTAATGGTTCTATAAACATTACTGCTTCGGGAGGCAACGGAGGATTCAGTTACAGCGTCGACAGCGGGTATACCTATCAGAGTAATGCTGTTTTCACAGGACTCTATTCCGGAATCTACCCGATCGTAATTCATGATTCAGTCGGATGCACAAAATTCACTTCTGCATTTGTTAACGATGCACCCGGACCCATAATTGATACAGTTCAAACAACCAACATCAGTTGTTTTGGTTATGGAAACGGAACCTTGTCGGTGCTTTCTAACGGAGGCACCGGTCCGTTCAATTATTCTATTGACAATGGAGCTTCATTTCAACCGACAGGTCAGTTTGCAAACCTTGTTCCCGGCAATTATCCGGTTGTTATAACGGATGCTAACGGTTGTTCGGCATCTGCTGCAGCTTTGTTAACGCAACCGGCACTGCTATCAAGTCTTTCTGCTGCAACTTCCACGCTTTGTAACGGATTGTCCGACGGCACTGCTTCGTTGCTGGTATCAGGAGGTACAAGTCCGTACCAATATAACTGGACAGGGCTCTCGCAGAATTCTGCCACGCAATCGGGCCTACCGGCAGGGAGTTATACTGTTATAATTACAGACAACAATGGATGCACTACTTCTGATTCCGTTACGGTCAATGAGCCGCTTCCGGTGAGTTTGTCGGCCACAATAACTGATGTTAACTGTTATGGTGAGCACAACGGCTCCATCAACGTAAGCGGCACAGGAGGTACCGGGGTAATGAGTTACAACTGGAGCGGACTTAATTTCTCGGGCAGTCTTATGGTTAACGCCGCTGCCGGCACTTATCAGGTAACTGCTACAGATGCCAATGGTTGCAGTGCTCAGCAATCATACATTGTTTCTGAACCCGCTCTGCTCGCTGTTGCGCTGACCACCACAAATGTTGCATGCTTTGGCGGAAGTACAGGCATTGCTCTTACAACACCTTCAGGAGGCACTTCACCTTATTATTATAACTGGTCGAACGGAGCATCTTCAGGAAACTTATCAGGAGTAACAGCCGGTTCTTATGTACTTACGCTTACTGATGATCATGATTGCGAAACCAGTACCACCGCGGTTATATCTGAACCGGCACTGCTTACCGCCAATGCCGCCGCCACGCCATTAACCTGCTTCAATTCAGGTAACGGAAGTGCAGCCATTGCCGTTGCAGGAGGCACCACTCCCTACAGCTACCTGTGGAGTAACGGCGCATCGACTTCGGTAATCACAGGCTTGTCATCTGCAACCTATACCACCACTGTTACCGACGCGAATGGTTGTACCGTCTTAAGCAATGTGGCCGTGACGCAACCGGCACAGCTGGTGCTGAATGTTACAGGTAACGCTACCATTTGTATCGGACAGCAGACATTGCTCAATGCTTCGGCTACCGGCGGTAACAGCAATTACACTTTCAACTGGAGTAATGGTGTTACTTCCGCTTCCCAATCGGTGAGTCCTGCAGTCAGCACAACATATACAGTCACCGTTACAGACATTTACGGTTGTACCGCACCAGCTTCTTTTTTAACAATTACAGTACACCCGCCACTGTCGCTTACCCTTTCTGATCCCGACACCATTTGTTTTGGTGATCAAACCGTATTATCTGCTTTGGCAGGAGGTGGTAACGGGGGACCGTATACCTATAACTGGACCAATGTTTCCACTTCAGCAGCACAGGCAACGGTAACACCTCAGGCAACAACATTATTTGGAGTAACCGTTGCCGATGGTTGCGGCACACCGGCGGTATCAGCCGCAGTAGAAATTGTTGTTAACCCGTTGCCTGTAGTGGTCTTTGAACCACTGCCTGCAAGCGGATGCGCTCCCCTGCCGGTACAATTTTCAAATTCGAGCACTACGCAATCGGGGGTAGCTGTATACAACTGGCAATTTGGTGATCAGACGTTATCGGGCGACTTTGAGCCCTTCCATTTATATGAGTTGCCCGGTTATTACACGGTAGCACTTGAGGTGACGTCGGCAGAAGGATGCCGTAATCAGCTCACCCTTCCGAATGCCGTTCATGTTTATCCGGTACCTGATGCAGCCTTTAATGCAACACCTGCAAAAGCTTCCATATTAGATCCGGTAATCACCTTCTCCGACCAGAGTATTGGTGCAACATGGTGGAAATGGGATTTTGGCGATGGTGAAAACGGATTTGACCCTTACATGCGTCATCAATATTCCGACACAGGTGCATATGCCATTGCGCTGTATGTTGTAAACGATTACGGATGCAGGGACACCGCTTACGGCGAAGTGGTAATTGAAGGCGAAACAACAGTATATATTCCCAATGCCTTTACTCCGAATAACGATGGCAAAAACGATACGTTTACGGTTTCGGGAATCGGGATTACCGATATTGAAATGTCGATTTTTAACAGATGGGGCAATGTAATTTACCGTGGCCACAATCTGCTGGCTGCATGGGACGGCAAAGATTTGTATACAGGTGCCGATTGCCAGGACGATGTTTACATTTATACCGTAAGGGTCCGTAATCTTTCAGGAACCTTTAGTGATTTCTCAGGCAGGGTGACACTGATACGGTAATTCTCAATCACAGCAATACTGTAATAATTAATTATATCGGATGGTAATTTATCCTGCCATCTGTATTAATTCAAGTGAAGCACCCTTTTGACGTGCTGTGAATTTTTCCTTTTCTTTCAACTTAATACATGATATTAATCAGTTTTTAGAATGATTCCAATCATGTTGGCTAATAAAAGGTTATGTGATCTTTGACACACATAAACCGTCTTAGCTATGAAAAACAAATATTTTGCCATTCAAATTCTTGCAATAGCGCTGATTTTGGTATCCTGCGGAAATACCACTCAGGAAAACATTCAACAACAGACAGCAAATGATCAACCTGCTACCCCTCTCACGGGACAATCAGGTGTGAAAGACGACGAATCCCAAAAAAACATAGTAGGTGTTGCAGTCAGCTCACCCGATCATACCACGTTGGTGGCAGCGGTACAGGCAGCCGAATTGGTAGATGTGCTTTCCAATGCAGGTCCATTTACAGTATTTGCTCCAACTAACAGTGCATTTGAGGCACTACCTGCCGGCACAGTTGAAAGTCTGCTGAAACCCGAAAACAAAGAAAAATTACAGGATATTCTTCAATATCATGTAGCAGTTGCGGTTTTTAAACCCGAAATGCTCAAAGACGGGCAAAAGCTGGAAATGGTTAATGGTGGTTATGTTGAAATCCGGAAAGAGGGTGAAAAGACAATGGTTAATGATGCTACTATAATAGGCACAGTAGCCGCCTCCAATGGCATCATCCATATAATAGATAAAGTACTATTACCAAAATAATTTTCGTGTTAATCAACATCTAAAATCAATACCCATGAAATCGTATAAAATTCTGCTGGCATCCTGTTCTCTACTAATGGTTATATCATGTGGAGGTAATAAAGAAGAAACAAAGGATACCAGTGCTGAAACCAAAGACATTAAAAGCATGTATCCTGACCAAACCGCGGCAACTGATGCAAAAGGTGTAGGTAAATTTAAAGACATTACCTTACCTGCAACACTTGACTCCAAGAAAGCGGATGCCGGTCAGGCCATATACGATATGAAATGTTCAGCTTGCCACCGTTTGGAAGGGGACCGTCTGGTTGGCCCAACCTGGAAAGGAGTTACTACCCGTCGCGAGCCGGCCTGGATTCTCAACTTTATCACCAATGTGGATGAAATGCTCAATAAAGATCCCATGGCTATGGCACAATTGGAGGAATGTCTGGTACGCATGCCCAATCAAAACTTAACTGACGATGACGCATATGCCATTTTGGAATACATGCGCAAAAATGACGGAGTAAAATAATATCATACATCATAAACAACCCAGCAATGTTACACATCAAGATATTCAAATCTGCTGCCCTGATTGGCACCAGCGTTCTTTTAGCTTTACAATGGGGATGCAAACCCAATACCGTTCAAACTGCTGCTACCGGAGATGCAGCTTCAAAAGTTTATGTTGCCCCGGGCACCTACGACGAACTTTACAATTTCGTATCTGGCGGATTTAACGGACAATTATCTGTTTATGGACTTCCGTCAGGAAGACTGTTCCGGAGTATTCCTGTATATTCGGTTGATCCTGAAAAAGGGTATGGATTCAGTGAAGAAACTAAGCCTATGCTCAACACTTCACATGGATTTGTTCCATGGGATGATGCTCACCACCCTGACTTCTCCTACACAAAAGGAGAAATTGACGGTCGATGGGTATTCATAAACGGCAACAACACCCCAAGGGTGGCGCGGATAAATCTGGTTACATTCAAAACAGACGAAATACTGGAAATTCCAAACAGTGCCGGAAATCACTCTTCTCCTTTTGTAACTCCCAACACCGAGTATGTTGTAGCCGGCACACGTTTCAGTATTCCACTTGGTAAAAATACTGACGTCTCCATTAAATCTTACAAAGAAAATTTTAAAGGCACTTTGTCATTTATTAAAGTTGATCCTTCCTCCGGAGCATTAAGTATTGCATTTCAGTTGTTGATGCCAGGTATGGATTTTGATCTGAGTTGTGCCGGAAAAGGACCGAGCGAAGGTTGGTCATTCTTCTCCTGTTACAACAGTGAACAGGCCCGCACTTTAAAAGAGGTGTACGCATCACAACGTGATAAGGATTTTATTATAGCAGTGAACTGGAAAAAAGCAGAAGAATATGTGAAAGCCGGTAAAGGAGAGAAATGGCCTGCAAGGTATGCACACAATACCTATAATGAAAAAACACATTCAGCTACCTCTGTGATGGAAACTGAAGTCCTGGTTTTAAATCCGGCGCAACTGGCGGATATGGTTTACCTGATTCCTTGTCCTAAATCACCTCATGGAGTTGATGTTGATCCTACCGGTGAATATATTGTGGGCAGTGGTAAATTAGCCGCCGTTATGCCGGTTTTTGCCTATTCGAAAATGATTAAAGCTATTGCAGACAAAGCTTTCGACGGCGAGTACCAAGGGTTACCTGTTATCAAATACGAAGCTGCATTATACGGAGAGGTTCAAAAAGCCGGGTTAGGCCCCTTACATACTCAGTTCGATAATAATGGAAATGCATACACCTCTATGTTTGTATCCTCCGAAATCGTTAAATGGAACATAAAAGATCTTAAAGTAATTGACCGTATTCCTACCTATTATTCAATAGGCCACCTCTGTGTACCCGGAGCACATTCAGTGAAACCATATGGAAAATATGTGATTGCCTATAATAAGATCACCAAAGACCGCTACCTGCCAACTGGTCCTGAGTTAACTCAATCGGCACAGTTATATGATATTACAGGTGAAAAAATGAAACTGCTGCTCGACTTTCCAACTGTTGGTGAACCCCACTATGCAGTAGCTTGTCCGGCCGAACTGATTAAAAATAATTCCAAAAAGTTCTATAAAATAGAAGATAACGAAAATCCATATGCAGCGAAAGGAGAAAAAGAGGCCAAAGTAGTCAGGAAAGGTAACGAAGTGCATGTATACATGACTTCGATACGGTCCCATTTTGCTCCTGATAATATTGAAGGTGTAAAAGTTGGAGATGACGTTTACTTTCACGTTACTAACCTGGAACAGGATTGGGATATTCCTCATGGATTTGCCATAAGGGGTGCTAACAATGCCGAGTTACTCATTATGCCCGGAGAAACGCAAACTTTAAAATGGAAAGCGACTGAAGTGGGTGTGATACCATTTTATTGCACCGATTTTTGTAGTGCACTCCATCAGGAAATGCAGGGCTATTTAAGAGTATCTCCTTCCGGAAGTAATGTCCCCATTTCATTTAGTGTTGGCGACAACGATTCAGAATAATAAGTTTACCAGGCAGGGGGCAGATTGAAAATCCCCCTGCTTCTGTTAAAGAAAAGTCATGCAACTCACCAAATCATCCCGAATAATAATAGCTATAGCTGCTCTAAGTCTGATAGTCACCAACTTTGTACCATTATGGAGAATTGAGTTGAACGCTCCACAATATCCCGAGGGTTTAACCATGGAAATCTGGACGTTTAAGCTTGCCGGAGATGTAGACGTGATAAACGGACTCAACCACTACATTGGCATGAGCACTATGCACTCAGAAGATTTTATTGAATTCACGATACTACCCTATCTGATAGGCTTTACAATTGTATTCGGATTAATTGTTGCCATTGCGGGGAAAAAAGGCCCTTTGTATACCTATGCAAGTTGGGTGATTTTATTCGGCATTGTTGCAATGGCAGACTTTTACAAATGGGAATACGATTACGGTCATCATCTGAATCCCAATGCTCCCATACAGGTACCGGGGATGACCTACCAGCCACCGTTTATCGGCTTTAAACAATTGCTTAATTTTGGCGCCTTTTCCATACCTGATATCGGAGGTTTTATTTTTATCTTAAATGCATTGCTGGTGGTGGCAGTCACCTTTTTTATATGGAAAACAGCAAACAAAAAAAGGATGATTAGCTATGCCGCTCCCATCTTATTCCTGACTTGTTTATCCACTCTTTCAGGTTGTAGTATCGAACCAAAACCAATAGCATATGGTAAAGATCCCTGCGAATTCTGTCGGATGACCATTATGGACAATAAATTTGGAGGTGAGATTCTAACTAAAACAGGAAAAGCTTATAAATTTGATGATGCGAAATGTTTGACAGCATTTATCCAACGCGAATATGTCAGACCCGAAAAAATAGCCAAAATTTATCTAACCGATTTCAAGAATGGAAACCTTTTCATTGCAGTTCCTTCCACTGTAGTACTTTATAATATAAATTTCAAAAGTCCGATGGCAGGTAACATTGCAGCGTTTGAAATTCCGGAGGAGTTAAATCAAACCCAACATCAGTTGGGAGGCTCCCCTTTAACATGGATGGAGGCTTCAAATAAATTAAAGGAACAAGAGGCGCGGATAGGATTATGAAGTACTTATGGGTTTTACTAATCTGTTTTCCTCATCAACTTTTATCGGCGACATACCGAATAACAGGAATTACTTCCAGTATTGAAGCTGTTCAGCATCTGCTTGATCAATGTGCTCCTTTTGATACGATCCGTATTAATAGTGGCACCTATAAATGGCATGATTTGATTGTAAATAAACCTTTATACATTGAAGGAGATGGTCAGCCAATACTTGATGGCGAAAACTTAGGAAACGTCATTACTGTAAAGTCATCTGATGTGACGTTAAAGAATATTCATGTTAAAAATTCAGCGCCCTCATCATATAGTGATCCTGCCGGAATAAAGATTGAATCCGGAGAAAACATACAGGTATTGGATTGTATTATAGAGAATTGCCTGTTTGGAATCTATTATTCGGACGTATCCGGAGGTCTGATCCGCGGTAACCATATTTACTCGAATAAAACAACAGAAACCGCTTCCGGAAATGGCATTCACCTCTGGAAATGTAAAGATATTGCCATTCGGGGTAATATAATAAATGGACACCGTGACGGGATCTACCTGGAGTTTACGACTCACTCGGTAATATCCGGAAACATCAGCCAAAACAATATCCGCTACGGGCTTCACTTCATGTTTTCGCATCAGGATTCCTATATTAAAAACACGTTTAGAAATAATGGGGCCGGAGTAGCTGTAATGTATACCAAAGGAGTAAAAATGGTTGAGAATAATTTTATTGATAATTCCGGAACTTCATCGTATGGATTATTATTGAAAGACATTACAGACAGTAAAATAATTAGAAATCATTTTACCAATAATACCTGCGCCATCACTATGGAAGAGTGCAACAGAATTAATGTCCAAAAAAACACATTTGAGAGAAACGGATGGGCCATGCGAATCCAGGCCAGTTGCAGCGACAATAACATACAATGGAATAATTTCTTTGGCAACACATTTGACATTACTACTAATGGAACTTTAGTAATGAATACGTTTAATTCCAATTATTGGGATAAATATACCGGATACGATTTGAACCGAGATCAAACAGGTGATGTCCCTTACCATCCGGTGAGTATGTATGCAGTAATAGTAGATCAGATTCCGGTTGCCATGATTCTTTATCGTAGTTTCGTGGTTACTCTGCTGGAACAAATGGAAAAAATAATCCCCAGTATTACTCCTGCTCAGTTAATCGACAGGACTCCTCGAATGAAACCGGTAGCTATATGATTTCCATCGGCCAACTTTGTAAAAGATATGGAAAATTACCAGTACTCAATAACATTAGCCTGGAATTGAATGCGGGGTCGTGCATTTCGTTGATTGGACCTAATGCATCCGGTAAAACAACGCTACTAAAAATCATTCTTGGTATTGTCAGACCCGATTCAGGTACTATTGGTGTGGCCGGAACCAATGCTTTAGAAGGATACCGTTACCGAGAAAACATTGGGTATATGCCTCAAATCGCAAAGTATCCTGATAATATGAGAGTTGGACAGGTAATTAATCTTTTGAAAAGTTTAAGGCCCTCAGGAATTGGGTATGATGAAGAGTTGTATACTACCTTTCGAATTAATGAAATCAGCAATAAACCGTTGCGTTCGCTTTCGGGAGGAACCCGACAGAAAGTAAGCGCCTGCCTTGCTTTTATGTTCAAAGCTCCTATTCTGATACTTGATGAACCTACTGCAGGGCTGGATCCATTGTCGGCTGAATTATTGAAAGCTAAAATTAAGAAAGAGGCCGGTGCAGATAAATTAATAATTGTAACATCCCATATATTAAGTGATCTGGAAGACATATCTACCCACATTGTTTATCTCCATGAGGGAAAAATACTATTTCATGAGACCATTTCAGAGATTCTTAAAAGAACCCGCACAACTTCCCTTTCCCTGGCTGTGGCAGAAATAATGCGCAATTCTTCTCATGTTTAAAATCGTAAAATATATTCTTGCCGATATCCTAAAAAGCAGGGTAATATTGGCATATACTATTTTTTTAGCAACTATTTCAACAAGTTTATATTTACTCGATAGTAACCCCGATAAAAGCACCATCAGTCTGGTAAATATCAATTTAATCATCATTCCATTGATGAGCATAATTTTTACCACCATTCATTATTACAATTCGTATGAATTCATCGAGTTGTTAGTAGCACAGCCAATTAGCCGCAATAGAATAGTGATGAGTGAATATGTGGCTGTTACATTATCTTTATTAATTGCCTTTATGGCAGGTGTTGGTATACCTATTATACTATTTAATATGAATACAGCCGGATGGTCAGTAATATATTCCGGACTTATGATAACCATTATTTTTTCATCATTGGCATTTCTTTGCTCCGTACTAACCAGAGACAAGACAAGAGGAATAGGCGCTGCATTGCTGGTTTGGCTGTTTTTTTCGATCATTTATGATGGTCTGATATTATTTATCCTATTTTCTTTCAATGACTATCCGATAGAACCTTTAATTATGGTTATAACGCACCTGAACCCTGTTGACCTGGCCAGAATTTTTATGCTGATAAGATTGGATGTTTCCGCCATGATGGGATATACCGGTGCTTTGTATTTGGAATATTTTGGCGCTACAACGGGTATGTTCCTGTCTTCCATAGTAATGGTTTTATGGGCTGTTATACCCGTAACGATCGGCGTTAAAGTGTTTCGAAATAAAGATCTTTGAGCGTAACCGTCTGAATCATCAAACACTACAGTTAAGCTGTGTTTTTGGTCAAAAAGTTATGGTTGGTTCCGGTTTTCCCTAATTTCATAACTTAGGGCCATGATATTCTTTTTTAAGGTGGCTTATGAAGGGTAAATCCGTCGACTTTTCAAACATGAAGGATATTCGAATTTGGATTCTCCTTTTTTTTCTCATCCGCCTTATCGGAATCACCAATCCTCCGCTCGAAAAAGGGCACAACTGGAGGCAATCGCTTACTTGCATGATTACCCGCAATTTTGTTGAAGGCGGTCCCGATTTACTTTATCCGCGGATTGATATGGCCGGCGATCAAACAGGTATTATCGGGTCAGAGTTTCCGTTTTTTAATTATCTCTGTTACTTATGCAGTAAAGCATTCGGGTACACGCATTGGTATGGAAGACTTATCAACCTGCTGATTTCATCCGCCGGTATTTTTTGTTTTTTCCTGTTGTCGAAAAAAATAATTGGTGACCGTGCAGCAGGCTATGCCGGCATACTGCTGCTTACTTCAATATGGTTTGCCTTTTCAAGAAAATCGATGCCGGATACGTTTAGCATTTCACTGGTGCTGATAGGACTGCATTTTTGTTCAGTATATTATTCATCCGGCAAAGTGTGGCACCTGTTGCTCTATTTTATCTTCACAACGCTTGGAACACTTTGTAAACTCCCGGCTATACTCTGGCTGGTGCCTGTAATTGCAACGCTTGTGATACCTGCCTTTCCAAAACAAAACAGGTTGTATACCGGTTTTGCGACAGTTATTTCCATGATAATCACCGGAGGCTGGTATTTTATATGGGTACCCCACCTGGTTGAAACCTATCATTACCAGCTTTACTTTCCAAAAAGTTTGGGCGAAGGACTGCATGAGATAGCCGGCGAAGTCCCGGGTTTGCTTAAGAACTTTTATTTTAATGCCTTCAGCTCCTATCTGGCATTCGCCTGTTTTGCAGCAGGTATTTATGTTTTTATCAGAAAATACAGCGATTATATATTAAAGACTACAGCGGCTATTACTGTTGTTTTTTTTCTGTTCATCCTAAAAACCGGTGCGGTGTTTCCGCTACACAACTACTACATCATTCCATTTGTTCCGGTAATGGCCATTATTGCAGCTGTCTTCCTGGATGCCATTCGTTTTAAAGTTGCATTGCTGATCCTTATTGCTGCTTCGGCCGAGGGTATTCTGAATCAGCAGCACGATTTCTTTATAAAACAAGATCAGGTTTATAAGCTCAGCCTTGAAACACTGCTTGACAAAAACACCTCCAAAAATGAACTTATAATTATTAACGGCGGACAAAACCCACAACTCATGTATATGGCGCATCGAAAAGGATGGAGTGTGGATAATGATGTAATCGGCAATCAATCTAAAATAAAAGAGATGCAGTCAAAGGGCGCAACCGTACTGGTTGTTGACAAAACCGAAGGTGTAACCGAACCGAATGACTACCATTTGATTGGTTCTGATGAACACTTTTGTGTTTACCGTCTGTAACGTGTAAGGTGATTATGCTTTTATTTTCAAAAGCTGCTGAATCTGTTTTGCTATTTTAAAAGCTGTATCGCGCGAAGCGGCTGTTACTGTTGCATGACCCATTTTACGGAAGGGCTTTGTAAGTTTTTTGCCATACAAGTGAATGTGCGCTCCGGGAAGTGCCATAACATCGCTGAAGCCCTCATAAACGGCGGGGCCGCTATAGCCCTTTTCACCCAAGAGATTTACCATTACCGAAGGCATTAAAGGGGAAGTATCGCCGAAAGGCATGTCTAAAATTGCGCGAAGATGCTGTTCATATTGTGAAGTAACATTCCCTTCTATTGTCTGGTGTCCGCTGTTGTGGGGACGCGGTGCGATTTCGTTGACAAGCACCTCTCCTTTTTTTGTGATGAACATTTCTACTGCCAGCAGTCCAACCATTTCAAGTTTGTTGATTAACCCGGTGGCAATGGCAGCAGCATCTGCCGCGATTTTGTCATCAACAACAGCAGGCGAAAATAAAAATTCAACCAGGTTTGCTTCCGCATTAAATTCCATCTCAACCAGCGGAAATACCGCCACCTCTCCTTTTGCGTTTCTCGAAACAATACACGACACCTCCCTATCCATATCAACAAATTGCTCGAGCACCGAAGGCTCATCAAATGCTTTCGATGTATCAGCTGTCTGTTTCAACGCAACAACACCTTTGCCGTCGTAACCCGCTTTTCTGGTTTTCTGCATAACCGGAAACATGGATACATGGCTTTCCACCTCCTTTTTTCCGTTTACCAAAACAAAGGGAGCGGTAGGAATTCCATGCTCCCGGTAAAAGGTTTTCTGCAATCCCTTATCCTGTACCATCCTAAGTATTGCCGGCTGAGGATAAACCTTCTTGCCCATCGCCTCCAGCTTTTCAAGCGCCTCCACATTTACATGCTCTATCTCAACAGTTATCACATCTGCCAATTCTCCAAGACGCATCACTGCATCATAATCACGAAAATCGCCGTGCAAAAAAATATCACATATAGCTGCACAAGGCGCCTCCACATCGGGATCCAACACAATGGTGGTAATATTGAAATCAATGGCTTTCTGAATCAGCATCCTGCCCAACTGACCTCCTCCGAGAATACCAATCCGGGTTTTACTTCCTAAAAATGAGCTCATTATAAAAAATATTACTGCTTTTATTTATGCGACAATGTTAACCATTGCTGTGCGAACATCAAAACGGAAGGCCTGCAGAACCCCACCCGCTTTTTTGTATCTTGTGCCAACAAATGCCGGATTAATCATAACCTACTGACAACCTGTATGTTAACGACAAATGTAACCGTCGGCAACAAGCCTTTTAAACCTTTAATTACGGAGGCCGAATTGCAGACAAGAGTTCGTGCAATGGGCAGACAGATTACGACCGATTACAGTGATCGGAATCCGGTGCTCATAGGAGTATTAAAAGGAGCTGCAATTTTTCTATCAGACCTGATAAGAGAAGTAAAAGTCCCTTGCAGCATGACATTTATGCGCATTAAATCCTATTCCGGAACGCAATCAACCGGCAAAATTTCTAAGGAACTCGAATTTACCGAAGACATTGAAGGCCGGCATGTGATAATTGTTGAAGACATTGTTGATACAGGAAACACTGCGCGGTTTCTCTTTGAAGAATTGAAAAAACACCGGCCTGCCACTATTGCCCTGGCAACATTATTATTTAAACCAATGGCACTGCTTTACCCATTTAAACCCGACTACACGGCATTTGAAATTGGGAATGATTTTGTAGTAGGTTATGGACTGGATTACGACGAACACGGAAGAAACCTGAAAGATATTTATGTAATGGAAAGTGTTTCATAAAAAAATATTTAGTGCTGAAATCAGGCAAATTTAAAATCCGATAATACTATTCTCAAAAATTTACAACTATGATCAATCTGGTTCTCTTTGGTCCTCCCGGCGCTGGAAAAGGCACACAATCTGCACAGCTGATTGACAAATACAACCTGGTACACTTATCCACCGGTGATATTCTCCGTGGCGAAATCGCGAACGGGACCAAATTAGGTATGGAGGCAAAAAAACTAATGGACCAGGGAGTATTGGTACCCGACGATGTGGTGATTGGGATGATCCGTAACAAGCTGGAACAAAATAAAAATGCGGGAGGCTTTATTTTCGATGGCTTTCCCAGAACTGCGGCACAGGCTGTTGCACTCGATGCTTTGCTGGAAGAGTCAGGAAATCCCATTGACTATATGCTTGCGTTAGATGTTCCCGACGAGGAGCTGATCAAAAGAATATTAAACCGGGGTAAAGATTCGGGTCGTTCAGACGACAGTGATCCGGCAATTATTAAAAAGCGAATTGAAGAGTACAATGCAAAGACCGCTCCTCTGATTGACTATTATAAAAAACAAAACAAACTGCATCTAATCGACGGTCTCGGAACCGTTGAACATATTTTTGACTTGTTGTGTGAAGCAGTTGATTCTCTTGGTAAATATTAATGTAACACCCCTAAGTGGCAGACTCTAATTTTATTGATTACGTAAAAATCTGCTGCCGTTCGGGAGCGGGCGGTGGCGGCTCCATGCATTTTCATCGCGACAAGCTTACAGCAAAAGGCGGTCCTGACGGAGGGAACGGAGGAAAAGGCGGCGATATTATTGTGAAGGGTAATGCTCAATTATGGACACTGCTTCATCTCAAGTATCGCAAACATGTTATTGCCAAGCCGGGTGGTTCGGGCAGCAGTGCCTTAAAGACCGGGGCCGATGGTGAAGATATTATTCTGGAAGTGCCGCTGGGAACCATTGCGCGCGATTTTGATACCAATAAATTCTTATTCGAAATAGATCGCGACGGACAAACCGAAACGCTGGTGAGTGGCGGCCGTGGCGGTATGGGTAATGCCTTTTTTAAATCATCCACCCAACAGACACCCCGCTTTTCACAACCCGGTGAGCCCGGAAAAGAGGAGTGGAAAATTCTTGAGCTGAAGCTGATGGCCGATGTGGGGCTGGTTGGATTCCCCAACGCAGGCAAATCAACATTGCTAAGTGTTGTAAGTGCCGCCAAACCCGAAATAGCCGACTACGCTTTTACAACCCTGGTTCCCAATCTGGGTATAGTGCGTTACCGTGACGACCGTTCATTTGTTATGGCCGACATTCCGGGTATAATTGAAGGAGCCCATACGGGAAAAGGATTAGGTCTTCGTTTTCTGCGTCATATTGAACGCAACTCGGTGTTGTTGTTTATGATACCGGCTGATGCCGCCGATATTAAAAAAGAGTACAACATCCTTAAAAAAGAATTACGGCTTCATAATCCTGAACTGCTCGACAAGCGCCGCCTGATTGCCATAACAAAAAGCGATATGCTGGACGAAGAACTCAAAACAGCCATAAAAAAGGAATTACCTAAAGACAAAACGGCTGACGGAAACAAGGTGCCATGCATTTTTATATCTTCGGTGACAGGAACCGGAATACAGGAATTAAAAGATGAGCTCTGGAAAACATTAACTGACTGACCATGTTCGAAACACTGGTAAATATCGACTGGAGTTTATTCAAGGCCATCAACAGCCTTCATAGTGAATTTATGGATTTGCTTATGTGGTGGGCCGCCGATCGTTTTTTCTGGATTCCCCTTTACCTTTTTCTTGCCTATTTCCTGTACCGTAAATATGGGCGGCTTGGATTGGTAATGATTGTATTTGCAGCATTGCTGATTGTCATCAGCGACCAGACTTCAGTTGTTATTAAAAACCTCGTTCAACGCGAACGTCCCTGCCATAATGAGGCACTGGCCTTTGATGTGCATCTGGTACACGATAATTGTGGCGGCATGTACGGCTTTGTGTCATCGCATGCTGCCAACACCATGGCGCTGGCACTGTACATAATGCTGCTTACAAAAATGCGGTTCAGGTGGCTGAACCGGACGCTTTTGTTTTATGCCGGTGTAGTGGCTTATTCAAGAGTGTACCTCGGCAACCATTACCCTGCCGATATTGTTGGCGGCTGGATAGTGGGATTTTTCGCAGCAATGGTTACCTATTACTTTTACCGGTCGCTTGCCGGAGAAAAATTTGACACTACGGATTCAGAAACATGAATAGTTTCCTGCTTGTATTTCTTGGTGGAGGACTTGGAAGTGTATTGCGGTACGGCATTTCCGTTATGCTGAAATCAACTGCAACCCTGTTCCCTGTAGCCACACTTGCCGCAAACGGGGCCAGTTCTTTTGTGCTCGGACTCATCATGGGATTTTTATCGGCACGCGAAGGCCACACCACACCCGTTACACTATTTCTGGCAGCCGGATTTTGCGGTGGCTTCAGCACGTTCAGTACTTTCAGTGCCGAAACATTTGAATTTCTGAAACACGGTCAGCTTTCCTATGCGCTGTTGAATATTGCGGCTAATCTGCTTATCTGCCTGGTGGCGATTGGAGCCGGAATGTTTTTATCAAAAAATTTCTGAATCGCAATTAAAACAGCAAAGCCCGACTGCTGACAGACGGGCTTTGCTGATGTATTCAATTGCTGTTACATCTTGAGCACCTTGGTTCGGTAAACCGAATTGTTGGAGCGTATTTCAATTGAATAGGTTCCTGCGGGCAGGTTAAATTCCAGATCGTTTTTCGCCTGATGAATCTCAATGGTCCTGACCAATCCGCCAAGGACATTATAAATAGTAACTACTGCACGGTCATTAACGGGAGCCGCAAGTTCAATGGTCAGTTTGTCGGCAACAGGGTTTGGATAAACCGCAAATCCGTTTTGCGAAAGCAGTTCCTGGATGCCGGTTGTAAATACCTGCTGTGATGTTGCTGTGCAGCCATTGGCACCTGTTACCACAACCGTATAGGTACCCGATTGTGTGGCAACGTATACCTGACCCGTTGCTCCCGGAATCGGATTACCATTGAGGTACCATTGATTACCGGTTGGCGACGATGAAGTTAAGGTATTCCACAATGGTGAAATGGTTGGTGTTGGAGGAAGCGGCAACACTACTCCCGTTACCGGGATGCGGTTGCTTTTACATCCTTCGGTTACAACCCAGTCGTAGAAGAAATAATAGAACGTACCTGCTGAATAATTCGGATTAATCTGTCCTGTTAAAGTAATCGGACTGTTTGAAACTGTGTAGGGATATAATGCGCCAAATGAGTTATAGTAACACGCTGCACTGCCTGCGGCAAGTTCCAGCCTGTACCCTGTTCCGGGGTTTATGGTAAAGCCAAGGGGAACAGCTACCAATCCCGAATTGGCCGTTACAGGAACGGTAACGGTATTCAACACAGGCCCGCCTGCTGCATCGCGCAGGTTAATGGTAATGTTTCCCGATGTTGCGCCGGGAGAAACATACACCCGTTCTAACGTACATTGCGCAAGTGCATCAAACTGTATTCCCCAGTCGTTGCCCGGCAGGGTAAATTGTGTACCGATACTTGGGTTGGGGGCACCAACATTGTAGGTACCTCCTGCAGCCGCTTCCACATAATAAGTTGTTGTGTTTGTTAAGGACGGTGAATAGGTATTGCCCTGGAACACATTCAACCCGCCACTTGCAGTAGTAAACCAACTCATGATTCCTACCCCCGTGGCCGTAAGGTTAGCAGCTCCCGGCCCGCATATCGTATCGTTTGAGACGACCGGATCGGTTATTGCCAAGACCTCCACGCTCAGTTCAACTGTGGTATCGGCATCGCAACCGCCGCTGGTGACGACTGCTCTGTAGGTAGAATACGTAGTTGGTGTTACCTGATATTGAGCTGTTGTGCTGCCCGGTCCGGTTTCATTCACCCAGCTGCTTCCATTGTAGCTCTGCCATTGAATGGCACCGGTAGATCCGGTTAAAAACAACGTAGCGTTATCGCCCAAACAAACCGTATCGGATGAAATAATTGCATTTCCCGCTACCGAGGGCGAACCGGTCACAATCAGAATACTGTCAATATAGCCGCAAACGCCATCATCACTTACTAATGTAATATAGGTACTTCCCGTTCCAACCGGTGTGTACGTAACAGTTGTTCCTGTAGTAGCACTTAACCCTGCCGATGGAGACCATGTGTAAGTGTAACCTGAGTTGGTGCTGTTTGCAGTGAGTGTAGCAGACTGACCCAGACACAAGGCTGTGGGTACAGATGAAATGGTTGCGGGAGTAGCAGTATTTACCGTTGCAATTACAGGGGTGCGTGCGCTTTCACAGCCGGCCGAATATAAAATTCTTCCGTTGAATATGCGGGGGAAATTGGTCAGAGCAAAATAGGCGCCGCCGTAACCTTCTTTAAATTCGATGTTCGCATCCTGAGCAAATATGTTTCCTAAAGCAGTTCCGTCGGTATACGTTATGCCACCTGAACCATGCACGTAAAAGGCATAGGTTTGTCCTGCCGGAATGGTAACGTTAACAAATACATTTATAGATGTACCGGGCGCACCATTACCGGTTGATGTATAAGGAGCCGTTCCTGCAAGTGTCCAACCGGCATTGCTGTTGGTAAAACCAACGTGTGTTCCCGGACGGTACCAGATTTCGGCAGTGCCTGATCCTGCATTAAAATTCGCCGCAAAGCTGTCGATGGTAACTGTGTTAATAGCGGTAATATCAAACATATTTCCGTCAAACCCGTTTCCTCCGGCAAAGGTGGTTGTCATGGGCGATGGCGGCCCTCCGCCTAACGTAGAGGCTGCATAAAAGGTAGTAGTGGCAGACACAACAGGAGTGAATGTAGTTCCTGTTCCAAGCTGCGCACCGCCCGATGCAACATTATACCATTTGATGCCCGATCCTGTTGCTGACAAAGTAACAGGACCATAACCACACCGTGAAGCACCTGCAGTAGTTGGTGCACTTACCCCTACCGTTATAGTAACAAGTGCTGATGTATCAGGGTCGCAGCCCGATGCAGTTACTACCGCTCTGTAATCGGTTGTCATTCCCGGAGAAACTGTATAAGTGTCGGTAGTAGCTCCGGTGCCGGTTTCATCTGTCCAGTTGGTTCCATCAAACGACTGCCATTGGATGTTGCCGATGTAAGAGGTAAGCAACAGGTCAGTGCTGCCCATAGGACAAATTGAATCCAAGGAAGCCGAAGCCGTTCCGGCATCACTGCAAGGCTGTGCCATACCTGCTCCCGAAAAAATAAATAAATACGACAGCAAGGTTGTTGCTGTTACTTTGAGTAAAAATGTTTTCATTGATCCTTGATTTTTGTGGTTGGACTCAGCTTTTAAAATTAGGTAAAATACTTTGAGCAACGTCAAACACTTTTATGCAGTTTCTACCGGCAGTTTGTGGATTTCCATGCTTATATAAGTCGTCCGGAACAAACTGTGTTGTAAAGCATTAGAACCTGAAACGTTTGGTTAACCATAAAAAATGCCTGCCGAAAGAATCCGGCAGGCATCAGATTATGCGGAGTACCTGAAGTTACATCTTCAGCACCTTGGTGCGGTAAACCGAGTCGTTGGCACGTATCTCAATTGAATAGGTTCCGGCAGGCAGGTTAAAGTCTAAATCGTTTTTCGACTGATGAATCACAATCGTCTTAACCAATCCGCCAAGCACATTATAAATATTAACAACAGCTCTGTCTTTTACGGGAGATGCAAGTTCTATTGTCAGTTTGTCGGCAACAGGATTAGGATAAACAGCAAATCCGTTTTGCGAAAGCAGTTCCTGAATGCCGGTTGTAAACACTTGCTGTGAAGTAGCTGTGCAACCATTTGCTCCTGTTACCACAACAGTGTATGTACCCGATTGCGTAGCTACATACACCTGTCCTGTCGCACCCGGAATAGGATTACCATTCAGGTACCACTGATTTCCTGTAGGTGAAGAGGAAGTTAAAGTGTTCCATTGCGGAGCAATGGTAGGTGTAGGCGGTAATGGGAGCACGGCACCTGTTACAGGTATGCGGTTGCTTTTGCATCCCTCTGTAACAACCCAGTCGTAGAAGAAATAATAGAATGTACCGGCAGAATAGTTCGGGTTGATTTGTCCTGTTAAGGTAATCGGACCGTTAGGTACCGAATAAGGATATGCGGCCCCGAAAGAATTATAATAACATGGGGTACTTCCTGCAGCAAGTTCCAGACGGTAGCCTTGACCTGGATTCACGGTAAAGCCAAGGGTAACAGGTACTAAACCGGAACTGGCCGTTACAGGCACCGTTACGGTATTCAGAATCGGACCGCCTTGTGAACTGCGCAAATTGATCGTTATGTTTCCGGATGTAGGCCCGGGTGAAACATAAACCCGTTCCAGGGTACACTGAGCAAGTGCATCGAACTGGATTCCCCAGTCGTTACCCGGCAACGTGAAAAACGTACCTATGCTTAAATCGGGCGCCCCCACATGATAGGTCCCACCCGCGGCGGCTTCCACATAATAGGTGGTTGTGTTTGTCAGCGACGGCGAATAGGTGCTGCCCTGGAATACATTTAATCCGCCGGTTGGCGTGGTATACCAACTCATAATACCCGCACCGGTGGCCGTCAGGTTGGCCGTTCCCGGCCCGCATATCGTATCGCCTGTGACCAGCGGATCGGTTATGGCCAAGACCTCAACGCTAAGTTCAATGGATGTATCAGGATCACAGCCACCGCTGGTGACCACGGCCCTGAAAGTGGAAAAGGTTGTTGGAGTAACCTGGTATTGTGCAGTAGTATTGCCCGGCCCGGTTTCATTCACCCAGTTGGTTCCATTAAAACTCTGCCACTGGATTGATCCGGTAGAACCTGTTAAAAACAACGATGCATTATCGCCCAGACAAACGGTATCGGACGAAATAATTGCCGTACCGGCAACCGAAGGCGAACCGGTTACAATCTGAATGCTATCGATGTATCCGCAAACCCCATCGTCTCCAACGAGGGTAATATAGGTGCTGCCTGTTCCAACCGGAGTATAGGTAACTGTAGCTCCGGTAGTGGTATTTAAACCGGCCGATGGCGACCAGGTATAGTTATAACCGGTGTTGGAACTGCTGGCGGTAATGGTGGCTGACTGACCTAGGCACAAAGCAGGAGGAACGGATGTAATGGTAACCGGCACAGGAGGATTCACTGTTGCTACAGCAGGTGTGCGTGAACTCTCGCAACCTACCTCGTAGGTAATTTCGAGCCGCGAGATAGAACCACCTACTTCCTGCCATATGTCCTGAGGGGCAATAGTGGCAAGCGGGAATTGCATACCCATACGTGCAATGGTTACTGATTGTCCGTCGATGGTGGTTGTTGCGGGACCATTCGCATAAGAGTTCACATCAGCACCGCGAGTGGCAAGTACACCTATTACATCGCCGGCAGCAATGGAAATGTTTACCGGAATTACACCGGTCGCCGGATTGTTTTGAGTTAAAAACAGTGTTGAGAAAGCATTGGTGGTGGCAGCAAAAACCGGAGGCGGTATCTGGTTGTCGAAACGGATGACAGCAATATTCTGGTTACCGGTATTGGGACCGGGTACAAAGAGGCCTGTTATGTTAAAGTCGGAAGGAGCGGTAAAAAAGTATCCCCGCGCATTTCCTGCGAAAGTTGTAACCTCCGCCGGCATTGGCGTGGTGCCTGATCCGCCGCCATTGGATGATGCGGATGCATAAAAGGTTGTAGTGTTATTCACATTCGTTACCAGGTTGGTCCCGAAACCTACAGGAGTACCGCCTGTGGGCACATCATACCATCGGATACCGGAGCCTGCTGCCGTCAGCGACACCGGTCCGTATCCGCACCGGGTATCACCTATAGTAGTAGGAGCCGTTACGCCAACAACTATTGTAAGGATGGTAGAAGTATCGGGATCACATCCGGAGGCTGTAACTACAGCGCGATAGTCAATTGTCGCGGCAGGGGTAACCAGATAATTATCTGTTGTAGCACCCGGACCCGTCTCATCTATCCAGTTGGTTCCGTTGTACGATTGCCATTGGATGTTACCGATATAGGCTGTCAGTAACAGATTGGTACTGCCTCCGACACAGATAGAATCCTCAGTTGTAGAAGGTGTTCCTGCATCGGAACAGGGTTGGGCATTGGCGGGTGCCGTTAGGAAAAAAGCTGCAGCAACAGCAAAAACCGACAACATTCGAAGTACATTTATTTTCATAGCTCAGGTAGGTTAATGAGTTTGGTTAATACGCTATCAAATTAAGTAAAAAATATCCGAATATTCTCTAATCGTAAATTCAAATATCAAAGAATCATTAAATATCCCTGAAATTTGCTTTGCGTTTAATTATGATGTATATTTGACTGGTAATCAATCGCTCTGCCTTTAAGGTACAGTCATACAAACCGACAAGACCCCCAAAATTACATATGGCTCAAGTATACGTGCAGTACGGCTGCGGCTTATCAGCACCGGTTGAATGGACCAATTTTGACGCTTCCCCGACGCTTCGCATTCAAAAAACCCCACTGGTAGGGTCGATTTTAAAGAGCCGTCTCAATGTTACCTTCCCGAAGAATGTAAAATACGGCGACATCGTTTCCGGATTACCTGTAGCGGCAGATAGCTGTGACGGATTGTATTGCTCGCATGTACTTGAACATTTATCGTTACAGGACTTCAGGGCCGCATTAAAAAATTCTTTTAAAATCCTCAAAAAAGGAGGCCTTTTCAGGTGTGTCGTACCCGATCTTGAGAAACTTGCCAGAGAATACATCACCTCTTTGGATCAGGGTGATGCACAGGCGAGTGTTAAATTTGTCGGATTTAATACCATCCTGGGCACCGAATCGAGACCTAAAGGATTCAAAGGCCTTATCAATAATTTTTTAGGAAATGCCAATCACCTATGGATGTGGGATCATCTTTCGTTAAGCGAAGAATTAAAAAAAGCCGGGTTCATCAATATACGCAGATGTAAATACAACGACAGCAGCGACCCGATGTTTAAATACGTTGAAGATCCGGTACGTTTTGAGGGCGCAGTAGCACTCGAGTGCAGCAAGTGATTCCGGAATTCTTTTTAACGGTTACCTGTTCTGTTTTTAAATGATGTGGATTAAACGATTCACAAAACGGCATCTACAGTTGCAATACATGCATCAAAAGCAATGACCACTACTGCCAAAAATGTAGTTTTTTTATTACTGGTGCTGGCAGCAATGGCGGCAATATTTCCTTTTTTCGGCAATGCCAAATTGCTTGTCGATGAGAACGACAACTATGCGCAGATTACCAATTTTCTGCACCACGATTTCAGGTTACTCGAAATTTCGGCATTGCCGGGATACCACTTTTTAGTGACTGCGATTGCAATGCTGTTTGGTTTTTCATCGGTTTACGAAATCAGAATCGTAACTGCAGTTATTGGATATTTATCGGTTTGTGTCTACCTGTTTTTATCAGTAAAAATTCACGGGAAAACAGATTTTACAGGGACACTTCAATACCTGCTGATGCCCATAATTTTTGTTTTTCTTTTTTTGATTTATACCGACATAGCATCACTTATGGCAGTAATGCTGATGGTTCATGCGGTACTTGACAGAAAATATACACTGGCAGCCTTGTACGGACTTGCAAGCATGTTGTTTCGGCAGAACAATGTTATTTGGATCCTTTTTGCGATGACATTATCCTATGCCGAACAGTACGGACATACACTTTCAATCAGCAATCTGAAAGCCTCCATCAGCAGGTTCTGGTTGTTTTTGGTTTGTGTAATGCTGTTTATTTTATTTGTCATTTTCAATCATGGTGTTGCTGTTGGTGATGCGGCCAGTCATCCGGCATTCAAATTTTCGACCGGCAACATTTTCTTTTTACTCTTTACCATTTTTGTAATGTTGCTGCCGCTGCAGGCAGCTGCACTTCCGAAAGTGTATAGCCTTTTAACAGAACATAAATGGCTCTTTGCTCTTTTGCTGATTATCTTTATTCTCTACTGGTTCTCTTATCATCCCGATCACCCCTACAACCGGATTGAACCTCAGTATTACATGCGGAATTTAATTCTGACCAGAGTTCAGCTTAATTCAGTGTATAAACTATGTTTCTTTTTCCCTGTGGCATATGCCCTTCTTTTTCTGATGGTCACCCCTTTCATTTCATCCAAATACTACCTTATTTATCCTTTTACCATCCTTTTCCTTGCTCCAAGCTGGCTGGTTGAACAGCGTTATTATCTGATTCCCTTGGTTTTACTGATGAGTTTCAGAAAAAAAAGCAGTGTGTTGGCCGAGTGGATAACCATTGGATGGTTTTTGGTAATTCTGTATTTAATGTTACCTTTATTGTGGCAGGAAAGAATTTTCTTTTGATTTCGTACCACAAATGAAAAAGACGTTTTTAGCATATTTGTTTTCCATACTGTATAGCCTTTCCTTTGGGCAGGCATTTACATTGGTCAGCGCGGATGCATCGGGAAACGTACCGGCCAAAATGGTTTACAACGGCTATGGTTGTGACGGCGATAATATATCACCTCAATTAAGCTGGACAAATGCTCCTGAAGGAACACGCAGCTTTGCCGTGACCATGTTCGATCCCGATGCTCCTGTAAACAATGGCTGGTGGCATTGGATCTGCTTTAACATTCCCGCAGGTGTACACGAATTACCATCAGGCGCCGGTTCTGTTGAAAAAAAACTCGCTCCCGAGGGCACCATTCAAAGCATGACCGACTTTGGCAAGCCCGGTTATGGCGGACCATGTCCTCCTGAAGGAAGTGATTACCATCATTATGTTATTACCGTTTACGCACTGAAAACCGACAAACTCAATTTAGACAGTACTGCCGCACCGGATGTTGTAAAAAGCGCAATCGATGCCGGCACCATTGCCAAAGCAACGCTAATACTTCAATACAAAAGATAAATTTATCAGAAACACAATTAAGTAACGCACCTCCTATGAGCAATACTGCATTTTAACAAAATGCGTGTCTTTCCCAAATAAAACTGATTCCTTTTAGCCCAACCAAACACATGAAAAAATTTCTTTTAGCTTCCTTTTTGTTTGCGTATGTTTCAGCTACAGCACAAAACCTGGTACCTAATCCGGGCTTTGAAAATACCACACCAAGCTGCGGTATTTTCGGATTGGGAATGTTCAGCTCCACCACTCCTCCCTGGATCAGCCCCAACGCAGGTTCACCCGATATATGCCATTCTTCACTGGCATTAAGTTGTCCCAATACTACAGTTGGCTCAACAAGTTTTTCGGCATGGGGTTCCGAACCACCACACGGGGGCAGCGCCTACGCTGCAATGATTACCTATTGTTCAGGTTGCGCTTCTGAAACCAGGGAATACCTTCAGGTTCAGTTGTCGAGTCCATTGGTAGTCGGACAAACATACGCAGTTGAATTTTATGTTTCACCCGGCGAACAGTGCCAATGGATCACAAATAACATCGGCGCTTATTTGTCTACCACCCCACCTACCTCTTCCACCTGGCCCAGCTTACCTTATACGCCTCAGATAAATTATACGAGTGTAATATCAAACACAAACGGCTGGACACAAATAGCAGGAACAGTTACTGCTACTGCGCCCTATTCGTACATTACCATTGGCAACTTTTTTACAGATGCCAATACCACTATTAACACTGGTGCAGGTTCGCTTATCTGGGCAGTTTATTTTGTTGATGACATCTCCGTAACACTTGCCGTTCCGGTATTAACGGTAAACGGCGATTCCACTATCTGTGCGGGAGATTCTGCTGTTATCAATGCCAATTTTGGAACCACCTATGCCTGGGCAAACGCTGCAAATCCGGGAACAATAATTTCAACCGACTCCACTATTGTGGTGTACCCGGCAGCAACAACTACCTATTTGGTTTACGGAGCTACTGATACACTCTCGTTTACCGTTAATGTTTTAAATACACCAACCGTTTCGCTGGGAGCAGACACCTTGTTGTGTTCCGGACAAACCCTGCAACTCTCTGCAGCCTATCCGGGAGCTACCTATCTCTGGCAAAACGGCACCACCGATTCACTATTTAACGTAAACCAATCAGGCATCTATTCGGTAACAGTAACAAATGCATGCGGCTCCAACACGGATGCCATTCAGGTATTGTACATTAATGCCCCTGCGGTTTTTCTGGGTAACGACACATTAATGTGCAACGGCACTTCATTAACCTTAAATGCAACTTCAACCGGGGCACAATACCTGTGGCAGAACGGAGCCACTACTTCTTCAATCAATGTAAACCAGCCCGGAACTTATTATGTCGGTGTTTTAAATCAATGCGGGTTTGCAACCGATACCATTAACATCAGTTACCAAAATATACCGCAAGTTTATCTGGGCAACGATACCACCATTTGTCAGGGCAACTCAATTGTACTCGATCCCGGACTTTCCAATGTCACTTACTTATGGCAAAACGGAAGTATGACTCCTACCCTATCAGTAAACGCGGCAGGAAGTTACTGGCTGACCGCTGCAAATGCGTGCGGCACGAATTCAGACACCATCAACGTTCAGATCACCAACCTGCCGGCAGTAACGCTTGGCAGTGATACCTCATTTTGTTTTGGCTCATCCATTGTTCTCGACGCTACTTCTGCCGGAGGCAGTTATGCGTGGAGTGACGGTTCTACAACATCCGCTATTCAGGTTTCCCAGACAGGTAACTACTCCGTTACCGTTACAAACAACTGCGGCTCTTCTACCGCTTCTGTTTCAATAACTGTGATTGCATTACCGGTAGTTAATCTGGGAGCCGACACCTCGCTGTGTACCGGCGACACCCTGTTGCTTGACGCGACTGAGCCCAATGCCGGCTACCTGTGGCAGGACGGTTCGGGAAATCCGGTTTTCCAGGTAACAACACAGGGTGTATATGCCGTTACGGTAACTGCTGACGGATGCTCGGCTGCTGATTCAATAATTGTTTCAGAGGGACTTTGTGATGTGCTAATTGAAATGCCTGTTGTATTTTCGCCTAACGGTGATGGGATAAACGACCACTATGTTCCGCTTACCTACATTGGAATTGAATCAGCCAGATTAACGCTGTTCAATCGCTGGGGAAATCAAATCGCGGAAACATCAAACCTGGAGTCCGGTTGGGATGGCGGCGATCATCCTCAGGGCACCTATTTCTGGATTGTAAATTATACCGATATCAATAATAACAGCGGCCAGCTGAAAGGCTACCTTACCTTGTTACGTTAACCATTCGATTATAAATTAAATTATATGAAATGTATTGCAGCTGCACTGTTCAGCTTAATTACCATGTGTGCATTTGGTCAGGACACAACGTATTACAGTTCTGAAGGCAAAAAAGTTGAAACCATACACGAAGCGGATTATTGCGAAATGGTGGTTTTTACTGCGAGTGACAGCTCGGCAGCAAGCCTGCAGCAATTTTTTACCAACGGCGTAAAGAAATCGGAAGCTTCGTATGTTGATTATAAAAAGGACAAGAAAACGGGAGTAAATAAATCCTGGTACAGAAACGGGGAATTACATACCGAAATTCATTATAACAACGGCAAACGCGACGGAAAACTATCATCGTGGTGGGAAAACGGCAAACTTAAACGAGAAGATCTTTACAGTAATGATTCGCTCATCAGCGGTAAGTGTTACGATTCAACCGGAACAGCTGTCGCCTATTATCCCTATGAGGTGTTGCCTGAATTTCCAGGAGGTGAAACGGCATTGATAAAATACCTCGGTCATGAATTGAAATACCCGGTGACCGCACGAGAGAATGGGATACAGGGTAGTGTTTATGTTTATTTTTTTGTAGACCGGAACGGCAACATCGTTGAATCGGGAATACTGGACAGTCCCGCTGATGACCTGAGCACCGAGGCACTGCGTGTGGTTAACAGAATGCCAAAATGGAAGCCGGGATTGGTAGATGGCGAAAAAACCGGAACACGATACAATCTTCCGATACGGTTTGCTTTGAGATAAACTTCAGGATACCCGCTTCCCGGTTATTAAATTATCATCTTTTCCTGTTCCACCTATCAGAGAGGCGTTTTCTGCCTTACCTTTGCCGGAATGAAACGTAACTTTCAAAAATTTGCAGGGGCATTTATCAGCCTGCTGTTAATTGGGTCCGTTACAGTAGCAGGAGGCCCGGGCGCATCCCAAAAACCTAAATTGATTGTGGGGATTGTTGTCGATCAAATGCGCTTTGACTACCTCACCCGGTACTGGGAAAAATTCGGGAATGACGGATTCAGAAAAATGGTTACAGCGGGTGCAACGTGTATCAATACCCACTTTGACTATATTCCTACCTATACGGCTCCGGGACTTACCAGCATTTACACAGGCACCACACCATCGGTGCACGGTATAATTTCAAACAACTGGTACGACAGATCGCACGATACCATTGTTTATGTAACCGACGACAACACCGTTTCGGGAACCAATGGGGAAGCATCAGGCAAAATGTCACCTGCCAGATTGCTTACTACAACTGTCACGGATGAACTGCGCATTTGGTCCAATTTCAAATCAAAAGTAATCGGGGTTGCGTTAAAGGACCGCAGTGCAATACTCCCTGCCGGCTATACCGGCAATGCTGCTTATTGGTTCGATGCTCCTTCCGGTAACTGGATATCAAGTACCTGGTACATGAAATCGCTGCCCAAATGGGTACAGCAATTCAATGCGGAAACATACCCTGCTAAAATGCTGAAAACCCCATGGAAACCGCTGCTTTCGCTGGATCAATATACAGAAAGCACTGCCGACAGCACCGTTTACGAGGAACCCTTTGCAGGTGAATCAGCACCGGTATTCCCACACGACTTAAGCAAATCAACTACTCCCGGATATGAACTCATTAAAAGGTGTCCTGCCGGAGATACCTTTACCAAAGATTTCGCGGTGGCGGCAATGCGAGGCGAACATTTGGGGAAAAATGAATCTACAGATTTTCTTGCGATAAGTTTTTCGTCGACCGATTATGTCGGACATCAGTTTGGCACACATGCAGCAGAAACTGAGGATACCTATCTGAGACTGGACCGTGATCTGGCGGATTTAATTGAGCAGGTTGAAGATTATGTTGGAAAAGGAAATGTACTTTTTTTTCTGACCGCAGATCATGGAGCTCTTCCCAATCCCGTTTTTTTAAACGACCACAAAGTACCTGCCGGATTCTTTAACTACAAAGCACTGCAGGATTCACTTGTAAAGTTTGTTGCTTCCAGATTTGGCTCAGGAGAATTTGTGAAAATTATTGATAACGACCAGGTGTTCCTGGACCGCGAAAAAATAGTATCCGAAAACAGGGACTTTGGACAGATGTGCAGGGAAATAGCAGACTGGCTGCTGACTGTTCCCGGTATTTCGAGGGCTCTTACTCGTAATGAACTTACTGCCGGGTGTAATGCATCCAAAGCGGAGTTGTTTATGAAGAACGGATTTAATCCTTCCAGAAGCGGCGATGTATTTTTTATGCTCGAATCGGGATATATTGAATGGGGGTCAAAAGGCACTACTCACGGTTCGGGGTATACGTACGACACTCATGTACCGCTGATACTGTACGGCTCCTCTGTGAATGCAGGAGTATATGAACAAAAAGTAAACATTACAGATATTGCTCCTACACTTTCCCTCTTACTCGGAATACAGCCTCCCAGCGGCTGTACAGGAGAGGCCATTATGGGGATGATAAAGTATCACTGACCCGGTATTATTTTTCAAATGTTACCTTAAATCCTGCTTTAACCAGGTCATCGTAATAATGAGGATAGGATTTGGAAACCACTTCCGGGTTTTCAATTATTACCGGTCCGGCAACAAGCGACAAAGGAGCCAATGCCATTGCTACCCGGTGATCGTGATAGGTTTTGATTATTCTTGAGGAGGGCCTGATGCCGGCACCGGCGTAAACCTTAAACTTTGAACCTCCGCAAAAGTCGGTATGCACATTAAAATTATATAATTCGCGCTGAAAAACAGCGGCCCTGTCGCTCTCTTTTAATCTGAAGTTTTTTAAACCGGGAAAATCTGCCGTCCTGTTTAACCCGGCACTCGCACATATCATGGCAGGTGCAACATCCGGACAACCGGTATGATCCTCGGTAATTTTATCGGGGTAATTGGTTTCGGCACCACTGCTCAGCACCAGCCCCTCATGGTTTTCAATTGTTGTTACTCCGAGATGGCTCATCATTTTTGCCACTGCCGCGTCGCCCTGAATTGAATGCAGGCTTAATCCTGACAACGTAATGTTGCTGCCCTTACTCAGCGCTGCAATTTCGAACCAGTAAGAAGCCGCCGACCAATCGGGTTCAACTGTGTACCGAGCCGCTGAATATTTTCCTTGCGGAATAGCAATTACCGCACCTTCTGTTTTTGGCGTAACACCAAACACCTTCATAACATTTGCAGTCATCATGATATAAGGCAGCGAAAGTGTTTCACCTGTTATCCTGATGGTAATGCCGTTTTTTATGTACGGACCAATCAGCATCAGCGCACTGATAAACTGACTGCTCACATTACCGGGAACTTCAATTTCGGAATTGCTGACAAGCCCTGAAGAAACCATGCGGACCGGTAATCTTCCATCCTGTTCCAGATAGGTAATTGAAGCACCCAAAGCAGTCAGCGCCGACGCCAGTTCACTAAAGGGTCGTGCCCTAAGTGAGGGTGCCGCTGTAATCACAACATCTCCGCCCCGGACTGCCAGATAAGCCGTTGTAAACCGGAGTGTGGTACCGCCTTCACCACAATTGTATTCGCCGGAAACGGAACTTAATAGTTCAATTAATTTTTGGGTATCTGCGGCTGTTGAAAGATTTTCAATCGGAAAAGCTTCACCCGATAGTGCCCTGATGATAAGCGCCCGGTTGCTGATGCTTTTCGAAGCAGGCAGTATAACGGTTGCCTTTACAGGATTTACAGGAGCGGCAACAGTACAGGTCATGTTAATGACGAATAATAATGCAACGATTCTGCAAGTAACGGAACAGAACAGGGAACTTTGCTGACGGGCTCTCCGGGTGCTTTCAGGAGCGATAGATTTATGGTTCCGGAATGAGCCTTTTTATCGAAACGAATTTTTTCAATGATGTGACCTCTTGCCTCTCCGTTTAATTTGATGGGTGCATACAGCCCGTGTATTACGTTGGCCACATCACGCATTGCATCAGCAGGAAATTCACTCAACTTAACCGACAGAAATGCTTCGCAAACCATTCCGGCAGCAACTGCTTCGCCATGTGTAACAGGATCGTTTCCCTGTTCAAGCGACCACGATTCGATGGCATGTCCAACGGTATGTCCGAAGTTCAAAATGGCCCTTATCCCCTTTTCATTCGGGTCAGCTGCAACAATTCGCAATTTGGTCGCCGCGGAAATCTGAATACGTTCGGTAAAAAAATTTCTTACCGTTTGTTTCTCCGGATTACCGTTCATCATCAATACCAGCTCCGCCCAGCTTTGTTTATCGTCGAGCAAGATGTGTTTTATCATCTCGGCATAACCGCCATGCCATTCGCGGGCAGGCAAGGTATCGAGAAAAGGCAGATGGGCAATGGTAATTTCGGGTTCGGCAAATGAACCGATGATGTTTTTTGCTCCACCAAAATCGATTCCTGTTTTGCCTCCGATTGCCGCATCAACCATTCCCAAAAGAGAAGTCGGAAGATTGATAAACCGAATCCCTCTCATAAATCCTGCTGCTGCAAATCCCCCTATATCGGTCACCACTCCGCCGCCTAAATTAATCAGCATGGAACTTCTGTCCGCTCCGGCCTCCAGCAGCTGACTCCAGATGGCTGATGCTGTTTGTAATGTTTTATGATGTTCCCCTGCTCCTATTATTATCAGCCGGTCAGGTTTTATGCCTGCCGCCTCTATCAACGGGTAACAGTGGTTGTGTGTGTTGCTATCGCAAAGAATGAATACCGAAGACCAGTCGTCTTTCTGTTTGTCAAGAAAACCCGAAAGCACTTCCAGCGCATCCGTTCCGGCCCAGTATCTGTTTTCCATTGGCTTCTATTAACACAACCATAAAATTGTTGCGTTCGCAAATGTAACGCTTAGGTATCTAAATAATGCATCATTGGAGCGGATGAACAGGCAAATAACAGGGCGCATTTGTCCGGCTGAATTATAGATAGCTATTTGTTTATCAATACATTATATAACTCAAGCGGTTCTCTGATCGCATTTTCTATCTTTGCATTTCTTCTTCTCCGGTCCATGATCGAAACAGCCTCACCCGCCACCTCAATTGCATTTAACAACCTGCAAAATGCATTCGCAACAAAAAGCGACAGAGATCTCAGAAAAGCATACTGGTTATTTAAAGCAATGGGGTCAAATCTGCTGGTGCGAAACGGTCCTGTTTTGCTCGACATTGCCCTGAAGCTGCATATTCCTGTGTTGCCGGTGATAAGGGCAACCCTTTTCAAACATTTCTGTGGCGGCGAAAATATTGCAGAATGCAACAACACTATTGCCGCATTGCACCGAGCCGGAATAGGCAGTGTATTGGATTACTCCATTGAAGGAGAAGAAAAAGAATCGGTTTTTGATTCCACAACAAAAGAATTACTTGCGACAATTGACAGAGCTAAAGGCGACCCTGCTGTTCCCTTTTGTGTTTTCAAAGTAACGGGTATTGCCCGTTTCACCTGTCTCGAAAAAATAAGTTCAGGCAACGCGGTGGCAGAAAGTGATAACCGGGAATTCGAAAAAATCCGACAACGCGTACTTACCATTTGTGAACACGCCGCTACAGCAAGGGTGCGTATTTTTATTGATGCGGAAGAATCGTGGATTCAGCCTGCCATTGATGCGCTTGCCGATGAAATGATGAAGCGATTTAACAAAGAAGGACAGGCAGTTGTGTTTAACACCATTCAGCTGTACCGCAGCGACAGGCTTGCCTTCTTAAAGGAATCGCATCAAAAGGCCGTTCAGGAAGGATATAAACTCGGTTTAAAGCTGGTGCGCGGAGCGTATATGGAAAAAGAAAGGGAACGGGCATTAAAAAACAACTACCCTTCACCTATTCAACCCAACTGGAATGCCACCAACATCGATTATGATGCCGCGCTAAAATATTGCGTGGAACACATTTCAGAAATTGAAATCTGTGCCGGAACACACAATGAAGCAAGCTGTAAACTTCTGGTTTCGCTAATGTCCGACGCCCGCCTTGCGGCTAACGATTACCGTATATGGTTTTCACAATTGCTCGGAATGAGCGATCATATTTCATATAACCTGGCTGCGGCCGGATTCAATGTCGCAAAATATGTTCCGTACGGACCGGTTAAATCGGTGTTGCCGTATCTGATAAGACGCGCTATGGAGAACACCTCCATTGCCGGTCAAACCGGAAGAGAACTGAAGATGATACACGACGAAAAAATCCGCAGAAGATCACAGAAAAAAGGATAGCTACATTCGTGTAGCCATCAGCAGATTCAGATCGCGGAACGGGAGTTTACACACTTCACTCACAAACTTGTTTGTTACTGTGCCTTTATAAAGGTAAATTCCGCTTCTCACGTACTTATTCGACCAGAGATATGGATCCAGTCCGCCCTCTTCACCCATATCAATAAGTATAGGTGTAAAAATATTGCTCAACGCGTTTGATGCCGTTCTGGCGACCCGGGAAGCTATATTGGGAACACAGTAATGTATAACACCGTACTTTCTGTAAACCGGATTGGTATGATTGGTAACTTCTGACGTTTCGAAACAGCCGCCCTGATCAATCGAAACATCAATTATAACCGATCCAAACCGCATGTCGCTCACCATTTCGTCGGTGACAATTACAGGTGTTCTTCCCTCTTTGGCGTGAATAGCACCTATTGCCACATCGGCGGTCCGGAGTGCTTTCGAAAGAATACTGGGAACAATGGTACTCGTATATAGTTTTTGACCGACATTGCGCTGGATGCGGCGAAGTTTATAGAGATTGTTATCAAATACTTTTACCGTTGCTCCTAAACCCAGTGCGGTTTTAGCCGCATATTCCCCAACTGTTCCGGCGCCTATAATTACAATTTCGGTTGGAGGAATGCCGGTGATGCCTCCAAGCAATTCTCCTTTACCCGAGGTAGCGTTACTCAGGTATTCGGAGGCAATGAGAATGGAACTGCTTCCTACTATTTCGCTCATTGCCTGAATTACCGGCAATAAATCCGTCTCGTCACGCAGGTATTCATATGCCAAGGCGGTAATTTTTTTTGCACGCATTTTTGCAACATATTCTTTCGGCTGCATGCTGATTTGTAAAATCGAAAATAAAGTCTGTTTCTCCTGCATCAAATCGAGTTCCTCTTCCGAAGGAGAAGCGACTTTTAAGATGATGTCGCAGGTTTTATAAACTTCTGCAGCTGTATAGGCGATGAGTGCTCCGGCTTCACTGAAATCCGAATCGGTGAAGTTGGCATTTTTACCGGCATTGGTTTCAACCATTACCCGGTGACCGTTATTAACGAGCAGTGCCACACTATCGGGCACAAGCGAGATTCTGTTTTCCTGGAAAGAAGTCTCACGGGGAATCCCTATTACCAACTCCTTATGGGCAAGTTTAATTTCGAGCATACTCTCCTGGGGCATCAGGATCCCTTGCTGAACGATAGCTTGCATTCCGCTTTCGGTATGTACTGAACGGCTCATTTGCTAACTGTTATTTTTCTGCTGGCGCCACTTACACCTATCGTTATCTTAACCTCACTTCCGGATAAAAATGCTCCGGCAATGGAAGGCCACTCGATAAAACAATAATTACCACTGTAAAGATACTCTTCAAAGCCCATATCAAAAACTTCGGCGGGAGAATTTATCCTGTAAAAATCAAAATGATACAACGGTTCTCCCTTATTGCTGCGGTATTCGTTAACCAAAGTAAACGTAGGACTTGCCACAGTATCATTACATCCGAGTGCTTTGCAGAAAGCCTGTACAAGGGTGGTTTTACCGCTGCCCATGGGCCCTTCGAGCGTAAATATGCGATCGGCGGGGAAAAGTCCCAATATTTCATCAGCCACGGGATGTAATTCAAGAGGATTCAGAACCTCGAAAACCGCCGTCTCAGTAGTTGCCATGGATTACCGGTTGATGAGAGTAGCCACGGGAATAATCATCTCTTCGAGCGATATGCCGCCGTGCTGAAGTGTATTCTTATAAAAATTCACATAATAATTGTAATTATTCGGATAAGCGAAAAACTTATCCTGCCGGGCAAAAACATAAGAGGTGCTCAGATTGGAGCGGGGCAACATAGCTTCGGCAGGATTCTTAACCTCATACACATCGCGTTTATCGAAGTTGAGGTTTTTACCGGCCTTATACCGCAGGTTGGTATTGGTATTGCGGTCGCCGATAATCTTTGACGGCTCCTTAACTCTTATGGTTCCATGATCGGTACTGATGACTATTTTAGATTTTTTAGAAGCTATTTTCCTGAGAATCTCAAGAAGCGGAGAGTGCTGAAACCAGGATAATGTAAGTGACCTGTAGGCCGATTCATCATCTGCCAGTTCCCTGATTACCTGCATATCGGTGCGCGCATGTGAAAGCATGTCGACAAAATTGTAAACGATCACATTAAATTTGTTGTTGAACAAATTGGTTATGTTTTCCTGCAGGTCTTTTCCCGCATCCAGATGCGTGATTTTATGATATGATGTTTTAATGTTTTTTCCCAGACGTTGAATCTGGTCCATCAGAAATTCCTCTTCATGTAAATTTTTACCGCCTTCATCATCATCATAGGACCACAACTTCGGAAACCGCTTTTCAATATCAAGAGGCATCATACCGGCAAAAATCGCGTTACGGGAATATTGCGTCGCAGTTGGAAGTATGCTGTAATACGTTTCCTCTTCAACAATTTTCAGAAATTCACTTAATACGGGAACCAGTGTCTTCCACTGATCAAAGCGCAGGTTGTCGATGAGCACAAAAAACACCGGGTCTTCAGTTCCTTCAATTACCGGTAATATTTTACGGCGAAAAAGTGTGTGTGACATAACCGGTGAATTTTGTTCCGACTTGAGCCATCCGGCATAAGCCGACTCAACAAATTTGCCGAACAATAAATTCGCCTCATTTTTCTGCATCGTCAATATCTCATACATGCCCGGGTCTTTCGATTTTTCCAGCTCCAGCTCCCAATAAACCAGCTTTTTGTACACATCCATCCATTGATTAAAATCGAGCCGCTCACTTAACGTAGTTCCGATAGACCGGAACTCCTGCTGATACACCGATGATGTTTTTTCACTTACCAGCCGTTTTGTATCGAGACTCTTTTTAATGGATAAAAGAATCTGATTGGGATTAACAGGTTTTATAAGATAATCGGCAATTTTGGAGCCTATGGCATCTTCCATAATATGCTCCTCTTCGCTCTTGGTGATCATTACTACCGGCAAGCCGGGATGAGCCGATTTTATACGGTCGAGCGTTTCAAGGCCGCTGAGGCCCGGCATATTCTCGTCGAGCAGCACAATACCATATTCGTGTTTTCCTATAAGTTCGAGCGCATCGTGTCCGTTGGTAGCAGTGGTAACAACAAATCCTTTGTCCCTGAGAAATAAAATATGCGGTTTGAGAAGATCAATCTCGTCATCAGCCCACAGAATATTCAGCTTATCCATAAAATACTTCTAATTTTGGCGAGTTTCGAAAGTTAAATTTACGGATTAATATCGATCCGTTGATCCAAAGTATTGTCTTGAACAGCAAAAAAATAATAAACGACCCCGTACACGGGTTTATCAGCATCCCCGGAGGCACCATCTATTCGCTCATCAGCCACCCCTGGTTTCAGCGGCTTACGCGCATCCGGCAACTGGGTATGACCTACCTGGTTTATCCCGGTGCGCTTCATACCCGGTTTCACCATACACTGGGAGCAATGCACCTGATGCAGCAGGCAATTGAAACGCTCAAATGGAAAGGACATGTGATTACCGACAAAGAAGCTGAAGCTGCAGGCATTGCCATTCTGATGCATGACATTGGACATGGTCCCTTTTCACATGCGCTCGAACATTTGCTTGCTCCGGGTGTTTCTCACGAAAAACTCTCTTCCCTGTTTATGGACCGGCTGAATCAGGCAACCGGAGGAAAACTGGAAGAGGCCATCACCATTTTCAATGACACACATCCAAAAAAATTTCTGCACCAGCTGGTGTCGAGTCAACTCGATGTTGACCGGCTTGATTACCTCAGCAGAGACAGCTTTTTTACCGGCGTATCGGAGGGCGTGATAAGTTCCGACAGAATTATCAAAATGCTCGAAGTACACGATGGAAATGTAGTTGTTGAATCGAAGGGCATTTATTCCATTGAAAAATTTATTACGGCCAGGAGACTGATGTACTGGCAGGTGTACCTCCACAAAACTGTTGTGTCGGCCGAGCAGTTGCTGGTAAGAATAATTGAGCGGGCACGCGCGCTTGCAGGCAACGGCACCGAACTGTTTGCCACGCCGGCATTTAACACTTTTTTATACCGCAGCTATTCGCTTGATGATTTTTCATCGAATCCGGTTTTACTTGATACCTTTTCAAAACTGGATGATTTCGATGTTTTTACCTCAATAAAAGAATGGTGTTATCATCCCGATAAGGTGCTGTCGACCCTTTGTCAATGGCTTGTTAACCGGAATTTGTACCATATCGAAATCAATACCATGCAGTTTGACGAAAACGAGGTGGAGGCAAAACAACTGGAGGCTATGAAAAGGTATGGCATCAGCCGGGAGGATGCGGCCTATTTTGTTTTTACCGGCACCGTCGAAAACAAAGCCTACAGCGCTTCAAGCGAAAAAATATATATACTGTTCAAAAACAGTTCTGTAGAGGATATTGCGCTGGCATCCGATAACCTGAATATTTCCGTCCTTTCCAATCCGGTCACCAAATACTTCCTGTGCACCGACCGCCATCCGGCCTGACCGATCAAATTACCCTGAAAATACGTGAATTGACTCATAATTAGTACATTTGCAGGGTATTGGATGTTTTTCAAAAAAAACACCATAACACATTGAAAATCAATGGAGTTTACCGCAAAACAGATCTCAGATCTGCTTCAGGGAGAGATAATAGGCGACCCGGGGGCACGTGTTCACACGTTGTCGAAAATCGAAGAAGGCATACCGGGGTCACTTAGCTTTTTAGCCAATCCAAAATACACTCCTTTTATTTATACCACCAAAGCTACCATAGTGATAGTAGGTAGCGACTTTAAACCTGAACAGCCTGTTACGGCAACGCTTATAAAAGTGGCTGATGCCTATGGCAGTTTTGCAAAACTGCTTCAGATGTACGATCAGGTACGTCGTAACAAAGAGGGTATTGAAACGCCTTCCTTTATTTCCAAATCGGCAAAAACAGGAACAGGAATTTATATTGGCGCCTTTGCGTATATCGGAAATGATGCCGTGATTGGGAACAATGTTAAAATTTATCCCAATTGTTACATTGGCGACAATGTTCGGATTGGCGATAACACCACTGTTTTTGCAGGAACCATTATTTATTCCGATTGTGTGATTGGTGCCGATTGCACTTTACATGCAGGGGTAGTGATTGGCGGCGACGGCTTTGGGTTTTCACCGAATTCAGGATCCTATCAAAAGGTGGCACAAATCGGAAATGTTATTGTTGAAGATCATGTTGAGATAGGTGCCGGCACAGCCATTGACCGCGCCACACTGGGATCTACCATCATCCGAAAAGGAGTTAAACTCGACAATCTTATTCAGATTGCACACAATGTGGAGATAGGTGAAAATACCGTTATTGCTGCGCAGACCGGAATTGCCGGTTCTACAAAAATAGGGCGCGACTGCATGATTGGAGGTCAGGTTGGAATTGTAGGTCATCTGACGATTGCCGAAAATGTAAAAATTGCAGCCCAGTCAGGAGTCGGAGCTTCTGTTACCGAGCCCGGAACCATTCTGCAAGGCTCACCCGCATTTTCGATCGGGGATTATAAAAAGTCATATGTCTATTTCAGGAAGCTGCCGGAGCTCGAAGCAAAAATTCGGGAACTCGAAAAGGCAATAGCGGTACTGAAGCAACCAGCATCCTGAAGCATCAGATGATCAAACAAACAACTATTAAATCGCCTGTAACTGTTTCGGGTGTCGGACTTCATACAGGAGCAAGTGTAAACCTGACTTTTAAACCCGCTCCTGCTCACCATGGATATAAATTTTGCCGTACCGATATTGATGGCCATCCGGTTATTGATGTTGATGTTGACAATGTTATAGACACCAGCCGGGGCACAACACTCAAACAAAATGGCGGTTCGGTGAGCACAACCGAACATGCACTGGCCGCGCTGGTAGGACTCGAAGTGGATAATGTGTTAATTGAAATCGACGGGCCTGAAGTTCCAATAATGGACGGATCGTCGAGACCTTATATTGAAGCGTTACGAAAAGCAGGCATACGGGAACTGGATGCCGAGCGGATTTACTATGAGCTGCGACAGAACCTCACTTTTGAGGAACCCGCCCGTAAAGTTGAAATGCTTGCTGTGCCCAGTGAAGAGTACCGCATTACCGTTATGGTTGATTACAATTCACCGGTGCTTGGCACACAGCATGCGCAGATGCACACCGTTACTGAATTTGCAGATGAAATAAGCCCCTGCCGCACATTTGTTTTTTTGCACGAACTGGAAGCGTTGTTAAAACACAACCTGATTAAAGGCGGCGATCTGAATAACGCGATTGTTGTTGTTGACCGCCCTGTTTCGCAACAGAAACTGGATGAACTTGCAACATTATTTAACAAGCCCCGCGTTGAAATCAAAGAGAAAGGAATTCTGAACAATGTGCAGCTCCATTTTCAAAACGAGCCGGCACGACATAAACTGCTTGACATTGTTGGTGACTTTGCACTTATAGGCATGCCCATAAAAGCACACATTCTTGCAGCGCGCCCGGGACATGCCGCAAATGTTGAGTTTGCAAAAAAAATAAAACAGCTTATCAAGTCTGAAAAAACAAAGCCTTCTGTTGCTTTGTACGACTTAAATGCCCCTGCCGTTTTTGATATCAACAAAATTGCCAGTTATCTCCCGCACAGGTATCCCTTTTTAATGATTGATAAAATCATTGAGCTGTCAGAAAACAAAGTAGTCGGCGTAAAGAACGTTACCATGAACGAATGGTTTTTCCAGGGTCATTTTCCTGATAATCCGGTTATGCCGGGCGTTTTACTGATTGAAGCTATGGCACAAACAGGAGGTATCCTTGCTCTTAATACGGTGCCCGATCCACATAATTACTGGACCTATTTCTTAAAAATTGAACAGGCCCGGTTCAAACAAAAAGTATTACCGGGAGATACAGTTGTTTTTGTGCTTGATCTGACATCGCCCATCAGAAGAGGACTCGTAAACATGTCGGGCAAAGCATATGTCGGCGACAAGGTGGTAATGGAAGCCGATATGATGGCACAGATAGTTAAGAAAAGCTGATTATGATCTCTCCGCTCACAGTCATTCACCCGGATGCCCGCATAGGCGAAAATGTAAAAATTGATGCATTTTCTACTATTCAGGGAGATGTGGTAATAGGTGATGGCACCTGGATAGGTCCTAACGTGACCATTTTTGACGGTGCCCGTATCGGAAGCAATTGCCGTATTTTTCCCGGCGCTGTAATAGCAGCCGACCCGCAGGATTTAAAATTTAAAGGAGAACAGACCACTGCGGAAATCGGCGATCATACTACCATCAGGGAATTCGTTACCATCAACAAAGGAACTTCCGCTTCGGGAACCACCCGTGTAGGTTCTCATTGTTTACTGATGGCCTATGTGCACATTGCTCACGACTGCATGGTTGGAAACAATTGCATACTGGCAAACGGCGTAACACTGGCAGGACACATTGAGATAGATGACTTTGCAATTATTGGCGGTTTATCGGCCGTGCATCAGTTTGTTCATATAGGCAAGCACGTTATGATTTCGGGAGGTTCACTTGTGCGTAAAGATGTACCTCCGTTTACCACTGCCGCCAGGGAACCGCTTTCCTATGTTGGCATAAACAGCGTTGGGTTGCGCCGACGCGGATTCAGCGATCCTTCAATATCGGCTATTCAGGAAATTTACCGCATACTTTTTACCCGGGGTCTTAACACACGCAAAGCGGTGGCGGCCATTGAAAACGAAATTATGCCCGGCATTGAACGTGAGGAAATACTCACCTTTATTAAAGCCTCCACCCGCGGACTAATGAAAGGATATTCGGGCGGTGAAGATGAATGACAAAACTGCATTAACCGCTGTTCATCTAAACGACGTTGGCAAAAAATTTGGCAGCCGTTGGGTACTCAGGCACCTCTCACTCGAATTAACACCCGGCAGCCGAATTGCATTGGAAGGACCCAACGGATCGGGGAAATCGACGCTTTTACAAATGATTGCCGGATATGTGACTCCCTCCGCAGGCAGTATTCGTTATACCGGTCCGGCAGGCACCATCAACAGGGATTCGGTTTTCAGGAACCTTTCGTTTGCGGCTCCCTACATGGAAGTAATTGAAGATTTTAACCTTCTTGAAAACATCCGTTTTTATATGGACAACAAGCCGTTGCTGAGTGGCTGCGATGCTGATGTGTTGATGAGAGAATCAGGACTTGCAGATGCAAAAGAAAAACAGATCAAACATTTTTCATCCGGTATGAAACAGCGTCTTAAGCTGGCATTGGCATTTTTAGCTGACACCGATCTTTTACTTTTAGATGAACCGCTCACCAACCTTGATGAAGAGGGCTATGGGTGGTATAAAAACCTTGCCTCCCGATTTTTGAATAACCGTATTGTTGTGGTTGGTTCCAATCAGGTAAGTGAAGAAGCCTTTTTCTGTACTTCTAGGGTACGGGTCGATAGCACAAGTCTTTAAAACCCGCTACAGACTTGATGCCGGCACGTTTGAGTTGCCCGGCCGGCGTTGTTTTTCAATTGTAAGAATTGAGATAAAATTGATTCATTCCCGTTGCCGGCCGGATTTACATTGCTGTTATAAAACAAAATATGTTTCACTAACAGTTAACACCATGGCAACAAGTTTTACACACAAAACAAAACATGTTTTTATGAACGATCCTATGGTTACCTATAACCATATGGATGAAGAACCGGGAATTGGGACCCGATTTGTTGAGCAATCAAAAGGAACTACCAGGATTTTGTGGACGGTTCTGCTCGAGGAAACCCTGATTATTGCGATGACATTTGTGCTGGTATGGACCAGCATTCATTGATTCCCTTTTCAGGAAATCACCAGTGACTCGCGGGTGAATCCGATGTATTCACTGCGGAGTTCATCGAAAATGCGTCCAAAGTCCGACAGTCTTTCTTTAAGTCTGTTGCGCTCTGATTCGATTTCAATATCAGGGTTTTTCCCGGGTTTTTCGAGATTGGCTTCAAGCAAATTCTCGTACTGCTTCAGATCGTGCCGAAGGATATCGAGCACCTCTTTCTGAAGTATAAATTGGTTTTGAAAATGTTCTGCGTGTGCGGGAACATCGCGCGGAGCGATCTTTAGCAAACTGTTGCCAAGTTCGTCGTTAAGGCCGTTAAGTTCAGTCTTGAAATTACTGATTTTGTTTTGCCAGCCGGTGTGCTCCCGCAAGAGACTGCTGATTTTTTCCTGGTTTTCCATGTGTGATATGTTTAGTAAAAGATCCGAAATGAAAGCAACTTCAGGATGCATTCATTCAAAAAGGGCTGCCCGATGGCCGCGTTCTGAATGCATTTCCTAAAATTATACAAAATGGCCATAAATCCAAAAATTAAGTGAAGATTTTTTGACCACTGCTGAAAGGAATCACCGGAATGGTACAGCACCGACATATATGAGACCCGAAGTGTACGCAATCCAACCACATCATGCACCTGATCCGTTTGGTGTCGAAATTCCCGAAATGGGCTTAAACACTGCAATTGTATACTCCGGGGAGCCCAAAAAGAAGCCGGTTTGAGTGCGTTTGAAGCAAAATCTTACAAATAAAAAATCTCCGTCCAAAATGATTCATACCCGCCACAGGCGGAGGGTATTTTGGGGTCGTATTCAAATCTAAGCTATGACACGGTCTTTTATTTTCGCGCTGGTGATTACAGCGTTTTCCTGCTCCGCGCTTTCGGCACAAAATGTTGTCGCAAGTCGTAAATACAGAGTGATTGCCTATAAAAAAGGCGACAACACTGTATCTTCTATGTCTAATATTACTGAGGTAACGCCCTATGTAAGTATGTATATACCGAACTCCTTTACCCCTAACGGTGACGGACTGAACGATACATTCGGAGTATACGGTGAGGCCATCAAAGACTTCCGTATGCAGGTATTTAACCGCTGGGGTCAGATCATCTTTGAATCAACAAATGTGAATCAGCGATGGGATGGCGTATTTGATGGCATACCTGTTCCTCAAGGCTCATATGTTTACAGGGTGGTCGCATCAGGCGTCACCGGTAAAACCGATACACGTGACGGCACCGTCAACGTGATCTACTAAAAGAACCACTACCATTTCTATTAAAAAAGGGGGCCATATATGGTCCCCTTTTTTATTATTTAACCGGCTTTTCCGATTGCGGAACTTTTGCCCAAAACTGTTGGGTGAAAGTTAAGTTTTTTTGGGTGAATTGACTTTTACTGTGGGTGAAGTGGAGTTATTAACAGCTTGTTGATATCTTAACGTTTTGTTATTCAGCTCATTGGAAGGGTTTCATGAGTAAGCCCTTGTCAATCAACAGCTTTACACTAAATTCGGCCTTGTCCTTTAAAAAACCGCAGTAATCTAGCTTTTCCGGGAATGGGCTGCAGGTGATTTAAAGGGGGGATTGCAAATGTTAACCAACCAAAAACCATCAATCATGTTAAAACAATGTTTTACCGGGGATTTTCTGCGTAAACACCTTACAGGCCTTTTCGGGATACTTGTAGTGTGTTGTCTCGCAGGTGCAGTCAGCCCCACTGCCGCTCAAAACTATGCACCGTTAAGGTACTGGACTTTCGACGGTGCCACTCCGCTCGTCGACCAGATGGGTAACTTTAATCTGAATGCCAGTTATTATGGATCTCCTTATGCGATCAATACTAATCCCAATGGTACAGGTGTACAAAAATATCTGACACTGGATCCCAATTCAACGCTGATTCAAATGGGACAACTTGCAATTGACTCAGCATTTACTATTGAGTTTCTCTTTAAACCGGGTTACCTGTTTGGTGACAGCCGCTTTTTTACCAGAGTAGATGGTGCCATGGAAGCACGTATGGGTTATCCGTATATAAATTTCACCACCAATATTATTGCAACTACCGGTGGAACCAGCCATGATGAATTACAGGTAGACCTCAATCAGATCGGAAGGCGCTCCTATGGCTATTTTATGGATGGCAACTGGCATCATATCGTTTTCCGGTACAATGCAAAAACAGGAGCTAAAGAAATATGGGTCGACGGACAATGTCCTGCCGGTTATTCAAAAACCACTGTTAAAGGTTATTTCAATAACTCCGGTTCAGCAATTACCGATTTACTGCTCAACACCCAGTCTTCTTATGTAAAATACCACGGAGACCTGGATGAGATAGCTGTTTATAATTATGGTTTGCCCGACAACATGATTTATAAGCATTACATCGAATTCACCCAGAACAAACACTATACTTTTAATTATACTACCACAGCACCTCCGGCTCCTGCGTCCGTCGCAGGTAGTATTGATGCAACTGATTATGCTCCCGGTCACCCGAATGTCAGTGTAAGCACTACTGATCAGCTTCTGAAATTTCCGACGCCAAGATACAAGGCAGGCCACACATTGCGCCCGAACATTCCGCTCTACGGAGTGGATTACCTTGGCGGGTTGCTTCAATCAGGAATTTCCTATACACAGGCACTTAACGAAGCAAAAATCCAGCAGCGAGATCTGATCACTCATTTCAATCAGTCGCTGCAAATTGCCGGAGCATCGCACGAATACACCAACTATGGTGACACAACAAAATTCGCAGGTTACTTTTTAAATCTCGCGAATCAGAATCCTCAGTGGCATGCATCCATAAACACCTTATGGCCCCAGTTGAACCCCTCATCTGCAGGTTTCCGTTCAGGCGCTCCTTACGTTACCTGCGGATGCAACAGCAACAGTTATTATTTCCGCGACGGATCCGGCAATTATCTGGATATATACGGTAACGTTAGTAACAGCAGCCGAATGCTCAGCCCTGCTTCTCCGACCGACTCTTTGCAAAAAGACGGTCTTACCCAAAGATTTTATCTTTCATCGCTGACGAGCCGCCTCACAAGGCCATTGAATCTGATTTTTGAAAATGGTGAAGTACTGCCGTTCTATAACAGCTCAACAATACTTTCGAAGGACCCTAACGTTGTCAACGACAAAAATTCGACCGGCCTCGACTGGTATTCCTATGAGGGTCGCAGGGCGAAAGAAAAAGCGCTTGCCTACCGTAACCAGTTTATGAATTTGCCGCAACTCGCTAACACTACTTATGCCTACTACCAGGTCGACGGCCAGCCTACATGGCGCTTAAAATACAGCGAAATGCGCCAGGCCAATTCTATGATCAACGGACAGTATTACCCTACCGGCGATATCTACATGCGTTACCCCAACAACTGGAGGTACTGGATGGGTGCCTGGCACGGATGGCAATGGGTGGTTGAATCACGTAAAGTAGAATTATCGCTCGGCGATAAATTGTTTTCGCCTACTGTAAGTGCAGGATGGGATGCCGATGAAGAGAGTAACGTGCGCCCAGGCCAATGGCTTGGTATGCTGAAAGCCATCGCCATGACCGGAGCCGAATTCTTTTACCCTTCGTATTTTAACCTGACTGCTCCTTACAACCCTTCCAAAAACTGGGTATGGCAGGTTGTAATGCCAGCCTATGCTCAGGCAGTAACAAGCCGCTACGAAGATCTTCTACGCAACGGTTACCTGATGGAAGGCGATGTTCCTAACGATCCGATTAATCCGCAATGGAATGCCTATTCGTTTAAAACAGGTGATTTCAGAAAACTTGTTGTGGTAAGAAAACACAACACACTTGCAAAATATGCTATCACCGGAACGCTGCAGCCGAACTCTAATATGATTGGCAACTCCGAAAACGAAGGCGTTGCAACAATCACACTTGATTCTCATGTTCTGAAATTTAAAGTCAGGAAACAGGGCAGTACCTATATCTATGACAATACCAACACGGCTGCACCGGTATTCTATCAGCTTGACGAATGGCATGAATCCACTCACCCCTATTACTGGAGCAAAGATTTTGTTTTTGAATCAGAGCTGTACGACAACTCCAACATACAGGTGTCGGTTAAAACAAGTGTGCCAGCCGGAACAGCACAAGGCGATTACACCAACTTTACTTCCTACATTACTTTTGCTTCACCTTCTGACGTAGTTTATAACTTTACTGCAAGAAAAGGTGCACCTACAAAATATTTCTTCTGGGTGCGTGCAAGAAGTCTTGATGGATCATCAACCGGCTTGAATGTGTCGCTCAATGGTCTTGGTACAAAACAAATTGATTGTATCCGCGACACCAACTGGGTATGGTACCGTTACGATATCACCAATGCTCCAGTTGCATTTACAGGAATTACTGCACAGGATTACCAGTTAATTATTACCGCGCTTAACACCAAACTCCTTATCGACAAAGTAGCGCTTGTTGAATCTTCATCAGCCGTTTACGGAACAGCCACTACAACCTGCAGTACATCCGGAACCGCCACTATCACAGCCGGTGGTCCCACTTCCTTCTGTCAGGGCGGATCGGTTACCCTTTCGGCCAACTCAGGTATAGCCTACCTATGGTCTAACGGACTTACCACCCAATCGATCAACGCAACTGTAAGCGGTAACTACACTGTTTCGGTAACAGCTGCTGGTGGTGCTTCTGCCGTTTCTTCGCCTGTTACGGTAACGGTATATTCGCTTCCGGCGGCATCTGTTTCTGCGGGCGGATCTACAACATTCTGTCAGGGAGGCTCCGTAACACTTACTGCACCTGCGGCAAGTTCGTACCTCTGGACACCGGGCAATCAAACCAGCCAGGCAATATCAGTTACCAACGCCGGCACCTACAGCGTGCGTATCACAAATAGCAATGGCTGTTCTTCCACATCATCGGGAACTACTGTTACAGTAAACACTCTTCCAACGGCCACAACCACTCCTTCGGGAAATGTATCGATCAACTCAGGTTCTTCAACTACACTTACTGCAAGCAGCGGAAGTTCATACTTATGGAGTCCGGGAGGTCAGACCACCTCATCCATAAACGTAAACAGTGCAGGTTCCTATACTGTAAGAGTTACTAACGGCAGCGGATGTTCTGCAACTTCATCGGCAGTAAATGTTACCATAAACGGAACTTCAACTCCAACTATTACTGCAGGTGGTCCTACCTCGTTCTGCCAGGGCGGATCGGTAACCTTAACAGCCAGCGCCGGTGCCTCTTATTACTGGTCAAACGGACTTACCACTCAATCCATCACCGCTACTGTTGCAGGCGGATATACCGTGTCGGTAACATCAGCAGGTGGCACTTCAGCCAATTCAGCTCCCATTACCTTAACAGTTTATTCACCACCATCATCAACTGTTACGCCAAGCGGCGCAACAACTTTCTGCCAGGGCGGATCGGTAACACTCTCAGCACCGTCAGCCGGTTCGTACTTGTGGAGCCCGGGTAATCAAACAACACAGTCCATTTCCGCAACTGCATCAGGAACCTATTCTGTTAAAGTAACCAGCAGTAATGGCTGTACCGCAAACTCACCCGGAACTTCTGTAACTGTTAATGCACTGCCAACTGCTACCACCTCACCGTCAGGAAATGTGGCTATCAATTCAGGATCATCAACCACACTAACTGCAAGCAGCGGAAGTTCCTATTTGTGGAGTCCGGGCGGACAAACCACTGCTTCGATCAGCGTTAATTCGGCCGGTTCGTACACAGTAAGGGTTACCAACTCCAATGGTTGTTCGGCAACGTCTGCTCCGGTCAATGTTACCGTTAACGGAACAGGTATTCCAACCATCACCGCAAACGGCCCAACCTCGTTCTGTCAGGGCGGATCGGTAGTGCTTACGGCAAGTCCCGGTGCCGCATATTTTTGGTCAAACGGACTTACCACGCAATCCATCACTGCAACAATTAACGGCGGTTATACCGTATCCGTTACCTCTGCAGGAGGGACTTCGGCAAACTCCGCTCCTATTAACCTGACAGTTTATTCCTTACCATCGGCTTCGGTCACGGCCGGCGGTTCAACAACCTTCTGTCAGGGCGGTTCCGTAAATATGACTGCCGGTTCAGCAAGTTCTTATTTGTGGAGTCCGGGAAATCAGACCACACAAACAATAGCTGCCAATGCATCCGGATCCTACTCGGTAAAGATTACAAACAGTAATGGATGTACCGCTACCTCTTCCGCAATAGCGGTCAATGTAAATCCGGCACCTTCCGCCACAACAAATCCTTCGGGCAACATTACAATCAACTCCGGAAGCAGTACCACCATTACTGCCTCATCGGCATCTTCTTACTCCTGGTTGCCCGGCGGACAAACTTCACAGTCTATATCTGTTTCAAGTGCCGGTACCTATTCGGTTAAGGTGACCAACAGCTATGGATGTTCAGCGGTATCACCCAATGTAACCGTATCGTTAACCACTTCTACCACCTGCGATCCGCCTTACGGACTGATAACCACAAATGTGTTACGCAATTCGGCAACACTTGCGTGGACCAACCCCAACACCGGGCAGACAGATTTTTCGGTTAAGCTTAGAAACATGACTACCGGTCAGTATTATTATACCGGTAATGTACCCAGCACCACCACTGCAATGACAGTTGGAGCCAACTCCAGTACTACTTACCGCTGGTGGGTGAGATCGTTTTGCGGTAGTTTACGTTCAGCTTATGCCGGCTTCCTCACTTACACAACTCCTGCTGTGAGAGTTGACGGAACCGCCGTCACCACCGAACCGCTCTACTACAGTGATCCAAATGATGACGATGGTCCGTTTATCAAACTTGAATTTGATGAGACCAGTTTGTATCCTAATCCTGCCTCTACATCATCAACGCTGTCGTTTTACACAGCAAGTGATGCCGCATACACTGTTACCCTTTCGGATATCAGTGGGAAGGTAGTGTACACCCGGGAGATTCATGCCTTGCAGGGCTTTAATCTGATTGACCTGGATTTGTCCACTCTTTCTAAAGGCGTTTACATGGTCCGGTTATCGGGGGATAGCCTAAATGTAAACAAACGGCTTTCGGTGCAATAACCAACCTCACCGGAGGTTAATAAAGGGGCGTTCAATGAACGCCCCTTTTGCATTGTATATCATTTGTTGTTTTGCGGTTTTAAAGGATTAAATCTTCATTCATCGGGTTGGAATAAACAATTATCGACAATCATATAATGAAGAATCGGAAGCTCATGTGCAGGAAAACAGCGTTGCAAATGTCCAAAACGGCCACCAGCAATTCCATTTCTTTCATGAGCTTGCAAGCTGTTTCGCAGGAGGGCACCCATGGTAATCCTGGGTTGCGGACAAAAGGACAACCCAAAAACGGAATAAAACCGGCCAATTCTTACATTTTAGTCTAATGGAAACAACTTGTATCATTTGAGGATGCGGATGAAGATACATTTGACAAGTTGATTTTTGATCCATTAAACATTATTTAAACAGACTGCAAATGAAAAACTATTTTACAATTACACAAGCCAGGAGAGTCTGGACAACTGCAACCGCAGCCCTGTTGTTCTCTGCTGGCGCTTTCGCACAAAACGAAAGGACATCAAATGTCGCAACGGAATCGCAGCGCATTTATAATCCTATCAGCATTGTGCAGCCAAACCCATCTCCTTGCGGCAGGGTAAACATGCTGCTGGCCATGCGTATTACCGATGTCGAGGCAACGCTCTCGTGGAATACGGCAGCTACTGCGGACTCTTTCCGTGTAGTATGTACGCAACTTTCGAACGGACAGGTATATACCAGCACCGTTTCGGGAGTAAACCACTATACTGTTATAACCGGATTGACGCCACTTGAGCAATACAAATGGTATGTGGTAGCTATATGCCAGGGAACGCAATCGGTAAGCGGATCGACAAAGTTCAGCACTTTGTCAACATCACGTATACAAGGCACACCGGCACATGCTTCGGGACTTACACCAGTTTGTCCGGGCCTGGGTTTAATCACCATTCCCGATGTTGACTATGACAGAGCTATAATTGACTGGACCACCCGTGCAGTATTTGACAGCATTCAGGTACGTTTTAATATGTCGGGCAGCCCTGCAGTAAAAACAATTACCATCATCGGTACTCCTTCGTACCCACGGTATAACCTTGCAGGACTTGCAGAACTTACATCGTATGATGTTTCATTGTCGACATTCTGTAACGGAGGCGTACAAAGCGCATGGTCAACACCAATGAGCTTTACCACGCTGCGTGCACCCGGACCAAGATTCCAGGATCCAAATTCAACTTTCGCTACCCGCTTGTCGCCCAATCCGGCTTCAACCGAAACAAAAGTTGTAATCGAATCTTCCATTGAAACTGCTGTTCAGGTAAGCATATTTGACATCACCGGAAAAGAACGTCAGACGATGCAGTCAGAAGTGCCAAGCGGTGTTTCCGAAATAAAGATCGATCTCGAATCACTTCCGAAAGGCGTATACCTGATCAAGGTAAAAGGACCTTCCCGCACCACAGTTCAACGACTCATCATCAATTAAAAACATAAAAGCTATGTATGAATAAGAAGGCGCCTCAGGGCGTCTTTTTATTTATATGCCGGTTAGAAAATTCCGCTTTTAAACAGATTTCAACCGATAAATCTAATTTTCATACAACAGTGATGCAATTCATTACAGGGCTTTGGGGCCCCTGTTCATCCTGAAAGCCTGCAAATACGGGCATCGTAGGAATTCCGGGTGCCGGCAGCCAACCTATTTTGTCAAAATCTTACATCTGAACGCACCTGTTACCGAATCAAATACTCTGGTTTTACAGGGGGTTATTTTTGGGACGTACCTGAAAAGTAATCCGGGTGAAAGGTCAATTCACAGGTGTTGCAGGTAACATACAAAATTGAACAGGCTTACGATTCTACAATCATCAAAAACGCGAAATGAAAAAAACGATTACCAATTTAGGCACCTGGGGCGGAAGGCGGAACAACTTAGCAGTAATTGCTAGTACTGCCATTCTTATCCTTATGATTCTCGCCGCCATGACCTCGATGGCGCAAACTACCATTACGCCGCTCCGGTACTGGACTTTTAATGGTTCTTCGGTAGGGGCCGACTCCGTCGGCGGATCATCCATGAATCTGGCTGCTTATGGCGGCACCTATACCGTTGGCGGAAATGGTCAGGTCGGCAAATACATTACACTTAACAGTCAGTCCAACTTATGCGATGGAGGCCCCCTGCCCCTCTCTAACGGATTTTCTATCGAGTTTCTGTTAAAGCCCGGCTATAATTTTAATACAACCAATTTTATTCAGCGCGGCGATAATGCCTTTTCAATAAAAATAGAATACCCGAAAATTACTTTTTACACCAACCACCGGTCCGGTTCCGGAGCAAACGTTAACGATGAATTCATCGTTACACTGGATGGAACAGGACGTAAACAATACGGTTATTATGTTGACGGTAACTGGCACCACATGGTGTTTAAATTTAACGCCACAACAGGAGCCAAAGAAATCTGGGTCGACGGACAACTGCCCGCAGGGTTCAGTAAAACCGTAACCACCACTGGTACCATTCCCACATCATCGAACACCAATTTTTACCTGAATTCAACTGTAAGCTATGTAAAATACTTTGGCAGTATTGATGAAATTGCGGTTTACAATACACCTATACCTCCAAGTTTTATTTACAAACACTACCTGGGTGTTCAAAACGGACAACCCTATAGTTTTGTTGATGACTATATATTACCCGTACTCTCACCTTCAAGCGTAACAGGTCCGGTTGATACAGATGAATTTGCTCCCGGACACCCATCGGTAACCATTACCGCCACCGAACAAATTACCAAATACCCGGTACCGAGATACAAACCAGGCCATACGCTGATGCGTAACTTTAACTGGATGGACCCCCGTTATATGGGTGGTCTCAATCAACCGGGGGTAACCCAGCAGATGGCTGCCGACAACGGAGTAATCATTCAAACCGAGCTTGCCCGAAATTTCAATTACTATTTTAATGTTGAATTCGGCACCAGCACTTTTGCAACAGCATGGGTGAATGCGGCAAACAGCAACCCTGATCTCAAATTAGCCATTATCACATTAAGAGCACAGCTCAATGGCAACAATCCGCAAATTACAAGTCAGAGTCTGGCATCATCCAATTACCTGCAGGATGCCAACGGACAGTTTATGGATGTGAACGGAAACGCTACAACAAATAAAATATGGAGACCTACCGCACCGACTTCAAACTATAATGCAGATGGCAACACCGTTTTAGGATATTTTAACGATCTCTTTACACGACTCAACGGCAACATTGATTTTGTAAATGAAAACGGAGAAATTTTTCCGCACCCCGAAGACATTGCCCTGTCAAAAGATCCTGTTGTTACCACGGCGAAAAACGCTTCCGGTATGGACTGGAAAGAATTCCTTGCGTCCAAATTCAAGGATAACGAAACACAGTCGTTCCGCAACATCTTTATGGCACATCCGAAATTAGCCAATGCAAAGTTTACCGAATATTCTATTGACGGATTTCCTCAGTACCGCTTTGCATACAGTCAGGCACGATTAGTAAACAGCCAGATGAATGGTCAGTACTATGCAACGCCCGACTTTTATCCGCGCTGGCCAAACAACTGGCGCAACTGGATGGCTGCATGGCACGGATGGCAGTGGATAGTGGACAGCCGTGTGAATGAACTGGCTGTAGGCGATAAGTTATACTCGCCATTTGTATCGGCAGGCTGGGACGCCAACGAAGAACAAAACATTCGTCCTGCTCAATGGCTGGGCTTGTTGAAATGTTTAAATATGACAGGTGCCGAATTCTTTTATGCAGGATTCTTCTCCCTTTCGGCACCATGGCCCGATTCAAAAAACTGGATCTGGCAATCGGTTATGCCGGCATATGCACAGGGTATCGCCAGCCGTTACGAGGATTTATTACGTAACGGAAACCTGATGCCCGGAGATGTAGGAAATTACTATATCAACCCAACGGCCCCGGGATATGCGTTCTGGGCAGGTGATCAACGTAAACTGGTAGTAGTGCGCAAACACAACACACTTGCCAAATATGCCATTACCGGCACCGTTCAGCCGAACTCGAATATGGTTGGCAATGTGGAAAATGAGAGCGTAGCCACAATAACACTCGATGGTCAGACATTGAAATTTAATGTGCGTCGTCAGGGAAGCACCTATATCTATGATAACACCAACGCTTCACAGCCCGTGTTTTATCAGCTTGACGGATGGCATGAGAGAAAACACCCATCAAAATGGTCACCCGACTTTAACTTTGAAGCCGAGCTGTTTGATAATACCAACACACAGGTAACTATTAAAACAACCGTTCCTGCCGGAACAGCGGCAGGTGATTACACCAACTTTACCAGCTATCTGGCCTGGCCTGATAATGCAACAAGCATAACTCCGGTAGAATATAATTTTCAGCCAAGGAGCGGACAAAACAACGAATTGTATTTGTGGGTGAGAGCGAGAAGCCGTGGCGGTATAAGCACCGGTATGAATGTGCAGGTCGACAACAACACCGCGTATACCATCGGTTGTATTTCAGATACCAACTGGACCTGGTACCGTTACGATGCCTGTTCTCAGCTTCCAATTAACTTCCAGGGTCTGCAACTTCAAAATCATCTGCTGCGGATAACACCTACTACTCCTAAACTGGAAATTGACCAGGTATTGCTGTCAACTGATGCGTCACTCATACTTAATCCTGCCCTGCCCTCATGCGGAACTGCTTCGGCATCAATTACCGCTAACGGCCCAACAACATTTTGCCAGGGCTCAACAGTAGTGCTTACAGCCAGCAGCGGCAGTACCTATTTATGGAGTCCCGGAGGACAGACCACACAAAGCATCTCGGTTAACACTTCGGGAAGCTACGCAGTTAACGTTGGTGCAGGGGCAGGATGTGCGGCCATCGCCAGTCCGGTGACTGTAACCGTTAATCCAACTCCTTCAACTGCAATTACAGCAGGAGGACCAACAACCTTTTGTCAGGGCGGAAGCGTATCGCTGCAGGCAAACGCTGCAGGCAACACCTATTTGTGGAGCCCCGGAGGACAAACGTCACAAGCCGTGAGCATAACAAGTACAGGCACTTATACAGTTAAGGTTACCAGCACACAAGGCTGCTCTGCAACCTCTGCGCCGGTACAGGTAATAGTTAACAGCACACCGGTAGCTACAATTTCGGCCAACGGCCCTACTACCTTTTGCAGCGGTTCATCTGTAACATTGACTTCTTCGTCGGGCGCTTCTTATTTGTGGTTTCCTAACGGACAAACAACATCCTCCATTACAACCGGTACGGCCGGCAGTTATTCGGTAAGAGTTACATCGGCGGGCGGATGCACGGCTATGTCATCGCCGCTTGCCATAACGGTTAATGCCGCTACACCGGCAACAATAACTCCCAACGGCTCAACCACCTTTTGTACGGGAAGCGGAGTAGACCTCACCGCTAATGCGGGAGTTGGTTACTTATGGAATAACGGAGAAACAACTCAAACAATAAGCGCCCTATCAACAGGTCAGTTTCAGGTAACGGTTGATTATGGTTCTGGATGCAGTTCAACATCTGCAACCATTCAAACAACAGTTGTTCCACAACCGGTGGCAACCATATCGGTAAATGGCAATACCACACTTCAGCAAGGACAAACAACCACCTTAACCGCCAGCGGGGGATCTTCTTATGTTTGGTCCCCGGGCGGCGAAACAACGGCATCTATCACCGTAAACACCGGAGGCAGTTATGCGGTAACGGCATTTAACGGTGCAGGCTGTTCCGCAACTTCGGCTCCGGTAATTATAACAGTAACCAGCACAACAATACCTGCTGTAATTACTGCCAGCGGCCCTACCGGTATTTGCGAAGGAGAATCTGTAACGCTTACTGCAAATTCCGGCTCCGCCTATTTATGGTCTCCCGGTGGCGAAACCACCCAATCTATTTCGGCATCAGCAACAGGAAATTATACTGTTGAAGTAACGGACGCAACGGGATTCAATATTTCACAGGCAAGTAAATATGTTACCGTTTATCCGGTACCACAGCCGCCGGGAATAAGCATGAGTTACATTCCCTCTTCAACATATCAGCTATCCGCTTACGAGCCAACCGCACATTCATACCTCTGGTCAAACGGCGCTACATCACAAAGCATTACCGTTTCAACAACCGGAACCTATACGGTGACGGCAATCAACGGCATGGGTTGCGTTTCAACCGTTCAGTCGATGGTTGTTTCGAATGTTGCACCACAGCCCTGTGCAAAACCGAACATGCTTTCGAATTATAACATCACCGATTCGCTGGCAACCATTGCCTGGAACCCTGCCATCACCGCCGACTCATTCAGGGTTGTATACACACAAATTGGCACTTCGTTTTCGATGCAGTTTACTGTTCCCGGTAATGCGAACACCTTTGACTTATCTAACCTTTTACCCGGAACCACCTACAAGTGGTACACCACAGCGTATTGCGGTACCGGTCAGCAAGTCAGCTCACAAAAACAATTCACCACACTCTCGGGACCGATGCCCTGCGGATCTACTCCGCAACAATGCGAAACATATGCCATCAACAGTAACTTCGCTAAACTGAGGTGGTACGAAACTGAAAGCGACAAATTCGTAATCAGATACCGTCCGGTTGGAACAACAACTTATTTATACCGCAGGTCATTTAACACCCTGGACGATGGTATCATTCAAAATCTGATTCCCAATACTGCCTATGAATGGAGCGTTCGTTCGATGTGCGGAAATAACGTAAGCCTTTACTCCGATCCGGTATATTTTACAACACTCCCGGTTTGTCCTTCAGTAGGTCCGGTTACCATAATTGATGTGGGCCACGATAAAGCATTGTTAGCATGGAACGGAGCTATTGATGTTGATACGGTAAGAATCCGTTTCGCCGTTCACGGCACTACCGATTATCATATACGCAAGATTTCGGGAACTCCGAATCCGGGTGCTAAATGGATCACAGGTTTGGAACCCGAAACCATGTATGATGTCTGGGTCAGCTCACTATGCTCCTCGGGCAGTATTTCCTTGTGGGGAACTCCTGTAACCTTTACAACGCTTGCAGCACCTGTTCCGAGACTCACGCCCGAGGCAGGCATCCTTCACCTGAATGGTTTCCCAAATCCGGCGCAGTATCAAATTGGTTATGTGTTCGAATCGGACAAGGCATCCGACTACACTATAAAAATTTGTGATATCATGGGAAGGCAGTTGATATCGGAAGTACGATCGACCGATGGGGGATTGCATGCCGACAAAATCACACTGGCAGGAATTCCTAACGGCCTGTACATGATGGTAGTTGAACAGGGTCCCATGGTAGGACGCTTTAAATTCAACATCAGCAAATAATATTCTTCTGAACAGAGAAGTCCCCGGCGATGCCCTGAAAATGGAATTCGGCCGGGGCTTTTTAGTTGTTAAAGAAACTCGGTTCAGCGCCCAGGGAAATCTTCGTACAGCAGGTATTTTTTTCTTTCCTTCCTGTAGTCGCCTAAGGAAGGCTCCCAGCCGGCACGAATCTGCTCCTCACTCCAGCCTGCAATAATTTGTTTACGCAAACTGTCGGTGCCTGCAAGCCTGTCGAAGAAGGAGGTGAAAAAAATCGACTGCCGCGGATAGGACTGATACATCTCAAGCAATAACGAGAGGTTCAACTGACCGGATGCTTCAAACAATGCACCATAACCCGTAAGCAGTCGCCCGTTACACTCCACTCCGTTATATGGCGGATCTGTGATTACACCCTTGATGTCGGCTGGGCAAAAAGTGGTATCAAACGGGGTCAGTCCCGGGAAACCTATCAATTGAAAAGGGCGGTCGGTACCCCTTCCTACACTTACCTTTGTACCCTCGAACAGGCAAAGTGCGGGGTACAGTATCACCGATTCATAATTAGGTAAATTCGGCGAGGGCGGTACCGGCAACTCATAATGTGTAGAATGGGTATAGTTCTTCATCTTAATTACTTTTAATTTAAGATGACCACCGGCTGCAGCCCACCCTTCTCCTTTCGCCATCTTCGCATACTCACCAACAGTTAGTCCATGCACAACAGGTATTGGCGCCGCTCCTACAAACGATTTGTAAGCAGTATCCAATACCGGACCGTCAACATAAAAACCATTCGGGTTGGGACGGTCAAGCACTATCAGTTTTTTCCTGTTCTCTGCGCAGGCATCCATTAAATACTGCAGGGTAGAGATATAGGTGTAAAACCTGGCGCCAACATCCTGTATATCAAAAATCACTACATCAATATCTTGAAGATCCGCCGCAGTCGGCTTTTTCCGGGATCCATAAAGGGAAACCATCGGCAATCCCGTTTTAGTATCTGTTCCCGATCCGATTGCATCACCGGGCCCGGCCTCTCCCCTGAAGCCATGCTCCGGAGCAAATACTTTCACAATGTGTACTCCCAGCGAAAGCAACGTATCGACCAAATGCGTGGTGCCGACAAGTGAAGTCTGGTTGGCAACAAGCCCCACCCGCTTTCCGTGAATAGCGGCTACAACCTTATTGATTCGCTCCGCCCCTGTTATCACGGCGGTATCGGCAGGTTCCGAAACCACTACTCCCGCTGAACTGTGCAACGTGAAACAGCATAGCAGTATTGAAAAAAGTGTTGTAATAAATTTCATTTGCAAATTAAGTTGACAGGTGCTGCGAAAATGGTAATTTTATCGTCGTAATTCAACATAACCTATTGTGAGTTTTTCACGATTTATTGCACGCAGACTCCTTTTCACTCCCAAAGGGACCCGCAACCCTGTTACCACCATAGCTACAGGAGGAATTGCCCTGGGCATGGCAGTTATGATAGTGGCGGTTATGGTAGTAACCGGATTCCGGAACGAAATCACCAATAAAGTTTCAGGATTTGGCGGTCATATCAGGATTTCAGGATTCGACAACAACAATTCATATGAGGAAAATCCCGTAAACCGCTATCCGCCATTCCTGCAACAGCTTGCACAGCTCAAAGATGTTAAACACATCAATGAATATGCTACCAAGGCAGGAATTATTAAAACGGAAAACGAAATTCAGGGATGTGTGCTGAAGGGAGTCGGCACAGACTTCGACTGGACTTTTTTTAAAGATAAACTGGTTTCGGGACAACTTCCTGCAAACGGTGATTCGGCATCTCAGCTGAATATCATCGTTTCACGAACGGTTGCACAAAAATTGAATCTTAAAACCGGCGATGCCATGGTGGTTTACTTTATTGAGCAACCGCCACGCATCAGGAAGTTTAAAATATCCGGGATTTATGAAACCGGACTGGGTGAGTTTGATGAAATATATGTGTATTGCAATATTGATGTCATCAGACGACTTAACGACTGGAATGAGAAACAAACGGGAGGCTTTGAGTTAACCATCAACGATTTTTCAAAACTGAACAGTGTTACCGATGAGGTGTATTCAATTGCAGGGTATGAATTTAACACCATGAGCATCGAAGAACAGTACCCGCAGATTTTCCACTGGCTCGATCTGCAAAACATAAACGTAATTATCATCATTATTCTCATTCTATGCGTGGCAGGCATCAGCATGATTACAACACTGCTGATTATTATTCTCGACAATACCGCTCTAATTGGAATCTTTAAATCGTTAGGCGCCACCGACCGCACCATTCGCACTACATTCATGTACCTTGCCGTGCCGGTAATCGGACGCGGTATTCTTATCGGCAACCTGATTGGCATTACGCTGTGCCTGCTGCAGCTGCAATTCGGTATTGTCACACTCCCCCAGGAGTCCTATTATGTATCGCATGTTCCCATCGACTTCTCCATCAGCAACCTGCTGCTTTTGAATCTGGGTACCATTGTGGCCTGCCTGATCCTCCTGGTAGCCCCTTCAATGATTATTTCGAGGATTACCCCCACCAGGGTGATCCGTTTCGACTGAACCGGGCCAAAAATGGGGGCCCGGGGAGAGCCCTTTGAGGGGTTTTTGTACCTTTGCGGCGATAAATCCGAAACCTGTTCATGTACTTCAAAAACATCCTTGAAACCATTGGCAACACCCCTCTGGTTCGACTAAATCATGTTGCTTCCGGAGTGGAAGCTACCGTTCTTGCTAAAGTTGAGACGTTTAACCCCGGAAACTCCATCAAAGACCGGATGGCGCTCAAAATGGTGGAAGATGCTGAAAAGGCAGGTAAACTGAAACCCGGAGGTACCATCATTGAAGGAACTTCGGGAAATACCGGGATGGGACTGGCCATTGCCGCCATCGTAAAAGGGTATAAATGCATATTTACCACCACCGACAAGCAGAGCAAAGAGAAGGTAGATGCCCTGAGAGCTTTCGGTGCCGAGGTTATCGTGTGTCCTACGAATGTAGAGCCCGAAGACCCCCGTTCCTACTACAGCGTTGCCGCCCGCCTGAATCGTGAAATTCCCAATTCCTTTTATCCGAATCAGTACGATAACCCCTCAAACGCACAGGCACATTACGAATCTACCGGTCCTGAAATATGGGAACAGACGGAGGGTAAAATTGACCATTTGGTGGTAGGTGTCGGAACCGGCGGCACCATTTGCGGTATCTCCCGTTACCTGAAAGAAAAAAATCCCGCTGTCAAAGTCTGGGGAATCGATACTTATGGATCCGTTTTCAAGAAGTACAAGGAAACCGGCCAGTTCGACAAAAATG
>DASUFP010000077.1:0-19542 GCA_036274495.1 Bacteroidia bacterium
ACGTACCCGTACCATCACCAATCAATCGGGGCCAAACGTTGCGCTTGATTCGGTACGCGCAGTTGCATGCAACGGCGGATTAACGGGCGGAGTATACATCACGCCAAGCGGAGGCACACTTCCTTACACCTATTTGTGGAGCAACGCCGCCACCATCCAGGACATCACCAACGTAGCGGCGGGCACTTACACGGTAACGGTATCCGATGCCAATTTGTGTACTGCGACTGTCTCGGGAATTGTCACACAGCCAACAGCACTCAATGCTACTGTAACAATAACCAACGCCACATGCGGATTAAGCAATGGTTCGGTGATAGCAAATCCAACAGGCGGAACAAGTCCGTTTACCTACTTATGGAATACGGGCCAAACAACTCAAACAATAAGCAGTTTGTTGTCCGGCGTTTATACAGTTACTGTGACTGACGCAAACCTCTGCACTTTTCAGCGCACAGCGAATGTTGGTAACAGCGGAGGTCCTGTAGCTACAGTCGATTCAATTGTCAATGTAAAATGTAACGGACAATCTAATGGAGGAATTTACATATCCGTTACCGGAGGAACTCTTCCATATACCTACAACTGGAGCAACGGATCAACTACTCAGGATATTTCCTCACTTACAGCAGGAGCCTATACTGTTACCATTAATGATTTCAGTGGTTGTCAGACGATATTGGATACATTGGTAACGCAGCCGGCAGTGCTTAATGAAACTGTAAGTGTAACGCCATCCACGTGTGGATTACCAACAGGCTCTGCAACTGTTACTCCGAATGGTGGGACTGCTCCTTACACGTATTTGTGGAACACCGGACAAACAACAGGAACCATAACATCCTTGACCCCGGCAACCTATACTGTTACAATTTCAGATGCCAATAGTTGCTCTAAACTCAGATCAGTAACAGTTACCAATTCAGGTGGGGTAAATATAGTTACCGATAGTGTTCGTAATGTAAAATGTTTCGGCCTTGCAACAGGTGCAATATATATATCAATAACATCCGGTACATTACCATACCTCTATTCGTGGTCGAGTGGATCCAATTCACAGGATCTGATAAATGTTTTGGCCGGTTCTTATACAGTTACCGTTACCGATGATAATGGCTGCAGCGCCTCTCAATCATTTAATATAAATCAACCGGCCACTGCACTAAACGACTCGGTGCATGTTGTAAATCCAAGTTGTGGGTTATTGAATGGCAGTGTTTCAAGTTATGCCTACGGCGGTACAAGTCCGTATACCTACCAGTGGAGCAGTGGGCAAACTACTCAGGTTATATCTCCGCTTAGTGCAGGCACTTATACAGTGACTATTAAAGACGCTAATTTGTGTTCTCGTTCCCGGACCAATGTCCTGGTCGCACAGGGCTCTCCGATTGCTTTCTTCGATTCGGTAAAACAAGTCACCTGCAACGGATTGTTAAACGGAGCAATTTATATCACAGTTGCCGGTGGGGCATCGCCTATTACCTATGCCTGGAACAGCGGACAAACCACTCAGGATCTCACAGGGTTGGGAGTTGGGAATTATACCGTTACCGTTACAGATGTTAACGGATGTACAGCAACACTTGACACATCCATTTCACAACCTGCAAATTTAAGTGCTGCAACTCAGTTGACGAATGCCCACTGCGGTCTTGCTAACGGTGGTATAAACGTCAATCCGGCCGGCGGTACGCCACCCTACACTTATTTGTGGAGTACCGGCCAGACTATTCAAAACATCACCAGTCTCACAGCCGGAACATATACTGTTACTGTTACAGATGCCAATTTGTGTTCAAGAGTAAGAACAGTTACATTGACTAACACCCCCGGTCCATCTGCTGTTATTGACTCTGTGAAAAATGTTATTTGCAATGGTGCAGCAACCGGTGCAATTTATATAACCCCATCAGGAGGAACCGCTCCGATTACTTATGCATGGAGCAATGGAGCAACTGTACAGGATCTGGTAAATGTAACTGCAGGTCCCTATACCGTTACTGTTTCCGATGCCAACTTGTGTACTGTTAACCTTACAACTACCATAGCTCAGCCTTCCGCAGTTAATGATTCCATTACTGTAATAAATGCCAATTGTGGAGCGCCTACCGGTTCGGCGACAGTTTTTCCCTATGGTGGTAACGCCCCTTATACGCTTTTATGGAATACCGGTCAAACAACTGCAACTATTTTTTCTCTCGCAGCCGGTAGTTATACAGTAACAATAACAGATTTCACAGGTTGTACCCACATTGGTAATGCTAATGTTAGCAACAACGGAGCTCCTGTTATTTCACTCGATTCTATTAAAAACGTAAAATGTTTCGGTGGCTCAACAGGTGGTATTTATATCTCTGTTTCAGGCGGGTTGAATCCGTATAATTATAACTGGTCTAACGGAGCAACTACACAGGATCTGGTCAATGTGCCAGTCGGATCATATACTGTAACAATTACTGATGCCAACAGTTGTGTTTCAATCATAAGCGGAAATGTTACCCAGCCGCCGGTTCTTCAGGACTCAACTGCTGTTACAAATCCTACCTGCGGATCGGCCAATGGAATTGTAACGGTGTTCCCTTATGGAGGAACGGGACCCTATACTTATCAGTGGAATACAGGCCAGACAACGCAATCTGTAAACGCTCTCATTGCAAATACATATACCGTAACCGTGAGAGACTTTAATAATTGTACCGTTTCGGCAATGGCCACCTTCGTTAATCAGGGTGGTCCGGCCGCTACACTCGATTCGGTTAAAAACATTAAATGTTTTGGGGCTGCAACAGGTGCGGTGTATATCTCAGTAACCGGAGGTACCAATCCAATCACTTACCTGTGGTCATCCGGATCCACTACAGAGGATATTTTAAATGTAATAGCAGGTAATTATACAGTTACGGTTACTGATGGTAATAGCTGTACGTCAGTTTTGTCAGCAACCGTAAATCAGCCGACTCAGTTGAACGACAGCCTGCATACTGTTCCGGAGGCATGTGGCAATATGAACGGATCCATCACTTTGTTTGCTTATGGCGGCACAGTGCCTTATTCATATCAATGGAATACCGGTCAAACTACTTCCGCCATATCATCTCTGATTTCAGGTAATTACACCGTGACTATTTCAGATGGCAATGGCTGTACAAAAATCCAATCCGCCTCCGTGGGAGCCTCAGGAAGCCCTGCCATTGCTCTTGATTCGATTCGTTCAGTCAGTTGTAATGGAGGTTCTAACGGTGGCATATTTATTTCAATATCGGGCGGACAAACACCGTACACGTATCAATGGACAGGTGGTGCCACCACTCAGAATATTTCCAATGTTGCCGCAGGTGCTTATACGGTAATTGTTTCAGATCTGTATTTGTGCAGAGACACGGCAACATTTACCATCACCCAGCCGGCTGTACTGAACGATTCAACTCATGTAACAGCTACAACATGCGCTTTAAATAATGGCAGTATCACAGCGTATCCTTTTGGAGGCACGGGACCTTACAACTACCTCTGGTCCGGCGGGCAATCTTCACAAACCATATCGGGATTAGCGGCAGGGAACTACACCGTTACAATTACCGATGCACACAGTTGTATAAAAGTTTCAACAGCACTGGTAACGGCAATACCTAAGCCTGTCATTACACTTGATTCGATTGTTGATGTTACATGTAATGGTGGTTTTAACGGTGCCATTTATATTTCTGTGACGCTGGGAACAACCCCATATAGCTATAACTGGTCAACATTTGATATAACACAGGATCTTATAAATGTTGCTGCGGGAAATTATACGGTCACGGTAACAGATGGAAGTAATTGCGCGGTTTCTCAAACCTTCACGGTTGGCCAGCCAACCGCCATTGGTGATTCGGTACACGTGAATAATGCAACATGTGGAACATCAAATGGATCTGCAACCGTTTATCCTTTTGGAGGTATTGGTCCGTATACATTTAATTGGAATACCGGAGCTACCACACAAACTATTGTTGGATTGAATTCGGGATTTTATGCAGTTACCATTACCGATAATCACGGATGTAGTTATACGGAATCGGTTTCTGTAAGTAACCTGGGTGGGCCTCAGATGCAGGTTGACAGTATTGTTGCGGTTTTATGCAATGGCGGAAACAACGGAGGAATCTACCTGACTACTTTAAATGGTACTTCTCCATTTACTTATGCATGGTCTAACGGAGCTTCCACAGAAGATATTTCCGGCCTTACGGCAGGTATCTACTCGTTAACTGTAACAGATGCCAACTTGTGCTTATTTGTCAATAGTTATACTATTACCGAGCCCGACGCCATCACTGATTCTGCCAATGTGCAGAATGCTACATGCGGACTAATGAACGGGGCCATTACTGTTTTCCCGATTGGAGGAACACCGCCCTATTTTTATGCCTGGAATACCGGTGCAACATCACAATCAGTAACAGGACTTGCGGCGGGAAACTATACTGTAACAATTTCCGATGGAAACAATTGCTCGCTGTTAGTCCCATTCCAAATCATCAGTCTTCCCGGTCCATCTATTACACTGGATTCTATTACAAATATTCTTTGCTTTGGTGACTCATCCGGGGCCGTTTATATAACTGCAGGGGGAGGAACCAATCCGCTCAGCTATTTATGGAGTGATAATTCCACAACCGAAGATATCAGCGGCCTGCCTTTCGGCGTATATACAGTGACTGTTACCGATCTTAATGGTTGTACCGCAGTTCAGCAGGCTACTGTAACTGAACCTCCGCAAATAACTGCTCAGTTTAACATCACACAAACTACATGCAATACAGCTAACGGATCCATTGATGCCGTGGTTACAGGTGGTAACCCCGGATACAATTATTTATGGAGCAACGGAAGCACCACTGCAAATATTACCGGATTGCTCGCAGGTTCCTACACGCTGACAGTTGAGGATCAAAATGGATGTTCCGTAAGTTTTGTTGCTAATGTTGGGAATATTTCGGCTCCTGTAATTTCGGTTGTTGATAGTGGAAATGTTACTTGTGCGGGTCTTTCAAATGGGTTTATCCTTGTGAATGTATCGTCAGGAACTCCGCCGTATAACTACTCCTGGTCTAACACCTCTCAAACTGGCAATTTTATTTCCGGGCTTGCAGGAAATACTACATATACCCTCACTCTTACTGATTCTATTGGTTGTATTGCCATAAGATCGGTGTTCATTAGCGCGCCTGCACCTATAGCAATAAACGCGTCCATTCCCCAGCTGAACGGAACATACCAGATATCATGCTTTGGAGGAGATGACGCCTCTATTTCCTTGGATGTCACAGGAGGTACCGCACCTTATACTTACTTGTGGTCGACTCTGGCTGCAACTGACAGTATAGGATCGTTAACTGCGGGTACCTATACTGTAACTGTTACCGATCTTAATAGCTGTACGGCTACCGGTTCGTATGTTATTAATGAACCACCTGAGCTGGTCTCATCTGCCGGCCAGAACAACGTAATTTGCGGTATCAATAGCGATACGTTACATGCTAACACGCCATCTTACGGTACTGGTTCTTGGAGTGTGCTAAGTGGTTCCGGCACCTTCTTTAATGTATTTCAGCCAAACACAGTTGTAACAGGTCTCAGCCAGGGCGTCAATGTATTCCAGTGGATTGTCTCCGACGGAGTCTGCTCCACCGTATCCCAGGTTGTTATTACGTTTAACAATCAGGTTCAGGCGCTGGCGGGATCCGACAGGTCTATCTGCACCGACAGTGTAGTTCTTACTGCAACAAATCCTCAGTTCGGATATGGCTACTGGCAGGTATTTTCAAGCACAGGAATTATTCTGGATACCACAAGTGCGGCAACACTCGTAACGCTGTTAAACCCCGGAGCAAATGTGTTTGTCTGGAATGTTATTAATGGAACCTGTAACGATTCCGATCTTGTTTCAATATTTGTAAAAGATCCTTCAGACTGTAACGAAGACCTTGAGTTTCCTACCGGTATTACACCCAACAACGACGGATATAATGATTATTTTGAAATCAGGGGACTTGATGCATATCCTGATAATGTCTTAGTTGTGTACAATCGCTGGGGTAACAAAGTTTATGAGAAAGATAGCTATGATAATTCATGGCAGGGCACCAACAACAGCGGCAATCCGCTGCCGGAGGGCACCTATTTTTATATTTTCAAGGTTCGGAATCCTGACAAATCGTATACAAATTATGTAGATATAAGAAGATGAGGAAGGCAGGAATAGTGATTTTACTTGTATTCAGCGGGATGTTTGCCCGGGCTCAGCAACATCCTCTTTTTAGTCATTATATGTTTAATGGCTTATATATCAATCCGGCTTATGCAGGCAGTAAAGAGTTTGTCAGCACAACTCTCATAGCCCGAAAACAGTGGGCCGGCTTCCAGGGTGCACCTACAACTCAAATTGCAAGTTTGCATGCACCATTAAGTAATAAAAAGGTCGGACTTGGATTTAGCATATCAAATGACAGAATTGGTATCACCAATGAAATGGATGTGTTTGGCAGCTATGCATACCATATCGAAACCAACAATGGCATATTATCTCTCGGACTTTCGGGAGGGTTTTCGTACTTTAAATCACAATTATCAGATTTGAATTACTGGGATCAGAATGATCCTGTTTATGAAGTGAATTCACTGTCCAATATATTGCCGAATTTTGGAGCCGGTATTTATTATTATACCAATAAGTTTTACGCAGGACTTTCGGTACCTCAAATTCTCAGCTATGATCCTGATGCTTCAGTAAGTATCAATGTCGACAGAGCTCATAAGGTAACCCGGCATTATTTTTTAACTTCCGGAATGATCATTTCAACAAGAGGTGAATTGAAATTTCGCCCCTCCTTTCTGGTAAAATACACAGATAATGCCCCGGTAGAATTCGATTTAAATATGAACATGCTTATCAGTGAAATTATTTGGATTGGAGTATCGTACCGTTCAGAGGATGCAATAGTAGCGTTGTTGGAGTATCAGGTGAATAAAAAATTAAGAGTCGGTTATTCCTACGACTACACTTTATCTGAAATTCGCAATTATTCTTCCGGATCTCATGAGTTGATTCTGGGATACGATTTTGGATTTAATGTTAAAAAAATGAAAACCCCCAGGTATTTTTAGATCCTGTAGTCTATGAGGTTAAGCCGCATTTTTTTTCGATTGATTGTGTTAATGCTGATTATTCCGGCATTTTCTTGTCAGTCGCTGCGCTTACGTGTTGCCGAAAATTATTATGAACAAAATGCCTATTCGAAAGCAATACCGAAGTACGAACAGGTTTTGGGCAAAGATTTTAATTTCGATGCGGCTGAAAAAGTTGCTGATTGTTATAAGCGGACCGGGAACTCACTGAAAGCTGAATTCTGGTATAAAAAACTGGTAAACAGACCTGAGGCGTTGCCCCAGCATAAACTTCAGCTGGGAGAGTGTCTTATGGAAAATGGTAAGTACGAGGAGGCTTCAGAATGGTTTAAAGAGTATCTGAAACTGAATAATGACAATCGGGTGAAGCGGCTGGCACTGGCATGCGATTCCATTCACTGGTTTTTTGAAGATACACTTACTTACAAGATTGTTTTACCATCTTTTAACAAAGGTTATGAGTCAAATTTCAGCCCTGTTTTTTACAGAGACGGTATTGTTTTTCTCTCAGACCGGACTGCCGCTGGAAAATCAAAAGTCAGGAGTCCTTACACCGGTAAAGAATACCTTGATCTCTTTTATACAAGGCAAATTGATGAAACGGATAAATGGCTGGAGCCTGAGTTGCTCAAAGGAAATGTGAACAAAGCGTTTGACGAGGGTCCTGCCTGCTTCAGCAGCGATTTCCATGAGATGTACCTTACTCGTAATGATTACGATGGGAAAGAATTGGAGACAAATGAAAAAAGCATTAACCTCTTAAAAATATATTCTGCCACTATTGAGGGAAATTACTGGAAAGATAGGGGTGAGGTGCCTTTTAACAGCAATGACTATTCTGTTGGGCATCCGACCCTAAGTAAAGATGGCAATACCATGTTTTTTGTTTCAGATATGCCCTGGGGTTATGGGGGTACAGATATATACAGTATTACAAAAGTGAATGGAAAATGGGGTGAACCGGTTAATTTGGGGAATAAAATTAATACTGAAGGTAATGAGATGTTTCCGTTTCTTGCGGCCGACAGCGTACTCTATTTTGCTTCAGATGGACATGTAGGAATGGGTGGGCTTGATATATATCAGTCCTTTTCCGGTCCTGATGGTTGGTCCCGGCCTGAAAACCTGCAGTATCCGGTTAACTCTTCAAAAGATGATTTTGGATTTGTGATTGATAGTTCAAATACATACGGCTATTTTACATCCTCACGAATACGTAATACGGATCAGATTTATTCATTTACGAAAAACCCTCCCGTATTTACACTTGAACTTGTAACAAAGGATAGCAGAAGCGAAAAACCGTTAGCTAAAATAAAAGGCAATTTAACCCGAAACGGGGTGAAAGTGGCAACTGTTTCTACAGACGCATCAGGAGTTTTTCATGAGGTGCTCAAAGCAGGTTCCGTTTATTCATTAGATATTAAGATGCCGGGTTATTTCAGGTCTGTATATGATTTAAGTACTGTTGGCCGAAGAAAGTCAGCTTTACTCAATGATACGCTTGTGATTTCTAAGATAGAGCTTAAAAAGAAATTGTCATTTCCATCACTCTATTTTCCGGGAAAGACCAAAGAGTTGACTCCTGAAATTAAAGCCGGTCTTGATTCACTTGCCGATTTGATGATTCAAAACCCTGAAATTCAGGTTGAACTTGCTTCCCATACCGATTCAAGAGGTTATGCTGCCGATAACATGAAACTGAGTATCGACCGCTCCGATGAAATGGCATTTTATCTTATTGGGAAGGGAATTTCTTCCAACAGGCTGGTATCGCTCGGTTATGGGGAATCGCGGCTGTTGAACAACTGTCGTGACGGTATCCTGTGCCTTGAGGAAGATCACCGTGTTAACAACAGAGTAGAGGTCAGAGTAATTGACCTTCTAAAGGACTAATCCTTCCTTTAAATTTATGAATTCCGCTAAGGAAATCCCTCTCGCCGAACGTATCAGGCCTGTCAATTTGAGTGAAATTGCGGGACAGCAGCACCTCGTGGGTCCGGGAAAGATGTTCCAAAGGATTATCGAAAGCGGTATTCTGCCATCAATGATTTTATGGGGTCCCCCGGGCGTAGGTAAAACAACACTGGCCAGAATATTTGCGGGTCACTTTAATTTACCATTGTATACTCTTAGTGCGGTAAGCTCAGGAGTTAAGGATGTACGAGAAGTTATTTCAAAAGCCGCTTCCAACGGGCAGGCTATTCTTTTTATTGATGAGATACACCGGTTTTCGAAATCACAGCAGGATTCGCTGCTGGCCGCCGTTGAAAAGGGTACCGTAAAACTAATTGGCGCCACCACCGAAAATCCCTCCTTCGAAGTTATTCAGCCTCTTTTGTCAAGGTGCCAGGTCTATGTGCTGGAACATTTGGACAAGGAAGATCTTGAACAACTTTTGCATGCTGCTATTACCCGTGATGTAATTCTTTCAAAGTTAAAAATTGAACTTAAGGAAACAACCAGGTTAATTGCCCTTTCGGGAGGGGATGCCCGTAAATTATTAAATCTGCTTGAACTGGTGGTAAACGCCGGTAACAGCAAGGAGATCACAATTACCGATAAGTTGGTCGCTGAAGTGGTTGATGAAAGGGTTGCTTTTTATGATAAAGGTGGCGAACAGCATTACGATATTATTTCGGCCTTTATTAAATCGATGCGGGGCAGTGACCCTAACGGAGCCTTGTATTGGCTTGCACGAATGATTGATGGGGGCGAGGATCCTAAATTTATTGCAAGGCGCATGCTTATCCTCTCTTCGGAAGATATTGGCAATGCAAACCCCAATGCGCTTGTTCTGGCTACCAGTTGTTTTCAGGCCGTTGAAATGATTGGATATCCCGAGTGTGACCTTATACTGGCACAAACCGCAGTGTACCTGGCTACATCACCCAAAAGCAATGCTTCATACCTTGCAATCCGGTCGGCAATGAGTACAGTGAAATCCCATGGAGATCTTCCTGTGCCTTTCCCCTTAAGAAATGCTCCGACTAAATTAATGAAGCAACTGGATTATGGTACAGGATACCAGTATGCCCACGATTTTCCGGGAAATTTCGCCCTCCAGGAATTTCTTCCGGAGAAAATCAGCGGGACAAAATTTTACGAACCCGGCAATAACGATAGAGAACGTATTGTGAAAGAATGGCTCCGCTCACGCTGGCTTGATAAATACGGTTACTGATTTTTAAACAGGCTGTGTGAGTAAATTTGTAATAACCTTCCGTAGCGTGCCGCCTATATTCCTAATTTAGTCAGCAGTATATGAACAAAGCGGTTGTGGAACATAATAAGTCCCTGAAGGCTCTCAATACCTTTGGGATTGATGTCTCAGCCGCCTTTTATGCTGCTTTCGAAAATTTGGAGTCACTGCATGAACTGCTTGCCGACGCTCAACTGAAACAATTACCATTGCTGATTTTAGGAGGGGGTAGCAATATGCTTTTTACCGGTAACTTTGAAGGTCTTGTTATCCATAACAAAATTAAAGGCATCGAGCTAACTGCAGAAGATGACAGGCACTGGTATGTGACATGCGGGGCAGGGGAGGTATGGCATCAGTTTGTTCTTTGGTGTATAAACAGAAATTACGCCGGACTTGAAAATCTCTCGTTGATTCCCGGAAGTGCAGGTGCCGGGCCGTTGCAAAATATTGGTGCTTATGGCGTTGAATTTAAGGACCATTTTCACCGCCTTGAAGCATTGGAGTTGAGTACAGGAAAGGTACGATCATTTGATTTGGCTGAATGTAAATTTGGCTACAGAGACAGTGTATTTAAACAGGAGTTAAAGGGAAAATTTATAGTCCTCTCAATAACCATGCGATTGGACAAACACCCTGAATACCGGATTACATACGGTGCCATTGCAGCTCAATTAAAAAAAATGAATGTCGATTATCCTGATACCCGCTCGATCAGTGATGCTGTTATATCAATCAGAAGAAGTAAGCTCCCTGATCCTGCAGTACTGGGAAATGCAGGAAGTTTTTTTAAAAATCCCGAAGTGAGTGCAGGTGTTTATGAGGCTTTAAAAAATGCATTTCCTGAATTGATAGCTTATGAACTTTCAGATGGTAATTTTAAACTGGCGGCCGGTTGGCTGATTGAACAGTGTGGGTGGAAGGGAAAAAGAACCGGTAATGTTGGCTCACACAAGGACCAGGCACTTGTGCTGGTTAACTACGGAAATGCAACGGGTACGGAAGTGTATGACCTGGCAATGGAGATACAGGCCTCTGTAGCCGAAAGATTCGGAGTAAAAATAATGCCTGAAGTGAATATCATTTAAGCAGCGACCGCAATGCTTCCAAAGAAGTTCTGTAAGAATCTTCAAGTCCTGTAAACAGATCTTCGAAATTTAAATCAGGTGATTTCGAACGGGAAGCCTCCTCAATTTTTCTGCACCATTCTCCTGTTAATCTCGCCCCTAAATTCAAACTGGCCCCTTTAAGTTTATGTGCGGCCTGCCAGACACCCTCCATGTTTTTCAGTTCCATCTGCTTTCTGAGTTCAGCCAGTGTTTCAGCTGATTGTTGTTCATATAGGCCTATAATACTTTTCAGGAATGTCTCATCATCCTCGGCAAGTGATTGTAACCGTCCGATAATTTCGATGTCCAGTACCGAGGCCGTGGTATCGGGAGTTGTTGGTGCCTGCGTCAGGGATATGGATTGTGTTCCCCACCTTAATAGCTGTCCGGCAAATGCTGCTTCAGAAACAGGTTTCGAAATGTAATCGTTCATGCCTGCTTCAATACACCTTTCACGGTCGCCTTCAAGCGCATTTGCGGTCATGGCGACAATTACAGGGATAAGCAAGTTGCCGCTGTTTTTTCTGATCAGGCGGGTCGCCTCCAGTCCATCCATGTCAGGCATCTGAACATCCATGAATATGATCGGATAATTTCCTGTAGTGGCTAGTTTTACCGCCTCGGCACCGTTTGATACAAGTGTTACTTTTTGCCCCAGTTTTTCGAGCATTGCCTTAGCTACCGCCTGATTTACGGCGTTATCTTCGGCAACCAAAACCTGGAGCGTGGGAATTTGAGTTGCCGTTGCTTGTTTAGCAGTTGGAGGCGTTACCAGTAATTCCTGATTTTCGGCTGCAGCTACTACAATCGTGAAAATGAATTGGGAGCCTTTGCCTTCGATACTTTCAGCTCTTATCGATCCTCCCATCAGTTCAACTAAACGAGCACTTATTGCCAGCCCCAAACCGGTACCTCCATATTGTGAAAATGTGGAGGCATCCGCCTGTGTAAAGGACTTGAATAATTTGTCCATTTTATCAGCAGGGATACCAATGCCCGAATCTGACACGACAAATTCAAGTCCTATTCGTTCCGTGTTCTTCCTGACTAATGTTACAGAAATATCTATTTTCCCATTTTCTGTAAATTTTATGGCGTTACCGGTAAGGTTTAGTAATACCTGTCGTAGTCGTATTTTGTCACCCGAAACAATATCAGGTACACCGGTATTAATATGTTGTGAAAGTATATTGTTTTTCTCTGCAGCGCGATATCTGAGCATATCAAACGTTTCACTTATGGCAGATGAAATACTGAATGGTCTTTCATCTAAAACCATTTTTTCGGATTCTATTTTCGAAAAGTCAAGGACATCGTTAATAATGGCAAGCAGGGCTTCGCCGCTCACTTTAATGGAGTTAAGGTATTCTTGTTGTTCGGGTTTTAGTTTTGTTCCCGAAAGCAATTCGGTCATGCCGAGCAAACCGTTTAGCGGGGTTCTGATTTCGTGGCTCATGGTAGCTAAAAACCCCGATTTTGCCTTTGTAGCTTCTTCTGCCTGCTCCCTTGCTTCCACTAAATCATTTTGGAAAACAATCCGGTCTGTAACGTCTCTGCTGAATACTGAAATGCCGGTGATTATTCCTCCGTTCATGGTAACAGGAGTGTAGGATGTTTCGAACCAGGCTTCACTGCCATCCCGATACCGGATCATCTCGTCTTCAAAATACTTTTCGCCCGACATAACATTGTTGTAAATGGTCTCCCAGGCGATCAACTGTTTTTCATTCAGCAGGGTCCTTATGTCATCGCCCGTCAACGCTATTCTTCCTGATCTTTTCTTTGTTTCGGAAATAAAAGCGCTGTTCATGAACGTAATCCGATGGTTAAAGTCCAGCGTGACTATAGGTGATTGTGTGTTTTCAATTATCGCAGTAATTTTTGATCCTGCTCTTTCCAGTTCCCGTTTTACGGTGTGGGAATCGGTGAGATCTTCCCAGATATAAGTTTTTTCTGTTCCGTTAGGTGAAGGAACTGGGATTGGTTTTAGCCACTTGTCGGTACCATCACCTGCAATAAAATGCAGTTCCCCTGTTAAAATTCCGGATTGGAGTGATAGTTTCGCTTTTTTAAGGTCTTCGGGATGCACCAGATCATCCAGTTTTAATAAAAGTAATTCGTTGTTGTTGTATCCTGTAAGTACCTTGAATGAATCGTTTATCTTTACAAACTTGCCATCGTCATTTATGGTAGAGGCTGGCATGATATTTTTAGTGAAAATTACCTCCTTAAAAGTGGAAGAAATTTCTGTGTTGTGCCCGGATACGGATGCCTTTTGTTCTTGAGCAGGCTTTATAAAAATAATCAGCTCCTTACCGTTTTCAAGAACATCGGTAGCTGCAAATGCATTTACTGTTACTTTGATTTTATTTTTTAATTCACATTCCCAGGAAACGGATGGAATTGTTTCATTGTTGATTTCTTCTAACAGACTGTTTAGCTTTTGGAGATCAGGTTTTTCTAATATCATGAACAAATCAGTTAGTTCTTTGCCATCAGGTGTTGAAATATTCAAAGCTGATGTATTTGCAAGGTTCACCTCAAGTTGTTCGTTGGTAATTATTAATCCCTCTTCAATGGTATCCAGATAACTTCTGTAGCGTATTGCTGTGGCATTTGCAACCTCTCTCGATTTTAAGAGCTCAGTGATGTCAAGGAACCTGCAATAATAGTCAGCTGATGTCCCCGGTATTCGGTAAACAGCTAATTCACTCCAAAACAATTCTCCGGCCGGCTTGCGGCACAGTGTTCTCATCTCGAGCCGTTCGCCTTCCAACACCGAACGTATTATCCTGTCAGCTTCAAAAGGTGATCCTGCTGTTATAATATTTCTTAGCGAGAGACGCCCCAGGTCATTTTCTGTTTCAATGCCAAATAGTTTCAGCGCTTTTACCCCTGCTTCTTTGGCAATCAGCCCGTTTCCTTCAAAAATAATCCATGGGTCCGGGTTTCTTGAGACCAGTTCACTCAATACCCGTTCACGTTTTTGACCCTCGTTGGTTGATTGAAGTCTATACCACTGGAAGGCTACACAAATTAAAATGACGATAATTAACAACAGGAAAAAAGTAACCGGATTCAACCCTGTCCCAAAACCTGTGACAATAAAGGCATATTCTATTGCCGCCACCATCGACACATTATAGATTACCAGGTAAAGTGGTTTGTTTATTTGGAGGTTGGTAAAGAAAATAAGAGTGAATAGGATAGCTTCGTATTCAGCATGACCGTGGTTGATTGCAAGAAATCCCACTACATGAAGGGATGCTGTCATGAAGAAAAAAGTTGTAATATCCTGCAGTGCAGCTTTAATCTGATGCTGCACAAACGACAGCACGACAATTACAACAGGCACCGCACCCATTACAATTCTGGGAATTACAAACTCATGGATAGTTTCAGATGCCGCAAATGCAAAAAAGTGAGCAAAATATAAAAGCCCGCTGAGTATCAGTACTACCCGGTAATACTGCTCCTCATAGGCAGTAAATAAGGTTTTTAATGGCTCAGGTTTCATCATTGCAACATCAACCTTACCAATAAATACATAAAGTATTGTATATCAGTAAGATATAATCAGTGGCGAAAGAGCACACCAATCCGGGTTTATTTATCGGAATTCCCTGCGAAAAGTTGCGTTTCAGTCGAGTTTATTCAGTTCGGCTGAAGTAAAGGCGCTGAGTTCACGAATCCATTCCGGTGAAAAATCGAACCGGATACCTGCGGTTTTGTATATAGTACCAATGGTGGTGGTGTAACCAAGTTTGAGCGCATTGATATAAGATGCCAGGGTATGTACGGGGTCTGATTTGTAATTACGCCAAAGAGCAATTGCTCCCAGTTGAGCCATACCGTATTCGATGTAATAAAAGGGAACCTGAAAAAGATGCAGTTGTTTTTGCCAGCTGTTTTCAAACGCATCTTCATATCCTGTCCAGTTTGTAACACCGCCTGAAAATTCCCGGTTTATTTTTGCCCATTGGTCGCGCCGTTGTGTTGCTGTGTGTGTCGGATTGGTGTAAATCCAGTGCTGGAATTTATCAATGGCGGCAATCCACGGAAGCGATTCAATCAGCTTTTCTATATGTTGCCTGCGCGCTCTTTTAAGTTCATCTTTATCTTTAAAAAACGCTTCCCAATGTTCCATGGAAATTAATTCCATAGCCATAGATGCTAATTCAGCAACTTCGGATGGTGTATTTCGAAAATCTGTATAATCCAGGTCTTTTGTCAATATAGAATGCACGGCATGTCCTCCTTCATGAACAATAGTTACCATGTCGCGCACGGAGTTGGAACTGTTCATGAAAATAAATGGTACACCTGTTTCGTGTAGCGGATAATTAAAGCCTCCGGGAGCTTTTCCTTTACGAGAATCCAGATCAACGCGGTGCACCTGCTTAAGCAATCCCATGCATTCGCCTAAGAACGGATCAATGGAGTTAAAACATCTGATAGCTTTATCCATCAGGTCATCTCCGTTAACAGATGGAACGGGTGCCGGCTTACCGGTGGTATCCACTTCCAGATCCCAGGGACGTAATGCATCCAAACCGAGAGCAGCCCTTCTTTTTTCGTAAATTTTTGATGCCAGCGGTACTACCTCAGTTGCTATGGAATTATGAAATTCAAAACAATCCTGAGGAGTGTAGTCAAAACGTCCCAATGCAGCAAACATGTAATCTCTGAAATTTTCAAAACCGGCATTTAAAGCAATTTGGTGACGCAAAGCTATCAGCTCATCAAACAAATTATCAAGCGCTTCCCTGTCGGTAAGTCTGCGTTGTTGAATTTTTTCAAATACTTCCTTACGTTTAGTTCTGTCAGTTGATTTCAGAAAATTGGAAGCTTGCTGTAAGGTTAGTTCTTGTCCGTCAACATTCACGGTCATTGCCCCTGTAATAGATGCAAAAAGTTGCTCCTTTTGTTGTAAGGATGCAAAAAGCGGGATATTGGTCTCTCTGAATATTTCAACTTGCTGGCGTATTCCTCTAACCATTATGTCCAGTCTGGGATCCTTTAGCTCACCAATAAAAGGCGATTCTAAAAACTTTTTATTTAATGCATTTGAAAGTGGCGCTATATGTGGCTCTATCTCTGAAACAAAATAGTTGAAAGCGTCTGAATAAACAGTATTCGAGGTGTCAAGACTCATGTTAATGTAACGCCATGCAAGATCTTCCTGAACTGCAGAGTCAAGTTCACTTCGGTCAAGCAGCCATTTACGAAGGTCCTTGCTATCGGATAAGACTCTTGTCTCGAGTTCACTGTAATAATTTCTGATTGCTTCCCATGAGGTGATTTTTAAGTCTGCGGGAAGAAAATGTCTTTTAACTGCAGGGACAGTTATCTTTTGTTCAATTGTATCACTCACCTTCTGTGTCATTTTTCTTTTTTCCGGATTTTTTTACAGGAGTATCACTCTTTTCTCCTTCAGGCGATGCGTCAGATTCAGCCGCAGACTCATCTTGTTCCGGATCATCTTCCACATCAAGCAGGTCTTTTATCATGTTGAACCAGCTTAATATTTTTTTGATGTCGGAGTTATACACTCTTTCTTCGTCAAACTCCGGTATTACTTTTTTAAAATAATCTTTTAAAGTTGCAGGATCCGATTTTGGATCCGGTGTTGCTTCGGTAGTGTAGTCCTTGAGTCGCTGCATAACTTCCTTCAGCGGCATATCATCACCTGTTGTGAACAAACTGATATCTTCCAGCATACTGATGCGTTGGGTGGACGATACCGGCATCCGCTTACGGTCGCTGAGTGATTCAACAATAAATCCGGTTTTTGATTGTGCAAGTACCTTGTAAAGCCCCGGCATCCCTGAAACCGAGATGATTCCTTTAAGTCCCATAATTAGATTTTTTGCAAAAATATCGAATTGAAAAGAATTGAAGCTGTTTCTTGCTCTTTTATATTTAAAATAGGACGAAAAAAAACCGGCAGTTCAGAATGTTGCTGCCGGTTCGGTTGTTCTTAGTTTTTGGTGAATTTAAGCACCGTGTTTCCTGTTTCTGAGAGTATCATTATGGTATAAATGCCGGGCGAAAGAACTGAAACATCAAGTGTTAACGGTGTTCCCGATGTTAATCGGGATGCTGAATGGATAACTTCCCGCCCCGACAGATCATATACAGAGATATTTTGAAGGCCACTGGAAGTTGAAATAATGTTGAGTGTATTATTCACAGGATTAGGATACGGTAATGCCGAAGGCATTTCTGTACCTTCTGGTTGAAGAGACAGTAGTATATTGTCGTATTTTATCTGTGCATTAGCTGCTGAAGTATTCAGATCATTCAGGTCATCGCCGGCAATCAGGGCAAATGCAACTACAACTGAATCGCCTGCGGCAATTGAATAGGGTCCTGTACTCACCACATCTATAACATCATTTCCATTACCCGTTGTGCCGGCCTGAGGGCGGGAAGTGGATAGGGTGGTGTATTTTTCCCCAGTATCATATCCATCGGTCATATTTACGCCTCCCATGCCTGCAATATTATCGATGCCATAATGAACAAAAGGTCCTGACGTAAGGACTTTAATGCCTGCCCACAAACCTGCTGTTTGCGTGCTGTGAACATGACCCATTTTTAAGGCCGGAGTTTCATCAGCCTTGTTCAGGCTGTAGTCCATGATGTCCCAATCGGCAAATATTCCGGCATAGAGATTAGACAGGGTTGATGAACCGGAGTTTTTAATAGCATATTCCACAATTACAAATTTAGTATTGCCGGGAGTGCTCCATGCATAGGCCTTGTGAGTAATTGTTACCGGTATTGACGGACTGGCAGGGCTATCGTTAAACTGTCCGTAAAGGTCAAATTCAGAAACTACTGAAGGAAGTACTTTTTGAACCACCAGCTGACTCTGAAAATCGTTGTCGGTAGCGGCAGCACCCCTTACATTGTCCGATACAGTTGTGATACCGGTGCCTACCATCAGTCCTGCTTCATACACCAGATTTTCACCGTTGTATTGAAAGCCTAAACCTTCCTGTTGCGTTTCATTGTTGTAACACAACCGGCCTTTGCTGGTAATGGTTGTAGCAATTTCATTTATTGCAACGTTTATATAATCAACATTCACGGTTACATCCAACAGCTGAAAATCGGCATAAGGCGCATCAGCATAGTTGATTTTAAAACGAATTTTTGTATTCTGAGGCGTGCCCGGGTTAATTTTAAACAGGAACGGGTCGTTGGTGTTGTTGACAGTTGCCATTGTTCCGAGTGCACCAACAAAGGTGTTATTGTCGATCATGGTAACCCACGGTGAGGACGTGGTTACGGTAATATCCAGGTTTACTGTAGGATCGAGGTAATTGATGAAATCGCCTGAAATATCGAGGGTATCTCCAATCACAAATGCGTTATCGTTATTGTCGGTTATAACAATATTTTTCAACCTTACCGAAGGACTGGTTTCGGTAATACTGCGGAACATATTGATACGCCCTTTTCCCAGCTTATCAATATAGATATTGTTGCTCGGAACACCATAAATATTATCACAGGTAATGCGCAACTGTTCACCAACCTGCTGCGCGTTAAAGGTAGGATGCATTGCCTTTACAATTGCAGCTGCTCCCGAAGCTATTGGAGCAGCCATTGAAGTACCGCTCTGGAAGGTGTAAGTGTTGTTGTAAATGGTGGAGTAGATATTTGATCCGGGAGCACATACGTCAATAAAAGGACCGTAATTTGAAAAGTTTGATTTGGCGTCGTTGGTTCCGGTTGAGGCAACAGCAAGTACATAATCGTAAGCGGCAGGATACAAATCACTTTCCGCACCATCGTTGCCCGCAGAAGCTACAACCAATGCATCCATGTTGATGGTGGCATATTCAACAACATCTTGTCCGAAAGAACCTCCGCCGGATCCGCCCCATGAACAATTGATAATGCTGCAGCCATGATCGGCAGCATAAACGATACCCTCATAAGCTACTGTCAGTGCACCGGAAGCATCGGCAATTTTAACAGGCATAAATTTGGTGTTATATCCGGGAGATGCCACACCGGTATTGTTGTCGGTGACTGCAGCTGCACAAC
>DASUFP010000078.1:0-7661 GCA_036274495.1 Bacteroidia bacterium
GGGAGCTAAATTTTATATTTTTTTATGAATTCCCTGAAAAGCAAGCAGGACCCGTTGCGTTTACAGGAATCCGGTTCCATGCTCCGAACAGACTCGTAAAATGCTGGAAATTAACTACCTAAAAAAATAATGTGAAATGAACCCTAAAAAAGAAGCCCGATGCGAATCAATGAAAAGTGAAATTACTCGCGGGGTTTGGCCATCGGGTCCTCACTAAACTCCTTTTTAATGTCGTCGATAGCCTTTTTTTCGTTTTCAAAACCATCGGCAACATCTTTTACACCAGCCTGAATATCAGCCTGTATGCCATTCATTGCGTCTTTCATTTCACGCATCCCTTTGCCAAGGCCCCGGGCTAACTCAGGAACTTTCTTGGAACCGAAAAACATCAGAACAAAGAGTAAAATCACCAAAAGTTCGCCTCCCCCGATATTTTCGAGAAAGAGGATAATACAGGAAACGCCGTTTTGCATGGGACAAAGTTAGTAATTATAGAACCGATGAAAATGAAGAAAAGAGGACCCCGGTTGTGGACTGCAGTGTGAATACTATTACCGGCAAATCACCGGAGTGTTGTCCGGGTAGACTATTTTTGAACCAATCCATTTGCAATATGAACCTGATAAATAAGAGGAGTACGCTGATGTCGCCGGGCAGGTATCGCAGTCGCGTTCGGAGGAAACGACTGGCGATTGATTTCCTGCTGATACTGGCGGGAATTTTATCCGCCGGGTTGGGTCTGAAAGGATTTCTGCTGCCCAACAACTTCATCGACGGAGGTGTTACAGGTATTTCGTTGTTGCTTGCACAACTTACTGCCATTGGGCTGCCGGTATTGATTATTGTAATTAACCTGCCATTCATTATCCTGGGATATTTTCAGATAGGTAAAAACTTTGCAATAAAGACTATTCTTGCCATTACCGGACTTGCAATAGTACTCTCTGTAGCCGATTTTAATATTGTTACCAACGATAAATTACTCATATCGGTTTTCGGAGGATTTTTTCTCGGAATGGGAATCGGTCTTGCAGTGAGAGGTGGTTGTGTAATTGACGGCACCGAAATTCTTGCTCTTTATTTAAGTAAACGAACACCTCTTTCGATTGGCGGAGTAATACTGACCATTAATATTCTTATATTTTCATTTGCGGCATTCCTGCTTGGGATTGAACCTGCCCTGTATTCACTCCTCACCTATCTGGCAGCGTCAAGGACTGTTGATTTTATAGTCCATGGAATTGAAGAATATACCGGCGTAACAATCATATCATCGCACAACGAGGAAATACGAGGTATGATTACTGAAAAACTCAGCAGAGGTGTTACCGTGTATAAAGGAAAAGGTGGTTACCGTAAAAAAGGGGAAGATGAAAAAGAAATTGATGTTTTATTTACCGTTGTCACCAACCTGGAGGTTCCAAAACTGAAAGCTGAAATCAGTAAGATCGATTCAAATGCATTTATTGTGATGAACACGGTAAATGATACAAAAGGAGGAATAATAAAGCGCCGACGACTGAGTTAAAAACTCATCACACAATAATTTATTCCCGGCTTTAACAACGGGATAATAAAAAAGGCTGTCGGAACGGACAGCCTTTTTTATTGTTTTGGTTATTTGATACTATTTCATCTCACTCTGATTCTTTTTGCGGAAGTCAACAACGATTGGAGTAGCAATACACAATGATGAATAGGTTCCAACAACAATACCAAGCAACAATGCAAAACTGAATCCTCTGATTACTTCACCACCGAAAATAAAGATAGCGAGCAGTACGAAGAAGATAGTAAGAGATGTATTGATTGTACGGCCGAGAGTAGCATTTAACGCATCATTAATAATTTTCGACTGCTGTCCCTTGTGGTGAATGGTAAGGAATTCCCTTACGCGGTCGAATACAACCACCGTATCGTTAACCGAATAACCCATCACCGTAAGGATGGCAGCAATAAAAGCCTGATCAACTTCAAGTGAGAAGGGAAGAATGCCCCAGAATAGAGAGAACGCAGCCAGAATCATCAGAGCGTCATGCGCCAGGGCAACAATTGCACCAAGTCCGAAGGTCCATCTGCGGAACCGAACAAGGATATAAAAGAAGACAACTACCAACGCGAAGAATACCGCCCAGCCTGCTGATGTTTTAATATCATCAGCTAAAGTAGGACCTACTTTCTGAGAACTCATTATCTGATCGGGCTTGATTTTGAGTCCCGATATAAGTGCTTGTTCAACTTTTCCATCTGCATCTTCTGTATTATCGTCGATGAGATAAGTAGTTGTAATTTTCACCTGGTTGGATGATCCGAATGTTTTGACTTCAGGAGCTGATTGCAGCGGTCCGGAAAGCTGAGCCCGGATATCAGTAGTTAATACAGGTTGTTCGAAACGTACGACATATGAGCGCCCCCCTTTGAAATCGACACCGGTATTGAACCCTCTGGTAAACATTGAGCCGATACCGATTGCAATAATAAGTCCGGAAATAATATAGAATTTTTTTCTGTTTCCAACCCAGTCAAACGCTATGTTGCTGTATGCATGTTCGGTTGCCGGAGTAGAGAATCGGATAACTTTATTTTTTGCAAGACGCCATTCAAAAATGAGACGTGAAATAAAGATGGCACAAAACAACGAAGTCAGAATACCAATGATCAGCATTGTTGCAAAACCCTGAATGGGTCCGCTTCCGAAAACGTATAAGATGATTCCGAGTAACAGGGTTGTTATGTTTGAGTCGATGATAGAAGAAAAGGCCATCTTGTATCCATCGGCAACAGCCAGCTTAAGGCCTTTTCCGTTTCGCAATTCCTCCCGAATCCTTTCATAAATAAGGATGTTCGCATCAACCGACATACCTATTGTCAGTACAAGGCCGGCGATTCCGGGTAATGTTAATACTGCACCAAGTGATGCAAGCACTCCGAAGATGAAGAATATATTAACAAACATGGCCAGGTCGGCAACCCAACCCGCGCTGCTGTAATAGAACACCATGAACAGCAGCACCAGAATGAGGGCGATGACGAATGAGATTAAACCGGCATTAATTGCTTCTTTACCTAAAGAGGGGCCAACAACAGCTTCTTCAACTATTCGTGCAGGAGCAGGAAGTTTACCGGCTTTAAGAATATTTGCAAGATCTTTTGCTTCGTTAATCTCAAAATTTCCTGTAATAGATGAGTTACCGCCGGCGATTTCGCCTTGAACCGTTGGATAAGAATATACATTGTCGTCCAGAACAATTGCAATGCTTTTACCGATATTCTCAGCAGTGAGGCGGCGCCATGACTGTGCTCCTTCTGAATTCATGCGCATTGAAATCTCCGGTTTACCGTTGAATTGACCGAAATCCTGACGGGCATCGGAAATTGCTGCACCATCAAGTGGCGGAACATTGTCGCGGCCATTCGTTTTAATGGCAAGCAATTCAAGAGCCTTACTTTCAGGCGAAGGGGGTTTTACACCCCAAAGGAATTTGATGTTTTTAGGAAGGACTGCCAACACATCGGCACGATGTAAAAACGCGTTTACTTTAGATGTATCCTTAATAAGAGCGTAACCTACTACGGGACCCTGACGGTATTCACTTTGCCCTTGCTGGTTTTGAAAAATTGCCGGTGTAAGGATTGCAAACAGAGGATTGTTTTTTGCAAATTGTTCAAACGACTGTGATGCAGAGTCAGAAGCAGCTTTGCTGGTATCTTTTGCAATTTCATCAATCAGCGAAGGCTTGGAGGTATCAGGTGCAGCTGTTTCAGGAGTTGCGGCGGCTAGTGCCAGAGTGTCTTTTACGGTAGAATCTGAAACGGAAGCCATCAATGAATCCTTTTTGTCGGTTGCTTTCAGCAAATCGTTGACATTACTCAGATAATTGAAAGCCTCATTGTTGTTCCAGGTTTCCCAGAACTCCAGACGAGCTGTTCCCTGAAGCAGCTTACGAACGCGTTCAGGTTCTTTTACGCCGGGAAGTTCAACCAGAATACGACCGGATCCCAGTTGCTGAATGTTTGGTTGAGTTACACCGAACTTGTCGATACGTGTACGCAGAATATTAAAGCTCCGGCTGATGGCATCATTTGCTTCCTGACGGATAACCGCAAGTACCTGCTCGTTTGTTGAATTAAAACTGATACGACCCTGCAAATCCATGGTGCTGAAAATCGCGGCAAGCTTTGCATTCGGATCAGCTTCAGTAAATGCTTCACCAAAAAGTGTTACAAAATCTTTCTGACTGTCCTTTTGTTTTTGAACAGCCGCTTCAATCGCTTTGTTGAATGTTGGATCAGTGCTGTTGTTAGCCATTGACTTGATTAGGTCAACAACCGACACCTCGAGTGTTACGTTCATACCACCCTTTAAGTCAAGACCAAGATTCAACTCACGCTCTTTGCATTCGCGGTAAGTATAATCTTTCACCAGTAAGTTAAATACTCCCTGGTTCGAAATGGAGTCGATGTAAGCGGTGTATGCCTGAGGGTCTCCTTTGGTTGCTTCGTGAGCCTTGTTTTCAACAAGAGAAGTAACCAACGTAAATGAGAGCTGATAAACACAAACGATAGCCAGTACGATGGCAAAAAACCTGATGGCGCCTTTACTTTGCATGAATAATTAAGATAGAATGTTCAGTACTAATTTTTTAGAGCCGGCAAATATAGGACTTTGAACGCACTTCAGCAACGTAAAATGAAATGACGTATAGTTCTGTAATTCAATCTCTTGAGAAATGCTAAACGGGAATTATTCCCGATTGGGGTGATGCCGGTGTTACCGGTACCAGTTCCGGCACTTTAAACTGCATCGGCTTCCGACATTATTGATGCCAGTTCCTCGCTGTAAAAGAACTCCTTTTCTCCGAAAGCCGGTTCCAGCTGATCGAGCCAGGTGGCCTTGTCGTCGTATTTGGCAAAAAAGGGTTTAGCAACCCAGTCGGGGTTACGGCCCTGCAAAAAGCGGAGCACGATAACCTTTTCGCCATTAACTTCCGAAACGCCCAGCATTTGAACCTTACCGGGAGTAGCACTCATGCTTGGCCCCCTTACGGTACGGCATACGCCACTAACCGTTTGATAAGCGTCTCTGAATATTTCCCACGCTCTTACCAAAGGCAATTCAAAAAATGCCTTTGATCCTGTATCGCGTTCTACAAACATGTAATAGGGTATGCAGTTCAGGTTAACCTGTTCCCTCCACATTTCAGCCCATAAAACCGCATCATCGTTAATGTTTTTGAGTAAAGGCGACTGCGTTCTTATCTGCGCACCGGTTGATCGAATTCTGCTGATAGCTTCTTTCACCGCTTCGGTACGTAATTCCACAGGGTGATTAAAATGTGCCATGATCGATAAATTACGTCCTGATTTAACAATGCGATCGAATAATCTGATCATATCATCTGCATCGTTGTCATGCGTAAAACGGTAAGGCCAGTAACCTAAAGCTTTTGTCCCGATTCGAATGGTCTGAATGTTTTCGATGTTGTTATCCAGAATAGGTTCAACGTAGGAGGCAAACACCTTTGTTTTCATAATCATCGGATCTCCTCCTGTAAATAACAGATCCGTTATCCGCGTATGGCGGGAAAGGTACCTTGAAAGCAATTCCGTTTCTTTCATCGCAAACTTGAGTTCCGACATTCCAACAAATTGTGGCCACCTGAAACAAAAGGTGCAGTAGGCATGGCATGTTTGTCCCTGTCCGGGAAAAAAGAGTGCAGTCTCCCTGTATTTGTGCTGCATGCCGGGTAATGGCATCCCGTCAATTTCCGGAATGTTGTGTTGCTGACCGGCTGGATGAGGATTTAATTGCATTCTGATGGAATTGGCAGCAGCATGAATGTCGTTTCTTCCTGATCCTGCCGACAACGTATCGGACATTTCGTCAAAATGACGGTCCTCGAGCATTCCCGCTCTCGGAAAGTTGAGTGTGAAAATGGGATCGTTTGGAATGTTGTCCCAGTCAATCAACTCATCTATAACATAATTGTTCGTCTTAAAGGGCAATACATTACCAACAACATCTATAGCCTTTACCAATTCAGGGTTTATTTTACCGGCCTGAGGCATTTGCTTGTAGTTGTGTAATCCGTACGATTTATAAATGTGCTTGTCCATATCATAAAAGTTTTTTGGGTGAGAGAAAAGCCTTGGAGGTCAATTGACCTACCGGAAAAAGAAGCAAAATCTTTGTGCAAATTTAACAAATTTGATATTATTTTGGATATTTCTAATATTATTCCAATTGCGTGTAATTATAAACGATTGAAAAATAAATATTTACAATAATATACCGAAAAAGTAAAAGTTGATTTGTCCTACCCTTCAGGAATTCAGTTTCAGTTCTATTACTTTGTCGTGCTAAACCGCACAGAAAGGGTTAATTTGCAGAAGTATGAATCATGAAATTGTTTTACAAGCAAAAGAGTTGCGGAAAACCTATGGACCTTTGGTGGCAGTTGATAACGTCAGTTTTACGGTAAAAAAAGGGGATATTTTTGGTTTTCTGGGACCTAACGGGGCGGGCAAGAGCACCACACTTCGAATGATTCTCGGGCTTATTCAGCCCTCTGCCGGCGAGGTATTGATTTTTAATCGTCCATTGTCCGGGTCACGCTCCTCAATAATGAAACGGATTGGCGCGATTGTAGAAAAGCCCGACTTGTATGGATACCTGACCGCCTACGATAACCTGCGAATTTTAGGCAGGCTTGCGGGTACCGAAGTGGGTAAGGAAAGGATCCTGCAGGTACTGGAACTTGTCGGGTTAGAGGACCGGGCATACAGCAAAGTCAAAACCTATTCACAGGGCATGAAGCAGCGGCTGGGAATCGGACAGGCTTTATTGCACGACCCTGAATTAATTTTACTTGATGAACCCACAAACGGCCTCGATCCGCAGGGCATGGTTGAAATCAGGGAACTTATTAAGAAATTGAGCAGTGAACACCGTAAAACAATTTTATTATCGACGCATATCCTCAACGAGGTTGAGATGATAGCTACACGCATGGTGATTATATCAAAAGGGAAAGTCGCGGTTGAGGGAAATGTGAAAGAGTTGTTACAACAAGACGATTTGCACGTGACGCTTGATACCAACGATAATACCAAAGCTTTGAATTTATTGCAGCAAAACGGATTTAAGAGTACAGCCGAAAGAAAAGAGACCTCTGCTATTGAATTAAATATTTCAAAAGAGCAAATTCCAAATGTTTGTAAACTGCTGATGGAGTCCGGAATGTCAATATATTCAATAACCCCTGTCCGTTCACTTGAAGCATTTTTCTTAAGCCTTACCTGATATGTGGATCGTTACAAGAACTGAGCTCTTTAAAATATTCAGCAGGCCAAGAACCTATATCGGATTTATTGCAATCGGCTTGCTGGTTGCACTGATACAGATTGCTTTGTTCATCGATGGTCATACTTACCTTGATTTTACTTTGCAGAATTTAAAAGAGGCGTTCGATTTTCAGGGAGAATTGCTGAATGGTTATTTCGCCTGCTATATAATTCTTGCCACTTTATATGTTCACATACCCTTTCTGGTAGCATTGGTAACGGGCGATCTGGTAGCCGGTGAGGCAGCTTCGGGAACACTGCGTGTGATGCTTACCCGTCCTGTAAGCCGCACACAATTTATACTGGGTAAATTTTTT
>DASUFP010000079.1:0-9652 GCA_036274495.1 Bacteroidia bacterium
ATAAGAGATAGACACATGATCAGCAGCCTTATTTTTGTTTTCCTTTTAGGTGCCGGAATCTGGTTTTTCACACAAAGCATTCGAACAATAAGACGCAATATCAGCCTTGGAAGGGATATTGAAATTTCAGACAGAAAAGCAGAACGGTGGAAAAATATGGCTTTGGTTGCTTTAGGGCAATCAAAGATGGTCACGCGTCCTGTTGCAGGTTTTTTTCATATTCTGATTTATGCGGGATTCATCATTATTAATATTGAAGTACTTGAGATCATCATTGATGGCATTTTTGGAACGCACAGAGTGTTTGCAGGGATGGGATCATTTTATAATTTCCTGATCGGTTCTTTTGAGATACTGGCTGTATTGGTGGTAATTGCCTGTGTTGTATTTCTGTTACGACGCAATCTCATCAGATTAGCCCGTTTCAAGAGCCCGGAACTTAAGGGGTTCCCATTTGCTGATGCTAACATCATTTTGATCAGCGAAATCATACTGATGTCGTTTTTTTTGCTGCTGAATACATCCGACCAGCTGCTGCAAAAAGCAGGAGTGGAGCCCTATATCACCGCAGGTTGGTTTCCGGTAAGCAGTTTACTTACCCCGTTATTTGAAGGATTACACACCACTTCATTGGTCGTGATGGAACGATTTTGCTGGTGGATTCATATTGCAGGCATTTTGGCCTTTCTGAATTATGTTCCCTATTCAAAGCATTTTCACATTTTCCTGGCCTTTCCAAATACATGGTATGCAAACCTGAATGCAAAAGGGCGGTTTACCAATAACGAGAGTGTGACTGCTGAGGTCAAGCTGATGCTCGATCCGACTGCCACACCGCCTGTTGCCGATCCGGCAGCTGCCCCAATACGTTTTGGTGCAAAGGATATCCGTGACCTGACCTGGAAACAACTCATGGATGCATACTCATGTACCGAATGCGGGCGATGTACATCCAGTTGCCCGGCAAATATTACAGGCAAAAAATTATCTCCGCGGAAAATCATGATGGATACCAGAGACCGGACTGAAGAGGTTGGAAGAAATCTGGATGATCATGGTGAATCGTTTGACGATGGTAAATCATTGCTCAACGATTATATCACACCCGAAGAGTTGTGGGCATGCACCACTTGCAATGCCTGTGTTGAAGCTTGTCCGGTTGATATTGATCCGTTATCCATAATAATCGAAATGCGCCGTTACCTTGTGATGGAACAATCGGCTGCGCCTGCAGAATTGAATGGGATGTTTACCAAAATGGAAAACAACGGAGCACCGTGGCAATTTTCTCCTGCCGACCGGATGAATTGGGTGAATCAATCAAGTTGAAAACGAAATGAGCACAAATCCACTCATAGTTCCTACAATGGCCGAAATGGCCGGACGCGGTGAAGTTCCTGAAATATTATTTTGGGTTGGGTGTGCCGGCAGTTTTGATTCCCGGGCACAAAAAATCACCCATTCCATTGCCCGTATACTCACAAATGCTCAAATCAGTTTTGCTGTGCTGGGTACTGAGGAAAGTTGCACCGGAGATCCGGCCAAAAGAGCCGGTAACGAGTTCCTGTTTCAAATGCAGGCGTTTACCAATATTGAAATAATGAATGGTTATGGGGTTAAAAAAATAGTTACCGGTTGTCCCCATTGTTTCAATACAATTAAAAATGAATATCCCGAATTAGGCGGTAAATACGAGGTACTGCATCACAGCCAGCTGCTTCAGCAATTAATGGATGAGGGAAAAATTAAAGTCGCAGGCGGATCATTTAAGGGAAAAAAAATCACCTTTCACGATCCCTGTTATCTGGGACGTGCCAACAATGTTTACGAAGCTCCCAGAAATGTTATTGGCAAACTGGATACCGCCCTGTCTGAAATGCACAGAAGCCGGAAAAATGGTCTTTGCTGCGGAGCCGGCGGCGGACAAATGTTTAAGGAGCCCGAAAAGGGGAACAAAGACATTAACATAGAACGGACTGAAGAAGCATTGAAAACAGGTGCCGAAGTAATTGCTGTCGGTTGTCCTTTTTGTATGACTATGATGACCGATGGCGTAAAACATTTTGAAAAGGAAAATGAGGTGAAAGTCATGGATATTGCCGAATTGATTGCCGCTGCCGGCGAACTTTAAGTTATTGAACGATGTATACACCACTGGCTAATTTACCGGGATCATCTAAAGTTTGGGTTTACCAGGCCAGTGAAGTTTTTGATAACCTCACGGCTAAAACTATTGAAGAAAAGGCAAAAGTATTTGTGGAACAGTGGACAGCACATGATCAGGAACTTAAAGCGGGTGTTGAAGTACTGAACAACCTTTTTCTGGTAATAGCGGTTGATGAAGGATACAATGGAGCCAGTGGTTGCAGTGTTGATAAAAAGGTGAGGTTTATTCAAAGCCTTGAATCACAACTGAACCTGCATTTTTTCGATCGGATGCGTATTGCATGGAAGTCCGGGGCCGGGATCCGCATTGCCCCTTTTAACATGTTTGGTAAATTGTTGCAAAAAGGAGAAGTTGGGGATGATACTGTTGTATATAATAATCTCGTTGCCGATCTGGAAGAATTTCGCAGCAGTTGGGAAGTGCCGTTTATAAAGTCATGGCATCGGAATTTGATATCGGCGTAATGGCTGCTTCATTCAAATAGCATAACATGTTTCTCACCATTTTCTTATTTGCGGTCGGATTTGTCCTGCTCATTAAAGGGGCTGATATGCTGGTGGACGGGGCAGGGGGACTTGCCCGCAGGTTTGGAATTTCAGAAATAGTTATTGGACTGACTATTGTTGCCTTCGGCACTTCAATGCCTGAACTGATTGTTAATATTCTTGCATCGGTAAATGATAATACCGAAATAGCTGTTGGAAACATTATTGGAAGCAATGTTGCTAATGTGCTTTTGATACTTGGAATTGCCGCCGTTATTTATCCTCTGAGTGTAAAACGAAATACTACCTACAAGGAAATCCCTTTTGCCTTACTCTCAGCTTTGGTTATTGTGTTTTTGGGAGCGGATGAGCTGGTTAACAATGCTCCTGATTCTATTTTGAGCAGAGGCGACGGACTCACTTTATTAGGCTTTTTCTGCATTTTTATGTATTATATTTTTTCGATTGCGAAAGACGATGCATCACTCAAGAAAAGTGAGGAGCTGTTACTCCCATTCAATAAAATCTGGTTGTTTATATTGCTTGGAATATCAGGATTGGTGATCGGAGGAAAGTTTATAGTTGACGGAGCGGTTGCCATAGCAACCGCTTCCGGTGTAAGTCAGAGCTTAATCGGTTTAACGGTAGTAGCCATCGGAACTTCACTACCTGAACTGGCGACATCCGCAGTAGCAGCATATAAAAAGAACACCGATATCGCCATTGGAAATGTTGTCGGATCAAACATCTTTAATTCTTTTTGGATACTGGGGATCAGCAGTGTTATCAGACCATTGCCATTGCTCAATCGGAATAACGGGGATTTGATGCTTAATGTACTGGTAAGTGCACTGCTTTTTCTCTTTTTATTTATTGGTAAAAAGCACATGTTGGAACGATGGCAAGGTGTAGCATTCATAGTGATGTATGCCTGCTATCTTATTTATCTTATACATTTGGGTTAACAATTGCCGGCGTATGCATCTCGAACAAGATTTTATCCATCTGTTTTCTTTTGGCTCTCTCATAAGCCTGTTCACCCTTTCGGTACTGGAAATCGTTCTCGGAATCGATAATATCATATTTATTTCAATAATTGCAGGCAAACTGCCGGCTAACCTCCAGTCGAAGGCGCGTTCAACCGGCCTGATGCTTGCCTTGGTAATGCGGATTATTCTGCTTTTTGGAATTACATGGGTAATAAGTGCCAAAGGAGCACTGTTTCATTTACTGGATGTGGCCCCGTTCTTTACGCTTCAGCTGAATCCGGAGATTATCGACAACATTCTGTGGAGTTGTTCCACACGCGATTTGATACTGCTGGCAGGAGGCATTTTTTTGCTTTATAAATCTACCGTCGAAATTCACAACAAAATTGAGGGAGCAGAGGAGGATGCCGATAGTAACATGAATAAAACAACACTCACAGCTGCCATCTTTCAGATTGTGGTTATTGATATGGTTTTCTCCTTTGATTCTATTCTGACTGCAGTCGGTTTGGTTGATAACCTGTTGGTGATGATTCTGGCAGTAGTTGTTGCAATGACTATAATGCTCCTCTTTTCTGCAAAAGTCTCTGACTTTGTAAACAATAATCCTACAATTAAAATGCTTGCCCTTTCTTTTCTGTTAATGATAGGTATGATACTCATTGCAGATGCTCTTCACTTCCATGTGCCTAAGGGATATATTTACTTTAGCATGGCCTTTTCACTTTTGGTGGAGATGCTCAACATGCGTATGCAGAAAAAGAAACTGTTGCGACAAAAGGCAATCCGAAACAGTGAACCGCATAAGGCAATATGATAAAAGGTAAATCAAATTGGAATATCCCCAATGCTTTATCCTCTTTTCGGATTGTTGCAGCTCCTGTATTGCTTTTATTGATTTATATTGATCATCAAACAGCATTTAAGTGGCTTATAACTTGTTCTTTTTTTACCGACATGATTGATGGTTGGATTGCCAGAAGATTACATCAGGTGTCGAAACTGGGCAGTATATTGGATTCGATAGGTGATTCGTTGACCATTATTGTTGGGGTTGTTGGATTGGCCATTTTTAACAAAGGGTTGTTTCATCAATATCTCTCCATAATTTTTCTGGTAGTCTTACTGCATCTTATTCAATTAGGCCTTTCCTTATGGCGCTACAGGAAACCCAGCAGTTTTCATACGTGGTCTGCAAAGGTGGCGGCAATGGGAATAGGTACTTTTATTCTGACAACACTTCATTTTGGATTTTATCCTTGGATATTTTATGCCGCAATACTGCTACTGATAGTGGATGCTATTGAAGAAAGCATATTGGTGCTTCTTATACCTGAATGGAAGAATGATGTAAAAGGCCTTTGGTGGATCCTTAAGAAAAAGTAAATTTTCAGCTCTTTTTTCCCTTCATATTTACTGTAGAAAGGCTTCTTACAGGTTGAGGGAAATAAAAATGTCCCGCAATGCGGGACATTTCATATTGTTTGGTCGGGGTGACTGGATTAGCTACGCTGATCCATAAGGGGGGGAGAATCAAACAATATGAAATTCGCTTCGCTCATTTTGATTTCTCCATGTCCCTTACCAGAGCAAGGCTCTGTCCGGTCCCTGTCGAAATAAAAATGTCCCGCACTGCGGGACATTTCATATTGTTTGGTCGGGGTGACTGGATTCGAACCAGCGACCACCAGCACCCCATGCTGATACGCTACCAGGCTGCGCTACACCCCGAGCAAATGGAACAGATAATTGATCCAGGAGCGCAAAAGTAGTTATTATTCTAATGATTTGAAACTGTAGGCAGGGGACAAAACATTTAACCAATTATTATATTAAATAATTGTTAATCAGCATAATATGTATGAACATGGGCTTTTATTAAAACGATTTTTTTAGGTAATTGTCACTTTAAATTATGAGTTTTGCACCTCGTCAGATTCAGCTGCCTTTTATGAAATTGATTACGCGCTTCTCGTTTGTATCAGTAATTATCTGTGTCCTTTTAATGTCCTTTCAACCGGCATTTGGTCAGGATCAATCGGGAAACAAATACACTATTAGCGGATATATTAAGGATGCCAAATCGGGAGAATCGTTATTTGGTGCAGGTGTGTATGTTAAAGAGTTGCAGAGGGGCACCACAACCAATACGTATGGCTTTTATTCCATGACATTTGAGAAGGGAGAATACACTCTGGTTTTCACCTATATAGGATACATCTCCGACACTGTGAAGATTTCTTTGGACCGGAATATCCGGATTAACCGGGAAATGAAAGAAATTTCATACACAACCGAGACAGTTGAAATTACAGCTGAACAGGCTGATAAAAATGTTCAGTCGACACAAATGGGTAAGGTTGATGTAGATGTAGAAATGATGAAAACATTGCCTGCGTTTATGGGTGAGGTTGATTTGCTTAAGTCGATACAACTGCTGCCGGGTGTGCAATCAGCAGGTGAAGGTAATGCCGGATTTTATGTGAGAGGAGGCGGACCCGATCAAAATCTCATATTGCTTGACGAAGCGGTAGTGTACAATGCCTCTCACCTTTTTGGCTTCTTTTCAGTATTTAATTCTGATGCTATAAAGGATGTTTCTCTTATCAAAGGAGGAATGCCTGCCCAATATGGAGGTCGCCTTGCTTCAGTCCTTGATATTACAATGAAAGAAGGGAACAACAGGGAGACACATATGGAAGGGGGAATAGGTTATGTTGCCTCCCGTTTTACTGTTGAAGGGCCTATTAAAAAAGATACGGCATCATTTATTATTTCGGCACGAAGAACATTTATAGACCTGTTTCTCCGCGAACCTTTTATCAGCAAAGATTCCAGAGGCTATGGCAACAGTTACTATTTCTATGATCTCAATACGAAACTAAATTACCGGTTATCTGATAAAGACCGATTGTACTTCAGCGGTTATCTGGGAAGAGATGTTTTTACATTCAACGGACTTGATAATGGATTTAAGGTTCGAATTCCGTGGGGGAATGCAACGGCATCCCTCAGGTGGAATCATTTGTTTAGTCAGAAAATGTTCATGAATACCACCCTGGTGTTGTCTGATTATAAATTTTCATTTGAAGCTGTTCAGCAAAAGTTTGATTTCAGATTGTTTTCAGGTATTCGTGATTACAATGCTAAAGTTGATTTCAGTTATTTTCCGAATATCATGCACCATTTAAAATTCGGAACCAATTATACCTATCATATTTTTACTCCATCTAATGTAACAGCTCAGTCAGGTGATACTAAATTCGATCTTGGGGATATTGTAAAATTGTATTCTCATGAAGTGGCAGCGTATATTAATGATGACTGGGATGTTACAGATAAGTTTGCAGTGAGTTATGGTGTAAGATTCAGTTTTTTTGACCAGGTGGGCCCTTTTACAAGATATGTGAAGGATGCTTATGGAGCCACAACCGATACAATTGAATACAGCAGGGGAAAAAGCATTGCCGATTACTATCATGCAGAACCCAGGCTGTCGATGAGACTGGTGACCGGGAAGTACCAGTCGGTAAAAGCCTCGGTAACTCAAAATTACCAGTATATACACCTGGCCTCACTTTCATCCGTATCGTTACCAACAGATGTTTGGGTTCCCTCATCAACACTGGTTAAACCACAGATTGGGTGGCAGTATGCGGTAGGATATTTCCGCAACTTTAAGGAGAATGTTTGGGAGACATCGGTTGAAGTTTATTATAAGGATTTGAAAAACCAGATTGAATATAAGGAAGGAGCGCAACCCGAGGACGATATTAAAAACAATCAGGATAATAATTTTGTCTTTGGCACGGGATGGAGTTACGGAGCGGAATTCTTTGTAAAAAAAGCAAAAGGAAAATTCAACGGATGGATAGGCTATACCTGGTCGAAGACTGAAAGAAAATTTGCCGATCTGAACAAAGGGATGACCTTTCCCGCCAAATACGATCGCAGACATGATATTTCACTTGTTCTTGTATATAACCTGAGTAAAAAATGGACCTTCGGGGCTACCTGGGTATACGCAACAGGAAATTCAATGACCTTACCCGTTAGCCGGGCATTTTTTAACGGGCCAATAGATTTAACCCAGCTGAACGGAAGCAACCCGACGACATCCGGACAAATTTACTATGAATATGGTGACCGCAATTCATACAGGATGGCGGCATATCACCGGCTCGATATTTCAGCGACATTGTATGTTAAAAAGAAAAAGCGATTCGAATCGAGCTGGAACTTTTCAATATATAATGTCTACAGCAGAATGAATCCGTATTTTATTTACCTCGATGAGAAAGTTGATGATTCAACCAACACATTGAAATTGCAGGCAAAACAGGTTTCGTTATTTCCGATTATACCTTCTGTTACTTATAATTTTAAATTTTAAAATGGTCCACTCATTGAACGCACTCAATACCCGCAGCTTCTTTGGTATAAATCATCAGAGGTGGTTTCGGATAATTGTGTCTTTAATCACTGTTTCAGTTATATCTTCTTGTGAAAAGGACATAACACTGGATCTTCCGCAAGCCGAACAAAAACTGGTTGTTGAAGGGTACATCACTCCCGGCCAGCCTGCTTATGTGTTTTTATCCCGGACGGCAGGTGTTTATGATCCGCTGGACTCAGCATCACTGCTTAATTATTCGGTTTTTAATGCTACAGTTTTTATTTCAGATGGTATCAATACCGATACACTTGTCCAGGTTGACCCTTCTGTTGGTTACCTGTACATATCACCCGGTATGTTAGGGCAAGTAGGTAATACTTACACCCTCACTGTAATTACCAAAGAAGGTGAAACCGCAACTGCAATCACTCACATCGACCCGCCGGTGGCTTTGGATAGCGTTTGGTTTGAAACCATTCCGGAACTCGACAGTTTAGGATGGACCTGGGCCAGGCTTACTGATCCCGATACACTTGGGAACCGTTACCGCTGGTTTGCCAAAAGGTTGGGTAAGGATGATGATTTTATAGCTCCCATAGGCTCTCCTACAGAAGACAAGTTTTATAACGGACTAAGCTTCGACTTTGCTTATAACAGAGGTGAGGTGCCCTATTCAGACGCCGAGGATGACAACAACATCGAGGAGGGCTATTTTAAACTGGGCGATACTATTGTTGTGAAATTTGCCAGCATTACCAAGGACAGTTATGAGTTCTGGAGGGCTGCCGAAACGCAGTCATCCAATAATGGGAATCCGTTTGGATCTATTACTCCTTTGATTTCCAATATTAACGGGGGAATTGGTATTTGGGAAGGTTATTCTTTCACCCTTGATACGCTTATCGCTCAATAGCATTCGTGACCGCCTATTTTGTAACTTTGCACCCCGCAACCAGCTAAACTATGTCTGATACCCCTGAACATGTTAAATGCCTGATTATAGGCTCCGGTCCTGCCGGTTATACTGCTGCAATTTATGCTGCCCGTGCCGATCTTAAACCGGTCATGTATCAAGGTTTACAGCCCGGAGGGCAACTTACCATTACTACCGAGGTTGAAAATTATCCAGGTTACCCCGAAGGAACACAGGGTCCTAAAATGATGGACGATTTTAAAGCACAGGCCGAACGGTTTGGGACCGATATTCGTTGGGGATATGCTACTTCAGTCGATTTTACAGGACCTGTTCATAAAGTTATTATTGATGAAAAAACGGAAATTCATGCCGATACGGTAATCATAGCAACGGGTGCTTCGGCAAAATGGCTCGGACTCGATTCTGAACAACGGCTCAACGGGTTTGGAGTATCAGCTTGTGCTGTATGTGATGGATTCTTTTTTAAAGGACAGGATGTTGCCATAGTAGGTGCCGGCGATACGGCTGCAGAAGAAGCCACCTACCTTTCCAAATTGTGCCGTAAGGTGTACATGATAGTCAGGAGAAACGAAATGCGCGCTTCCAAAGCGATGCAGCACAGGGTCGAAAACACACCAAATATAGAGGTGTTGTACAATCACGAAACAAAGGAAATAATAGGAGACCAGACTGTTTCAG
>DASUFP010000080.1:0-96276 GCA_036274495.1 Bacteroidia bacterium
GCCAATTGCAGGAGGAGCCCATCGATATAAACCGGTGATAAGTCATTTTCTTTCGCTCAGATGGTGAAACCGGTTGGAGGTATCCGTTTACTATTTAATTTTAAGGCTTTTCGAGGTTTTTAATCCGACACAATTCATAATATCATGAAATTCAATATAGTAGCTTTTGTAATGGCTGCATTTTTTTTCAACCTTTCTGCTCATGGTCAAAACGAGCAGGCGGATAGTTTACGCAGACAACTGCAGACGGAAGAACAGGATACCAGCAGGGCATTGCTCTATACAAAGCTGGGCCGCATGATGCTTTATTCTAATCCTGATTCGGCCATGCTGATGGCTCAAAAGGGATTAGCGCTTTCGGAGCAAATTGGTTATGTGACAGGTGAAATTGTTAATCTGAACTTAACGGGCAGCATATACAATGTAACGGGGAATTACCCCAAAGCACTTGAAATACTACTTTCAGCTCTTAAAAAATCTGAGTCAACCGGTGATCAGGAAAACATTTCAAGACTTATGACCAGTGTTGGAATTGTTTATGCCTATGAAGGTGATCAGCGACAGTGTATAGATTATAATTTAAAAGCGTTGAAAATTGCTGAACAAAATAATTTTGAGAACAGGAAAGCCGTCAATCTCCTTAATATTGGAGATGGATTTGAAAAACTCGATATTTTAGATTCTGCTCTCGCGTTTACCAACCGCGCTTATGAATTGGCGGTTAAGCTGAACAATGAAGATTACATTGGAATTACGCTGAATAACCTGGGAAATATTTATTCGAAAATGAAATACAATGAGGTGGCAATGGGCAATTACAGACTTGGAGTCCCTTATTTGATTCGAATGGAAAACAGTGAAACATTGTGTGAAACATATTTAGGACAGGCCCGGTTATTTGAACAATCCGGAAACAACGACTCATGTTTGTTTTATGCAAAAAAATCATTTCAGATTGCCCAAAACGGAGCATTTACCAGTCAGGTGATGAATGCAAGTTCATATCTTGCCGATTATTATAAGTCTGTAGGCAACATAGACAGTGCCTTTATTTACCAAAGCGAGACCATTGCAGCTAAAGACAAACAATTCAGTCAGGAGAAGGCGATGGAAATACAACGGATAAGCATCGATGAAATCAGCCGGCAGCAAAAAATTGAAGAGGCCCGCCTCGCACAGGAGAATCAGCGTAAATTAAACATGCAATATGCCATCCTGGGGGCATCGCTTATTGGATTAATCTTGATATTTCTTTTGTTGACAAAGAGTATTATTGTAAAAGAAAGCTGGATACGATTTTTAGGTGTGCTGAGTTTATTGCTCGTATTTGAATTCCTCAATATGTTTGTTCATCCGGTGCTTGCAACGTTAACACATCATTCTCCCTTTCTCATGCTTGTTGCCTTGGTTTTAGTTGCCGCTATACTGATTCCGGCTCACCATAAATTGGAACATTGGGTTACTACCAGGTTAATGGAAAAAAACCGGCAAATAAAATTAAGTGCAGCCAAACATATAATGGAAACAATTAATAATGACCCGCCCGTTACCTGAAGCATATCGGCATCAATTATGCTAATTGACATTTTTATATTAACATCACTGACAAAAAATAGTACTTTTCGCCATGGATACCATTTATAGGTTTATTTATAAAAACGATAAACCTGCACTTATAAATGCAGTCGGCGGACTTATTTTTCTGTTTGCACTTGTTAAACTGATGTACACTCCCGTTTATGGAATTGTAATGACGGCAATTTCAGTCGGCTTATTTGCATATCAATCCGGTATCGAAATTGATTTTAAAAATAAAAAGTACCGCCTGACTACCCATTTTGGCCCGCAGGTATTTGGAACCTGGACTGATTTTCCGGAGTGGGATTATATCAGCCTGTTTAAAACCAATATGATTCATACGGCAACCGGATACAGCGGGGCATCAGTAAGCAGAAAATCATCACTAATTCAGGTTAGCCTTGTCACAAAAGCTAAAAAGAAAATTAAAGTATTTGAAAGCAAGGAACCGGACGAATCCATTTCAACCTCAAAGTATTTCGCTGAATCTCTTGATTGGATATTTGGGATGCCACCATTCGGCCGGCTGATTGGTTTAGTGCAAATTAAGTTTATAAGAAAACTGTATTTTAATTGATAATACACTAATTAGAATCAGCAGATAAATTTTTAGACAAATGTCAGGTTTAAATTTCCAATTGAAGGATCAAGGGGTAGTAATTATGAGAACCGATTCAAAAAACAGTGATTTTTTATCATTGGCATTTCTGTTGGATGAATACCTTGCAATTTGTGATGGAGATGAACACGCATTTTATGATCAGTATAACAAGTCCGAGTTGCTCGATCATGTTCTTGTAGCTTTTATTGGGGGCCGGCCGGCTGGGTGTGGTGCTATAAAAAAATACTCTGACAGCGAAGCCGAAATTAAACGCATGTTTGTAAAGGAAGCATATCGGAATAAGGGAATTGCCAATGCGATTTTAAAAGGCCTGGAAGCGTGGAGCGTTGAATTGGGATATACAAAATGTATACTCGAAACAGGCGTTAAACAAAGTGCAGCTGTCAGCTTTTATGAAGCGAATAATTATTATAAAATTCCTAATTACGAACCTTATGTACACGCTCAAAACAGCATATGTTTTGGTAAATCACTTATATAAACATTTCCTAGCTGCAAATAATATTATAAATATTTTATGGGGAAACCGGAAAAAATGGCGAGAGTTGCTACAATCATTTTACTTATCGCATTAGTTCGAACGCTTTCAGAACCCTTTCGTTTACAATATTATTCCGGACAAAAACTGGATTTCGAAATGATGAAACCTTTTTTGATGGCGGGACTCTTAATAGCCGGTGGGCTTATTGCAATGCAGCTGGCAGGATATTTCAAAAAACATCTGCTCATGTCCTTAATTGCAGTACTGGTAATTGCAGGTATGGTTGCGATAAAAGTTGTCTATTTAAATTAATTTTGATGAAGCGGGCCGGAAGCTTTTAGAATTACTGTCTATGGAAATGGATACTTACAAGCAAACCTTTAAGGCGTGGGACCTGGTTGCGGAGCGTTACATGAAGAAATTTATGGATATGGACATGTACAACCGGTCGTATGATTTTTTTTGTGATTTGATACCAGGTAAGGGAGCTAAAATTTTTGAAATCGGATGTGGTCCGGGGAACATAACCCGTTACCTTGGGTCAAAACGACCTGATTTTCAGATCGAAGCAATTGATGTTGCTCCCAACATGGTTAAACTGGCTGCGTCGTTAAATCCGATGGCCGATTTTTCGGTGGTTGATTGCCGTGATTTGAAAAATATTACCGGGTTATTTGATGGGATCATGATTGGGTTTTGTATGCCCTACTTATCCAAAGAGGATTGTTTGAAACTGATACATGATTGCAGCAGGTTGAGCTTAAAAAGCGGGGCATTATACATAAGTTTTCTGGAGGCTGAAAGCTATTACAGGCAATTTGAAACATCAGGCACCGAACAGGAGGGGATGTATGTCCATTATCATGAAGCAGCCTATTTAATTGATGCACTCCTCTCCAACGGATTTGAGGTTCGGGAGCAGGAACGGAAATTTGTAATGAAGCAGGATGGGACAAATACGATACAAACTATCATTATTTCCCGTAAGGCCTGAAGGGTTTGGCGGATCAATATATTTTGTTGATTTATTAAAATAGATTACTTTTATCAGATTAATAAGTTTTCTTCAAATCGTCCTTTTAACCCAATCTAAAAAAGAAAAGAAAATGCCAAGGTATGTAATTGAAAGAGAGATCCCGGGTGCCGGTAAGCTCTCAGCAGCTGAATTAAAAGCCATTTCGCAAACTTCATGTCGTGTTCTGGAACACATGGGGCCGCATATTCAATGGGAACATAGTTATGTGGTCGAAAATAAAATATATTGCGTTTACATTGCCCCTAACGTAGAGATGGTATTAGAGCATGCCAAACAGGGAGGATTTCCTGCAAACGTTGTAGCAAAAGTTTCTACCATTATCGATCCTACAACCGCTGAATAAAAAAGCCTTATCCAAGCCGGTTGTTTGTGATGCATTAAAGTAATGCAGTGTCTTGTTTTGTCATTTTATTTGTTCGTTCATGCTTTTCAAATGAAATGAGTGTCTTTACTATTCTGACTAATGGGAAACATTAACAAGGCACTGTTTGACCGAAATGCTATCAGCGAATCGCAATTTAATTTTCTGGAATCGATCCGCACGGAAAAATTAATTTCGGTATACTATGAACTCCGGTTCCTATTGTATACCGGAATTTTGCTTTTTACCGGAGGGGTTTCTTATCTAGCTTATGAACATTTTGGAAACATAGCGCATGTTTGCGCAATGGTTGCAATTGCAGCGGGAATTGTAATTGGATTCAGGTTTATCGGGAAATTCGCAAAACCCTATTCTAACCGGCAGGTAACAGTTGATCAGCCTTATTTCGATTATATACTTCTTTTAGTAGCGCTTTTAATAATTTCATTATTTGTCTACTTCCAGGTATATTTTGATTTGGTTACACTTTTGGTTCGATGGACTTCGCTTGTCAGCGCTGCAATACTTTTTACAATGGCCTACAGGTACGATAACCGGGCCTTGCTTTCGATGGGAATAACCGCTTTTGCAGCAACAGTGGGTATAAGTCTGACTCCGGTAGACTGGGTTCAGGGCGACTGGAACAGATCAGTTGACTTAAACCTGGTTTGTATCATTTTAGGATTGGTATTTCTTTTGGCAGGTCACCTTTCGGCAACTAAATTTATCAAACCGCATTTCAGATTTACTTATGTAAATTTCGGACTCTTACTGTTTTATTTTGGATCTCTTTCCGGAATGTTTGATTCAGGCTTTCAGGAGGTATACGAGCTGATATTACTGATTTCGGCAGCGCTGATTTCTTTTCAAACGTGGAGATTAAAAGAATTCCTGTTTTTTCTCTATTCAAACATTGCAGGTTATATTGCCATCACCTACTTTGTTTATGATTTCCTGGACAGCACCGATGCTGCAATAGCCTTGATTTATTATTTTCCATTAAGTTGTATTGCTTACATTATGTTTTTAATGAAAAAGAGAAAGCATTTTGCAAATGAATAAAAATCTAATTGCATACAATTTTGAAGAGGTAGAAAAAAAGACAGTCTTGTCTGAAGGCAGGAAGTTATATAAAAGCGGAATGCTTTCTGAGGCACAATGGCAAAATATTCGGGAAGTTTTTGCAACCAACCTGTATACGCCCTCCTTATTTATCAAAGTACTCCTTTTTTTATTATCGCTTGTTGTTATTCTGATGGGGAATTTGGTGGGTCCTTTCGGTCTTTTTGGATTTCTTTCCGATAACGAAATATCATTATCACTTGGCTTGTTGTTCTTCGGCGGTCTGATACTTTTTTTAACAGAATTTTTAGTGATCGGCAGAAACCATCATTTTAAATCTGGCGTAACGGAAGCCGGCATTTACACAGCTTTAGGTTATATCGGATCAAGTGTGTTGATACATGTTTACAACTCCACAACCGCAGTGCTGTTGGTTGGTTTACTGCTTACACTATTTGCCGCCATCCGTTATCTCGATTTAACTGCACTGGTAATTTCGCTTTTACTTTTCACATGTCTCATCGGATGGTTAGTTATCAGTACTGGAAGTGTTTTAATGTTTTACTTGCCATTTATTTTAGCTGCTGTTTTTGTCATAGTTTACGTTTTTACCGTTGGCTTTCAGAAACGGCTTAATTCAGCGGTCTTTGACGATCAGTTTGTTATTTTAAAAGCCGGATCGCTTTTGCTATTATATGGTTCTTTAAATTATTGGGTAGTGCGCATGGCATCAGTAGAACTTATGCATCTCGATTTATCGGACGGAGGAGATATTCCATTTTCCTTTGTATTTTATCTGCTGACCGCTTTAATCCCAATCGTATATTTATACAAAGGCATAGCCGGCAGGTCGATTTTGTGGATACGGGTTGGATTGATTACCGTAGCTTGCAGTGCCGCAACGTTCAAGTATTTTTTCAGCTTTGGAGATCCGATGCTTTTGATCACGATTGCAGGTGCGGCATTAATAATAACGGCAATTTTATTATTTACCTACCTCAAGCAAATCAGAAAAGGATATACAAGGGATCTGCTTTTACATGATAAATGGAATACGCAGGATTTAACCGCATTTGTTGCATCCCAAACATTAGGAGGAAACAGAGCATCGGCTGCAGCCGCTGAAAAGGATGTTTTTGGAGGAGGCTCTTTTGGCGGTGGTGGTGCCGGCGGAGGATGGTAATACAAACCTTATTACAAGCCAACGGTAATGTATACGTGCTGATTAAGACCGGTAATCAGGAACTTTTTCAGCTTTCAAATTTTACTGACGACGGGTCGGCTGAAAGTTTCTTGGGAGGTTCCATGACTGCACCGCATTTTTTGCAGGTCCGTTTATTCAAATCAGAATAAAAAGCATCCATGGCAACAGGAAGTTCTGTGACGATGTCTTTGAGATCAAAAATAGATTCGTGCAACAGGTTATTGCAATTTTCACAATACCATTGCAGGCGATCCTTCATGCCGGGTCTGCGTTGAACTTCCATTACGAGTCCTACCGTATTGGGTCCCCGCTGAGGTGAATGAGGAGTGCGTGCCGGAAGCAGAAAAATCTCACCTTCTTTAATGGGAATTTCACGCGGTTTGCCGTCCTCCATAATTTTCACGGACACATCCCCCTCCAGTTGATAAAAGAATTCCTCTGTCTCGTTAAAATGAAAATCTTTACGTGAATTAGGGCCGCCTACAACCATAACAATGAAATCCTGGTCGGGTGTATATACAACCTGATTACCTACAGGCGGGCGCAGTAAATGACGGTTGTTATCAATCCATTTTTTGAAACTAAAAGGAGGCTGGATAGGCATGACACATAATTTTAAGAGTGGATAATTCCGGAAAGGATCGGCAGGTTACAACTTTTAGCTGAAAACAGGCCGGTATATGGGATTCACTGCAATCTTTGTCCGTTCCGCTGAGCCATAAAATTACAAATATTTAAGCAAACAGTTGTTTTGGGGTTGCTGACTATCTTTACCGGATGAATCTAGATTTGACCGGGAGGCGTGCAATGGTGTGCGGCTCAACACAAGGAATAGGCCTTGCCTGCGCCCGCACGCTGGCCGAAATGGGGGCGTCCGTTACGCTGGTGGCTCGAAATGAAAAAGCTCTTGCAGAAGTTCTGAAATCACTTCCCCTGGCCAAGGGTCAGCGTCATGAAGCAATCTGTGCTGATTTCAGCAACCCTGACCAATTAAAACAGAAGTTAACAGAATACTTCGAAAACGGCAATGAGATAAATATTCTTGTAAATAACACCGGCGGCCCTCCCGGTGGTCCTATTACAGAAGCTACTACTGATCAATTTGAGTCAACATTTCGTCAACACCTGATCTGCAACCACTTACTTATGCAGGCAGTGCTTCCGGGGATGAAAAAATCTGGTTACGGACGAATCGTTAACGTAATCTCCACATCGGTAAAACAACCCCTTAAAGGGCTGGGGGTCAGTAATACCGTCAGGGCCGCAGTAGCTAACTGGTCTAAAACGCTGGCAACTGAAGTGGCTCCATATGGAATTACAGTAAACAATGTTTTACCGGGAGCAACCGCAACATCCAGGCTTTCGACACTCATTGATGCAAAATCGATTAAAACGGGCAAAGCAACTGATCTGCTTGAGGCTGAGATGATTCGGGAGATTCCAATGGGTCGTTTTGCCAAACCTGAAGAAATAGCAGAGGCGGTCGGATTTTTGGTTTCACCTGCAGCTGCTTATATCACGGGAATCAATGTCCCGGTAGACGGTGGCCGGACAGCTTGTTTGTAACATGCTGTAAAACAACACATTAATAAACAAACTATATAAAAAAAGGAGACCTTGGGCCTCCTTTTTAGTTTTTGATTGCAACCAATTACTGGGCTACAGCAGCAGCAGTGGAATCAACCATTGCGCCTGCAGCAGCAGCGGCAGTGTCAACAGCAGCTTCGGTAGCTTCAGTAGCTTCAGAAGCAGCAGCGTCAACAGATTCAGTAACATTTTCAGTGGCATCAGTGGCAGCTTCTTCAGCTTTAGGACCACATGCTACGAAGGTGGTTAAGCTTGCAATCGCCAGAACAGCAAATACTTTTTTCATTGTGATGTTGGTTTGATTATAAGATTCAGGGCGCAAATTTATATGAATTAATCGGATAATAACCAATGGGTTTAAATTTTTTTTTGAATAAAAAACACAATTCTTGTTTTTGGGGGGCATATGGGCATCTTTTCCCTCTCATATTCCGTACTTTTGAAGTCTAATCACCAATTGTTTCACTTAAATTATTTTTATCATGGCCTTTGAACTTCCCTCTCTTCCCTATGCTTTTGACGCTCTGGAACCTCACATTGATGCCAGAACCATGGAAATCCACCATGGAAAGCACCATCAGGCATATGTAACCAACTTAAACAATGCAACAGCGGGCACCGAAGCTGAAAAATTAACGATAGAAGAAATTTGCAAAAATATCAGCAAGTTTTCCGCTGCCGTCAGAAATAACGGAGGCGGCCATTACAACCACTCTCTCTTCTGGACAATTATGGGTCCAAAGGCAGGCGGAGCACCATCAGGCAAATTAGCTGAAGCCATTAATGGCTCCTTCGGGAGTTTTGAGGAATTTAAAACAAAGTTTGCAGCAGCAGGAGCTACGCGTTTCGGCTCAGGCTGGGCCTGGCTGGTTCTTACAGCTAACGGTAAACTGGAAGTTTGTTCTACTCCCAACCAGGACAATCCACTGATGGATATTGCGGAAGTAAAAGGGCAGCCACTTTTAGGAATGGATGTTTGGGAGCATGCCTATTATCTTCATTATCAGAACCGTCGCCCTGACTACATTACAGCCTTCTGGAACGTAGTCAATTGGGATGCAGTAGCCAAAAGGCTTGGATAAATTCCACCGGAATTCAAAAGTTTCAAGGCCGCCAGGGATTCCGGGCGGCCTTTTTGCTGATAAAAATGTTCAAACTTTGAATTCGTTCTCCCCGGAGACCGGCAATATTCGGCTGATTTTTGCATTTAGGATTAAATAACGTTTCAATGAGGTTTTTGAAGAGGGTATTGATTTGGCTGTTGATTGGTTTTGTGTCGCTGATGCTGATTTTGGTAATTGCGGCAACTTTCTTCGACAAAGAAATTAAGTCCGCAGTTATCAGCACGCTTAACAGCAGACTTAAAACAGAAGTCAAAACAGGCGATGTTGACTTTTCGCTGATACGTCATTTTCCATACGCCGCGGTGGTTTTTACCGATGTAACCGTTTTGGAAAAACAGCCTTTTATAACAACCGGTACAGTTTTAACTGCGGCTAAACTTTCGCTTTTATTTAATATTTGGGATGTGCTGTCAGGCAAGTACAATCTCAAAAAACTTGTAGTTTCTTCCGGTACATTGAATTTGCAGATTGCTTCCGACGGAACAAAGAATTATGACATTTGGAAAGGTAGTTCCGGCGGGGGAACAATGCAGCTTGAGCTGGAAAGTGTAGAGGTGGAAAAGATGCGGGTGTTGTATTATTCAGTTGCCGATGAAACAGACATGGATTTTTTTGCTGAGAACGGAACGTTGTCGGGAAATTTTACAGGTGATAAATTTACCATTCAAACCATTGCTGAATTAAAAGATGCCGGATTTAAATCGGGAGGTGTCCGGTATATAAATGATAAAGAGATAAAGCTTAAATTATTTATGGATGCCGACCGGTCAGGCGGAATATATGTGATTCGTGATGCAAATGTAAAGCTGCATGAATTCGATTTGGATGTTAAAGGAACTATAAAGGACAACGCCGATGGAAATTATTTTGATCTGGATCTGAATTCACCGGGCTCAAGCCTCCGGGCCGTTTTTGCTTTGCTGCCAGGTGATTTTACAAAACGGATCGACGACTTTGAATACAGCGGGAATGTAAATTTTCATTGTTCTGTCAAAGGTCCTTCGAAAGATCCGCTGGTTATCGCAACGTTTAATGCTGCCAATTCGGGACTCACTCCCAGAGGCAGTAATTATCATTTAAGCAACATGCGTTTCAATGGTTCTTTTACAAACCAAAAAAGCAAATCCAACCCTGTTACCTTGCTTCAGATAGGCCGGTTAACCGGCAAACTTGAAGGAAGACCAATCACTGCGGAATTCGAAATAGAAAACTTCAGACATCCTCATTTGCGGATCAAGGCCACTCTTGATGCAAGTCTCGAAGTAGTGAGCCGGTTTTACATTCCTGACACACTTCAATATATGAAAGGTCAGGCGAAGCTTAACGCTTCATTCAGCGGGACACCCGGTATATCATCATCATATGTTTCATCAGGAACCCTTCAGTTAACCGATGTTGGATTTAAGATTAAAGGCCGGCCGCTTGAATACCGGAAGTGCAATGGTACACTCAGGCTGCAGGGAGGAGATGTTATAGCTGACGGCATTACCATGATGGCAGGAGCCTCTGATCTCAGATTATCCGGTACAATAACGGATCTTGCCGGATACCTGGCCGGCAGTAAAGATCCGTTGATTGTCAGAGCAACTCTCGCTTCAACCTATTTGAATCTGGACGAACTGATGGCAAAAGATCAGGCTTTGGGCAATGGTGCCGATACCTCTTATCGTTTTAAACTGACAGGTTTTGTGAATTTTGCTCTTGGAGTAAAAATAGATTCTTTGAAATTCAGAAAGTTTACTGCTTCATCCATTCAGGGAGAAATACAGTTACGCGACAAAACGCTGGCCACACGCGAACTTGATATGAATACCTCTGACGGGAAAATACGACTCAAAGGAATGATTGACGGAAGGAAAGCGGACAGTCTGAAAATAGATTATGATGCGCTTATCACCAACATGAATATAAATCGCCTGTTTTATGAAATGGGCAATTTCGGTCAAACGGTTATTGTAGATAAAAACCTGAAAGGTCGTATCAACGCCCAAGTGTTATTCAGAAGTACATGGGACAACCGCCTGCAGGTAAATCCCAAAACAATTATCGCGAAAAGTGATCTTACAGTTATTGATGGCGAACTGATAAATTTTGAACCGATGCTGGCATTATCCCGCTATCTGAAGGGTACTGATTTAAAGGACATCCGGTTCTCCACATTAACAAATACCATTGACATTAAAAATGAAACCATCATAATACCGCAGATGGAAATCCACAGTTCGGCACTTGACCTTACCTTAAGCGGAACCCATGGATTTGACAATAAAGTTGACTACAAACTGCAGCTCTATCTTTCACAACTGATGGGTCGAAAAGTCCGCCAGCTGAACACCGAATTTGGTACAATTGAAGAAGATGGCTATGGCCGATCAAGGATATTTATGACTGTAAAGGGGACGGCTTCCAATCCTATATTTTCGATGGACAGAAAGAGCGTGGAGGACAAGATTACCAGTGAAATAAAGAAGGAGGCCAAATCATTTAAGGAAACACTGAAACAGGAATTTGGCAGGAATAAACTGGACACTATTCCTCCGGTAAAAGAGAAAAAGAAGCAGGAAGAGCTTCAGATCGAATTTGATGAATGAAAATTGCCGGTGGTATTGAAATTTGATGTAATATTGGAGTACATTCTTTAAGTAGAACTGAAATCACATTTTTGTGAATATTTATACCCGAAAACAACGCTGGAAACTTGCTCTTTTAATGGCCGCCATTTGTATTGGTCTGGCTTCGCTTTGGTACACCAACATTCTGGTAAAAAAGCTGAGTGAGCAGGAGAAAAAGAATGCTGAATTATGGGCGGGTGCCGTTAAACAGCTTTCGGAAGTGAGTGTTGAGGCGGGAGACGTTAGTTTTGCGCTCGAAGTTCTGCGAAGCAACAACACTATTCCGATGGTGCTTACGGATGCGGAAGGAAATATTAATTCAAGTCGCAACCTTGATTCCGTTAAGGCACTCAATCCGGCTTATCTGAAAGAACAGGTCGCGCTGATGCGTGAAGAAAATGAGCCGATCACAATTGTTTTTGGAAAAGATGAGGAACGGAATTATGTTTATTATCGCGAATCTTTGCTGCTCCGGCAACTGAGATATTATCCCTATTTCCAGCTGGGTGTAATTGCTTTGTTTCTGGTAGTGTCTTACCTCGCATTCAGCACCTCGCGTAAAGCCGAACAAAATCAGGTTTGGGTAGGTATGGCAAAAGAAACAGCTCATCAGTTAGGGACACCGTTATCATCGCTTATGGCATGGGTTGAATACCTGAAGTCAAAGGGGCAGAACGATCATCTTGCGGAAATAGAAAAGGATATTTCCAGACTCAATACAATTACCGAACGTTTTTCAAAAATTGGTTCCGCCCCTTCACTGCGGAAAGAAAATGTGATGGAGATGATTTCGAATTCGGTTGGATACATTCGTTCACGCACCAGTGACAGGGTTCAGTTTTCTCAGAAATGCAATGTAAATCATGAGATATTGGCTCCTCTCAATGTGCCGCTCTTTGAATGGGTGCTGGAAAACCTGTTTAAGAATGCAATCGATGCAATGACAGGCGAAGGATCCATAGCCGTGAATGTTACCGATCAGCAGCAGTTTGTATATATTGACATTACCGACTCCGGAAGAGGGATTCCCAAATCCAAGTTCAAAACAGTTTTTAAGCCGGGGTACACTTCTAAAAGCAGGGGCTGGGGTCTTGGGTTATCGCTTTCAAAACGTATTGTTGAAGAATACCACGACGGCCATATTTTTGTTAAAAGTTCAGAACCCGGAAAAGGAACTACTTTCAGAATAGTTTTGCCTAAATAACACTTCTTGCTTTTGTACCATGTTGCTAAATTAGTACGGGGCATCTCATTAATGTTTGTCTTCTTAAGAGTCTGATAATTTTACTTTCCATTCATAAGTCGTGTACATTCACATTCCATTTTGCCGCAAAGCTTGTTCGTATTGTGATTTTCATTTTTCAGTAAATCATGCAAAAATGGATGAAATGGTTGATGCCCTTATTGCCGAAATAAAATTGCGGAAGGATTATCTTGCCGACAACAATCGGTTAAAACCTCTTGAAACAATTTATTTTGGTGGAGGTACCCCGTCGTTGCTTAATGAGAAGCAGCTCCACCGCATATTTGATGCCATTCATTCTGTTTATTCCATCGCAGCAGGAGCTGAAATCACCCTGGAGGCTAACCCGGATGATCTGACAGTTGAAAAGCTGCAGGAACTGAGGAGCACACCTGTCAACAGACTAAGTATAGGTGTGCAATCTTTTTTTGATGATGACCTGAAACTCATGAACCGTGCACATTCTGCTAACGAAGCGGAACAATCTGTTATGATGGCGGCTGATGCAGGATTTGACAATATTACCATCGATTTGATTTATGGCTTGCCTGAAATGTCTGCCTCAAAATGGATGGCGAATTTAGAAAGGGCGTTTAGCTTACCTGTTAAGCATCTAAGCTGTTATTGTTTAACAATTGAAAAGAGAACAGCTTTGGAAAAATTAATCCGCGAGCACCGGGTGTCAGCACCTGATGAGGAACTGGCCGTTGAACATTTTATGTTGTTAATGGACTCGGCACCCAAAAATGGTTTTGAGCAATATGAGATTAGTAATTTTTCAAAGCCCGGATTCCGTTCCAGGCATAACAGCTCCTATTGGTCAGGGCAACCTTATATAGGCATTGGGCCTTCGGCACATTCGTTTAACGGGGTAACCCGGCAATGGAATGTTGCCTCAAATGGTTCTTATACTAAAGCAATTTTGGAGGGTGTAATCCCTGCGACCATAGAGGAATTAACGCTGCAAAACCGATACAACGAATATGTTATGACTCGTTTACGAACCTCAGAAGGTATAAGTGCGGAGCTTATTTCCCGCGAATTCGGTGAAGCGTTTTTATCTGATTTCCTTACGCAACTGGATCCCTGGCTAAAGTCGGGAGATGTAACAATAGGAAACAGAATGGTAATGCTCACTACCAAGGGTAAGCTTATTGCAGACAGGATTGCTTCCGAATTATTTGTATGAGTCATAAAAAGGCCGCCGGAAAAAACGAAGACGTTGCTTCGATCCGGCGGCTGCTGTTTTGCGGAACAGTTTAAATAAATCCTCTATATCTTAAAGACGTGAAATCCGGTCTAAAGGATGCACGTAAAATTTACTGGTCGCGTTTTACTTCAAATGATCCTGAAATAACGGCAGGAAATGCAGACCAAGGAAATGTCGGACTGGTGGCAATTGCAATTCCGCTAAACGATCCGGTTACATATCCTCCAACAGATGGGGTTATAACCAAATCGCTTGACCCGGGTGTATCTGAGACTATAGTTACCGGCGTCCCATTTAAATTAACATTTATTAAAATGGCATTTGTTGAATCCCACGTAAACGTTCCGGGTGAATAGGAGTCAGTATTCATTTTAATTAGACCGCTGCTGTTATTTGCCGAATCGATTGCCGAGAATATAATAACACCATGGGTTGTTGCATTTCCGGCCGCCGAACAATTTGTGGCATAATATCCTGAATTAAATGTTCCTAATCCTGATATCTGAATACTCAATTGAAAGTTTGTGTTGGCAGGAAATGTTGCATTACATAATGCAAGATCATTCAACGAATCAACATCACAATTGGAAGGCGCGTTGATGGTTGCGGAAATCTGCCCATACAATGAATTTTTAAGTGCAGTAAAATTGTAAGTAGTTCCATTCACAAGTGACAATGAATATTTGCCTGCATTTACATAAAAATAATCGTAGTTATTGGTTCCCGGTTCTGTGACTACCACCAGGCCTGATTGATTATTTCCATTACAATCTACAAGTTTACCAAAGGTGTTATTTAAGGGCATGCCCGAACTGAAAATGAGATCCGGAACAGTATACGTCTGTCCGGCGGCTAAAACAGGAATTAACTCATACTGGGTGTAATTGGAACCATTATTAATGCTGGATTTATATCCATAAACCTGAAACGGATTGTATTGCGCGGGAGCATCGCCCCAGAAATACCCCATATTATCAGTAACGTAAGCCTGATATGCGTTACAATAAACGATCGCATTGGCCACCGGTGAATTGTTGCATCCCATCACTCTTCCTTGCAGTGTTGCCAGCGGATAGGGATAATCGCAGTTCCACCAGGTAAAATGACTAACGTTAGCCGAATACGTGTTTCCATTACGGGTAGCAGTTCCATCCTCTTTCCACAACGCTGTTTGTGTGTCGAGATACCAAAGCGGAATAGTAGCAGGCGCTGAACCCATTTCTGCTGAGGTTATTGGAAAAACCAGTTGAGCTGTTACACCCGGAGCAAGGTATACTTTCTGCCCGGCTGCATCATACAATTCCACATTTATCATTCCATATGAAAACAATATTTTGTCATCACCTGCTGCATCTTTAGCCCTGAGGTCACGGCCCGGAACGATAGTTGAAAAATTTGTATCGTCGTGATTAATCAGATTCATTTTCACAGTAATATTTCCTGAAATAACCTGGCCTGATGCGTCTGCAAATGCATTTGAAGGAAAAACAACAGCGGCGCCATCGGCAGTTGTAACGGTACCGCCGGTATTGGCGGCAATTACCTGGGAATATTCATACTCAATCATAACCGGCTTTACATAAGTAACCTCATTTGAAACAGGTTTACATGCATAGAGTTGGTCGGGTTTGCCTGCTTTCTTAAAACTTAGTATCAGTCTTTTGCTGTCCACATTGATATTTTCAAACAGGAAAATTCCTAAGGGAGTAGTAACAGTTGACATGCCCTCTACAGTAACAGTGGCGCCAACTACGGGATCTCCTAATACATCGATAAGCGTTCCGACAATAGTTGTTTTTACTTTTTCGCCGGATGTACTCATTGGCGAAGTGTTGTCTTCGTCTTTATTACAGGCAAACAATAAACAGATGGCTATCAAAGGAGCCAGCGAATATTTTAAAAAGGGTTTCATAATTAATGGGGTTAGGTTAGTTGATAAAAAGTAAACGTATGAAAAACAATAAATTGAAATCCGGCATCTGCCGGCTTGTTCGTCATTAAGACGTAAATATGAACGAATTTAGTTGCATTTGATAGTTAAAAAGTTGATTTGCAGCAGATAACAGGAATGTTTACATTTGGATTTCCAATAAACCATATGAAAGCCATTATCGATTTCGGACAAAGCCAATACTCCGTTAATTTTTCTGAGCCGCTGGATATCTCTATTCCTCTCAGGGCTACTACCGATAATGTGACGGCGTGGCACGTGAAGCCGCCTCGGATTGAGCCTGTGGTGATGGGCGACTGGGTGGGAGATGTAAATAAAGGTGCTGCTGTTAATTTCAGGGATGTATATGTTAATCCCCATGGACACGGTACGCACACGGAGTGTGTTGGGCATATCAGTAAGGAGCCTTACACGCTTAATGGCAACATGAAAAAGTTTATGTTTTTTGCTGAAGTGGTGACGGTTGATCCTGAATATAATGGTGACGACAGGGTTATTAAAACCCATCAGCTTACCTCTGCTGTAAAACATAACGGTGTAGATGCATTAATCATCAGAACGCTGCCAAATAAGATAGAAAAAACTTCACGGCATTACACCGGAACAAATCCGCCATATCTTGATCATGTTGCTGCAGCATGGATTGTAGGAAGAGGTATCAAACACCTGCTTATAGATCTGCCCTCGGTTGATAAAGAGCACGATGATGGGAAACTGCTTTCGCACCATATTTTTTGGGAATATCCCGGAACCACACGACTTGATTGTTCCATCTCCGAATTAATTTATGTGGATGATTCAATAAAAGATGGGTTGTATTTACTCAACATACAAATTACTGCACTCGAAAACGACGCCAGTCCGTCAAAACCTGTTTTGTACGCGTTAACATTAATATGAACATTGAATCGCTCCGAGAATATTGTATTGCAAAAAAGGGGGTCACCGAATCCTTTCCTTTCGATTCTGACACACTTGTTTTTAAAGTGATGGGCAAAATGTTCTGCCTGATAAGTGTGAGTGAGCCCGACTGGTTTAATGTAAAATGTGATCCCGAAAAGGCAATTGAATTGCGGGAGCAGTATCCTTGCGTACAGCCCGGCTATCACATGAGCAAAAAAATGTGGAATTCGGTATTGATTGACGGAACGGTTGGCGATGATTTGCTGGAAGAATGGATTGATCATTCATATGATCAGGTTGTGGCCGGACTTCCCCGTAAGGTTCGTGCAGCTATGTGAATGACACAATTGCAGAAACATCATTGTGGGATGTGAGAAATTTTGACCGGTCAGGCTTCACGATTACCTTTGGTTCATACCATATACTTTTTCAAAATGATCATTCGGTTTCGGACTGCAATTTTATCCGGTTTATTATTTTTTATATCAATACTGTTTGTGCAGGGGCAGTCAGTACAGCCATTTCATCCTGAACTCTTTTCCCGTTTTGTATCAGTTCGCGATTTAACCATTTCTTCCGATGGTAATGAAATGTATTTTACCGGACAAAGTTTGTTGGGGGAGTTGTCGGTAATTATGAGAGCGACTCCAAATAAACCTGAATCAGATACAGTTTCTGTAGCGTCATTTTCGGGTGTCTGGTCCGACATGGAACCATTTTTGACTGCCGACGGATTGCGCCTGTACTTCGTTTCCAATCGTCCGGCTTCTCCTGATTCGTCCAATGCAAAAGATTTTGATATCTGGTATGTGGAGCGCAACAATGTTCATGATGAGTGGGGAAATCCGAACTGTTTAGGAAGCCCGGTGAACACTTCTGCTGATGAATTTTATCCGGTCGTAACAAAAAGTAATAATCTTTATTTTACCAGCGACCGGGAGGGCACTACCGGTAAAGATGATATTTTTTGTGCCCGCTGGCAGGACGGAAGATACATCAGTGCGCAACCGGTACCCGGGGCTGCAAATTCCGAAGGGTATGAATTTAATGCCTGGGTGGCCCCGGATGAAAGTTATATGATTTACACCTGTTATAATCGTGCGGGCGGACTGGGAAGCGGAGACTTGTATATCAGCAGGAACAAGCAAGGGAATTGGACAGCCCCGGAAAATTTTGGCACCAATATTAATTCGAGGCAAATGGATTATTGCCCTTTTGTTCTCAACGAAGTCCTCTTTTTCACAAGCAAGCGGAGCAATGTTAAAACCGGTTTTGAAAATAAACCCGGTTTAAGTCAGGTGCTTTCAGAGCTTAATAAATATGACAATGGTTTAAGCAGGATATACAGTGTAAGGTTTAGTGGGATGAGATCCGAATAAGGAATGATTTGGCAGGGAATAGAGTTCTTACTATATTCACCGGCACACTTCATCACATATCAAATCAGAACTGAAATACCGGATACAATCCCTGGACCTTTTAAGGGGTTTGGTGATGATAATAATGGCCCTGGATCACACCCGCGACTTTTTTCATTATGATTCGTTTGTCCATGATCCGTTAGACCTTTCAACAACAACCCCGGTGCTGTTTTTCACCAGGTGGATTACCCATTTCTGTGCTCCTGTTTTCGTTTTTCTGACCGGCACCTCCATTTACCTTCAGTCATTCAGAAAACCCCCGCAGGTGCTGATGCCGTTCCTCATAAAACGTGGATTGTGGTTAATATTCATCGAATGTGTTGTAATTACATTTGCATGGACATTTGATTTCTGCTTTTCGGTAATAATACTGCAGGTTATTTGGGCAATTGGAATGAGTATGATCCTTATGGGTTTTTTGATCCGGTTGCCTTATAAATTTATTTTATTCGGCGGTTTGTTGCTGATTGCCGGACATAATGTGTTAGATTATTTTCCTTCCACCCACTCCGGAGTATTCTGGGACCTGTTCCGTAATGGTGATTTTGCTGATTTTTCATTGCCTGCCGGTCGTTCTGTTGTAATAATTTACCCCTTTGCCCCCTGGCTGGGTATCATGATGATAGGATATGCATTTGGTAAATTATTTGAGGCTGAAACTGACCCGCCAAAACGTAAACGGTTTTTATTATTTTCAGGCTGTGTACTAATTGTTGCTTTTATTTTTATCCGGCTGCTGAATGGTTATGGCGATCCTCACTACTGGTCGTTGCAAAAAAATTGGTTAGTTACGCTGTTCTCATTCGTAAATGTAAATAAGTACCCGCCATCTTTGTTATACACATGTATGACAATTGGTCCGGCATTGTTGTTTCTTGGGTTAACGGAGAGCTATACAGGGCGTATCAGTCAGATTATACAAGTTTATGGCAAGGTTCCGTTTCTTTATTATGTGCTGCATTTTTATGTGCTGCATCTTCTTTGTATGGTATTATTTGTTTTAAGAGGTCATTCATTTAATGAAGTACTACAGTCTATCTATGGGATACCGTTCAGATTTGTTATTTCAGGAGAGGGATATCCGTTGACCATAGTATATTTGATTTGGATTGGCATTGTGCTGGCCTTATACCCTGTTTGTAAATGGTACAGCGATCTCAAAGCACGAAACAAATCCTGGTGGTTGAGCTATCTTTGATTTGAAATCAGAAATTACCTGATAATATGGGTGTAAATTTTGAGCTGAGGCCCTGGTCCTTTTCCGATTTGGAGAGTCTTGTAAAGTATGCAAACAATCCGGCTATTGCCAGAAATCTGACAAATCAGTTTCCGCACCCCTATTTAGTTCAACACGGCCGGCAATTTATTGAAATGGCGATGAGTCATCATCCGGTCCGCATTTTTGCCATTGAAATCAACGGAGAAGCGGCCGGCGGAATAGGAATACACCCGCAAAATGATGTTTATTGTACGAATGCGGAGTTGGGTTATTGGCTTGCGGAAACTTATTGGGGTAATGGCATTATTACCCAATCCATAATTCAGATGATAGCCTATGGATTTAAGAACTTTGAAATCAACCGGATTTTTGCACGGCCGTCTGGATCCAATAAAGCCTCTCAGCGGGTACTTGAAAAAGCAGGATTTGTGTTGGAAGCAACGCTGAAAGGAACCTTTTTAAAGAATGGTGTGGTTGAAGATGAACTTATATATGCTGTTCGAAGAAACAACCTTGGAAAGTAAAACTGAAAAGTGCCTTTTACAATGCGGCCGATGATCAGCTCGCACTGTAAAAGGCATGAATCTGCTAAATTAGTTTTTGTTGACTTTTGGATTGGTATGGTAAAGCGCATCGCCATGCCAGTTTTCAAAATACCGGTTCATGGCATCCATAAACGCCTTTCTTTTGTCCTTATCACCAAAAGCCTTTGCCTCGAGTTCGTCATTCATTTTATTGGAGGCTTCCCAAGCAGCATAATCTTTAAATTCTTCAATAATGATATAATCCTTATTGTCGGTGGTGAAAAAGTGAGAATACTCTCTGTGAGAAAGAATATACGTATTCTTCTTTATCACATTTTCCGTGTAAATGGCAATCAGAGAATCACGCTCATTCATTGAACCGTTCTCAGGCCAAACCATTTTTAATTTTGTAAATGTTACGAAATGCAGATTTTCATACATTGTTTGAGCAGATCCGGATGACACTGCGCAAAATATCAGAAGCGCACATCCTGTGATTAGTTTTTTCATGTTGTGTTGTTTGTTAGGTTAATATTGAAATGTTTATTGCCGCAAAATAGAATATTATGTGTAAATCACAAAAAATACTTTCATTTTTATTATTTTAGGACAAATTATCAATGGTTCGTTTAGCCTATGAAACACCAATAATCTTTTAACGGTTTAATTTTGAGACAGATATTCTTTTTTGCAATGTTATTAGTAATAAATGTTGCAAGTCCTTCCCAAAGTCAATCGCTTTATTTTCCTCCGCTTTCCGGTTCGGCATGGGATACTCTTTCGCCTTCAGGCTTAGGCTGGTGTACAACAGAAATTGACACACTTTATGATTACCTGAGTGCAACAAACACCAAAGCTTTTATGGTTTTGAAAGATGGTAAAATTGTTCTGGAAAAATATTTTGGAACATTTACTGTCGATAGCTTATGGTATTGGGCTTCAGCCGGAAAATCGCTTACAGCTTTCTTAACCGGTATTGCTCAGCAGGAAGGATTTCTGTCCATAACCGACACTACTTCTGATTACCTGGGTGCCGGCTGGACCGTTTGTCCCCCGTTAAAAGAAGAAAAAATTCAGATAGTGCATCAATTATCAATGACTACCGGATTGGATGACGGTGTAGCTGATATATATTGTACAATTGACACCTGTTTACAATATCTTGCTGATGCCGGTACACGCTGGGCGTATCATACCGCACCATATACGTTACTCGACACGGTGATTCAATCGGCTACCGGCCTGGGAATAAACACCTGGTTTTACCAAAAGCTGAGTCAGCCTACCGGCATGGTTGGCTTATATATTCCTTCGGGATTCAACAATGTATTTATCAGTACCGCACGAACCATGGCCCGGTTTGGATTGCTGATGCTCAATAATGGTAACTGGAATGGGAATCAAATTATGACCGATTCGGTTTATTTTAATCAGATGGTGAATACTTCACAGTCGTTGAATCTGTCGTACGGATATTTGTGGTGGTTAAATGGTAAGCCGTCTTTTATGGTTCCAGGAATTCAATTTGCATTCCCCGGATCATTTTGTCCTGATGCACCTGCAGATATGATTGGTGCACTTGGGAAAAACGGACAAATACTGAATGTAGTACCTTCTCAGAATTTGATTGTAGTCCGGCTTGGTGATGCTCCCGGAACAGGTGAAGTGCCATTTACCTATACCGACAGTGTTTGGGTTTATCTGAACAGAGTAATGTGTTCAGCCACTGCAATTCAGGATAATCAGGGTTCTGATAAATTTAAACTATCTCCTAATCCCGTTACCGAAACCATTTTCATTGATACAGCTGATTTGATGTATGTTGAAATTATATCATCGGACGGCACTTTGGTATCCGTATTTAAAGAACAGCATGAGTTGAATGTTTCGTCCCTGAAAAGTGGAGTGTATTATGTGAGATGTGTTGGAAACAGGCATGTTAATGTTGGTAAAATTATTAAGGATTAATTTATGTCTGAAAGGTTCTTTAAACAACAATTATTCGGTTGTAAATGATCATATTTGATGTATGAAATCAACGGCATTAACCCCTGAAGCCTATGTTGACGCACTACCATCTGACAGGAAAATAATTGTTGAACGCCTCAGAAAGGTAATCCTGAAAAACCTCCCAAAAGGATTTGAAGAAACAATGGGATACGGCATGATCGGATATGTTGTGCCGCATAAACTGTTTTCTGCCGGTTATCATTGTGATCCGGCCCAACCCTTGCCATTCATGAATCTGGCAAATCAAAAAGGCTCTGTTAATGTATACCACATGGGAATATATGCCGATCCCGGTCTTTTTAAATGGTTTCAGACTGAGTTTATTAAGCAATTTAAGAACAAACCCGATATGGGGAAAAGTTGTATCCGGTTTAAAAATCCGGAACGAATACCTTATGATTTAATCGGACAACTTGCTGCAAAAATGACTCCTGAAGATTGGATTCAAAAATACCTGGACAGCTTTAAGAAAAAGAACAAGAACTAACCGTTAATGATAGTATGACCCGAGAGCTTTTATGGAAATAAATAAATCCTGTTTTGAGGAATTCCCGATACTGACAACAAAAAGATTAATCTTACGCGACATCAGATTAGAAGATGCCAGGGCAATCTTTGAAATGAGAGCAAGCGGAAGAGTAAATCAGTTTATTTCACGAAATAATATGGAGGAGGTTGTTCAGGCAGAACAATTGGCAGCGAAAACTGTAGCCGCCTGGAAAAACCGACAGGCAATAGGTTGGGCGGGTTATCACAGGGGGCGGGGTGCCATTATTGGAACATGCGGGTTTAACAGTATTGACTATTTAAATTTACGTGCAGAAATAGGGGGTGAGATGAACGTCGAGTATTGGGGTAAACAACTGGCGCTGGAGGCTGTTAGCGCAATTGTTGATTATGGGATGGATGTGATGCATTTGCATTCAATTGAAGCAAAAGTTTCGCCTGATAACAGAGGTGCAATTGCGTTACTTGAATTTTTGAAATTCGAAAAAGAGGCACACTACAAGGACAGAATTTATTTTAATGGGAAATTTATGGACATGGCTGTTTATACAAAATTAAGTTCACAGCGTTAGTCCGATGCTTTTTAAAATCCCATATCCTGCATATCTTCAGGTGCCTGTCTGTTACGCTGCCGCTGATCTCTGTCCTTCAATTCACCAAATCGGTAAGTAAAGCCCAATGTAAAAGTTCTGCTATCTCTTTTGCGAATAAAATCCTGATGATAATACTGATCTATCAGAGATATGTTGAATTTTTGTGTATTGAAAGGATCTGATACACGGAGGGTGATAGCCCCTTTTTCATGTAAAACTTTTTTACTCACTGCTAAGTTGGCAAACTCCATTTGTTGAATTTTACCTTGAGGGATGTCAAATGGCGCACGATAACTGTAGCTTGCCTGAAATTCGAAGTTGTAAGGGAGTTTAATGGTTGTAAATATACGACCCGACATAGAAATATCAGAAGATCCCAGATCCGACTGAATATTTGAGGCGTCAATAGTATTCTGATAAAAGTTAGAACTTAAAGTGAAGGTCCACCATTTGTATAAGTTGCCGTTTATGATTACTTCGAGGCCGTAGTTTTGGGCGCTATTGATATTTTCAAATGTTACCACCGCAATTCCGGTAGTTGGATCAAAAGTCCTGTACCGCTGAATATCGTCGTGCGTATAACGATAATATAAAGTTGCCGTTATTGAAACTTTTTTCAGAAAGATGCTCCCTTCGGTCTCATAGCTGTCGGTATATTCAGGATTAAGGTAAGGATTTCCGGTACGAATATTCAAAGGATCTTCGTATGTTGAAAATGGGTTGAGTTGTTGCGTGCGGGGGCGATTGATCCTTCTGCTGTAGCTGGCCTTAAGCTGAATTTTTTGTTGTGGTTTCCATGTTACATACGCGCTTGGAAAAAGTGAAAAATAATCTTTATTGTATTTCTCATTTGTGTTGCGCAATTCAGATTTTGTTTGTGCATACTCACTCCTGAGTCCGGCCTGAAATCCGAATTTTCCCAATGATTGACGGTATTGGGCATATAGTGCGTGTACGCCGTCATTGTATATAAATTGGTTTGTGAGTGTAGTATCAACTAAATACCCTGAATTTTCATCATATTGATAAGCATCAAAATCGTTATCAATTGAACGAAGCGTACTTTTATACCCTGCTTCAATTTTTTTATCCTTCCCGATGGGAAGCTCGTAGTCGGCAGAAAGGGTATAGGTCCTGCTATCACGGTTAGTATGATCTTTTTGCAGATCAGGGAAAAGCGTGTCATTCGGAATTTCATAACCAAGATAACCAAGCTGGTGATAGAGATCGTTATTGTTATCGGTGTTAAACGAGGCGTTTGCCTGGAGATTCAATACTTCGCCTTCAGCTTTAAGCAATTGCTTATAATCAAGTTCCAGATCAACTGTATGGTTTTTACTGTCAGAATCGGTTGTTCTTTTGTAAAGACTGTCAGCTTCGGCAGGGTTCCCGTAGCTATCGTAATAAACATATTCGTTTTCTGTTTCCTTTCCTCTTGTGAAAAGGCCACTCAGTGAGATGGTTTTTTTATCTGTAAGAGAATAATCGGCACCCGCCTTAATATTGTATGATTTATCGTTTCGTTCACTTTTCCCTGTCTGATCAAGATAGGAGGTAACATCGTTGTAATAGGTTTCCCTGTAACTGTCAGAAAGCCCGTTTCTGATAGAATAATTGTATCCATAATTCGAATAAATATTCCATTTACTGTGTTTGTAATTCAGTGCACCGTTAACCCCATATCCTTTATCGAAGCTGGTGTTACCCCCAACACTTCCGGTCAGGCCCTGAAGTTTATTTTTTTTAGTAATGATGTTAATAATTCCTGAAATCCCGTCCGGGTCATACTTCGCCGATGGATTTGTAATCACTTCAATTTTTTCAACAACTGAAGCCGGTAGTGATTCAAGCAGCGATTTGCCGCCTTCTCCGGTAAGCCCCGAGGGCCTCCCATCAATAAGAATAGTAACATTCTCATTTCCGCGCAACAATACATTACCATCGCCATCCACTTCAACGGATGGAATATTTTCAAGAATATCTGTTACATTTCCTCCAGCAGTTACAGAAAGCTGTTCTGTGTTATACGTTTTTCGGTCAATTTGATTCATCACAAAACTTTTCTCCGCAACAATTTCTGTACTTTCAAGTTCTTGTGCAGATACTTTTAACCTGATGGTGCCCATGTCGCTCACAGGAGGTGCATTGGGTGGTTTGATGATTACCCTTTGCGTATGTTTTTCATAACCGATAAAAGCAATTTCAACCAGATAGCCGCCCGGCCCCAGTCCTTCCACTTTAAAAGTTCCGGCAGCATCACTGATTGCTCCTGATACAAGTGTTGAGTCGCGAAGTTTTTTAACAGCAACAGTGGCAAACTCTACCGGGTTCCCCGTTATATCGTCAATGAGTTTTCCTTTAATGGTATAATTGCCGGGTCCGTTAACCGGTTGGGCGGACGTAGGCTGAGTACAAATAAAAAATGAAAAGAATGCGACAAGCAAACAGGCTGCCCATGCGGAAAATGAATTTACCATATACTTAAAATGCATAAAAAAGAGAAAGGCAAAGGTACAAACAGAGAACGGAGTAATTGGTTAAGACCTTTTCGGGCGCTGTAAGTTTAAAGGCTGACAATTGGACCTGAGAAACAAAATAACCCGATCGGACTTAACTATTTTCTTGAAAACATATTAGATCGAAAGTGGCTGATAACCAGATAAATACAAATTCAGGTTAATTCCCGGTCAAACTGCGCCAGATGCGTCCGGGGTTTTTCAGCCGCTTAATATTAAACGGAAGAGAAAGTATTAATTTGACCGGCATGGAAATATAGTATAATGTAAGCCAGAGAAATGTAGTACCTGTAGCAGCCTGATCGTATCCCCATTGGGTCATCAAGGGGCCGTTAATTTTTTGACAGATGGCAATTTCAGTTTTGGAAAGCCCATTTTCCCATTTGCCGGTACGGGATGAATCGATGCCCAGGGTTCCAGGTGCATCATTCACATTTGAAGAGCCGGCAAATGGAATTTTGAGCATGTTAGCATTAAATTCCAAACGGCAATGTGAACAGATCGCTCTGATGGTTTTATCAGCATCACCAATTAAATCTTCGAAACGAACAACAAGAATCCGTTTATCGCGACTGTGTTTAATGATAGCATTTGCCGATGCATGCCAGATTTTACTAATGGTGACGGGGTGGTAATTTAGAGCGGCACGAATACTTTCAGACAGCGGAAACTTTTCAGAAGTAAATGTTCTTCTTTTCCATTTGTTCTTTTGAGAAAGCAATACTTCACGCGGATCACGCACCATTAGAACAACTTTTGCATCGGGAAATATTTTGAAAAGCGCATCCAGTGCAAATAAATTTTGGGGAGTTTGTTCGCACGGAATCGATTTATCAAACCGTTTGGATTCTTCTGTCAAAAACGTTTTGTATACCTCACTTAGATTTTTGCAGTTATGAAGTACAATCATTTTTTCCGCCTCATCCATAAATGGCCGGGTGGCATTATTTCCGAAATAGCCATTACGCTGACGAGCCAGTAGTTTGGCATACAACGTTACCAACAAACGGTGATCGCAGTTTTCGAACAGCTTGGAATGAGATGATAACTCATCAAAAAAATGCAGCTCCTGAAAAGTGAAAACAGCGGGGTGGTTGCCCAGAATTCTACCTGTCATGGTAGTACCCGAGCGGCTGTTTCCTGCAATTATTATCATCTAATATCCCCTGGTATAATGTGTAAATGGTTCACAAAAGTACACAATGGACCGTTAGATTGAACTTATCTGTTTACAACCAGGTGCGTATAAGCGCTGCGTTTGGCGTTCCGAAATGCAATCAGGTAAATACCCGATTCAAGTGAACTGGTATTCAAGGGAAGGGAATTGGATCCCGGCTGAAGGTACACGGAGCTGATTCCGCTTACTTTTCGTCCGGTCAGATCGGTTACAATAATTACACCCTCAACAGGGGCAATAGCAGTGAATTCCAAAGTGGTTGAGTTATTTGCAGGATTAGGTGCGGCTTTGATAGAAGTTACAGGTGATAATTCTTCCAGGCCTCCTGCTATATTCCAATAGACACATGAGTCAATGTAAGCTGATGCCCAGCCGGATCCCTGTGTCGCCCACGCTTGAAAACAAGAATCAAAATAAACTTTGGTTATGCCGTGGTCGAAGCAGGTAAGCTGATCGATGAAATCGCGGGTTAAATAGTTTTGGCCGCAAAATCCGGCCGACAAGCCACCATACCCATTTTGAGAGTAGGTGTAAATTAAATTGCCCGGATGTCCGACTCCTTCAATCCATTGCAATGGCATGCTGAATGGCGAAAGGGAATTGTGCAGAAAAAAGATTCGGTGAGGCCCTGAAATTAAATTAATGGTGCTGATACTATCCAATACATAGGGGCCATCAGTAAAATAACCCTGCGTAACAAAAGTTAGCTGAATGGTGTCGCCCGGTACCATTGAAAAATCGTACAATACTTTTTCGGGTGACATAAGGTTGTCGACAAAAAGAATCTGTCTGGCTGAGGTATCCTCTCTAAGATAACCTACGGTGCAGTCATATCCCGGATTGGCATATTCTTCATGCAACAATGCTTTAAACAGATGGCCATTAATGGTTGTGTCACCGGTTGTAGTAATTGTCCAGGCCGGGTAATTGGAATACATCGGATAACTGCATAAGGGTGCCTGTGCAACTCTTACAGGGATTACATTAAAAGTAAAATACCATGTGTTGGAAATGCTGTCGAGCATAGGCTCATATGGTTGAGCAATGGCTAAAGCCGGTAGCAACAGCAATACCCATACAAATTTTTTCATGTTGGTAAGGATTTGAAATGAAGAGCAAATGATCACTTAAAATTATAAAATAATGAAGCGTATTTACATTTCATTGCCTAATTTTACAAAAAGGCCAATTTAATGAGAGCTGGATATCCTGTTTTTTATGTATTTATATACTGTTGCCTAGCCATTTCCGCCTGTCACGCTCAAAGTGTGTTGCGCGGAAGCGCAGATGGCAATAAGGCATTTATTGTTCCCGAGCACTTCAACGGATTTAACACGCAGATGATGCGGGGTCCCGGCTGGAAGGATCCGGGATTTATTGATGCGGTAAAGCTGCTGGAGCCCGGTCTGATCCGGTATCCCGGAGGAACGGTGGCAAGCTATTGGGATTGGAAAACCGGCTGGCTGATGAAAGGCATTCAGTTAAGGCGCGACTGGGCAAAAATTCCGGAAAATCCGATCACTCTTGACGATTTGAAATTTGCCTGCGATGCTACCGGAGCATGGCCTGTATTTGTGTTGAATATGATGAACAGCACGGTTGAGTACCAGATGGAAATGCTCAGAACGGCTGTTAAAATGGGATTGACTGTTAAATACATTGAGCTGGATAATGAAATTTACCTTGGAGAAGAATTTTACATCCAAAAATTTCCTACCGGAAAAGAGTATGCCCTGGAGGCAAACAAATGGATTGTTGCCATCAGAAAGGAATTTCCGGAGGTGAAGATTGGTGTTGTAGGATGTGCTGAAAAAGAAATTCAGAACGAAGCGAAAAAGAAATATGCCGGCAGAAGCGACACCTGGAACCGCGATGTTTTTTCGGAGTTAAAAGGTGCTGACGCCATGACGTTTCACATATACGGTGGAACAGGAATGAATGCTATAAACAAAGCTTCAGGAGGAAATACATCCGGCGATAAAAGCGAATCGTTTCAAGCCGCCTTTGATAAGGCAGGAACAGAACCGCTGGTGCTTGGGATTCCCTATTCCCGGTGGAAAATTACCCAATCGTACGACTATCCGTTGCTGCCATCAAATATGAAAGTTTGGATTACCGAATACAATATGTTTGAAAAGGAGGGAGTTGTTGCCGGAACATGGTTGCATGGAATGTATGCTTTGTTGCAGTCGCTCTTATTTATGGATGATCAGAAAACCGGATTAATTTGTTATCACAACCTCACAACTTCGGCTCAGTTTGCGGCCATCTTTAATAATGAAAATGGATTTGATAAGAGTGTCCGCAAAAAACCGACTCAAAAATATGGACTAACAGCATCAGGATATACGCTCTCTTTTTTCGGTGAGGCAATGAGAGGAACCAGAAAAGTAACTCCAGTTCGCTTTAAAGAGTCGGCATCGCTGAGAGGATTAAGAGGTTTGTCCTATCCGGCAGTTTCAGGATGGTTAATGGAGGGAACCGGTAAAAAACTGCTTGTAATGAACATGTCCGATAAGCCAAACACTGTAGATGTATCTCAACTTCTTGGAAAAAATGCATCCTGGAAAGTTATCTCTTCGGCTCCTAAATCACAGGTAGCTGCTTCATCCGATATCACCGGTGCAGAAGGTAGCGGCAGTCAATTAACACTGCCCCCGTACAGTGTTGGTTTAATTGAAGCCGATTAAAGTAGGTAGCCCAGGGCGGCAGCAGCTTTTCGGAGTGGTTCTTCCAGCACCCGGTGAATAGAAACAGGCTGATGGCTTTGATGCGCTTTTAAAATACCTTTTCCATAAGCAATCATTTGTTGGTTTGAGTTTACACCTATAAACCTGCAAATGTTGTTTAACGATTCTTCGGGATGATCAGTTAAATTCTCATACCCTATTCTGATAAAGCGATCGGGAAACAACTTCATGGATTCAACAGCCTTATTCATGGTTACGATCCATTCGGTGGCAGCCTTGTCATGTTGAGATGTAAAAGCCGAAATAACCTGTTGGTGTTCAGCAAGTGAAGTGTCTTTTGAAACAACCTGTTCTGTAAGTAACCTCCATTTACGCTGATTGCGTCCCCACCAGTCGTTCTGATCGTTACCATGTACGGCACTCCATTGTGCAGTAGACCTGATTGTGTCCCATGGATTTCGGTGTAAAAAAATAAATCTTGGGTTTAGGAACAGTTTATTAATGTAATCTGTCCTGAAAATCATTTCCGGGTACTTGTCAAGTATTACATGTGTACCTGAAAGTTTCAGATAAGTCGAATAAATTGCTTTTACCAGATGCGAATTGTCCGGTGTAACATCATCAGTGCTCAGAAAATAATTGCCCGGGGTATCAGTGTAATTGCCAATAAGGTCATCAGCAGGATTGGCAAGATGCCAAATGGCCTTTGGCTCATTCAGAAATCCTATTTCCGGGTGTACCGAAAGCACTTTTCCAAGAATAGTAGTGCCGCTTCTTCCCGTTCCGGTTATAAATACAGGATGCTCCGCTGCCGGATTAACCGCTGATGTTCCAGCTTTGCGAAGCGCAGCAAATGTAATCGGGTTAAACCATCGCCCCGATGTTGTTAACGGTCTGCCTTCAAAAAAGAAATAGGAGAGCAGCCGTGGAAAAACGCGGCCGGGATTCGAACGAATGTATTTCGCATCGAGTTGCGCAATCATGCGTGTTCCAGCTCATGCTCCGCAAGCCATTCAGGCATTTTAGTAATGCCTTGCTCGGAAAGAATATGATGCAGTCGTTGATTATGCGGTTTAAAATGCTTTTTAAGGAAGTTCACCACAATCGGATTGATACTGTTTTTATCGAACGGCTTTCCGTTAAATTTATAATACAATGTCAGCAGCCGTTGTTTTATCTGCGGATTACTGCGCCAGAAAGCCTGGCCCGCTTTATTTGCCTTGACAGCCAGCTTTTGTATCGGGGCATTGCGGTATTCCAGTGAACGGTTACGAACGGTAAATGCATACTCATCGTAAAAGGAGTCGTCAATTTCGAGCCAGCTGCAAATATCTTTCATGAAATTGCGGGGATGCTTTACAAGATCGTCGAAGAATACTACTTTAAGCTGATTGCCGAATGTATCGAACCATGGATTGATATACTCATCATAGTATCCAAGTGAAATGCCGGTAAAAATCTGATGCTCTTGTTTCTCGAGATCATGTTTTGATTTCGCCAGACATTTTTCAACATATTCTTTAAGGTCAATATGCGACGGCAATTGAAAGGTTGCTTTCTTTCTTTTATAAAATGAGATCAGCCTTTCCACAGGATCTTTCAAAATGATCAGCACTTTAACAGGGCCCAGCGTTTCTTTGATGGCATGGGCGATTTTTTCTTTACCAAAAAAATAAGCCGGAGTTGCTTCCATCAGGTATTTATTGTTATTGCATCCGGTAAACTGCGCGGCATATTCTGCTATAGGCCCCGGGGTTTTTCCATAAAGCAAAGGAAGAAAGTAGCAGGTTTCTTTATCTCTCGAGCCGCAAACTTCCGGGTGCTCAGACAGATAGTGAAACAATGAAGTGGAGCCTGCTTTATTAACTCCGGCAATGATAAAATTGGCCAGTCGGTCTGAATTCATAACGCATTGAGGATCAAAGGCACCCCATTTAGCACTTCAAATTTGCGATTTTTCGGGCAATTCTCCTGATACTTTTTGATAAATAGCCATCAACCGTGAATAAAAAGAGGCGTCATTAAAAAGTTCGTCAGCCCATTCCTTTCCTTTTAAGCCCATTTTTACGGTATTTTCAGGGTCATTCCATAGTTTCCGGATACTTTCAGCCAGCTTATCCGCTTCGAGAGCGGGATATACCAAACCTGTTTCTCCCGGGCGGATATATTCAGGAATTCCTCCTCTGTCTGAGCCAATTATAGCCTTTCCCCTGGAGTAGGATTCGGCCATGACATAAGGGAAGTTTTCGTACCAGATAGAAGGAATCACGACAAACCGGCTTTTCGAAATCAGCTTACCGGTAGCCTCGCCCCAAACAGCTCCTAAAAACTGAACGTTATTCACTTGCAGCTGATTGCACAAGGCTTCAAGGTATGACCTCCAGGGGCCGTCGCCGGCAATTCTTAAACGAGCTTCAGGAACCTGTTTCATGGCTTGAATCAAAATGTCGACTCCTTTTTCATCCGAAAGTCTTCCTACAAAAAGAAGATAATCCTCATAATTTGGAGAAGCTTCATTTAATAACGCATTATATGGTTTGCCAAGAAACTCCATGTTATAACCACCTTCAGGCCAGAATTCAGCTGTTTTATCCATCATAAACCTGCTTTCAAAGAGAAAAGCATTTACGTTTTTCTTGTAAATATTCATGAATTGGTGTACATATGATTCCAGTGCACTAACGGCGCTCACGGCAAGCGAATGTTTGCAACAGTTATTGGTGAGTGCGTGATAAAAGGATCCCCCTTTACAGTCGTTGCAAATTTTTCCATGATGAAACAGACGGTAATTCGGACAAATATGTTTGTAATCATTACAGCTCATTACAACCGGAACACCGGCTTCCTTACAAGCATCAAGAATACTTGGAGTTAACGAGACGTACAGCGCAAAGACATGAACGAGATCGGGCCGAAAGCTATCAAGTAATGCTGCAAAAAGTTTTTTATTTTTTTTCGAGTAAATGGATTCAGGGATGGCTCCTATTTTTTTGATAAAGGAACCCTTCCTGTATTCCGGTGATATGCCAAAATATACTTCAGGAGTCCGGTCGTATACATCAGTACTTCCCTTAGCATTATACTCGGTGGTAAAAATTCTTACCTCATGACCATGCTGTCGCAATATACGTGCAACATCCTGAAAATATACTTCTGCTCCTCCGACTTTCCTCCAGAATTTATGTACCAGTATAATTTTCATCAGGTGTTTCCGGATAAAAGTGAAAGTAAATTCAAATTACAATCAAAGGTAATGTTTTGGAGGGAGTACACCTTCGAGTTTAAGCCGCCGGTATTCCGATACTACAATTCCTCCCAGCAGCCAGAAATAAAATCCAAATGACCTGAACAGGAAAGTCCGGAGAATAAATGAATAGGGGATGCTTATAATAACAATGGCAGCCATGGCGAGTCCGAAAATTTTCAGGTATTCATCGGGCGTATATTTATAAACCAGCACCGACGCACGCATAATTTTATAAAGAATAAAGAGGTAAATAATTAATCCTATAATTCCATAATATACAAGAAAGGCTACCCAATAAACGTCATTGATAATCGGCAGGTTGTTTATAGGAATGTTTGATCCGAAAATTTCCTGGGCAGCTTTTTCGAGTGCATAATCCTGTGCCGGTCCATAGCCAAAAAGTTTTACCGACATCAGCAATTGTCCCCCGATTTCGGTGAGCACCATGCCACGCGAATATTGAAGGGTGTTTTCAAGGTAACCTGTAGTGAAAACGGATGTAATGTTTGAAATAGGATCAGTATATTGTTGTTTAGGGTTTATATAGGAGCCATCACCTTGTCCGTTACCTAAAAATCCAGTTAAAATAACGGGACTTATCAGCAACAGAGCCAACATGCTTCCTGCAATAACTATTTTTCGTCCGCCGGTAAAATAAAATATTATAGGAAGGCTGGCAATTGCAAGTAGTACAGAGCCTCTTGAATAGGTATAGAATATGGTTAACAACATCAGCCCTAAAACAAGAAAAAGATTCATACGAATTCTTTTTTTCAACCCTGATCTTTTTTGGACTGCTGCCATCGCAACTACAAAAACAATTACCATAAACAGTGCTAACGGAACCGAGTCGCCAAAGGTTCCGATGCCGGCACCCATTTCTCTTCCGCTTCCAAATCCGGTGGCAATAAGCTTGTATGTTACCTGTTTGCCGGCAATTTCCAGATCGCTTGCGCGGGGATACCAGAAACCTGCAATTCCGAAATAGTGCTGGTAAGCTGTAATAAAACCCTGTACCACTCCGGTAAACATCAGTGTGTAAAAAGTAGCCTTAACAAATTTTCTGTCAAGCTGAATCAACGCCATAATATAAAACAAAGGCACATACCGCAACAAAACACGCAGTCCGAGAAACGACTGGATGAGAGGCGCCTGATTCATCGCCGTAATAAGCAATGCATACCCAATAAATATCTCAAGCGGTTTATCAATGGGAGTGCCTTCGGGCAGTTTTTTTTGTCCGGCATAACGAACCAGCAGCAGTCCGGCAAGCAGATAAATAATTACCTCAACAGCAAACCGCAAATAGCCATAAATGGTATCTGATACCGGAAGATATTTCAGGATCAGTACTTCAAAGGGCACAAAAAGTACCAGAATAAAAATGGTCCTCGAGATTTTTAGTTTCATCAGGTTATTCGGATGCCCAGGGCAGGTCTATTTTCAGATATTCTGAGAGTTGATGATTTGATTCCTTATAATAGGCATGAAGGAATTTCAGTGTAGCCTTCGAAGGTTGTACGGGTTGAGCTGAAGCACCTGCGTTCAGTTGAACAACTGTTGCTTCCAGGCTATGGCCTGCTAATTTAAGTTTTTTACGGAGTCCTTCGGGTAGTTTTCTGGTAGCCGGGCGAACAGAACGTTTAAGTCGCCGGAACATCATATGAAATCCCGGACTTTTAGTCTCGGCACTGCGGTTATATATTTTAAAATCAAATCGGGTGAAATACTCCGGATCCAATTGTGAATAGCTGCAAATGGATTTACAGAACAATTCAGGTTCTGATGCAAGCTGTTCGTACAGAAATACGCCCACCCGGTTGCTTCCTAATGATTGAATATACCGTTGCAGATATGGAAAATAATTACCCTGCTGTAATGATTTAAGTTGTTGTGGCAGGTGCTTTGTATCGGCAGCTGAATTCTGCATTTGAACGTAATCATCAAAACTCAATTTCTGATCGATAAGGCCATTCATTCTTGCAAATCGAAACCAGGAGATTAATCTTTCAACAGGGTCCCGCAAAATAAAAACCATCTGAGCCTCCGGTAATTCATTCTGAATTCTGGAAAGTGCAGTTTCTGAATAGAGATAATCAGGGGTGGCTTCAAGTCCGGTTTGCCCCGGCTTACAGCCGTTGAATAATGATGCAAAAGAAATGTTCCGGTGCCGGCGTTCTGCAGCAGCGATCTGATAGGCCGGTTCCAGAAAAAAACGTGATTCTTTCAGCCGGCAACGGCAAATGGCCGGATGAAATTCAAAGTAGTTGAATACGGAAGTGGTACCACACTTGGTGCTACCTCCTATAATCAGATATTTTTGAGGGGAGTTCAATGTAATTCAATGTAAAGATAATGCTTCCTGCCGGAAGCAATCGGTCACAAACCTTTTATTTGACTTTTATCGGTAACAACCGTAATGGAAAGGCTCATCCGTTTGCGGCTATACGCCGAAAGGGCCAGTAGTAGGTTCTGATATTGAATTTTCTGCGGATGTATACCATTGCTGACAGATTCCATCCGGCAACAAAAACCATTCCTGCAATTGCTGACCCCATTATTCCCCACTTCGGGATCAATAGCAGGCAAAGCAAAATATTAATGAGGGTGCTTGATGTAATAATATTTCTGAATGCCCGCTGGTGGCCGGTCATATTCAGAAAATGGCCTACCGAACCTGCAAAAACATTAAAAAATTGTCCGGCAATTGAAACAAGAAGTGCTGTTGAGCCGGCAGTAAATTCGGCTCCAAAGAGCCCCAGCAGCCAGTGACGGAAAAAGATAATCATCAAAAATATAGGAACGGAAGAAAAGAAGATGACTTTGGCCGTTTGGGCAGTGTATCTGCTGAGTCCGTTTGTATCGCCTGCCGCGTACAATTGGGCAAACCGCGGTGCTGAAACAGCATTGATCGACATCAGCACAAAAGTTGACAGTGTTGAAATTTTTAATATCACAGAATATATACCTACCTGTGCATCATCGGCAAAAATTCCGAGAATAATGGTGTTAATCCATCCTGAAACAAGCATCAGTGAACCCGAAAGCAACATGGGTGCCGACTCAGTCAGTAATTCAACAGGACTATGTTCATCGGATATTTCCAGCGTCTTGGAGGTAATTCTTTTACGAATTAACAGGGTACTGCTGATTGCAAGTATAATTAACGCGGCAACAAATGCAATGTTAGGTAATAACGGATCAGAGTTAAATTGCGATAAGATGCCAAGAATTACGGTACCATATAAAAAATAGCTCACATTTTGACTGTATGCATAATGACGGTGCATTCTGAATCCTCTGTAACATTCGGCGTTTATAAAGCGCAGTACCATTGGCAATACTGCAAACGACATAATACGGAAATAGGGTGTTAAATGGGGTTTGTGAAAAATTTTATCCGCTATTAGCGGAGCTGCAAAAAAATAAATAACCGTAAACACCAGGCTGACAGGGACAACAACTTTCAATGTTTTTCGGTAAACTTCCCGTATCCGGTCCCATCTGTTTTCCTGACTGTTTTTTGCGAAGTGTTTAACAATATTAAAGTCCATTCCCAGCCTGCCAATGATTGTAAAGACCATCAATACAGTAAGAGAAATAGTATGTGCTCCCAGAACTTCGGGGCCATACAATCGCGACACTAAAAGGGTAAACAAATAACCGGCAACCAGGCCACCTATCCGCACAAGAAAAGTTGAGGCACTGCTTTTCACAAGTTCAGCAAAACTTTCCTCTTTAAAATGGTTGTTGAATTTATTGTATAACCTGCGGACCATGCTGCCCTTTATTTTCCGGCAACCACAAAAAACGGGTTGAGCAGATTCTCTTTATTGTAAAGCAATTCGTTGCCTTGCGGCCATACGGAAACCTTGCATCCGGCTCCTCTCGCAATTGCATGTCCTGCGGCAGTGTCCCATTCCATGGTAGGTGCAAGTCTGGGGTACACATCTGCTTCGCCTTCAGCAACCAGGCAAATCTTGAGGGAACTTCCTTTAGAAATAAAAGTTAATTCGCCATGTTGCTTTTTAAGTGTATCTATAAATGAGGCAGTATCATCAGAGAGGTGCGATCTGCTTGCAATAACAGTAAATGGCCGTCCCGGACGAATGTTTGGTAACGGTATGGCGACTGCTTTAAGGGAATCATACAACGAAGCGTCCGACATATCCGAAGTAACGTGTTGATGTGCCTGAAGTACTTTAAAACTTCCGGTATCAGTACTTCCAAAATATAAACTACCGGTTGCAGGAACATATATAACACCGGCAACCGGATTGTGAGTATCAATGAGCGCTATGTTTACTGTAAATTCCCCGTTTCGCTTTATAAATTCTTTTGTGCCATCCAGAGGGTCTACCAGCCAGAAACGCTCCCAGTTTTTTCTTACTTCAAAAGCAATCGATTTCCCTTCTTCGCTTAGTATGGGAAGATGTGTTTCGGTGAGCCGTTGAAAAATTACAGCATGTGCCCGTTTGTCAGCTGCGGTGAGCGGAGAGCGGTCTTCTTTGTATTCTACGTCGATAGCATCCTTGTATACCTCCATAATTTCTTCGCCTGCTTTAAGTGCAGCAGCAATTGCAATTTGAAGGTAATTGTGCATGTTCATAATCAAAATGGATTCCTCTTAATTGATATTATCAGGCTTCAGAGGACGTAAATCAACGCAGATAGGGTGTACGATAGTAGGTGATCAAATAATCATTCCGGCACCAACGGTTTCGTTTGTTCCTTCATCTATAAGAATGAGGCTTCCGGTAACTCTGTTTTTGCGGTAGCTGTCGTAAAACAAAGGCGATGTAGTCCGGATTTGAATGCGGGCTATATCATTCATGCCGATCTCATTGTCGTCCTCAAGCCGGTGAAGTGTATTTATGTCAACTTTGTACCTTATATCTTTAACGATACACCGAACATCTTTTGTGGTATGTTTAATGGAGTATTTCCCTCCCGGAATTAATTTTCGTTCATGCATCCAGCAAACCATCAGATCAATATCCTGACCCACCGACGGAACATTATTTTCCCTGACAATCATATCACCCCGGCTGATGTCTATGTCAGTGTCCAGCGTCATTGTAACCGACATCGGGGAGAATGCTTCATCAATGGTATCTTCAGCGACAAAACCGTGAAGAGGATTTATAGTTTTGACACGTGCTGTGAATCCTGAAGGAAGAATTTTCACTTTATCGCCCGGCTTAAAAATACCGCCTGCGATTCTTCCCGCATACCCTCTGAAATCATGAAATTCTGTTGCCTGAGGACGAATTACATACTGCACCGGAAACCTGCAGTCGATGTGATTCTCATCACTGCTGATATGTATGTTTTCCAGCAGGTACAAGAGTGTCGGACCCTGATACCAGGACATGTTTTGAGATTTGTCCACAACATTATCACCCTTAAGTGCTGAAATGGGAACAAAATGGATGTCTTTTACATCCAGCCGCGAAGAGAGTTTTTTGTAATCATTAACAACTTGTTCGTAAACCTCCTGTGAATAATCAACAAGATCCATTTTGTTAATGCACACAATGATATGAGGAATCTGCAGAAGTGATGCTATAAAGGAGTGGCGGTTCGTTTGTTCCACAACTCCTTTGCGTGCATCAACCAGTATAAGGGCCATGTTAGCCGTTGAAGCACCGGTAACCATGTTTCGGGTGTACTGAATGTGACCGGGAGTATCGGCAATAATGAATTTTCGTTTAGGGGTGGCAAAATAACGGTAAGCAACATCAATGGTGATTCCCTGTTCGCGTTCGGCTCTTAGTCCGTCGGTCAGCAATGCGAGGTCAACATGTTCGAACCCCTTCTCACGTGAAGTTCTCTCAACCGATTCAAGCTGGTCTTCAAATATCGATTTGCTGTCGAATAACAGTCTTCCAATGAGAGTGCTTTTTCCATCGTCAACGCTTCCGGCAGTTGTAAACCGGAGCAGTTCCATATTTTGGTAACTATCGAAATCGGTAAAGTTTCTGTTTGGTCCCATAAGGGTATTAAGTGGGTAGTGTACTTGAATGTGAATTGTGATTTAGAAATAGCCAACTTTTTTACGGTCTTCCATTGCCGTTTCCGAACGTTTATCGTCAGATCGGGTACCGCGTTCGGTAGTACGTGAGGCGGCTACTTCCTGAATAATATCATCGATGGTTTTTGCATCTGAAATAACGGCACCTGTGCAGGTCATGTCACCTATGGTCCGGTAACGTACCTGCATTTTCACCGGAGTTTCACCTTCTCTTTGAGAAATATATGCCGAGTTTGCAAGAATCATATTGTCGCGAAGAATACATTCGCGTTCATGTGAAAAATAGATAGATGGGATTTGGATATGTTCGGTAGCCAGATACTGCCAGATGTCCATTTCGGTCCAGTTGCTTAACGGGAATACACGAAAGTGTTCTCCAATGTGTTTGCGGCCGTTTAACAGGTTCCATAATTCGGGCCGCTGATTTTTCGGATCCCATTGCCCGAAGTCATCGCGGTGTGAGAAGAATCGTTCTTTCGCTCTTGCTTTTTCCTCGTCGCGCCGCGCACCGCCAAGACACGCGTCAAATTTATTTTCTTCGATTGTTTCAAGAAGTGTGATGGTCTGCAGCATATTTCTGCTGGCATTGGGTCCCTTTTCTTCTACCGCTTTGCCGCTGTCGATACTCTTCTGTACCGATCCTACAATGAGCCGGGCTCCTATTTCATTAACCAGCATATCACGGTAAGCCAATGTTTCAGGAAAATTGTGTCCGGTATCAATATGCACCAGCGGAAAGGGGATTTTAGCAGGGAAAAATGCCTTTCTCGCAAGATGGGTCATCACTATCGAATCTTTGCCGCCCGAAAACAACAGTGCAGGCCGTTCAAACTGCGCCGCAGTTTCCCGGATCACATAAATGGCTTCCGATTCCAGAATTCGAAGATGATTTAAGTTGTATAATATCATGGTTTGATTTGGATCCTTTTCAATACTGATTCGGTAATTAATGCTGTCGACTGACGTGCTTGCATCAAGTGGGTGTTCACGGTGAGCTCCGGATGGAGTGGCGGTTCGAATGGTGAACTAATACCGGTAAAATCGGCTATTTCTCCATTACGTGCTTTTTTGTAAAGTCCTTTCATATCTCGAGTTTCGCATACCTCAAGCGGACAATCTACAAAAACTTCAAAAAATTCACCCGGAGCTACCAGCTTTCTGACATTGTCGCGGTCGGAACGAAAGGGAGAGATAAAAGCAGTTATGACGACAACTCCGGCATCCACAAATAATTTGGCAACCTCTCCTATTCTTCTGATGTTTTCTTTACGTCCTGCTTCCGAAAAATCCAAATTGCTGTTAAGGCCGTTTCGGATATTGTCGCCATCCAAAACATATGTCCTGATTCCTTTGGAATGCAATTGCTGTTCAAGTGCATTCGCCAAAGTGCTTTTGCCCGAACCCGAAAGGCCGGTAAGCCAAACGATACACGGCTTATGGCCGTTCAGATGCTGCCGGTCGGATTTTGAAATTCGGTAGGCTTGGGGTACTATGTTTTTAGATGCAGACATTCCGGATTGTTCCATTGCTGCAGGAACGGGGAAAAACAGGCTGCGAAGATAGCACTTTCACGGGGTTTAAACCACGTATTGTACCACCAAAATAGGAGGAGATGTATTTGTCAAGTAAATGATAGTCAATAGTTTATAAATAGTTATGGGATTAAAGGAACCAGACAGCCGGGAAAATGCAACCCAGGGGTCCTTTAATGATCGGGCAGACCCGGCCCGAGGTTGTTGGATTTCATTCGCCTCAGCCTTGAATAATGAAGTGGCTTCAAAGTCATTCCGGTCTCACTTTGAGGACTTTCCGAATGTGGTTTGCGAATAACAGCATTCGTGTAAAATCATAACTTTAGCCCGGCAATGTAGTTTTTGCCGATTCGGGCTATATGAAATTACACACACCCTCAACGAGCTTAAAGTTTGACGTTTCGTTACAGTATGATCCGGCGCCGGAGAATACCGCTCATGTTGAAATAAAAAAGCGGTATGAGTTGTTCGTCAATAACAAATTTACCGCGCCAACCGGGAAAAACTATTTTGATTCTGTAAATCCTTCCAACGGGAAAGTGCTTGCAGCAATTGCACATGCAGGATTAACGGACGTCGATAAGGCTGTTTCAGCAGCCCGGAAGGCGTATAAATCCGTATGGTCGGTGATGCCTCCGGCCGAAAGAGGTAAATATATTTTCCGGATCGCCCGGTTGCTTCAGGAGAGAGCCCGCGAGTTTGCCGTGATTGAATCAATGGATGGCGGCAAACCGATTCGTGAATCGAGGGATATAGACATACCGTTAGCGGCCGCGCATTTTTTTTATTACGCGGGATGGGCCGACAAGCTGGATTTTGCATTTCCGGGAGTCCGGGCAAAACCGGTTGGAGTAGTGGGTCAGATTGTTCCATGGAATTTTCCGTTGCTTATGGCAGCATGGAAAATAGCTCCTGCGCTGGCAGCGGGAAATACAGTGGTTTTAAAACCTGCCGAAACCACTTCGTTAACCGCCTTAAAACTTGGGGAACTCATAAGCGATGCCGGCCTGCCGCCGGGAGTGGTTAACATTGTTACCGGTGGCGGCGCAACTGGTGCAGCTCTTGTTTCGCATCCGGGAATCGATAAAATTGCTTTTACAGGATCAACTGAAGTCGGAAGGCAAATTCAGAAAGCACTGGCAGGAAGAAAAGTGAGGTATACACTTGAGTTGGGCGGAAAGGCAGCTAATATAGTTTTTGAAGATGCGGCCATTAACCAGGCTGTTGAGGGAATTGTAAACGGCATTTTTTTTAATCAGGGACATGTTTGTTGTGCCGGAAGCAGACTGCTTGTTCAGGAAAGCATTGCCAAAGAACTTCTGCTAAAGCTTCGCGAGAGGATAAGCACATTAATTATTGGTGATCCGCTGGATAAAAACACCGATATAGGTGCCATTAACTCAAAGGAACAACTTGATAAAATAAAATTGTTATGCCGCTCCGGAGTCAAAGAGGGGGCAAAAATGTATCAACCGGACTGCAAACTTCCTTCAAAGGGATTTTGGTTCCCGCCAACACTCTTTACAGATGTAGCCCAATCGCACCGGATTGTCAGGGAAGAAATTTTCGGACCGGTATTAACAGTACAAACATTTCGTACGCCTGATGAAGCCATCGAAAAAGCCAACAATACCCCATATGGGTTGTCGGGTGGGGTATGGACCGACAAAGGGGCTAAGGCATTTAAGGTCTCCTCTGCCCTACGGGCAGGCGTTGTTTGGGTGAATACCTACAATAAATTTGACCCGGCTTCTCCTTTCGGCGGATACAAGGAAAGCGGAATGGGGCGTGAAGGGGGACTGCATGGACTGGCTCCTTATCTGCAGTTGGAGCCATAAAGCTGTTGGTTGAAATGGTTGTCCAGAAAGCATGAATTTGTATAAAATGGATTTTTTTGTAGTTTTAACCGTCTGAACCTTTCAGATCGTATAAAATCTTTAAACACATCGTCATGGTAAAAAGTCAGAAAAATGAAAAGTGGAGTGAACTTAAATTTAAAAGAGGTGCGCTTCGTTTTCGCTATGCTGTATCTTCATTTGGGCGCATAGCAAGCTTCGAAAAAAAGGTAGATGATGGACGTGTCCTCAACGGAACTTCCATTGGAGGATATCCTACGCTGAATGTAAAACCTGACGGCGAAAACCGGACTTTTTACATTCACAAACTTGTGGCGGAACATTTTCTCGCTAAACCTGCCAAGAACAAGACGTATGTAATACATAAGGATTATAATAAAAAAAATAATCAGGCTAAAAACCTTAAGTGGGCATCGAAAACTGAAATGGAAAAGCATCAGCAAGGCAGTCCGCTTGTGCTGAAAGCCAGAAAGGCGCGTCTGAACAAACCGATTTACAAAGGACATAAACTCACTGTTCCGGTTGTGAAACAAATTAAAACGCTCATTTTTGCAAAAAACAGAAAACAGACATTAAGTCAGATAGCGCGCAAATTCCGTATTTCTGAAATGCAGTTGTACCGGATTAAGTCGGGGGAAAACTGGAAGCACGTAAAGATTTGATTTAACATTTTCGCATGACCCATTCTGTTGCACGGTTGCCTGTGCAAAAAACCTACAAGATTTATATTGACGGTAAATTCCCAAGGACAGAGTCGGGGCGCTACTATAAATATATAACTGACTCCGGCGTTTTTGTCGCTAATATTTGCCGTTGCAGCCGAAAAGATTTTCGGGATGCGGTAACAGCTGCACGTTTGGCTTTTGCAGGATGGAGTTGCAGGTCGGCATACAACCGCGGACAGATACTTTATCGTATTGCCGAAACACTTGAAGGAAGAAGGGCGCAATTTGAAGCAGCGCTGAAAACCGAGGGCGTTTCAAAAACGGCTGCTGCAGCAGAAGTTGGCAAGGCAATCGATTTATTGATATATTATGCGGGCTGGACCGATAAATTCCAGCAGCTTTTTTCATCTGTAAACCCTGTAGCCTCTGCACATTTTAACTTTTCTTACCCGGAACCATCAGGTGTAGTTGCGGTTTTTTCACCTTATAAAAGCGGATTGCTCGGACTGGTTGCATCCGTTATTCCTGCAATTGCCGGGGGAAATACTGTAGTAGCTCTCGCGGCAACTAAATTTCCGCTCACTGCAATCGATTTCGCCGAAGTTGTTCACACTTCCGATGTGCCTCCCGGAGTATTTAATGTGCTCACCGGATTCCCTGATGAGTTGTTAAAAGAATTTGCATCTCACAAAGATGTGAACGCGTTTTTATATTGTAACGATAATCCGGCAGAACTAAAACTGGCCGAAGCAATGGGTGCTGAAAATATAAAGAGAGTTATTCCCAGACCTGAGTTTAACAAAGCTGCTATGGTTTTGTCCCCCTATCCGGTTATGGATTTGCAGGAAATTAAAACTACCTGGCATCCTGTCGGGATGTAAGACAGGTGCTTTTAGCGGTTATCGAACCAGTAATTAAATTTTTCGACCCAGCCTGGAATGTCATCCTTACGCACTTTATCATCACCCAGCACTTTCATAAACCCCTTCTGATCTTCAAAGGCAATTACAACACATGCTTTTGGGCTTTTACCAAAAGTGCTCGAAAAAGCGGATGAGGGATTTTGAATGATGTACTCATAATTTATTTTACCCATATACATTGGCGGCCAGGGGTTGGCATTTAAGGTGCCTTTATTAAACTCAATCTTAAAGGCTCTGTACAGTTTTGCATGTCCATCGGAAACCCTGTGGAGAAAGAGTACTTCGTTCTGATCCTTGTGCGAAGGATGAAGCGGCTTTTTATATCCTGTTGAAACAGCAGTATAATGAATTTGATTATAACCGTAACCTGAAATGGTTTGTGGAGTGTAGGTTACAGGCTTACCGTCAGGGCCGGTGAAGTTAACCGCAAACTGATTTTCTACGACATCATTTATACTGATCCTTCCCAAAACCGTATCCCCGGAATGAGTTATGATATATCCGGGAAGTTTTTCGCCCATGTGATAGATTCCAAACATACCCTCGTTGACATCAATTTTTTCCTTTCCAATTTCATCTTGTTTGGTTGATTTGCCTAAATTGTAAGAGAGCACATCCTGCGATTTCAAACGCTTAACCGTTTTGTCGGTTGATTTCCAGTCACGATAAGTAATAATGGAATCGGTAATGCTGACTATTTCGCACTTAAGCGGTTGCTCGCTGTCCCGTAAAATGAGGATGTCCTGTCCGAATAGTGTACCGGTAAAAAAAGGCATCAATGCTAAAAAGAATAATTTTCGTATCATCTTAGTCAAGTACATCCAAACTATCCAGTTCTTCCGGAGTAACAGCCGGAGGAAGAATATTATTTTTGATTTTATAAATTACAAACTCACCGGCTTTTTTTGCTTTTTCTTCACTGCTGAAACCATTATTGCCCATCACGGCCGGTACCGTAGGCTGATGAATCACAATTTTTCCGTCAACCATCACATTATAGCCCCATCCCCGAACACCTGTGTTATCAACTGAATCAACCCGGAACAATTCCAGTGTTATTGTTGACTTGCTGTAGGGATTGTATACCGAAGGCTGCGGTGCTTTTGATTCAGTTGTGTTTTCTTCGGTATTTGAATGGCAACTTGTCAATATGGCGGTAAACAGTAAGAGTGAAAAAAGGCGAATGCTCATTTTTAGTACAATATTTCTTCTAATACTTTGTGCGATCGAATAGTGTTTCCGTGAGTTTGATGTAGTTCAAAATAAAATACAAGTCCTTTCAGTAACTCTTTTCTTTCGGCAGATTTGATCTCTTCCTGATAATATGTTTCAAAGGTAGCATTCATTATCCGGAAAAGGTGAGAGGTAGTTTTTATCCCAAGATATTCTCTGTGGTTGGGAATGTCGTTTTTGAACAAACCGTCACGTAAGTCAAAGATACTAAGTCCTTCTTCAAATTTACCGTTTGGGAAAAATCCCAGGTGCCGGGACAGGCGGAGCAGAAAGTAAATATGAAAGGATGAGCAGCTTTCTTCCGCAATGTCAAGAGCCTGAATAGAATGGTGTAAAAAGCCAAACAGTGCAGGGTTGGGCGATTCCTCTTTTATGGAACGGTAAACGACCTCAGCCAAAAAAATACTGATGGTGCTTTTAATTGTATTGCCGCTGATACCATTAAGAGGGGGTGACATCTTTATGTCGGTTATGCGCAACAAGGATTGCCCGGCATTGCCATTTGCAATAATTTCGACCAGCGACAAGGGTTGAAACGCCGACAAGGGAAAACGGGGTTTTTTACTCCGGATACCGCTGACAATAAAAGAACCCATTCCGGCTTCTTCGGTATAAATTTTTACTACAAGACTCGATTCGCTGTATTCGGTGGATTGCAGAACGATTCCCCTTGTTTTTAACAGCATGACGTCTTCAGATGTCAGTTAATGAAAAGCAATTTGGTAACACATGTATTGGAGCCGTCGTCGTCGGAGCTAAAGACCAGGTAAACACCGGTGTGTACTTTTTCGCCATTGAAGTTTTTCCCGTTCCAGGTTGCCAGGGCGCCATTTGATTTGGTTTCGTAAACAATATTACCGCTAACATCGGTAATTTTTACACTTCCGTTTGGTACCAGTCCTCTTATGGCAATCGGACCATCGTATGCAGGTCGCACCGGGTTAGGATAAACAAGAATGTCGCTGCAGCCACCGGTACCTTCAATGGCGTCACCTCTGTAAGAGATCAGTCCCTTATTGGTTCCGAAATAAACATCGCCTGTCTCCTGATCAATAGAAATAGTCAAAATATAATTGGATAACAGTGGTGAATTCAGTTCATTGAAATTGCGAATTTGTTCTGTGCCGTCAGGGGACATCAGAAACACGCCGCCCGATTCTGTCCCAATCCATTTACGGTTGGCCCCGTCAACAGCTATTGCTGTTACTACTTCCGATTCGAGCAGGTATTGATTAATGCCATCCTGTTTAATGAGAATTTGCTGCGCATCATAATTCTGTGATGTTAACACCGAAGCGGGTGAGTAAATTACTGCTACACCTTTTCCCGTGCCAAGCCATATTTCGTTATCATGATCTTCGGTAATCGCCCGGATATCGGTGCTCGGAAGATTTCCTTTTCCGATGCCGGTAGAAAAAAAGCGTGCCGCATCATCTGTTTTGTCGTCTAGCGTTCCGTTATCAGAAAAAACGGCAAGTCCTGTTCCCAGCGGAGCGTTGTTTCCGATTACATTGATCCATTTTTGACCGTATGAATCAACGGTAAGGTCGCCCAATAACGGAGCACCCGGAATGCCCGGAATGGAAAATGCCCGCCAGGTACCATCAGGGGACAAGGCACTCAATGGTTTTGCGGCCAGCGAATTCAGTACCCATAAATTTCCCGACTGATCGAAATTCATACCAACCACCTGGCATTGGGTAGGGTTACCAATACCCACCTGCAACGTACTGTTTGTTTCACGGTAAGCCGCAATGGGCAAGCCGTTTTGCATCTCAAGCAAACCCTGCACTTTGGATCCGATAAAAACATGATCAGGATCTGAAGGATCAATGGCCAGCGACATATTATCGTAATACGAGTCGATGTTGAATCCGGAGTTGGGTAATGTTTTGTTGTTATATGTTTTCCAGTCGCCCTGAATAAAAGATGAGAAATTTCCGGGCGTATAAAAATTAAACCACCCTGCTGTTCTCGTGCCGTGGGTAATCCATAGACGTTTATGAACAACTGAAGAGGCACTCACCAGTTCCGAGAGCGGGCCGTCAGGGTAGATATATTGAGGAATCAGTGTTGAGGTAAACCTGACCAGTCCTTGTTCATTATCGGCAAGCCATATAACTCCCTGAGCATCTGTAATGGCATCACGTGGCAGCGGATCCTGATAAATCGCATTGTCGATATATTGAACCTGATTAAAGTTGCTGTCATAAATCCGTACAGAATAGTTATTCGTTATGAGTAACTGTCCGTGTGAATTTCTGAAGGTATAATTTTTTGCAGATGCATTTACAAAAGGAGGAGGTGGTGGTGAGGTCCAGCTGATACCATCATAAATATAAAAATCGTCGAGAGAATTAGCGCTGGCAGCATTTGGTTTGGCGTAATTCGCGATAAGCTTGTTATTGAAAAATTCAATCTGGTTAAAATCACCCAGGTTGCCCAAATCGTCAACCACTTTTGTCCATACAGAATAGTCGGCGAGATTGGGGTCGTTTTCGAATGCTCGGAATATGCCCGATTCAGTTGCCGCATAAATGTCGGATCCGTAAAAAGCAATATCAAATACCTTAATCGACGAACCTAACGGACCAATAATATAGGTATCACGAATTTCAGTTTTGTCGAGATCAATAACTACAATTCCAAAGCCGCATGAAAGATAGGCAAGATTGCCGCGGACTTCAATATTGTAAATGGACTTGTCGCCGGTGAGATTCTTACGCTTGATGTCGGGGATATTGATTATTTTGTTATTCTTTATAAGGTCGATGTTTGCATTTGAATAAGCGATGATAAGTGTATTGAAATCGGCACTCCAGGCAAGATTATTCACCGTTAATTCACTGAGTCCGTCAATTTTTGAAAGGCCATTAACGGTATTGTCGTTACGGTCATAATAAAAAAGACCCCGTTCTGATGCACAATAGATTTTATTGCCGGCTTCGGCAACGGATTTGACCTTATTAAACGGCAGGTGAACTTTCCATTGGCCAAGAGCCAGGTTTTGGGCATGTGCCGTTGCCGCTAAACAAAAGGTAATTAAAAGGGTAAAGTGAAGAATCCGCTTCATTGGATAGTGGAAGGACTGCTGACTATTAACAACTAAAGTGTGTTTTTATTTTGGAAATCAAAAGGTTTTAGCAAAGATATTGATTTTTAATGGTTCACGGTAATGAATGTGTCATTCTATAGTGTTGGCATACAACAATTTTATACCTTTAAGGCACTTTTCAACTACCCGTAAGCGTTCAATAACACTATAATACTTTTCGTAATTTGCTGATAGCGATTAATTGCCGGTTACTGGTTCCGGAGAAGATGGATGGAATCGGCTGGTTTACCTACCACGTTGTAAAGCAACTCACATTTCAGCACCCTGAAATGCGGTTTTTACTTTTATTTGACAGGGAATATCCTAAGGAGGTGCTGCTGAACAGTAATGTGGAGGCAAAAATCCTAAAACCGCAGGCCCGGCATCCTTTTCTCTATTATTTGTGGTTTGAGTTTGCTGTTGCGGATGCACTAAAGATGTATAATCCTGATGTGTTTTTAAGTCCCGACGGTTACCTTTCGCTCAGGACCCATATCCCGCAGGTGGCGGTGATTCATGATATTAATTTTGAACACTACCCGAAAGATTTGCCCTGGTTAACCCGTAAATATTACAGGTACTTTTTCCCCCGGTTTGCCCAAAAAGCGGCCCGTATCGCAACGGTTTCAAAGTTTTCGAAACAGGATATCGCTGATACCTATCATATAGCTCCTGAAAAAATTGATGTCGTATATAACGGTGTGAGTGAACGTTATAAAGTGCTTGACGATGAGGAGCGGCGTCAGATCCGGAATGAAATTTCAGAAGGCAATCCCTATTTCGTTTTCGTAGGCTCCTTACATCCCCGGAAAAACATTGCCAATATGTTACTTGCATTTGATGCATTTAAAGATTCCGATGATACCGGTATGCAGCTGGTGATAGCGGGTCATCGTATGTGGTGGAGCAACGATATGGAGCAGGCATGGCAAAACATGAGACACAAAACGGCTGTCAGGTTTTTAGGCAGAACACCTTTGGAACAGCTCACCAAAATTGTAGGGGGAGCCTATGCTATGGTTTATGTCTCGAATTTTGAGGGATTCGGAGTTCCTCTTATAGAGGCTATGCGTTGCGGCGTTCCGGTAATCACATCCAATACTACCAGTATGCCTGAGGTAGCAGGGGAGGCAGCGCTTTTTGCTGATCCGGCAAACGTATCCGATATCACTTCAAAAATGCAGTTGTTGGCGTCTGATTCGTTGCTCTATAGCAGGATATCGGCTGCAGGTTTGGAGCGGAGTGCCCAATTTACATGGTCAGAAACGGCCGAGCGCCTCTGGATGTGTGTTATAAGGGCTGTTTCAGGTTTGTAGCCTCGCGGAAACCCAAATAACTCTTAATTTAGCGCTTTGAAAATCAGTTATGAGCAACGCAATTCTTGTTTTAGGAGCAGGAGGTCAAATAGGCACCGACCTGGTGTCGAGACTACGTGAATCACATGGTGCCGATTCGGTTATCGCAACCGATGTGCGTGAACCCAGTGCCGAATTGGCGGGGACAGGCCCTTATTATCAGACCGATGTGCTGGATTTTAATGCCATTGCCCGGTTAATTGATATGCACAAGGTTAAGGAAGTGTATCTGCTGGCTGCATTATTATCGGCCACTGCTGAACAAAATCCAAAACTTGCTTGGAAGTTAAATATGGAGGGGTTGTTTAATGTGCTGGATATAGTAAAGGAGCGTTCGGGAATAAAAGTTTTCTGGCCCAGTTCCATCGCCGTTTTCGGCCCTACCACTCCACGTGTCGCCACTCCTCAGCATACTACCATGGAACCGACAACGGTTTATGGAGTAAGTAAGCAGGCCGGAGAGAGATGGTGCGAATATTATTTTCAGAAATATCAGGTTGATGTCCGCAGTTTACGGTATCCGGGTCTCATCAGCTATAAAACACCTCCCGGTGGAGGCACAACGGATTATGCCGTCGATATTTTTCATCAGGCACTCAAGACCGGCAAATACAATTGTTTTCTTTCGGAACACACAATGTTGCCGATGATGTATATGCCCGATGCGTTAGATGCTACGCTTTCGCTGATGGGTGCCGATGCATCTAAAATTAAAATACGGTCATCCTATAATGTTGCAGCCATGAGTTTTACACCTGAACAGATAGCTGCAGAAATCCGTAAACAGATTCCCTCATTTGAGATACATTACCAGCCCGATTTTCGTCAGAAGATTGCTGATAGCTGGCCGGGTTCAATCGACGATAGTGCTGCCCGCCGTGACTGGGGGTGGAAAGAAAAATTTGACCTGAGGGCAATGACCTCAGAAATGTTACATCATATCCGCCTGCAGCAATCGGCTGCAGCGGCAAATTAAGCAGGCAACCGACCGGCACATTATGGAGAACAAATTATTTATCACCAATTCATTTACCCGAGAAAAAGAACTTTTCGAGCCATTGCATTTTCCTTTTGTAGGCATGTACGTTTGCGGACCGACAGTTTCGGGCGAGTCGCATCTGGGTCATGCAAGGCCTTACGTTACTTTTGATTTAGTATACCGCTACCTGAAGCATTTAGGTTATAAAGTTCGTTATGTCCGCAACATTACCGATGCCGGCCATTTCGAAGAAGAGGGTCGCGAGAGTGAAGACAAGGTGGCTGAAAAAGCAAAGCTTGAGCGGCTGGAGCCAATGGAGCTGGTGCAGAAATACACCAATATTTATCACGACATGATGGATATGCTCAATTGCGAACGCCCTTCCATTGAGCCAACAGCCACCGGACATATAGTCGAACAAATTGATATGATTCAGACAATTATTTCCAAAGGGCAGGCTTATGAGGTAAATGGATCGGTTTATTTTGATGTGAGTAAATACGCGCGTGAAAATGACTATGGAAAATTAAGCGGCAGGGTGCTGGAAGATATGATTGCCGGTAGCCGTGAACTCGAAGGGCAGGGAGAGAAACGAAACCCTGCCGATTTTGCCTTGTGGAAAAAAGCTGCTCCGGAACATATCATGCAATGGAACAGCCCATGGGGAAAAGGTTTCCCCGGATGGCACATTGAGTGTTCGGCAATGGCAAGTAAGTACCTGGGTTCGCCTTTCGACATACATGGTGGCGGAATGGATCTCCTTTTCCCTCATCACGAAAGTGAAATTGCGCAAACAAAAACTGCAACAGGCCACGCCCCTGCAAAATACTGGATGCACAATAATATGATTACGATTAACGGACGTAAAATGGGAAAGTCGTACAACAACACCATTACGTTACGTGAAATGTTTTTGGGTGGAAGTAAAGTACTCGACCGGAAGTATCACCCAATGACGGTTCGATTTTTTATTTTGCAAACACATTACCGCAGTACATTGGATTTTTCCAATGAGGCGTTGCAAGCCGCTGAGAAAGGATTGCAACGGCTGATGAACGCATTTGCGGCTATTGATAAAATAATTCCCGCCGATGTATCATCACAAAGTATTGAAACTATTGCCGCTGCCTGCCGCGACGCAATGAACGACGATTTGAATACCGCTATTGTTGTGGCGCAGTTATTTGAAGCAGCCCGTATTGTGAATTCAGCCGCTGCCGGATCAGCTACCTTAACAGCGGAAGATATTAAGCTCGTTAAAAAACTTTTTGAAGAGTATTGCTTTGATATACTGGGTTTGAAAATGATGGAGGAGGAAAACAGCAGCTCTGAGGATGCTGAGGGAATGATGCAGTTGATACTGGATTTACGTGCAGGCGCAAAGGCTAACAAGGATTTTGGAACTGCAGACAAAATCAGAGATGCCTTAACCAAATTGGGTATATCCGTAAAAGATGGAAAAGAGGGTTCAACCTGGAATAAAACATAATTAAATGAAACAACTGACTTTTCCCGGGGAACTCAAATCTGTATTGGTGGGGTTTTTGATACTTTTTTTTACTGCATGTAATTCAGATAAAACCGGTAAGGAGTCTGCTGTTACAAGTGAACCGAAACCGGAACAGGTAAAACCACTTGCGGCAACTCCCGAAGTGAATGGCGACTCGGCTTATGCATTTGTAAAAAAGCAGGTCGACTTTGGTCCGCGGGTGCCCGGCTCCAAAGCGCATGCGGCATGTGGGGAATGGCTCCGGCAAAAGCTGGATAGCTATATCCCCGGTACAATAATTCAAACAGGAACCGCTACCACTTTCGACAAACGCAAATTCACCATTCAAAATATAATCGCTTCATATAATCCTCAAATCAAAAAGCGCATTCTGCTTTGCGGTCATTGGGATACCCGACCTTTTGCCGACAGAGATACCGGACCTAATAAAAACAAACCCCTCGATGGTGCTAACGATGGTGGCAGCTGTGTGGCAGTGCTGCTTGAAGTTGCCAGAGTGCTCAGCCTTTCGAAGCCTGACATAGGTGTGGATATTATTTTGTTTGATCTGGAAGATTATGGCCAGCCCGAAGACAGCAATTATCCTGAAATGAATGACTCATGGTGTTTGGGCTCGCAGTACTGGGCTCGCAATCCGCACAAGGATGGTTATTTCGCGCAATTTGGAATTCTGCTTGACATGGTCGGCGCGAAAGGAGCTGTATTTCCCCGTGAAGGCACGTCCATGCGCTTTGCCGAGGGCGTAGTTGACAAGGTCTGGTCAACTGCCGAAAAAATGGGTTATGGCAGCTATTTTATAAATGCTACAACCGGAATGACCACCGATGACCATCTTTATATTAATCAGCTTGCAAATATCCCTTGCATCGATATTGTACATTATAACACCGTCGCTGCCGATTACTTCCCGCACCATCACCGGGTAACAGATAATATGGATCAAATAGACCCGCAGGTTTTAAAAATGACTGGGCAATTATTGATTCAGGTAATCTTTGACGAAGCGCAAAAAAGCAATTAACTTTTTTGCGGTTTCATTGAAGTGACCAAAGGCGGATACTGCGGATTCATTTTTTCAAGAGCTTTTAATACTTCACTCCCAACCAGGTACTCTTTATACCAGTTTTTGTCAGAAGGCACAATTGTCCACGGTATCTTATTGCATTTGTCAAAGAGCGATTCGTATATACTCATGAACTCGTTCCACTTTTTTGAATATTCCCAGTCTGCATCTTTGTGTTTCCAGTATTTTTTGGGATTAGACATACGCTCCTTCAGTCTTTCCATCTGCTCATCAGGAGATACATGTAAATAAAATTTGAGCACTTTGGTATTGTTGTTCTCCAGCAGTTCTTCAAAATTATTGATATCGCCGTATCGTTTCCTGATTACCTTTTCGGAATACAATCCCAGAATAGAGGGCATGAGTATATCTTCATAATGTGACCGGTTGAAAATATGTATCATGCCCTGCGGAGGTGTTTGCTGATGTACGCGCCATAGGAAATCGTGCCGGTATTCCTGTTCAGTAGGCTTTTTAAATGCAATCACCTGTACGCCCATGGGGTTAACAGCTGAAAAAACTCCTTTAATTGCGCCGTCCTTACCTGATGCATCCATGCCTTGTAAAATTACAAGCAGGCTTTGTTTTGCTTCAGCATAAAGTATTTGTTGAAGGTCACCTATTTTTTTGCAAATACTTTCGGTTTCTGATCGAATGGTTGCTTCGATGAGTCCTTTGTCGGGTTTGGTTGACAACTCTGATAGTTTCATCTGAAAACGGTTATAAAAAGGTGATTGGTTAAAGTTATAAAAAATAAACCGGATTCGTTCAGGCGACATCCGGATTAACTTTACCGAAGTAAAAGTACCTTTTCTTCTACGGAAGTGTAATGAAAAACGAATTTTGACTAAATATCGGTTACTCCTCCCGAAATAATAAACTTCATCATTTCGGTTCCTGAAACATTTAATTCACTGATGTTTTGTGATTCAACAATAAGCAGCTGTCCGTTAAAGCCATATGAAAACGGAAGGTATACAGCTACTTTACCCGGACTGATACCGAGTCGTGACAAATCGTTTTCGGTAACAAATCCGATCCGCTGGATGGAGGGTTCGCGGCTGATGGTGACCAGAACAGGTTGAGTGAATCGTTTTTTTTCACCGACAAAGGCTTCAATTAAATCTTTAACCGATGTATAAATGATTTTGAGTCCCGGTGTTTTCTCCATCACCTTTGCAATCATGCTGAAAAACGGATTTGCAACAAGTGTTGAAGCAAAATAACCGAGTACGGTAACAAACGTTAAAAGAATAAGAATCCCAAGTCCCGGAATTTCGAAGTGACCAACACCCGGAATGTCGGCAGGTATTGCAAGCGGCAATAAATTATCGATCCAGACAATTGCCTGAATAATTACAACAAATGTCACTGTAATCGGAACGGTAATCAGTAATCCCTGTAAGAAGTAGTTGAGTAACTTTTTCAAAGCAGTTAGTTTAGTTGTGCAAGGTTCAACAAATGTATACAACATTCTCTATTCCCGTTATCTTTCGCGGATCCCTTATGAATAAATCCCGGTTGCCAGAGGTTATGATCGGGCGGCTGTTGTATCGCTTCTTAATCGGTGTTTTTAAAATCAACCGCAATCTCCGGCATTACTTTAACCAGTTTGTTGTATAAAAAACAAATTAGTGAAAATCAATACATTAACTTATGTTTTGGGGTGCCGATAATTTATTACCTTTACTTTATCAGCATTCAAAGAGCTGACTTTTTTCAAATTGCCAATGGAAAATACTGCAAAACTTATCCGATCGTATCTCAGTTTAACAGGTGCATTATTGGTTGCAGGTCAGGTAAAAGGTCAGGTTGTTTACTATGATTTCAATCCTGACACGGTGCTGGCGGCGCCAAACTCCTGCAATTTTGTGTACCTCGATCTGGATCTGAACAACGATTCGGTCATGGACTTTCGAGTCAGGGCAAGAAAATGTTATCCCGGAACCACATATGGTTGCAACGGTGAGTTTATTGAAATTGCGCCTACTCCCGGAAATCAAATTGTCCCCGGTTATTATGGGTGTCCTACCGGGTTGTCCTATAATCCAAACAATCCACAGGCATTAAAATTAACTAACGGAGATACTATTGGAAATGCCTCGCCTTTTTCGAATGATGGCATGCTGAGACAATGGGCAGCCTGTACCTTTCAATCGTACCTGCTCGATTGCGGAACATGGGCTACAGGGAACATTGCTTCAGTCGGACTAAAGTTTAAGATTGCAGGTCAGTTTCATTACGGTTGGCTGCGGTTGCAGATGCTTTCAAAAAGTGCATGCAAACTGCTCGATTATGCCTACCAGGATCAGGCAGGCGCACCGGTGTCCGCCGGATCAACCATTGATCTTACTACTTCCATTCAGGAGATAATACCTGAGATTACGTTAACCGTAAACGACAAAAACGTTGAACTTGTATCAAAAACATTTTTAAACAGTGCAGATGTAACAGTGGTGGATTTACTGGGAGCTGTGGTATGGAAGTCGACCTGGAACGGGAGCAACATGCACTTCAGTTTGAAGACTCAGGGGATGTACGTGGTACAAATCAACGGTAATCAGGTTCGGTACAAAAAGAAATTTTTCATTTACTGAAATTTCAAAATGTAATGGTTAAAAATAAGGACTGGCCGGTAGCAGGAGAGCAGGTTATTACAGAGCGGGGATCCTTGGACACGCTGGCTCATGGTGCAAAAGGAATTCTGATATGGAAAAAAATCAGGATGGAATCGGATTATTGGAAGCACCGGTACAAAAAACTTTTTAATAGTGAATTGCCTGAAAAAGCCAAAGTGAACACTTTCAATTTTCCGGATGAATAGAAAAATGCTTCTCGTAGGTTGGGACGCAGCTGACTGGAAAGTGATTACCCCTTTGTTGGATGCGGGCCTGATGCCTGCATTGAATACCTTAATAGAAAATGGCTGCATGGGTAATATTTCGACCCTTGACCCACCGCTTTCACCCTTACTTTGGACATCTATTGCAACCGGCAAGCGTGCCTATGATCATGGAATTCTCAATTTTACCGAACCTGACTTTGAAAATAATTACATAAAGCCGGTTCAGGGATCTTCCAGAAAAACAAAAGCGTTCTGGAATATTTTGTCCGAACAGGGATTTAAAACACACGTTGTTGGTTGGTGGCCGAGTCACCCGGCCGAACAGATAAACGGAATTTGTGTAAGTAATTTGTTCCAGAAGTCATTCACCGACAACAATGGAACACTTAACCTTACAAATGGTTGTATTTATCCTAAGGAATATGAATCGCTATTCAGCGAATTGGTAGTAGAGCCATGGGAAATTACAGCTCAGATGATTGAGCCGTTTATTCCGGACCTTAAAAATGTTCCGAAGGACAATAATGCCCTGTTTTCGCTGGCAGGAATTCTTGCGGATGCCTCCTCTGTTCATGCGGCGGCAACATACATCCTCGAAAATCACGAGTGGGATTGTGTGGCTGTGTACTACGATGCCATTGATCATTTTAGTCACCGGTTCATGCATTACCATCCGCCAAAATCGGAACATGTAACCGAAGCAGAATTTAATCTTTATAAGAATGTTTTAACTGTCGGATATATTTTTCATGATATGATGCTTGGTCGTTTACTGGAACTGGCAGGCGATGATGTAACCGTTATGATAGTAAGTGACCATGGATTTCATACTGAAAAACAGCTTCCGTTCGCCTTACCGAAAGAGCCCGCTGCCCCCGCATTTGAGCACAGGCAACATGGAATAGTAGTAGTGTCAGGGAATGGGATCAGGAAAGACGATTCGATATTTGGAGCCGGTTTACTGGATATCACACCCACCATTTTGAATTTGTTTGGATTGCCCTGTGGCAAGGATATGGAGGGAAGGGTATTACAGCAGGCATTTACAACCTACACTCCAATTCCACGCATAGCATCATGGGGGAATAATGTCTATTCTAATTTGGCCGAAAGTACAACCGATCCCTGGGCAAATCAGATTGCCATGCAGCAACTGATCGACCTTGGATATGTCGAATCACCGGAAGGAGGTACATCAAATTACATAACTGTTTGTGTAAATGACTCACAACACTTTCTTGCCAAATCATATATCGATGGCCATAAATATCCTGAGGCCTATGCTATCATCAGGCCGCTCTATCTTAATAATAAACGCATCATTCGATTTGGGTTCACCTATATACAGTGTTGCGATTATTTACAATTGTACAAGGAGGCTTATGAAGTAATTGAGGAATTAAAAAAACTGGACGAGGCTTCGTTTGTCGATTTTGATCTTATAGAGGGCGATCTTTTAAAAAACCAATATGAAAACCGTAAAGCCATAGAAAAGTTTTCGGCTGTATTGGAGCGAAACCCTCAAAACAGCTATGCCAGCTTTTGTATTGCTTTGTGTTATTTCAGATTAGGTGATGACCTTGTGGCAATGACTTATTATTTGCGCGCACTAGCTGCTGATGACTCAAACCCTGCGTATTACCATGGGCTGGCTCAAAGTTATTTCAATCAGGGGAAGTTTGATGAATGTATTGCCGTTGCTTTACAAGCGCTCAATCTTTCATTTTCTCTGCCTAAAGTGCATTGGCTGATTGCGGAGTCGTTTTATAATCTTGGTAAGTTGAAAGAAGCTTCCGGATCCTATGAATGGTATCTTAAAATGGTTCCCGGGAATTTGCGTATCAGAAAAAAACTGGCAGATGTATACCAAAAAATGGAGATCAGTCAAATGAGCGAAGTGCATATGAATTTATACAACCAGTCGAAATCAGGGGATTATATAACAGTTGTAAGCGGCCTTCCCAGGTCCGGAACAAGTATGATGATGCAGCTGCTGTGTGCCGGAGGGCTCGAAGCAGTAACGGATAACCTGCGTAAGGCCGACAACCATAATCCTCATGGTTATTACGAATATGAGCAGGTTAAATCACTGCATAAAGACGCGTCGTGGGTAAACACGCTGATCGGAAAAGGCCCTGTCAAAATTGTGATTCCCCAGTTATTGTATTTGCCGCCGGGTTATAATTACAAGATCATTTTTATGAACCGTAATTTAGATGAAATTGTAAATTCACAACAGGAAATGCTCTCAAATGGATTTGCTGTTGCTTCGACACATAAAACAGATCAATTAAAAACAGTCTTTGGTAATTTTTTAACAAAATGCAATGCATTCTGTGAGTCGCCCAATATAGAAGTGCTGAACGTACATTACAAAGATTTTGTGTCAGGGAATGAAGCCGTCATTTATTCCGAACTGTCGAAAATCAAAAAGTTTCTGAATGCCGATTTGGAAATTGAATCTATGTACAGAGTAATAGATCCGGGATGTTATCATTCAAAAGTGTAATGACTGAGGTACATCAGGATTCCCTGATGTTTAAATCAGATACAGAAAATTATATCAGATTCAATCAATAAGCGCGTTCGTTACGGCCTTCAACATGATTGATAAAAGACTTGCATACAACCTTGTTACCTCCCGGAGTAGGGTAATTGCCGGAGAAATACCAGTCGCCGGTATGGCCGGGACAAGCCTGATGAAGATCTTCTATTTTCTGGAAAATAATCTGAACATCGGCATTGAGATCTGCCGGTTTCAGCATAACAGATATTTTTTCTGATATCTGATCAGCAGTAAACGGTTTGTAAATTTCTCTTACATGGTTTACTTGTTGTGCCGCCGGAAGTAACTCCTGTTCTTTGCATTTGTGATACACCTCATCGATAATGTGCTCCATGTTATTTTCTTCCAGAAGCTCCATTGCAGCCGAAAATGCGACAAAATCGCCAAGCTTGGCCATGTCTATGCCATAGCAATCGGGATAGCGTATTTGCGGTGCAGATGATACAATGATAATTTTTTTAGGTCCGAGCCGGTCCAGCATTCGCAGAATACTTTTCCGCAGTGTGGTGCCTCGCACAATTGAATCGTCAATTACAACAATGGAATCAATCCCTTTTCGAACAGTACCGTAAGTTATATCATAAACGTGGGCAACCAGGTCGTTACGCTGACTGTCGTCGGTGATGAATGTTCGCAGCTTTGCATCTTTAATGGCCAGTTTTTCAACACGTGTGCGCATCGATAATATTTCGGCCAGCCGCTCTTCAGTCATTTCTTTGCCGGCCTTCAGAATTTTTTGCTGTTTAATTCCGGCAAGGTAGTTCTCCATTCCTTTCACCATACCATAAAAGGCCGATTCGGCAGTGTTAGGTATATAGGAGAAAACGGTATTCTTCAAATCATAATCAATAGCATCCAGTACAGCGGGGCATAACAAATTCCCTAATTCTTTCCGTTCCTTGTAGATGTCGATATCACTCCCTCTTGAAAAATAGATCCGTTCGAAAGAACACGACCGCCGCTCACCCGGTTCACGGAATTTTTGTTCTTCAACTCTTCCATTCTTCCTGATGATGAGTGCATGACCGGGCTTTATCTCGGTTAGTGCCTCAACAGGTAAATTAAACGTTGTTTGAATGGCAGGACGCTCACTAGCTACAACGGCAATTTCATCGTCGTGGTAATACCATGCCGGACGAATGCCGTTAGGATCACGCATCACAAATGAATCACCATGTCCTATCATACCGGCAATGACATAACCGCCATCCCAGTTTTTTGCGGCTCTGGTGAGGATACGTTGTACATCAAGATTCTGAGCGATAAGTGCCGAAATTTCCCTGTTTGAATATCCCTCCTGCTTGTAGCGCTGAAACCAGAGTTCATTTTCTTCGTCGAGAAAATGTCCGATTTTTTCCAGCACAGTAACCGTATCGGATTTTTCTTTTGGATGTTGTCCGAGTTCAAGCAACTGACCAAGCAGTTCATCAACATTGGTCATATTAAAATTTCCGGCTACAACCAGGTTGCGGGCCATCCAGTTATTTTGACGTAAAAAGGGATGACAGTTTTCGATGCTGTTTTTTCCGTACGTACCGTATCGCAAGTGTCCAAGAAAAACTTCGCCTGTAAACGGAAGGTTGTCCTTTAACCATTGCGGGTCATTTATTTTATCGGGATGTTCTTTTGCTGCTTCAGCAAACCGCGAATTGATTTTATCAAATACATCGGGAATAGGCTGAGTGGCATTACTGCGATGACGACTGATATATCTTTCACCGGGTGCAACATCCAGTTTGATGTTAGCAACACCTGCGCCGTCCTGTCCGCGGTTGTGCTGTTTTTCCATCAGCAAATACAGCTTGTTGACGCCATAAAAGGACGTGCCGTATTTTTCCTTATAAAATTCGAGAGGTTTGAGAAGCCGAAGCAGCGCGATGCCGCATTCGTGTTTAACCGAGTCGCTCATGCGGGGTTTCTAAGGTGCAAAGATAACAAATAAATCAGTTCACAATGTAACTGATTAAAATACAGCAAAATACAAGCATTAAATTATAAAAAGAGGCTTTTCTCGAGCTGCAGCCACTCCAGTGCCGATCCGCTAAGGAGGCGTTCTTTTGTAGTGTTGTCAAAGGAGGATTGATCAATGAGTGACCCCGGTAAATTTTCACCCAGCGGAAAGGGATAATCGGATCCCAGTGCCACCCGGTTGGCGCCGACGAGGCTTACGATATATTTCAGCATTTCCTGATCGTGTACCAATGAATCCAGATAAAATTTCCCCAGGTAATTGCGTGGGTTAACGGGATTATCGACAGCGACGAGGTCGGGACGGCAATTAAAGCCATGTTCAATACGCCCTATAGTGGCAGGAAACGAACCACCCCCGTGGGCGAAGGCTACACGCAGGTTTGGCAGCCGTTCGAAAACACCGCCAAAAATCATTGAACAAATTGCCAATGATGTTTCTGCCGGCATTCCTACCAGCCAGGGGAGCCAGTATTTTTGCATTTTGGATTGTCCCATCATTTCCCATGGGTGCACAAAGAGCGCGGCACCTAATTTTTCGGCGGCCTGAAAAAAGGGAAACAATTCCGGTGCATTTAAATTCCAGTCGTTCACATGGCTGCCAATCTGAACGCCCTTTAATCCTATTTGCATACACCGTTCCAATTCGGCAATAGCCAGCTGAGGATCCTGTAAGGGAACTGTGCCAAGTCCTATAAAGCGCTTTGGATATTTTCTGACAATTGCTGCGATGTGATCATTTAAGAAGATGGCAACTTCGAGGCAATCTTTTGGTTGTGCCCAGTAACTAAACATCACCGGAACGGTAGAGAGCACCTGCACATGCACGCCATGCGAATCGCATTCGTGCATGCGTGTTTCGGCATCCCAGCAATTTTGTTCTACTTCTCTGAAAAATTTATCGTCTACCATCATCTTTGCACAACAGGGTTTGTGGTGTTCCAGATGGATAAATCCGCCATACCCAAACCGACCTTTGAAATTGGGAATGTTTTCGGGAAGGATATGAGTATGAATGTCAATTTTTAACATAGGCGGAATTTGCGTAGCGAATTAAGATGGGATTACTGCTTTTGTTTTTAATAAATCAAAACAATTAAAACAATGTGCAGTGCACTTGCTATTAACCGGAACAGGAGTCAATCAATATCAAATTTGATTCCCTGTGCAAGGGGTAATTCGGCACTGAAATTTATGGTGTTGGTTTGTCGCCGCATATATATTTTCCAGGCATCCGAACCGGATTCGCGTCCGCCTCCCGTCTCTTTTTCACCGCCAAATGCCCCGCCGATTTCAGCTCCCGAAGTCCCTATGTTTACATTCGCAATACCGCAATCGGATCCCTCATGAGAGAGAAACATTTCTGTTTCGCGCATATTGTTTGAGAATATCGATGATGATAGTCCCTGAGGTACATCATTCTGTAAGGCGATAGCCTCTTCCATGGTTTTGTATTTCATGATGTACAAAATGGGAGCGAATGTTTCGTGCTGAACAATTGCGTAATGATTTTCTACTTCGGCAATACACGGAATCACATAACATCCCGATTCGCCTCCGGTTCCTTCAAACAACTCTCCGCCATGTACAATTTTACCGCCTTCTTTGATTACTTCCGCAATCGCATTTTGAAAATCGTTAACCGCATTTTTATCAATCATGGGTCCAACAAGTGTCGAAGGATCGAGCGGATGTCCTATACGCACATGGCGGTAAGCGTTGACGAGCTTTGTTTTGAACGTTTCATAAATGGATTCATGAATAATCAGTCGTCGTGTACTTGTACAACGTTGTCCGCATGTTCCAACGGCGCCAAACAACACAGCATGCAGTGCCATCTCAATATCGGCATCGGCTGAAATAATAATTGCGTTGTTGCCACCCAGTTCGAGCAAACTGCGGCCGAGTCGTTCTCCAACAATTCTGCCTACCCGTTTTCCGACAGCTGTCGATCCGGTAGCTGAAATCAGCGGAACACGCCTGTCGGCCAAAAAATTATCGCCGATATGTTTTGATCCGCCTGCGGCAAGACATACAGTGCCCTCAGGCACATCATTTACTTTTAGCACATCGGATATAATATTATGGACTGCAACAGCGCACAGCATTACCTTGGACGATGGTTTCCAAATCACAGTATCGCCGCACACCAACGCCAGCATCGCATTCCATGACCAAACGGCCACAGGGAAGTTAAATGCGCTGATGACTCCAACAATTCCCAAAGGGTGGTACTGATCGTACATTCTGTGCCGTGGTCGCTCACTGTGCATGGTGAATCCATGCAGCTGACGCGAAAGTCCTACAGCAAAATCACATATATCAATCATCTCCTGCACTTCGCCCAATCCCTCCTGATAAATTTTCCCCATCTCATAAGATACAAGACGTCCGAGATCTTCCTTATACTCGCGCAGTGCATTTCCTATCTGGCGAACTACTTCACCACGTTTTGGAGCGGGAACCATACGCCATTTGATAAATGCTTCCTGCGACATGGTAACCATTTTTTCGTAATCGGCAGCAGTCGCCTGATTTACCGATCCAATCAGTTTTCCGTCGGCAGGAGAATAGGAATCAATTTTTTCACCGGAAGTTTCAAACCACTTCGTACCTGTGCAGGCACCATTGTTGATTTTTTTAATTCCTAGGCGCTGGAGTGATGCCAGCAATAATTCGTCGTGTGATGAGAGAGTGGATGTTGTCATGATTATGAGCTTATAATAAGGGAACTCCGGGAGTGCAGACTGCACCATAACCGGAAGTGCAAAGGTACGAAATTGCAGGTAAGGTCTTTAGCGCAGGCTGATACAGATATTTTTCTCCTCTGTAAAGAAATCCAGTGCTTCAAATCCGCCTTCACGCCCAATACCCGATTGTTTCATTCCCCCGAAAGGCGTACGTAAATCACGGACAAGCCAGCAGTTAATCCAGACAATCCCGCTGTGAATACGGGCAGCTACACGATGAGCCCGTGTCAGGTTGCTTGTCCAAAGAATTGCCGCCAATCCGTAGTTGGTGCTGTTTGCCATTTTCAAAACTTCCTCTTCCGAGTCAAATGGGGTAAGTGTTACAACGGGACCGAAAATTTCCTCCTGGTTGGTACGGCAGTCATAAGAGAGTCCTTCAATGACTGTTGGCTCTATATAATAGCCTTCCGAAAGTTCGCCATCCAGTTTGATTCTGTTACCGCCGCATACTATAGTGCCGCCCTCTTCGCCGGCCAGCTTAATATACGAAAGTATTTTTTCCATGTGGGGTTTCGAAACTATTGCGCCCACATTTGAAAGTTCGTTTTTGGGATCACCAACCTTGAGCGCTTTCACCTGTTCAACAAAAGCTTTTTTAAATTTATCGTAAATCGATCTCTCGATAAATATGCGGGATCCGCACAAACAAATTTCACCCTGATTCGAAAAACCTGAGGTTACAGATGTTTTTACAGCTGCATCAAAGTCGCAATCAGCAAAGATGATATTCGGATTTTTTCCTCCGAGTTCGAGAGAGAGTTTTTTAAACATAGGTGCCGCTACCCTCGAAATTTCAGCGCCGGTTTTGGTGCCACCGGTAAATGAGATGACGGGAATTCCCGGATGAGCGGTAATGGCACTGCCTACTCGTGGTCCTGTTCCGTGTACTATGTTGAGTACACCGGCGGGTAAACCGGCTTCGATGCATAACTGCGAAAGCATAAATGCAGTAACAGGAGTTATTTCTGAAGGCTTGGCAACAACGGTACACCCTGCAGCGAGTGCGGGGGCAATTTTCCAGGTAAACAAATAGAGCGGTAAATTCCAGGGAGAAATACAGCCGGCAACACCTATCGGATGACGGAGTGTATAATTAATAGTGGAGTGGTCGGTTGGGTGAGCCGAAGTGTGGTTGTGCAGAATTCCGGTGGCGTAAAAGTGAAAATTTTTCGAAGCTCTCGGTATATCAACATGCCGTGCGAGCCAAACAGGTTTACCATTATCGGTCGATTCTGCTGACGCTAATTTATCGAGGTCTCTTAATATAAGTTCTGAAATTTTAACCAGGATGTGTGACCGCTTGGCGGCAGGCATTTCACTCCATGAGGGAAATGCGGCCGTTGCTGCAGCTACGGCTTTTTCCACATCCCCTGGGCCTGAGTCGGGAATAAGACTATAGGCTTTTCCTGTTGCAGGGTTTATATTATCGAACCAGCTGTTGTTTTCAGGAGCTACCAGTTCGCCATTAATATAATTGAGTAATTTTTCCATTTTATAAATAGCGCAAATAATTCAAAAGTGTTGTAAGCTATCAGGAAGCGGATAATGCAATGAGCTGTTGCTCCAACTCATGAATACGCTTTTGCTTTTCGGGTTCGCGCAATTTTTTGCTGGTAGCAGTAAAAAACGAATGGGACTTCATAAAGTCTATCTGCATCCGGCACCATTGGGCATCGCTTTTAATAAGCCCCCGTTGCATAAATTCATCTTTCAGTTTTTGAGCAATTTCATAATAGTCCTTTCTGCCCAGGTAATCGAGGTCGGCATCGCAAATAATCGTAGCCAGTTTGCTTTTCGCCTGTTGGGGAATCATGGTAGCCATAATCAAATCACATATTTCTTCCATCACAACAGGGTCCTTAACATAGCCTGCAAGTTCCTTTCTGGCAATATCGCAGCTGTACCGTTCATGCTCAACCGGGCTTACCAGGTATCCCGTGTCGTGAAACAGGGTGGCCAAACGGAGTTTCATTAACTCCTTTTCGTCCGTAATGCCCTCATTTACAGCAATTGACTCAGCTGAAATCATTACATCCAAGGTATGAGCGGGTGTGTGGTAGTATATTTCTTGTGACAACCCCTGCCTGAGCATACCCATTACGTGGTATTTCAGGTCATGAAATTCGCGAAAAGTCATAAGGGCAAACTTATATAAAAGCCATTAGATCCGCAATATCCTAAAATATATGCAAAAGATTGGAAATGATTTGATTAGTTTTGTGATAGCAACGACCGGTTCAAAATGAAAAACAACTCCGGATATACTTTGGATCTGATAGCTCAGGCGCTCAGAAAGGTTGATATTTTTAAAAGTGTTACGAATGCCATGCTGGATGAACTGGCCGGCAACATACAGATTGTAAGTTTTTCTGATGGGGATGTGATTATCACGAAAGGTGAAGAGGGGGATTCGATGTATGTCATTCTTCAGGGTACTGTAAGGGTTCACGACGACGATTACCACGTGATGAGTTTAGGGAAGTATGATTTTTTTGGTGAAATCGCTTTGCTTACCCACATGAACCGGATATCATCGGTAACAGCCAAAGGCGTTTGTACCGTTGGAGTGATAAACAGGGCTGATTTTTATGCGGTACTGAAACAATATCCCGATGTTACAAGGGATATTATGAATGCACTTTGCATCCGGATCTTACGGCAAAATGAAACACTCATCGCATTTCTGAAAAACCGGGAGTCCGAGTTGGTAAGGCTGGTTGAAGAACGGACTGAAGAATTGAAAGATGCTCAGCGGCAACAATTTCTTCAGGAGAAGATGGCCTCGTTGGGGCAATTAAGTTCAGGCATTGCCCATGAAATAAAAAACCCGCTCAATTTTGTAAATAATTTTTCACAGCTGTCAAAAGATCTGCTCGGAGAATACGCGGTAATAAGTGATGAAGCAGAAAGACTGGATATTATTTCGAATGTTGAAAAAAACCTCGAGCGCATTATTGAACATGGCAGGCGTGCCGACAGTATTCTTAACAAGCTCACCCAAATAAGCGAGAGAGAATCCACCCCACGAACGCTGGTTGATATCAATACACTGTGTCGTGAGGCAGTTGTAAAAACCTATACCCGGTTTATGAATGAATTCCCTTGGTTCACTTCCGGAATTACAATGGTGTTGGATAAAAAACTGCCCTTAATTTCTGTCTCACGCGACGACTTGTTCAGGTCAATCAGCAATCTGGTGATGAACTCTTTTGAGTCGATGGAGGAAAAAATACGTATTAAGTCCGGTACCGATTACAAACCTGAACTTATTATTGAGACAGATAGTGTGGATGGTCAGCTGATAATATGTGTAATTGATAACGGTATCGGTATAAAGGAAGAAAATATGGGTCAGATTTTTTTGCCTTTTTTTACCACCAAACCTTCGCGTCGAAATATAGGTATCGGACTTACGCTGGCAGATAATACCATAAGGGGTATCCGCGGCCGCATTGAAGTGACTTCGGCCTGGGATACAGGCGCACGACTGGTTGTTACCTTGCCGGAATAAACATATTACCGGATAATGGTAAATCTGGTTTCTCCCGTAAAGCCTTTTGTATCCGTAATTTTTACCAGGTAATTTCCGGCAGGAAATTTTTCTACAGGAATACGGGTGTTGACTTGTGAAACGAATGAAGTCGTAAACAATCTGCCGTTCATATCAATTATTTCAATTTTTGTTCCCTGCTGAGGAGGCATCTGAAACTGTAAATCGATAAATGCTGAAGCGGGATTAGGTAGAACTGAAAATTCGATGTGGCCCGGAGGTAATTGTAAGCCTGTTGTCGGTGTTACAACAAAAACGATACTGTCGGTAGGGCCTGCGACAATTCCGGGTGTGCAGGGTGACGGACCTTGTCCGGCGTTAAGTTGAAAATGAAAGGTGTAACTGCCCGCAGGGGCTGGAGGGAACGCGAATGTGTCGCTGGTGCTGCAAATAAAAGCCAGCTGACCCAAACAGTGCAACGCGTTTCCATATAATTGATTGCCCACCACACCGGTAAATTGCGATTTATCGGAGCAGCCGCCGCTTGGGAAACTAACGGAAGCTATTACAAATATTGAGTCGTTAGTGGTTGGAGATGAAGGCTGAACAGAAATGCTTTGAATCCATTGAGCCGAGACAAAACCTGAAAACAACGTCAACAGGAGGCCGAGCGATAAAGATTTCATGAGATTTACAATTTAATTAAACCATGAAGTTAACGATTCATTTTTTAAATAGCAATTTCTGACCTTTGCGGGAAGTGAGCTCAAGAGTATTGCCGGTAATCACATAGCGAAACAATTTATCGGAGATGGCAGTCTCAAATTTCGATTCCTGTTCCATTCCCTCGCAAGCCATTTTCGTTGAAGCCATCATCGAAAAATGAATTTCATCCGGTCCAAGAACGGCACATGTACCGGTAATTCTGTTACAGCCTGTATGACCCGAGATTCTGGAAGAAGCTGCGTCGATGGTAATTTCAGGTGTCCCTTTTGGTAAACCGGCAGAATCAAAAGCAATGCTGTCAATAGCCTGAAGTTTCCAGGCGCTTTTTAATGCCGGATCAAAAGTATAACTGCCGCAACCATTAAAAGTAAAAGTGGTATCGTCTACGGTTGGGTTAAGTGTTACCTGAACGGTATAATGATAAGACTGCCCGTTAATTTTATCCTTACACATACCCGCGGAAATTGTTACAATCAATTCCATATTCTTGTTGGAAGTGCGGTACCGGACAATATCAGCATCGTTGGCTCTTGCCGCCGATACATTTGGAAATACCAGAGTGGAATCCGATTCTCTTTTAAAAAGAATACCGTTTGATTTAGTGATATCAAGATTCCATTCGTGTTCGGATCCGATTGCAAAAAAGAGTGCACCTTGATTCCATTTAGTCTCATTCATGGCCGCATCACCGGTCTGAAAGGGGTTGTGCTGAACAACGGGACGCAGTTGATACCTTTCGGCCAGCAGTCCCTTGATTTCCTTTTCTTTATCATCCATCATAACCAGGCCGGATTGGTTGATTTTAAAATACTGCATACCGTGTGTTGGCTTGTCTAACATCACCACTTCAGAATTGTGAAAACTATATGTACCTGACTGGTCAATGGTACTGTCGGGTTTGCCGATAAAGATCAATTTTTCGCTATAGGTAAAATCAGGATTGAGTTTAAGCCGGTAACTGATAGCGGAACAGTCGGCACAGGGAAGCATACCCAAATAAGTAGTTGAGATTTTGGCAGCCAGCAAGGAGTCGCCGGCAGTGGAAGCGTGTGTGGTTTTGGAAGGTGTTTTACAGGAGGCGGCAAACAGTACAATTGTGATTCCGGCAATCAGCATTAATTTACGATACATCAGTTGAAAAATTAAATTATTAGAAATCAGGGGTTGGTTGTCATGAAATCCTGCCAGGTCATTTTGGTATTGAAACCTTCTCCATAATACCTGGTAACTGATTTCAGTGATTTAGGAGGAAGGTAGAATGGAATGATATCAAGCGGCATCATTTTCTCATCAAGAATCACCAGGCTGGGGAGTACCATGTTATTCCGGGTCAGATAATAGGCCAGCTGGTGAAACGGAGCTTGTGGGTTATGCGCATTAATCATTACCTCGCCCTGATAGTACAATGTGTCACTTATTTCAGGATTGAATTCGATCAGATTAAAAGTAGTATCGATATAATTGAATAATTCCGGATCAGAAAAAGAAGTTTTGCTCATTACCCTTCCCGAATTGCACCAGCTTGTTGAAATAAACACAAGCGATTTTTTTTTCTGAGTTGCGCCGGCTTTGAAAAATTCTTTTGGTGTCAGCCATGTGTTGTGTTCCTTACGCAGGTTCATCAGGCTGTCGCTGAATGCAATTTTAAACTCCTTATTAAAGTCATCAAAGGAGGCATTACGGTAAACATTTTCGAGTGTAAACACCAGTAATGGTTCCATGATTGCGCGGTCGAGGTAACCGGGAGCTACCAGGTTGAGGACAAATGCCGAATCTTTTGCATTGAAGCCATTCAGGAAAATAGTAGTTGGGTAGGAGAGACTGCCATTTAGCATTTTCATGGCCCAGGGATGTGTGGTTCGTGGTGCATCAGAGGTTGGCATATATTTTTTCCCCATCCAGGTGATGGTGTCTTTTCCTTCGGCATTAAATTTTACCGGGTAGTAATTTGAATTAATATAATTGGCGAGGTCGGGCTGAGAGTAAGTTGTTTTCATCATGTGTTTACACCAACCACACCAATCAGTATAAAAGTCTACAAGTATCGGTTTTGGGAATTCCTGATACTTTTTAAAGGCCTGTTCAATGTCCATCCAATGGACCAGCCCACCCTCACTGTTTAATGGTTGAGCCCGCAGCGAACCGGATATGGCGGCGAGCATGATGGCAAGCATTATTGTGAAAAAGTGTTTAACCATATTTTCTGATACTTTTTTTAAGGATGATTAAATTCGGACAGGTTTACCTTTAGAATTTATAACACTCCATCTTCACCGCATCTTTCATATAATACAATTTCCCATCAACCATATCTACATCATAAATAGGGTTTTTGTCTTTGCCAAGAGGAATGGTTGTCATTACTTCTCCCGTTGTTTTGCTTACCTGAATCAGCTGTGCAGTGCTTTTGTCTACTGCAGTCATGATCAGATTATACTCAGGCGTTTCTGTGGTAGCTTTAAACCGTTGCTGGGCCATCTTGATATAAGTTGCCGTATAGCCGGCTCCTGTTACAGCGGCATCGCCGAAAGCCTGGGAAAGACTTGATGAAATTTCTTTTGATGCTTTGCTTCTCGGATCTTTTACCTGAATAGACTGTGCATTCGCGCCAAAGGCTGCAGAGTAGGTCGTAAATGCGGCAGTATAGTAAGCAGCTCTCACGGCAGAGGCAATCAGCAAGGCTTTTCTTAGGCCGGATACGCCCGGAGCCGGGAAGTATTTATTGAATTTTACATTGCCGCCTGCTTCAACAAGCGCCAGGTTTTGTTCTGATTTAACAACAATTCCCTGGTTCATTATTTCGATTCCATTGGCCGTTTCTTTTCCCTGGAATTTGATTGGAGTGGTGTTTAAAGGTTTAAGTGATGTACCGTCAACATTCATCTGGTAAAGCAATCCGTCTTTTGTGTTGAATACATATACCATTTTGTCGTCAGAAGCAATTACCGAAGCGCCTCCCGGTATCGCATCTTCAAGCAGCCATTCGCCGGTTGTGCTATTTAACAGATTTGTTTCTTCGTTGGTGCCAACCAGAACGCAATTCGGTAATAATTCGGTGTAGGAAACGGTTCCTTTTATTTTAGCCGATTTGTCGAATAGCAGTGTTCCGGATTTCGGATCAAGAGCAGCTAAAGTACTGTTGCTTCCGTTTGAACTTACCAACAGCAACTTCCCGTCTCTTAACGGGGCTGCTCCGGCAGCAGAGCCTTTCAGATTAACACCGCCGCCTTTTTTACCAAGCATTCTCGATCCGTCGGCGTAATTAAGCATGTTGATGTTTCCGCTGTTCGATGATGAGATGATGAGTCCGTCTTCACAAGGATAACTGATTCCCAAAGGATAGTTCATTTCAACTACTGAAGCCCACTTGTGTTTACCCGATTGCAGATCGAAGGCCATAAAAACGGCGTTGTAGCTGATGGTTGTTGTTTTTACGCCTTTCGAATCGGTTTTGGTGGATTCGTGTTTACTCTGTGCCGCCAGAATAAATATGTCGGGTTTGTAAGGTGTGGTTATCAGCTGAGCCATGAGTTCTTCCTTGGTAATTTTTGTAGCCATAAAACCTTCAAGCATTGTTAAAAGAGAAGTGAGGTTGGCGACTTTCGGATCTAATGGCATCTTCCATACTTCTTCACCGGTGTCGGCTTTTATTTTCATGGCAAAAAATGCAGATGTCAGCAGCACATCATTGTTACCAAGATCTTTTACCGCAGTTGTAAAGGTAAAGGCTCCGCTTTTCGACCAGAGTTTTTTTCCGGAAGTCATGTCGGCCATAACCATCTCGGTTTTTTTGCCTCCTTCCGAAGTTCCGATCACAAGGATTTTTGCACTGGCATACAGAAAATATTTATCGGTAACCTGCTCGAGGCCGGCATCCCCGGCACTAAAAATCAGCTTTCCGGCGGTTGGGTCAACAATGCAAAAGTTTTTGCCGTCTTGTGTCGACATGGAGATAAATGGTGACTGCGCTATTGCTTCATAAGATGATTCAGGGGCGTTTTTTAGCGATTCTATCACCCACATCTCCTCGCCCGTTTCGGTATTTATTCCGGCCAGCCCTTTCGAACCTAAGGTAACAAGCTGACCCAGAGGGGTGACTTTCTGCCACATGACACCGGATTTGGTCTCTTTGGTCCACATGGGTTTGCCACCCTGGGCTGAGGTTTCTAAATGCAAGAAGGTCAATGTAAAAGCGACTAGCGCTGTGAGGGTAAATAGACGTTTCATGGGGTATAGGATTTTGTTGAAGGGGCACTATTTTCAAAGACCGTGCCACAGAACACCTCAAAGATAAGCGGAAATCGGCAAGGATTAAACCTGTAATTTTTCCTGTGAGGGCTTTTTGATGACTTCAATCCAAAATACACTCGCAAATGAGGCAACAGCTGCAAGAATGAAATCTTTGACAGATGGTGTTAAAAGGCCAAACAGTTCGGCTGCCGGGGGGTAAACGAGTAAAATAAAAAGTACCGCTGAGGTGAAAAGAATAATTATGGGAACCAGCAGATTTTTATACCTGATGGTAGTAAAAATGTTGTGAACTTCCGAGCGCCCGGTAAGAGTCAGGAATATGTTTGACAGTACAAGAGCAGAAAACACAAGTGTGCGGGATGAAGCTTCTGAATAATCATGTAAAATGGCATAATGCAATAATATCAGCAACATTGCAGTAATCATCAGGCCTTGAAATATGCTGGTGGAAAGTTCTCTCCAGGTAAAAAAAGTCGAAGTCATTTTTCTTGGTGCCGCATGCATCAATCCCTGCTCCATGGGTTCGTTTTCATATACAATACTGCATGTGGGTCCCATTATCAATTCCAGAAAAATAACATGAACCGGAGAAAATAAATTCGGGAATTTCCAACCCAGCACCAGTGGTAAGGTGACAATTGAAATCAACGGAATATGTATGGAAATAATGTATCTGATCGCTTTTTTAAGATTGTAATAAATTTTTCTTCCTAAACCAACGGCAGCTATCATGTTTGATAAATCGTCGTTAACCAGCACAAGGGAAGCTGCCTGCCGGGCTACTTCACTCCCTCTTTGTCCCATTGCAATTCCAATGTGTGCCGCTTTAAGCGCAGGGCCGTCGTTGACTCCGTCGCCTGTCATGGCCACCACTTCGCCATTGCCTTTTAGTATATTCACAATACGGAGTTTTGCTTCGGGTAATACTCTGGCGAATACATTTATTTCCTTTACGGATTCCGACAATTGAGCATCACTCATGAGCGCGAGCTGGTTGCCTGAAATAAAATCGCCGTTGTCGGAAATACCCACCTGCTTTGCAATTGCGACAGCTGTTTCAGGATAATCACCGGTAATCAGTTTGACAGATATACCGGCTTTATGAAACGCATCTACAACTGCAGGGATGTTTTCTTTCGGAGGATCACTGAAAGCAACCAGTCCTATAAATTTGAATTTTATGTCCTGTTGTTGTTTAGGCAGTTCACCTTTATGTTCCGACTGAGCGACTCCCAGTACCCTGTATCCCTGTTTTGCAAATTCTTTAACATGCGCTTCAACACCGGATCGTTCAGCATCATTCATTCCTGAACATTCCATGATTCCTTCAGGTGCTCCTTTTGCAACAATTATACGTTTATTGTCAGGTGACGAATAAATGTGTGTCATCATCGGACGATCGCCCGATAGCGGGTATTCCGAAGTCATCGTATACTCAGATGTTGTTAGTCCTGCTTTGCGGGCGCAATCAAAAATCGCCTTTTCCATCGGGTCAAAGGGATCTTTTTCGGATGCAAGTGCTGCGGCAAGCAATATATCGGAAGTTTTGCTGTCTGCCGATGATGACATCATGTTGAATGTTTGATCCGAATCATACAGGTATACAGCTACAACACTCATCTGATTTTTAGTGATGGTGCCTGTTTTGTCAACACAAATTACTGTTGCGGCTCCAAGAGCTTCCACAGTTTGAGGATGACGTGCCAGTACATTTGTGCGGATAAGATGATAGGCGCCGAGTGCCATGAATGTTGATAATGCTACAGGAATTTCTTCGGGCAGTGCTGCCATCGCCAGAGTAAGACCGCGCATGAATCCCGAAAGGGCATCCCCGGTAGCAATATAGTTGAAGGTCCATACAAAGATGAATGCAATGATTCCAAACAAGGCCATTTGCCTTACAAATGTTTTAACCTGAACCTGCAATGGTGTGTCGCCGGTTTTTATTTCTGTCATGCTAACACCCAGCTTTCCGATTCGGGTATGAATGCCCACTTCGGTTATTTTCACCGTTGCCCCTCCCGAAACTATTGTTGTGCCGGAATACACACTGCTCTCACCCGGCACTTTCAAAACAGGAAACGATTCACCGGTGAGCAACGATTCGTCGACTGAAAAATCGTTGCAGCTGATTACCAATCCGTCGGCAGGTATGCTTTCACCCTCTGATACAAGCAATATATCATCACATACCAGTTCTTCCGACAATACATTTTCTGTTTGACCGTTTCGGTATACTCTTGAATGACGTGATGTAAGTTTATTAAGTGCCGAAACGGCTTTTTCACTTCTGATTTGTTGAAATATGGAAATTCCTGATACAAAAACAATCGCAATCGCCATTATCACGCCTTCCTGAAAGGATCCGGTAATGAAATAAATTACGCACGCTCCCGTAAGCAAAAGCAACATGGGTTCTGCAATCGTCTCAAGCAGAACGTTGACCCACTTCTTTCTGCCGGACGGCAACAAATTTGTCCCATGCAGTTTTCTGCTCGCAATTACCTCCCGGTTGTTCAGGCCGTTTATCGCTTCTTCCATAATAATGCAAACACTTATAGGATTTAATCCGGTTTGGTATTTAATTCATCTCAATATTACAAAATAGATTGCTGTCCAACTCATGTTAGAGATCAGATGTAGATGTTTGTCAGGTGTTCTCTTTTTGCCGTGTTGTTTAACCGGTAATGATGAGTGAGCATGAGCCTGAATGTTTATGCAGATGCTTTTAACCGGCAATATCACCGGACAGGGAATGAGTAGGTTGTGAAGTTTAAATTAAAAGCAGATGAGACTTCGGCAGCGGGATTCAGGGTGGTGGCGGGAATGGTCTATAATATATTGATAATGAATAATATAATAGGGGAAGTGATTGCCATTAAGACTGTTAATTAGTTTAATTTGAGAACATCCCAACCAAATACGCAACCCATTAACTTTACCCTAAGACTTTCTGAATTATGAAGCGTTTCACCCTACTGGCAGTTGTTGTCATCAGCCTTTTACAGGTCGCTTGCCGGCGAAATAAAAACTATGATCCCACACCTGTTACAGGTTCCATTACGGGAAAAATTTTACTTACTGATGAATTTGGAGGGCTGCTCCCGGTACATTCAGGGATGAAAATAACAGCAGTATTTGGTGACAGCACACTTTCATCTGATTCGGGGAATTACAGCATCACCGAACTTGACGAGGGGGCATACCTGTTAAAATATGAGAAGCCCGGATTCGGCACATTTAAAAAATTCTCCATTCCTGTCCGGCCTCAAACAGGTGACGGAACTACTGTATTATCAGGTGTAGATTACCTGGGGCAAATAAGTACCACGCAAATCAGTTCGCTGAGTGTTACGGTACATGTACCCGACAGTTCCATAGATATCGCGTGTGTTATAGGTCCTAATCCCGGTCCGGCGTCACCTCGTAATTTCAGATTGTTTTTTAGTTCCGATACCAACGTAAGTTCCGGAAATTACGAGTACACTCCCGCAAACACCTGGACTGCAACCACTGCAAGTGGTGCCGTATTGGGTTTTGATGCAGCGGTATTGTATTCGCATGGAATGGCCAAAGGAACAACGGCTCATGTTGTAGGCTATGGAGAATCGGCAAGAACCAATACCTATTTCGATCCTGTTTTGAACACACAGGTTTATCCGAATTTAAACACTATATCTCCGTCTAATGTTGTCTCTTTTATTGTGCCGTAAAACGGAAATTTTCGGGAGACATTGAGGTTATTATTAAACAGTTAATTGTTGAACTTAAAACTACCTGCTGATTTTATCCGACAGATGCAGTCTGTTTTGGGTGCATCACTTCCGTCATTTTTAAACAGCATACAGGGACCGTCTCCGGTTTCGTTAAGGATTAATCCGTTTAAGAGTATTGCCGATTTCGACGACTGTGAACGCGTGCCCTGGTCGGATAATGCCTTTTATCTGAAGGAACGGATATCCTTTACAATGGATCCGCTTTTTCATGCAGGGTGTTACTATGTTCAGGAGGCCAGTTCGATGTACCTGGAACAGCTGTTCAGATATAATTTTCCTTCCGGTCAACCGATACGCGTTTTGGATTTATGTGCCGCTCCCGGCGGGAAGTCCACTCATTTGCTCTCCATTCTTCCGGAAGGAAGCTTGATGGTAAGTAATGAATTGGTTCCTTCGCGAAACGGCATCCTCAAATACAACATCGACAAATGGGGAGTGGCGAATGTTGTTGTTACCCAAAATCAACCTGAAGAAATTGGGAAACTCAAAGGGTTTTTCGATCTTATTCTGGTTGATGCGCCCTGTAGTGGCGAAGGACTTTTCAGAAAAGATCCGGATGCTGTCGGTCACTGGAGTATTGAAAATGTGAATCAGTGCGCGTTGAGGCAATCGAACATACTCGATGCAGTTTATCCTGCTCTCAAACAAAACGGAGTTCTTGTGTACAGCACATGTACCTATGAGCCTTCCGAAAATGAAATGCAGGCGGATAGAATGGCAAAACAATATAATATGACAGCTGCTTTTCCCTTACATCCGGGGAATGGTATCGCCCCGGGAAAATACGGGCTGCAGTTTTTTCCGCATCTTACGCAAGGGGAGGGATTTTTTATTACAGCGCTTAGAAAGCAGGAGGATCAATCAGAGACAGCTATTAAATCACTTAAACAAAAGCGAATTGCATCCGTATTCATTGACGCCTTTCTCAATAATTCTGACGCATTTATTCCTGTTTCCAAAGGGGATGAGTTATATGCATTGCCGGATCATCTTTACGAGGATATGCATTTTCTGATGTCGCATTTGTACATACGGAAGGCAGGGTGTCACATAGGTACCCTAAAGGGGAAAGATCTGGTGCCCTCTCATGAATTGAGCCTGAGCATTCATTTGAGTAAAAACATTCCTTCAATTGAATTAAACAGGGAGGAGGCTATTACGTATCTGAAATGCGGCACACTAAAACTTCCGCAACACGACAACGGGTGGGCAATTGTCAAATTCAGAGGGTACACTTTAGGGTGGGTAAAAATAATCGGGAGCAGGGTAAATAATTATTTCCCCAAGTCACAGCGAATAGTAAAACAATAGATTTTTATCTGGTAAGGATAATTTTGCCGCTTTTAGAGCTATCACGGTTTCTTGCAACATAAAATACCATTCCTGTCTGCCATCCGGCAGTATCAATTTTGTATTCGGCACCCGGTTCGCGGGTAGTGTTGTAAAGGAGTCGTCCGCTTAAATCATAAAACATTAGTTCAACGGGTGAGTCGCCGAAAATGTTCAATGGAAGTTTAACAGTAAATGCGTCTGTAGCAGGATTTGGGTATATGAGCGACTGTTGCTGATTGGAACTGATAGTTGAAACGCCCGTAAAAATCCCGGGACCATATCGCAAAACTTGTGTATTCCATCTGAAACCGTTTATAAAGGTATTTCCTAAACAATTTTCATTCGCATCTCCCATAAGATAAATATTTCCGATTGAGTCAAGGGCAATACGTTTTCCATAGTCGGGACCAACACCGAGAGAATCACTATAAACTAAATCGTAATCAAAGACACCGGCAGAGTCGTAGCGCACCGTCAGGAAATTGTAATTGGTGGTGAAGTTGGAAGTTTCCCATCCTGTGAGGTAAATCCGGTTGGCAGTATCAATTGCCATATCTGTGAGGATATCATCCGATCCGGGTGGGTTGACATATCTTCTTGAAAACATGATAGTGCCGTTGTTATTGTATTTAACAAATCCAAAGTCGCCTTCAATGGGCTGGCCGAATACACCGGCCACTATCACATTTCCGCTGTGATCAATTGCAATGGCTGTTGCCGAATCGGGATTAACAGAGTTGCTGAAATGCTGAATCCAGACAGGTTGCCCGGTCGGATCATATTTAGCGGTTACAAATTCGGCTACACTCTGTCCTGCAACAAATACATTTCCTGAATCATCAAGCGCGATGGAATTGAATAAATCACGGTCGTTATTCGAAAGACTATAGTCATACGTGGTATCCCATAATACTGTTCCGGCCGGTGAAAATTTTGCAAGCCAACCATCGCTTAATGCACCAGAAGGAGGGTAAAAAGTTCCCGCGGCATATACATTCTGCTGCTTGTCAAGAATAATAGTATTGAATTCTTCAGCCTGACTGCCATGATCGTCGTTAGTTGCCCATAACTGATTGCCGGATGCGTCATAACAAATTACAGTACCATCCTTACCGGTATTTAAATTGGAAGTGGTTGCTCCAACATAAACATTGCCGGAGCTGTCAACTGCAATTCCAACAGGGTAATCGTCAAGAGAAACGTTGCCGTTATAAATCTGCTGCCATAACAGTTGTCCCGTTGAATCGAGTTTTGCAGTATATATATCACGGTAATAGGTGCCGGCCGAAGTATCGGTAGTTCCGGTAACATACACATTTCCTGAACCGTCAATTGTTATATGTGTACCAAATTCGGAACTTGTTTCTTCCGTTCCGCTATAAACATAGCGCCACATTTTTTCTCCCCAGGGGCTCACTTTAAATACCACCAGATCTTCAAACATGACGTCGCCTCCGTTTGTATAGCCGCACACATACGAATAACCCGAAGGATCCACCACCATATCGGTTCCGTGGTCATCAGCAAAACTGTCTCCGTTTTGCGTTCTTGTCCATTTGGGTGTCAACAGGGAATTGTAAACGAGCGTGGCCATATCCCCATTCCCGTTTCCGGAATGATTCATCGTAAGCATGCCTGCAACGCCAATCATTCCTGAAGGATCAATGGCCATGTCCCATGATAAATCGAATCCATTTCCGGGGCCATTCACAACACGTTTATCCAACATAGCACCGGAAGAATCATATCGGATAACAACGATATCGCGATCGATACCACTGATGTTTGCAACGGTAACATCTCCTGTTACAAATACATTTTGTCCTGTATTGTCAACAACAATGGCGCGGGCATAATCTGTCTGTTGAATACTGTCGACATGCATCGCCCAGACGAATTGTCCGGAGGCATTAAATTTAACTGTTGTGATATCCTGTCCGCTGCCTGTAAATATCGCATTGCCGGTAATAAAAACATTTCCGGTGGCATCCACAGCCATATCAATGGGATATTCATCACCATTCAGCACGGGGTTGTGATAAGAGTTTTCCCATACTCTGTTTCCGGAAGGATCGTATTTAATGATGTAAAAATCATTATTAGATACAGCAGATAACGGAGCCGAGCCGGTGACATAAACAAATCCGGCACCATCCATTTCAAGATCAACCGGTACTTCCGAATAAGTGCTGTTGGCATTGCTGAAAACGTCTACCCATTGCTGTGTACCGAGAGTATTGTATTTTATAGTTGCCCAGTCGAATAAAAAATTTATTCCCGATTGCTTTCCGGTCACATATACGTTACCGCTATTTGTAACTTTTAAAGAGACCGCTTCGTCATAGTTTCCGTTACTGTATGATTGCAGCCATTGTTGCATCCCCGCCGCGTTGTATTTTATAACCAGAAAGTCTTTGTTGTTTGAGGTTTCTAAGTAACCACATATGTATACGTTTCCCAGACTATCTACATCAATATCATTTCCTGTTGATTGTGCAGTAAGGTAACGGTTGGCCCATATCCGGTTTCCGTTAGCATCGTAACGGATTGTAACGGCATAAAAGAAACCAGCGAGTTCGGTTCTTCCGGTAACATAAATATCGCCGTTTGCATCAACAGCCAGCGCATTCGGATAATCTTCTTCTCCATACGTTCCCGAACCGTCATAGGTAACACTCCACAGCGTATCGCCGGTTGAACTGTATTTTGTAACTACAATATCAATATTGGTGCAGCCGCTTTCGACATAACCGGCAGTTATCACATTACCCGAAGGGTCAAATGCAATACACTGACCTCTGTCCTCCTGATATGATTTCCCGTCGTCCTGATATTTCCAATGCAGGTTTGGGACCTGTGCATTAATTTTAAAGCAAAATAGTAATGAGGCAACTAATAGTACGGACTTCATTATTCTGGTGATTTCCTCAAAAATAAGTAAGTAAGTCCGTTTTTTTGGAAAATGGAGTACAAATTGCAAAATTTAGATCTTCGAATTAACCGATATGGAGTTAAAGCTGGCTTACCGGACACTTACAAAAGACCCTGTACTTAAAAAGGTGATATCCAAAACCGGAAAATTTACACTTTCAGGGAAGAATGAAATTTACATTTCACTATTGCATTCAATTGCAAGCCAGCAGCTTTCATCAAATGCCGGGGACACCATTTTTGGCCGTTTCCTCGACCTGTTTCCGGCTCGTAATCCGGTGCCTGAAAAGGTGCTAAAATGTAAACCTGAGGTCTTGCGGGGGTGCGGGTTATCCGTTGCCAAAGCCAGTTACATGCAAAACATTGCCCGTTTTAAGATGGATGGGGGACTTGATTTAAGGAAACTGAAAAGGCTGGAAGATCAGGAATTAATCAATCATCTGACTCAGGTGAAAGGGGTTGGCCGATGGACGGCGGAAATGATATTGATGTTTACACTTAACCGGCCTGATGTACTTCCGCTTGATGATGTAGGTATTCAGAACGCGATCAAAATCCTTTATAATTTGGAAGGACGCGGGAAAGAAATACACCATCAGATGATTGAGGTTGCCGAGTCGTGGAGACCTCACCGTACTTTAGCGTGCCGACATTTGTGGCGTTATTCAGATGTTCTGAAATCCGGCAAATAATCAAAATAAAAAACCCCGCAGGCGATTTACCTGCGGGGTTTTGTTTAATACGAATAATGTTATCGGTAGCTTACAGAACGGCGATTCTCATTTCCTGACTTGTAATTTTTTGTGGTAATACGACGATCGGGACGAGGCGGTTTAGGGCCCGGATCGGATAGGATGCCATTTGGAAGCAGGTCGTGCACACGTACCACTTCCACTTTATCACCCTGCTGTTTTAAAATATCGCGTTCAATATCCTTGTCTTCGTATGTACGAAAGCTGATAGCGTGTCCTTCCATTCCTGCGCGTCCTGTTCTGCCGATTCTGTGTACATAGGTTTCGGCATCAGCCGGCATATCGTAATTAAATACACAAGGCAATTCTTTAATGTCGATACCACGGGATGCAACATCAGTAGCTACAAGCAAACGGATTTTGTTTTTTCTGAAATCGGCGAGACATCGTTCACGCTGACTCTGTGATTTGTCGCCATGGAATGCTCCGGCTGATACGCCTTTAGCTGTCAGCACTTTTGCTAGCCGGTCGGCGCCGCGTTTGGTCCTTGTAAATACCAGGGCCTGTTCAATGTTTTCGTCACGAATCAGGTTCAGCATCAACGGCACTTTATTGGTGCGGTCAACGTAGTAAAACTTTTGCTCTATGAGCACGGGAGATACATTCTCTGATGGTATTTCAACGGTTACCGGGTTGTTGAGGTAATTTTTGGCCAGTTCACGGATGGCTGCAGGCATGGTAGCGCTGAGCAATAGTGTTTGTCTTTTTTGCGGAAGCAGTGCAACTATCTTTTTAAGATCGTGTGCGAATCCCATGTCCAGCATACGGTCACACTCATCAAGTACAAGAGTGTCTATTTTGTCAAACCGGATAAATCCCTGTGCATGTAAATCAAGCAACCGCCCTGGGGTGGCTGTAACGATAACAGGTTTGTTGCGCAAAGCTTCTTCCTGTGGTTTTTGACTCACGCCTCCATACAACAAGGCATGTTTTGGTTTCAGTTTAGCGCCGTATATTTTAAACGAAGCGTCAATTTGAATGGCCAGCTCTCTTGTTGGCGCCAGAACCAATACACGTAAAGTGTTAGGAGCTCCATTGGCATAAAGTCTGTTTAAAATCGGAATAGCGAAAGCGGCAGTTTTGCCGGTGCCTGTTTGAGCGAGTGAAAACACATCACGTCCTTCGAGTGAAGGAGGAATGGATCTTGCCTGGACCGGTGTGGGTTGCGTGTACCCTTTTGATTGAATAGCATCCAGAATGGCCGGATGCAGGCCGAATGATTGAAAATTGTTCATTTAGTATAAATAAATATGAAATGTAACGGATCCGGATGGTCCGAAAACAAAAATTAATAAGTGTCAAGCATGAAATTTTGCGCGAGAATGGCATTGGGAATGCCATAAATCAGATAAAACCACGCTTCCGGATTGCAAAGATACGGATAAAAGCGGGTTAAGTTGCAAAGAAGCTAAAATAAACCTTATCCCAGCAGAGTATCAGGGTTGGGGAGCCGTCCGAGCGTTTTGAGATAGCGGATATGTGAACGGATAGCTTTTGTAAGATTGGGCTGTTCGAGGTAGGGTACTCCGAATTCTTCGGCGGTTGCTTTTACAATAGGGGCTATGCGTGGGTAATGAATGTGTGAGATTTTTGGAAACAGGTGGTGTTCAACCTGGAAATTTAATCCGCCAACATACCAGGAAATCAATTTGTTTTTTCTGCAAAAATTTACTGTTGTATTCATCTGGTGAATTGCCCAGTCGTTTTCTATGATGCCATTTGCATCAGGAATAGGGTGGGATGTATCTTCTACACTGTGTGCCAATTGGAATGTCACGGTTAGTATGAGCCCGGCAGTAAGATGCATCAATAAAAAACCTGATAAGGTCAGGATAAATGGAGCGTTGCTTATAAGTCCCGGCAGCACAAGAAATGCAAATACATAAACAAGTTTTGCAAGCAGGATTCTGATTAAAATCAGTCCTTTCCCTTTTTTGTGAGCGGGAATGACACCATTACGGATATACCTGCGAAACTGAAGGAAGTCTTTGGCAACGACCCAGTAAAGGGTTGTAATTGAATAAATCGGGAAAGCATATAGCCACTGGTATTTATGTCGTGCGTGTAAATTACTGTGTTCGGTAAAACGAAGTCCTGCTTTAGCGGCTATATCTTCATCCATACCTTCAATGTTTGTATAGGTGTGGTGCAATACATTGTGCTGTAGTTTCCAGTTAAAGATAGATCCGCCAACCATATTCAAAGCCCATCCCATAATATTGTTTATTGCAGGATTAGCGGAATACGCTCCATGATTCGCATCGTGCATAACGCTCATGCCAACGCCAGCCATAGCAATGCCCATTAACAGCCAAAGCAGCAGTGAAATGCCGGGTCCCGGAACAAAGGCAATGTAAACTATAAACGGAACTACATAAGCTGATAAAAGGATTGCCGATTTTAATCCCATGGCAAAATTTCCGTGCTGCGACTTGCCATTTGACTTAAAGTAATTATCAACTCTGGCGCGCAGCGTGCCGTAGAAATTCGATGGCTGATTATGTAGGAATTTAACCTGTGCTTTTTTCCTCAAGAAAGTGGTTGTGAAGGAGTTGCGATACCTGGGGAGCAGCTATCGACCTCGGGGTTAGAGTAAAGATAGTCTTAATTCGAATAAAGAGTCCGGCAAATTTTGCATATATTTGAAAATCAATACATTAAATCAATTTCGGCAAATTCATACAAATCACTGGAATTTTGAAAATTTTGACAGAGCGCATCAATGCGTATGAGTTCTAAGAAAAAACTATCCAAAACGTATACGGACGTCCTGACGGGTTCAGGATTTTACAAATACCAGCTTTATTTTATTAAAGTCGGCTGCGGCGTTAATAACCTTCTTAAAGTTATCAAATGCTGAAACGGGCAGTTGTACATTTTTATAAAATTCATTAACCGTTACAATAATTTTATCGCCATCTCTTTTGTAGGAAGAGGTAAATCCTGTTCCTAAATCATTAAATACGATATCCATCTCAAGTTTTTCCAAACCTTTAACCTCGTAACCCTTAGGAACCGTTACCACTAAAACACGCTCATAGTAATGCGGGAAACCAACATCGATTGGATTTTGGCGGGCGTGTTCCTGGTACATTTCCACTTGCTGACCGATCACATCGCCAATTGAAAACACTACATCAGTACCGGCATGTTGCATAAGCGAGGGTGAGTTAACAGTAGTTTCAACAATAAAGGGCTTGGAGTACTCATCTTTTGTCAGATCAAAGTTGCTCACTTTTGTGTCGGTTGTTTTCATATCGTTGAAATTACTTTTAATAATTTCATCAATCATTTTGCTTCTGGATTCTGCATCAGAATAAAAATAGACTGTACGATACAAATTATCGGCATTTCCGCCATACTCCTGTTTCGAAATAATTTTTACCTCATCCATATTTTTTTCAAAGGTGATTTCGGCGTTAAGCTTGTTGAAATTATCTGTGTAGGTTACTCCTTCAATTTTTTTAACCACACTCACGCCATTCGAAACCGCCCCTATACTGACTTTCTTTACAAATAAACCATTGTTGTTTATAAATTCATAAGGCACTTCCCCGTATCGGTAAAGTATGTTGGTCGGGTCCATATATTTCCCGGTTGCAGGGAAAAACAACAAATAGGAATCAAGAAAATTCCAGGTGTCAAATTCGGGATCAAACCAGGCATCAAAACGGCTGGTGGTAACAACAAGTTCATGCGGGATATTGGCGTTTTCCAGCATCAGTATATACAATGAAACTACCTGGTTTTCGGAACCATAATGTTTTTTCAGTAATTCGGGGATGCCACTGACTTCAGCTTGTTCATTTATATTAATATTCATTTTAATGAAATTCTCAATTGCCCGGATGCGCGCCTCATCCGACGACAGCTTTTTCAATGACAACTGAGACGATAATTTTTCAATATCCTTATGCGCAGATTTTTCCTCTTCATGCATAATTTCATAATACCGTTTGCCCGCATCTCCCCAGGTAAATAATCTCAAATTACTGCCTGATGTATTCCTGGCCAGTTTAAATTCAATTCGTTGCCGGTTTGCGGTATATGCAGCGTATTTTTCTTCTGAATCGAGAACGGGAACATTTTCTCTGGTGTATTTAAGAATTCTTTTGTCGTTAATAACGGTATCTGTAACAGCCATTTCGCCATTATACGTTTTTGCTTCCCAAATAAGGTTTGCAGGACTTATCACCTGAACTTCAGCGTGGCGTATGAATGTTCCCGATTGCGCAAATTCAGTCAGAAAATAAGTCACTCCTCTTTTAATGGTGAAGAAATATTCCAGTTCGGCATCTTTCTCAAGTCCTTCAACTGCTAATATCATGTAATCGTGATCGTCTTCGGTAATCTTTTTCAAATCACTTTTTTTCATTTCTGTAATCTTGCCGCTCTTGGTTACAGATCTCAATCGCAGAGAGAGGATACTTTCCGGATTGTTTACCGGAAAATAAATTCTGTTGTAGTGCTCTACCTCAGCCGCATCATTTATATGTATTTTCCTGTGTTTGGTGTATACAGATTCAAGGTCTCCATCCTTGTTGTACCGGTACTCATAAATGTTTTTATCGAGTAATAATACCGATGGTTCTGCTTTTTCAGTATCTGTTAAAACTGCATGCTTTGTGTCAGACGGAAGATCGTACGTTTGGGTTTCGAACTCCTGTGCTTTAACGGCAAATTGAAGACTGAGAAAAGTGAGTAAGGTGATTAGTCGGATTTTCATATAATAAACGGGTGTTAGGGATTTAATTTCTTTAAAACAATAAGGTCTTTACTGGCATCATACAACTGCCCTGCGGCAGTGTTCCAGTCGTTAAAGTCGGCTTTTGTTACAGTAAGAACATTTACATATACCTCTTTTTTCAGGCTAATCATATTGTCTGTAACAGAATAATTTACAGAGAAGCCGAATTTAGGATTCGAATAGGCCTGTGATGATGGCAACTTAACTATCTCATACCCTTCCGGTATTTTGAATACTGTTTCCAGTTTTGAAGAGGTTTTGAAGTCTATTTCTTTATCGTTTTCACGTTTGTCAATGTCAATTTTTTCAAAGTTTGAATATTTGGTTAAGTTCAAATTAACATAAACCTGATCACCAACAGTTGTCACAAAATCCTGAATTTCGAAATCATAATTTATAATTACAGAGGAGTCTCTGTTATTGTAATCTTTGTTAAGCTGAATGCCGGTAGCTTTATATTTACCATTACCCAACCCGAGGCTTTTGTTGATCCATTCGGTTCTCTTGTCGCCGTTAACCTGATCGAGTGCTTCATTTATTAATTCGGCCGGATATCCGCTTGCATAAGTAATGCCGCGGCCTTTAATTAATCCTCCATCGAGTGTAATGCCAAATGACTCTTCCTGCTTATTTGTTTCATATGGGGTTTCGGGAACTGTGACCAGCTTATATTCACTTGGAGAAATTCCAATCAACCCCTCTTTGCCTTGAATCATTGATGTTGGCAACCCATAGGGAAGGTGTTGTGCGGTAGCATCCATAAACACCCATTTACCGCTGTCCTGTACAGCTGCAATCATGTGATTGTCGACCATAGGCGTCGGCACCTCATTATATGTATAGGGTATCGACCGTGTTCCGATCCAAACGGGGTAGGATTTTATGCCTGCCTCATGCAGTAACTCATTCAGGAGGGTTGCTTTATCCTTGCAGTCGCCAAATCGTTTGTTGTAGGTCTCAATAGGTTCACGTGGTATAAAGCCGCCCAGTCCGTCTTCAAATGCAATATATTTTATCTGATCCTGCACCCAATAGTAGATAGCTTTAATTTTCTCTCTTTCTGTTGAAGCATTTCTTGTAAGTGAATCGGCAAGCGCCTTTAATTCCGGATGATTTTCATGTTTCAGGTTCTTTAATAATTCCTGATACCATCCGTAAAGCTCCCCTACGTCAGAGAGCACTTTTACTTCTTTGTTATTTAAGGTATATTTATCTATGTAAACAATTACATGCGGCATAAAATAGCTGTTGTCGGGCGCGTCGTCTTCTCGCTTATATCCGCCGTTGCTTTTTCCGGTAAAAGTGTATGTGATGGTATGTTTCGATCGTTCTTCTTTAAATTGTATTGAGCCATTGTTGTTCCTGATAACATAATTCAGTTTCATATCGTCAGGAAAAGTAATCCGGTATTCGGAATTCTCGGTTGGAGTATAGCCAGCAAAGTAAAAGTCGTTCAGGAAATGCGGGTCATGCAGTATTTCGGTGTACTGAAGTGAGGTAATTGCACCTTTTTTCAACGAGGGATAAACAAATTGTGCTTCCATCAAATCATCATAAAAAACACCATCCCGTTTCGATTTCTTAAAAGTGATATCTCCGACATTGTACTTTTTATATTTATCGCCTTCCGGAATCCAGGAGTTAGCCTTGATATCTTTAATATCTGAAAAATGATCGTAATAATAAATGGACTTATTCAGAAACATGCTTGCTTTATCCGTAAGAAAGAGCATATCGGTATTGTGTACCGATTTTAATTTCAACGCGCCGCCCGATACAGAAATATCAAGATGTTCTGATTTTTTTAAGATGCAGACATCCTGTCCGGGGTAACGTTGATTAAAATCATCGAAATTTACGTCAGGTTGTTGTGCAGCAGCCTGATGCGTAAAAGGCAGAAGCAGGGTAAGAAAAACTATTCTTACACAAAAGTTAATACGGCTCGTCATTGTAAAAATGAATAGTTTTGATAAGCTTACCTGTGGTATCATAAATTTTTGTTGTTCCCTGGTGCAATCCATCGTAATATTCCGATGATCTGAGCAGTACTCCTTTCGGAGAATAATATTTGCAAAGACCCTGAAGTTCATCGTAAACATAGTTCTCATCTTTAATCAATATGCCGTCGGCGGTATATTCTTTTGAGGGGCCTTCCTGCTCATTCTTCACAAAGTTTGATTCAACACTAATTTTACCATTGGGATAATACAGCTTATAGGCGCCATCATACCAGTTTGAATGAAAGGTGAAAGAAGCAGAGGGTGTGCCATTCTGAAACTTCGCATTCACCGCACCCGAACCATTCGGCAGGGGAATTTCGGGAAGGTAAGTGCTGTCGGAATTGAGATAAGAATAGGATTGCACCATTCCTTCTTTATATAGCACCCTGAAACGAACCATTCCGTTATCAGAATAATAGGTATTGTAACCCTCCAGTTGTCCGTGAACATAATTGCCTACTACTTCGGGATTGCCATTCGGATAGTACCAGGTCCGAACGCCTTCAATATCTCCCAAGACATAGGTGCATTTAAACATCAGTGATTTGTCGTCGTTGTATTTTGTCAATGTACTGTCTTTGTACCCGTCTTTATAAAAACCGCTTTCAGTCATAATGCCATCGTAAGTATACCTTTTCGACGGACCGTTTTTATCGGAATGCACATATACATTGGAATACCTGATTTGTCCATTACTATAGTGGCGTATTATTTCACCATCAAAAAATCCGTTGGCATAATGTAATTCAGAGTCCGGTTTTTTGTTGAAATGAAGCGTGTTAAAGGACGCCTTCCCCTGTATAATGGGTTCGCTGTAAAGAATATTGCCTAAGGTGTCCATGCCGGTATAACGAATAACTTCACCGTTGTTATACATTACATCCGAATGCAAATGCCCCATTATATCATAAATCAGCGTGTGCCCCTGCACTTTTCCGTTTTGGAAATAATTGGTTTCGTTTGGGCGTCCATCCGGATTGTATTCTATCCACTCACCCCGTTTATCACCATTTTTATACCAGCCCTGTTCGTCAATAACACCGGTTTTATAATATTCTTTATACAAACCGTCTTTCTCTCCGCTGAGCCAGGTGGTTTCTGAAAGTAAAGTCCCGTCTTTGTCGTATTTGGTCTGTACGCCGTCCAGTTCTCCATCTTTATAATATTGTACGCACGATATGTTGCCAAAGTCATTCCATTCGGTATGTTTACCCGTTTGCAGTCCGTTTTCGTATTTACCGGATTTAAATTTTTTCCCATCAGGTTTAAAGGAATTAAATTCGAAATTGCCTTTCGAATCTCCTCCGCTTGAAATTACCTTACCGGTTTTGTCAACGTATTTGTATTTGACAAACAAGCCTTTCGAATAAGAAAGTACAGACCATAATTTACCGTCTGTATCAAAGTAGGAAGCGTCTCCTGTTAATTTGCCGGAACTGAAATTGGATTCGCTGCTCACAACACCATTTGAATAATACTCTTTCCATTGGCCTTCCTGCTGATTGCCTTTGAACATCCCTTCCATGTCGAGGTTACCGTATTCGTCATAATATTTCCACAATCCTTCGGCTTTCCCATTGGTATACATCCCCTCGCTTTTGAGTTTGCCATTAGGGTAATACACATGCATAGGGCCGTTATAACTGTCGTTGGTGTAATCCGATTCTTCACTAATGGATCCGTTGTCGTGGTATTCACTGTAATGGCCGTTTATTTTCCCGTTGGCATAGGTAGTTTCAAATTCTTTTACCCCATTCGGGTGATAATGCAATGCCTTGCCGTTGCGTTCGTCTTTGGCAAACTGGAATACAGCTCTGAGTGTGCCGGAAGGATAATAACCCCTGCCTTCACCATTTAATAACCCCTTTTGATAATGCAAAACTTCAAGGATGGTTCCGTCGGAGTAATATGAAATGGTAGAATCCGTTAAATCGCCTTCCTCAAAATATTTTACTGCCTGTATGCCGCCTTCAGGGAAAAAGTATTCCCACTTTCCGGTAGCATTCCCCGACTTGTTATAGGTTCCTTTGCTTTTGATCATGCAATTGTCATAATAAAAAGTATAGGGGCCCTGTCTGGTTTTTGTAGCCTCATCAAATACGCCTTCTGATGAAAGGTTACCGTTGTTGCCAAACCAGGTTTGAGTTTTGGAGAGGCCAAGTGTATTCCATTGTTCCTGTCTGTTTTTATTCAAATAATCATTGGCGGCAGTGGCCATTTTTGAAGTTGCGGCATCCTGTTTTTTTAATTCCTTTTGCACCTCATCTTTATTAATGCATCTGAAACTATAGTAAATAGCAGACTGATATTGCTGCTTTTGAACCAGGTCAAGAAAAAACGGTGTATAAAACTGCATGCAAAATCCGGTATCTGCTTTATTATAATGCAATTGTTCTCCAATCACCTGCATGGTTTTAATAACATTGTTGTAAGGCAATTTGATGGTTGTTTTATATGCAGGATCAAGAGCCAGTTTTGACCGTATAATAGTTTCAAGCTCATCAAAATTATCGACCGATTTCGGGTATTTGATCCAAATGGAATCTTTTGGAATCATATAGTCGCCGTTCGCCATTTTTTCATAGCTCATCAATACGCTCAGGCTTTTTGTTGATCCGTTATCCATCAGCAAAAACATCTGGTAGGCCAACATGGCGGGGAGCATCTGATTGCTGTTAAACCATATAACAGCTAATTGCAAATGCGCGCCGGAATGGTAAGGGTTTGTCCGGATATATTGCTGGAAATACCAGGCTGCTTTTTCATATTCTTTAGCGGTTTTGCACGATAAACCCATCTGATACCAGAATCGGGTATGCGATGGAAATTCATTCAGTCCTCTCTGAAAAATTTCCATGGCCTTTTGGTGATCATCTTTTGAGTCGTATCCGGCTCCCAGCATCTCGTAAAAATGACGCTTGTATTCCGATTTAAGCGACAAACCGGTTTCACATGTCTGAATGGCTAAATCAAACGAATCAGTTGATAAATAGGTCATCGCCAGCATATCGGTAGCTGAAGCATAAGTTGTGTCGTTTGCCGGCACCGCTTTTAGAAGCTCAATAGCCTCCGAATAGTTCTCCTGATCATAAAATTCACCGGCCCTTACCAGTGTCGAATCATAAACCGGGTCAGGAGGACTGGGCTGTGCTCTTTTTTGAGCAGATACGGCAAACGGCAGAAGAAGCAAAAAGCATCCAACAAGTCTCATAAGTCGCTTAATTATAATGTGTTATGTGAAAATGTTTATTTAATTAGTTTGGGAAGATACGAAATGAAGTGTGTTGGGCAAATAGCTGACTTTATTGGTTTGATCTGAATTTTTGATAATACGATCCTCAGCGTACATTTTAATTTACCGGAACGGAATCCCGGAGTGCCATTTTCAAATTGCAACCACGGGTTTTGAAGGTTCAGTTTTAATTGATCAACGGAAATAACCGGTAATCATTGTTAGCACCGTGGCTGAAACGCCCGGGAGATGTTGCCTTTGCCACAACCCATTAATTACCTGCAGGAATTCATGCCGCAGGTGTATTAAAAAGGAGATTATATGGCAGTATATTATTGAAAAATGATGCAATCACAAAACATCCCGGGTTATCAGCTAAACCATATCCCGGTTCATATGAAATGTGAATCAGGTAAACAAAATTCACACATCAAAATATTTCTGCTCAACAGTATACAGGCAACACAAAGTATCACACATTAATGTAGAATGATAAAGTATGATGCCGGTAGTGACCTATTCTTATTAATTTCGTTTATCAACCTTACATCAGAAAAATACCACCTCAAACACAACAACATGAAAACTTCTTACTCTGCAAACGTTATCTGCTCATTAATGGTGGCGATCAGTTTATTCTCATCCGCCGGCCTTAATGCTCAGGGAATAACCACACCGCGTGCACCCAGTCCGGCAGCATCTGTTTCGCAAACAATCGGATTGTCGGTTGTAACGGTCAATTACTCACGTCCTTCGGTTCGTGAACGGGTTATATGGGGAAAATTGGTCCCATACGGCTATAACAAAGAGCCATTCGGAAATGGTTCTGACGCCCCATGGCGTGCCGGAGCCAATGAAAACACGACCATTACCTTTTCAACGGATGTTAAAGTCGAAGGTAAACCTGTACCCGCCGGAACATATGGTTTCTTTATAGCTGTTTTTGATAATAATACGGCCGAAGTAATTTTATCAAAAGATTATCAATCGTGGGGGAACTTCTTCTATAACCCCAAACAGGATCAGCTGAGAGTGAAAATAAATACCAAAGAATCGGAATTTACAGAATTGCTCACCTATACCTTCGATGATGTAAGCGCAAATTCAACGGTGCTTACGCTTAAATGGGAAAAAAAACAATTTCCGGTGAAACTTGAATTCAATGTTGAGGATGTTGTGATGGACAATGCGGCAACAGAGCTCAATGGAATAAAGGGATTTAACTGGCAATCGTACAACAGTGCCGCCGTTTATGCTGTACAAAACAACACGCATCTGCAGCAGGCTGATGTTTGGTCTGCAAAAGCGGTATCACTCAATCCAAACTTCACCACCTTAAATGTCCGTTCACAGGTAATGGAGAAATCCGGTAACAAAACGCTCGCAGACAGCCTTTCTGCCGCAGCTTTCAAAGTTGCAACTGAAGCGGAAGTAAATGCCTACGGATATCAGTTGCTGAATCAGGGGAAACACGACAAGGCTATTGAGGTATTTATTATAAACACCAAAAATTATCCTAAAAGCGCGAATTGTTTTGACAGTTTAGGTGAGGCCTACGCGACCAAAGGTGACACCAAAAATGCAATTGCAAACTTTAAAAAGGCGCTGAGCATGCATCCTTCAGATAATGTTAAAGCTAACTCCGAAAAATTTCTCAAACAGCTGGGAGCGAAGTAACAACAAAAGTCCGGTAAGTGTTATCAGCAGCTATGTATTTATTACAACCTGATTAATTTACCAGTATAGTTTCCCTGCTCATCTTTAACCGAAATAAAATATATTCCGGTAGGAACATTATCCGTGTTGAATGTTATTTTATTGCCTTTAACAATTACCTCATCCGGAAGATGTTGTTTTCCTGTTACGTCAAACAATTCGACTACAGGATGAATCAGCTCATGGTTCAGGGAGAAACTAACCATACCATTGTTGACAGGATTTGGCGTAAGGGATATTGAAAATGCGTCAATGGGTTGTAACGAAGTATTTATTGCTGTATAGGTACCGGATCTGAAATTCACATTTCCGGTATTGTTGTCTTGCCACACTACATAAACATTACTGCCTGATACAGCTACATCGACATTGGTAATATTACCAAGCTTTACAGTGTCATATGATACGGGCAGTCCGATGGTTATGTCAGGACTAAATCTAAGCACACACTGATCGGCAGAACCGACAACTTGCTTCCAGACAACTGCTACTGCATTATTAAAGTGATCTATTCTCGGATAGTTTTGATTAACTAATCCGGGCGTATTTCCATTCAGTTGCCACGATGTGGTGTTTGAAGGAGGGTTAAGAGGAGCAGCACTAAAGTAAACGGCTGCAGTCCCTCCGGCACCGTTCATGAATACGGAATACAGGGAGTCGCCTATTATTACACCATCCGGTCCTGAGGAGGGGCAGCTGTTGATGATCCAGTTATTCTGGTCAATATTTATGCCTTCATTAAACGATTGTCCTGAATCAGTTGAGATGCCTGCCCAGCTGTCACGTAAGTTATTCAGGTTGTCTCTGTAAATCATGGCAACAGTATTATCAGAAGCGGTTACAGTGCCGGGGCAACAATCACAAACGAGGGCGCCGGGACCACTCCATCCGCTGGCCAGCACATCCGGTGAAAAGGAGAGTCCGAAATCGGATGAGGTAGATACAACCCATCTGGCATTACCAAAATTCGCATCAAATTTCATAAAACCTACAACCGGGCAGCCAATCATATTTGTAGTTACTGTTGGAAAGCGACAAATACTATCTGCAATATAACTTACTCTTACAGGGGCCGAAAAGGATGTCCCGCCGTTATATGAACGTACACAATAAATGTGTGCGCTGTCAGGTGCTTCAGGATACTCCTTGTAAACTACATAAACGGTATCTCCAAAGGATGCTATCTGAAGACCCATCCAGGTATCTGTGGCCACTTCTGTTCCGGATGGATTGATTTGTATTGGAGAAGTAAAGGAGGAGCCGTTCCATTTTGAAAAATTAACGGAATGATTGGAACTTTTTCCCCATACTACCATTGGGTTGCCAGCACGATCAATTGTTATCCGAGGGTGATTGTTGCCGAAACCGGAGGATGAGACAGGTTGGGGGGGGGACCACGTAATACCCGTTTGCGCATTAGCGGCAGAACAAAAAATAACGACAGCCAGTGATAAGATAATACGTAACTTCATGATTTTCGAATTGGTACAATAAATAAATCGGCAAACTGACAGTTGATTTCAGTTATTCCCGCCGATATGACTATGTCGAAGGTATTAATTTTAAAAACACAAGGAGATGTGATGTATGCTAAATAAAAAATCACCGGGACTTTTCCGGTGATTTTTTGTCTTTATTCAAATGGCAGCGTTGTACCTGAAGCACCAAGCTGTCAGTCACCTCTTTTAGCAGTATAATTACTTGACATTTGTTTTCCAGGAGAGTGCTCCGGAAGGACATCTGTTTACCTGCTCAATTATTTTATCGGATGGGGCGCCTTCGGGATTGATCCACTTCTTCTTATTATAATCAAATACTTCCGGAAGCTGTTTCCAGCAACGTGTCGAATGCTGACAAAATTCGGGTTTCCATAATACCGAAATTTCATTGTTGGAATAAGTGATTGTTTTTTCAGCATCTTCATTGTGTTTGATAAAGAGACGGGGCTGAATTTTATTTTCCAATATTTTTGAAATCGGGCAATGTTTGGCAATTTCAAGCAGTCGTTTTGCTTGTTCCTGGGTGGCGGAAGTGCCAAAATCGATGTCCTGATCAATGGTAGTGATAAGAGTTTCGTTAACTGTTTCAACGAACATATTCGATTTAACAGATATAGAATCAATTTTCCATCCTTTGCGATCGATATACATGCGAAGTGTTATCAGTGTACAGGAAACAATGGATGATAAAAGCAGGGAATGCGGATCGGGACCTGAGTCTTTTCCGCCAGCCGGTTCAGGCTCATCGGCAACAATTGTACCGTTGCGCCAGTTGATGGTACAACGATAGTGTTCATTGCCGATGTTTCCTACAAGAGGCTGTTCGAATTTGTACTGCATTATTCAACCACTCTTGCCAGCTGTACTTCGCAATTGATCCAGACTTCTTCGCTTACCAGCAGTCCTCCTGTTTCGAGAGGAGCATTCCAGTTAAGTCCCCAGTCCTTGCGGTTTATTTTCCCTGAAATGGAAAAGGCGGCTTTGTGATTACCCCAGGGGTCTTTCATGATACCTGTATATTCAACATCCAGTTTAATTCTGTTTTTTATGCCTTTAATAGTAAGGTCCCCGTGCAGAATATATTTGTTTTTGTCGGACGTTGTTTCGTAGGTATTAGCGACAAAATTAATCTCCTTAAACTGCTCAACATCAAAGAAGTCGGGTCCCTTTAAGTGGCCATCGCGGTTTGCGTCATTGGTATTTACTGACGCGGGATTGAGCCAGAAATCGATTTCTGCACTTAAAAAATCCTCATCAGTTGTGTAAATGCTGGCATCGTACTCGCTGAAGGTCCCTCTGACGTTGGATATCATCAGATGCTTGACTTTGAAGCCGATTTCGCTATGGGCGGCATCAATGGCCCATTTGGTTTTGGTTGTTGTTTCTTTTGTTTCCATGGTTGAATAGTAAAGTGTTTGAAAATAACAATCAAGGTAGCAAAAAGTTTAGCAAAATACGAATCAGCGCCGGGTCTTAAATTGACCGGATTGTATTTTACATTTTAAAAGGCTGAAAAATGGTGAATTTCAACAACTCAGACGCCGGATGATTATCAGGGCACAGTAATCAGCGATTTAAATAATTCTCCTGTTATTTTTTACGAAAATATCCGTGAGAAAATTCGCCACCCGGTAAGGTGTATACTGTCTCAGGTTTATCTTTAAAAAACTGATCACATGCATCTTTAACACCCGGATTGGAATCATAACCTTCAACTGTCACTCCTTCTATGTAATAATCCATCAGCAAACAAACTGCTCCCGGCGGCATCCGGTAATAGGTGTTTTCAAGTGCAAAAGTAATTAGTTTTGTATGCTGCTCACGATTGCCGCCTGAACCTAAATCGATGTGAATAAAAGAAATGGATTCCGGTAACTGTCTCGGTATCGTATTATAAATATCGCCTTCCACAATAATTGGTTGGTTGATTGACGGATGATCAAATTTTGATTTCAGCAAATTCAAAATAGGGTCTTTTAACCCTAACTGTTGATCAAACCTGTCGAAGAGAAACAGTTTCTTGTCGGAATTGTTTTTTTGCAAAATGTTGTTCAGCAATACAGCGCTTTGTCCTTCAAAACAACCCAGTTCAACTACATCCCCCGGTATTTGTTTTGACAGAACTTCGTTGAGCATAAAGAAAAAATTTATTTTTTGCAGTTCTGAAACCATATTCAGCTGGTGACTGAACATAGGCTTTACAACAGCACGCATCCCCATCCGATACAAAACGCGGTTAATCCAGCGTTGGGCAGAAACCATTTTCCGGGTCTGCTTTGCGGTAAAATAAGAGTTATCAAAATTCATTTCAGGTCTGCATTTACTATTTTTAAATTTAATGTTTAAAATGAATAAAATAACGCGCTAACTAAAATATATGTAAATGCTTCACCTGATTTTATATTGGATTTATATAAAATAGTACTTTAATGATAAATCAGATCTTTTATTAAAACTACAACTGTTTATCATACGCATTGAATGACGAATACTGCTTACTTGAAAATTAAGCTGAAAGCACGAGTTGCACTATCTGGATATCGGCTGCTGCCCAGTCGAGTTGCATTAATTGT
>DASUFP010000081.1:0-10124 GCA_036274495.1 Bacteroidia bacterium
GCTTTCTAATTCTAATGTCGGGCGTAGATTGGTCTTTAAGGCAAGACTTTTTGAGCGTAAAATTGAAAATACTGCTGCTGCGTCCGTAGATGAAACAATAGAACCCAACAACATACTTTCATAAATGGTAAAGTCGGTAAATAGATATTACGGACTATACTTTACCAGAGATTTCAATCCAAAGTTTACCAGCGTTTCAGTCGAAAGTTTACCACTTTTAGCGCCTGGGTTGTAAATATTTCAGTGCAAAGTTTACCACCTGTTCGTTGGTTTCACTGACAATACGGCGCAAAGTTTACCACTTTCTTTGAGGGATAGATTGTTAGCATTTATTCACGGCTTTGTTTTGCTTGAAAAGCATGGCCAATAAAGTGATCGTAATGCAACAGGTCCGTCTTATTCTGCAGCATCTTGAACAAGGTCTCTCGCTGAGAGCAATAGCTACGCATTTAAAAATATCCCGTCCTACAGTCACCCATTATGCTAACAAACTCAAAACTGCTTCTTATTCTTTGCTGCAGCTTAGGTCCATGTCTGATGCAGCGTTGGCTGCGATTATATATCCAGCTGTTGATACCGCTGATATAGATGAAAGCCGAAGACGTAAAGATTTAAATGAAAGGCTGCCCTACTTCTTTACAGAACTCAAAAGAACAGGTGTAAACAAGTTGCTTTTATGGGAAGAGTACAGGAAAGAATGTAGTGATCCCTATGGCTACACGCAGTTTTGTATTTTGCTCAAAGAGTCTGCTCAGTTAAAGCCAACGATGCATCTCACTCATAAACCGGGTGAGATGATCATGATTGACTATGCCGGGCAAAAGATGCATTACATTGACCGTTCAACCGGTGAACTTATCGCATGTCCGGTTTTTATAGGCGTCCTGCCTTATAGTAACTACACCTTTGCTATAGCCCTTGATAATGCAACTATACCACAAACAATCAAAGCGCTGAACAAGTGTATGGATCTTCTCGGCGCTGTTCCCTCTAGTTTGAAATCCGATAATATGAAACAGATCGTATCCAAGTCTTGCAGATATGAACCAACATTCTCAACGGCACTACAACAATGGGCACTGCATTATAACATCACATTACTCGCTACTCGTGTAGCAAAACCGAAAGACAAGGCCGCTGTTGAAAATCACGTCAAAATTGCTTACCATAGATTATATGCGCCACTACGTGACAAAGAATTTTACACGCTCAGAGATTTAAACATTGCCATTGCTGAGCAACTGGCCGCCCATAACAATAAGATTTTGCAAAAAAAAGATTATACCCGATCTCAACTTTTTACACAGGAAGAAAAGCCATTTATGCAACCCTTACCTGAGAGTCCGTTCGAACTCAAACACCAGATCCTTGCAAAAGTTCAACGCAATTATCATATTACGCTTGGCGAAAACCATCACCATTATAGTGTGCCCTACCAACATATTGGTAAGGTGGTAAGTGTCATTTATGATACCGATGTTGTTGAGATATACTTTCAGCATACCCGTATTGCTTTACACACTCGAAGTTTTAAGCAACATGACTTTACTACGGTTAAGGAACATATGCCTGACGGTCATCAAAAATATTATGAACAGCAAGGGTGGACTCCTCAATATTTTTTGAACCAGGCTATCATCATTGGAACGGCGACACATCAATACATGGACAATGTATTAAAATCCCGGGCCTTCACAGAACAAACATACAACGCATGCAGAGGGATATTGCGATTGCGTGACCAGTACGGCATTCAGAGACTGGAGGCGGCCTGTAACCGAGCACTCAGAGGAACTGTGTTTAATTACAGAACGATACAGAATATTCTTGTCTACAAACATGATCTCCTTACGGATGATAAACAACCTGATCTCTTTAAGATACCTGATCATCCAAATCTCAGAGGACCCGATGAATACCAATGACACTTTTTTTATTCGACAACTTAAAACCGTTAAACAATGAATCAACAAGAAACGCTTAATCAACTACAGGAGCTAAAGCTATCAGGAATGGCCAAACGCTACGAATCGATTATTAAACAACCGTTACATCAACAACCTGAACCCCATGCTATGGTTGCCTCGCTCTCAGAAGCTGAAAAAAATTACCGCATGCATCAAAGAACTGAACTTTTTCTGCGACTGGCAAAACTGAGATACTCTTCTACACCAGAACAAATCAACTGTACTCCAGGACGTGGCATCACGAAAGAAACATTATTAATCTTATGCGACGGAACATTTATACAAAAAGGAGAAAATATTTTGATATGCGGATCAACAGGATGTGGAAAAAGTTATATCTCATGCGCATTGGGAAGAAACGCATGTTTATTGGGTTACCGGACGTTGTACTACTCCATGAATAGATTTATCGAAGCTCTGGCTGCAGCCAGGTTAGATGGAACATACCTGCGATGGTTAAACTTAATCGCAAAAACACCCTTACTAATCCTGGACGACTTCGGGTTGGTAAAACTTAATCATGACATGAGACTAACATTGCTGCAAATCCTGGAAGATCGCTTCGCGAAAGGATCCACAATCATCACTTCGCAACTTCCGGTCAATAAATGGTATGAATACATTGGAGAAGCCACAACGGCTGACGCCATTTGTGACAGGCTGACAGCGAATGCACACAAAATAGAACTCAAAGGAGAATCCTTACGGAAAAAGAAAAATAACTAATTTACATCAGCTACAAATATCCTTCGGAAGATGGTAAACTTTGCGCTGAATTACTGGTAAACTTTCACTGAAATATCCAACGCAACTGGCAACTTACTTTTAAACGTTCCTAAACGCTTAAAACGGCTGCAGCAACAAGCGTTGAATTGTGCACTGCATTTAAAAGTAAAAAATGTTACCGAAAATAAGGGTGGGATTGCAGGTTTTAACAGGGTGAACTACAGTGATTCTTACATTTTTGGATTCTTTTGTAAAAAAGGGAAATGTAGTTCGTGGATTGTCAGATAAGTCGTGTAAAGGGTGGCAAATGCAATACCAGGCATCGATTTTGTGTGGAGCGCCGACACCACGTCAGCCACACATAGCTCGCCGTGAGAGTCGGGTGGGGAAATTTATTGGTAACATTTTCGGTCGAGCAACGTCCCCAAAACCTCCCCGTATTTTAAGGCATCACATTGGCGAGCCGTTGCCGGGAAGAAGGTATAGGTATCGTGTTACATTAGTGAAAAAACGATTAACAGCTAGCAGATTTCAGGATGCGGCAACAATATCGCCTGTGTACGTTTCAAGCTTAATGTGGTTCATAATACCAACGCTGCGCATCCAGGCTCTATATTTTTCTGCACCCGCCATACCAAGCTGTTCCGATTCCCATTCAGCCACGGCAATGGTGGTAGTGCTGTCTGCACGCATCAGCCGGTAGCGAATGAATCCGGGTTGCGCTTTAAACACGGCAACACCATCAGTCTCAATCTGGTGAAAAATTTGTTCGGCATCATGGGTATTGAGATTAATATCCCAGCGTGCAGTAGATACCCTCAGGTATCGGTGTGCAGTCGTGTTTTTCTCCACGGCTGTCTCAGATTGAATATTCATTGCATTAGTAATTGTAAACATGAAAACGATTACAATAATACGATTTAGGTAATACATAGTTAGTTCGATTTTTTGGTAGTTGATGATGGTGTCTTAGTAGACTTTTTCATGAGAGATTGGCGCCTGGCGTTTTGCGTGTTGCTGCCGTTGGCGAATCCGGAGCACTTCACTGTCATCCTGCACAAGAGTTTGATAGTAGCACTCCGCTTCAATTTTGCGCGTCACCGCCAATTGAGGCAACACGCTGTTATAGGCTGTATTTCTTTCTCTTGTCACGTTAATTTTTATTACTTCCTTATACTTCACATATTTCTTTCAACTTGTCCAGGGCTTTTGGATAAGATTCGTTCATATAATTTGCAAAATCTTCTGTTGTGTCTAATTCAACACCGACCGTAGAAATGCCATTGCTTTCCGCAAAAGAGTAATTTTCAAAAACACCCGTCCATTTTTCAACTTCAGGACCTTCGGTTATCTCTTTACCTGCAACTAAAAGACCGATGTGTTTTATGGAAACAAATTTGCCTGGAACGTTTTCTGCTATTTCAGAAACCATACCTCCTTTTTCACCTTTTTCATCTGTGCCGACAAAGAGAATTTTGTTACCCTTAATCCAACTTCCTTCATAACTGGATGTCGGGTTAAACAGAGCTGTCCACTGTTCGTAAGTTGTTTTATTACTTATGCCAAGCATAACGTCATAAACCTTATTGACAGGTGCATTAATTTTTACGTTGAATTGAAGTTTTTTCATAAATATAAAGTGTTTAGTTATTGTAATTTTACAAGTTGCCCTTTTCGTTTCACGATGTTCTTATAATCCCATTGAATTTCTCTTGATTTAATCAGCCAGCGTTTTAAGTCGTTTATTTCAATTTCAGCAACAGAATTAAAGAAAATAGAAGCATCTTTAAATTTTCCTCCATTCACATTCAATTTTTCTTCGTCAAAGTCTGCTCCGCTCCAAAACATAAGCCTGATTCCCTTTTTCTGTTTGCTGAATCCAACTGTGGGATTTCCGTCCAAAAACCAAACTGGGTGAGCGTGCCAAATTTTACTTTCTGCTGCTGTCAATTCGTTGTCAATGGTGTTGGCAAGCAAGCAGCAAATTTCTTTGTCTGTTTCTTTTTGTTGGTCGATGTATGATTTAATTTCTTTGTTCATTTTCGTTCGAATGTTTTCGTGTTTGCAGTCGTTTTACATAGCTTATAACGTTACGCATTTGCGAAGCCGGGATTTGGAATCCGTCCAGCTGGGTTACAAATGCCTGACTGAAAAATAATTATTGAAGTTACAATATTTGCCGGGTGAATTCCGTAAGGCTGCCGAAAGATTCCGTTCAACAGCTTTCATTGTTCGTCCTTCGGGCGCAACGAAAGCTTGGTTATTGGCTGTAGTTTTGGGTTTTATACAGGAAGGATTGACAGCCAATCAAGCAGAGCCAAACAGCAACAAGTGATTAATGTTTTATTAATCCAGCAATTAAATTTATAGTAAGTGCCACCACAAATGTGTTCAATGTAAACGACAATAACCCATGAATAAGTGCTATTCTACGTATACGTTGAGAAGCTATTTCTACATCTGAAACTTGAAAAGTCATGCCAATTACAAAAGAAAAATAGGCAAAATCGAGATAATCTGGTTGAGACTTGCCAGGAAAAATAAGTAGGGCATCACCTGGTTTATCATCCATTTGTTTAAAATAATACATATTAGCATAGTGAAAAGTAAATATGGTGTGTACTAACACCCAACTCACTATCATTCCCATAACAGATATTATCGCAGTGAGGGCTTCTTGTGTATGCAACTTATCTGATAACATTAATGACAATACTGTAAGCATACTCGCAAAAGAACTTAACAATATGCTTATGAATACAAAGGTTCTACTGCCGTCTTCCTGGTTTGCCTTTTTTACAATTTCCAAAACCGGTAGTTTAAGGAAAACAATGACACTGGTAATTATAAAAGTTAGAGCAAAGGTGACCCACAGTATTGGAATAATGAGTACCCAATCAAAATGGTTCCTGTAAACACATAAAAAAGTAATCAGCGATGTAAAAAGACTTAGCAATATTCGGTGCAAAGGATTCATCCTTAAAAATATATTGCTGTTCTTTTTGCTCGTTGTTGTTGTCATGCTAAAATTCCTCCCAGGTTAAATAGAATGAAATTACATATTATAGTAGTCTTTTGAGAAAAGTATTTAATGAATAGGATTACCCATTTAGCCTAAAAAATAAACCCACTTTTCTTTGTTGATAAAGTACTTTTCAAGTTTACTATTGCTAAAATTGCAACGATATGTGTTTGGTATAGCAACTTCAAGAAAAAGCGAAGCCGGGATTTGGAATCCGGCCAGCTGGGTTACAAATGCCCGTTTGAAAATGAATGATTGAATGTACAACTTTTGCCGGTTGAATTCCTTGTGCCGAAACCGAAATTGAGCGATATGCAGCCGAATGCGCATCCGTCCGCCCGGAACTGCGCGTGCGCGTGTTGGGCGCTGTTAAGCGATTTTCGTGTCGAAAGATTTGATAGAAGTCAACGAAGTTCGCTTTAATGATAATTCTTCTTCTATGTCAAAGTCGTCCTGTATTCCTGGCCAGAATTTTGCTGAATTTCCAAAATATTGACTGAGTCTTATGGCGGTGTCGGCTGTTATGCGTCTGTTTCCTTTAAGAATTTCTGACACTCTTGTTTGTGGAATACCTATGTCTTTAGACAGCTTATAGGCAGTAATATTTAGAGGAGAGAGGAACTCTTCCATTAAAATTTCGCCAGGATGTATGTTTTTTAGTCTTGTCATTTTGTCGCGATTTAGTGATAGTCTCTTTTCCTTCTTTCTCCTCTCACCTTTCTCCTTTCACCTCCTTCTTTTTTTCTCCTCTCACTTTTCTCCTTTGCCAGCCCCCTCCTTATGATATTCGTTCTCCCAAAAATCCGCATCTTTAATTCCAAGAGGTGCCGGGTCAAAAACGGGGTCCTTGCCCGCAGCTTTTTGCTTTTCGTAATCTTTCAATGCAACAATAGCGGGTTTTTGCAGAATGATGATGGCTATTACATTTAACCAGGCCATAATGCCAACACCCATATCTCCAAGGTCCCAGGCAATTTTGGCGGTGCGCACACAACCCCAAAAAACGGCGGCAAGGATGCCCAATTTCAGCAGCATCATCAGTGGCGGTCCGCCCCTGGTTTGTGTTAAATACGCAACATTGGTTTCGGCAATATAGTAATACGCCATCAGGGTAGTAAAGGCGAAGAAGAAAAGGGCAATCGCTACAAAATAGCTCCCGGTTCCTACATACCCTTCCTCAAAAGTGTCCTTTCCGCTAAAGGCTTTGTCAATAGCAGCCTGCGCGTAGGTGGGACTGCCATCTACATGTTTCACCCCATCCTGCATATAATACACGTTATTGTTTACCAGCAACTGGCCATCTTCCGGGCCTTTTACATTGTACATGCCGGTAATCAATATTATGAATGCAGTGGCGGAACAAACAAAAAGGGTGTCAATATATACTGAGAAAGCCTGCACCAATCCCTGCTTGGCAGGGTGAGACACTTCGGCTGCCGCCGCGGGGTGTGGCCCCGTGCCTTGTCCCGCTTCATTGCTGTACACACCTCGCTTTACACCAATGGTAATCATGGCGCCCACAATACCACCAAAAGTGGCCTTCGCTCCAAATGCGCTGGAGATAATGAGCATAAATACTTCGGGCACTTTTTGATAGTTCATGATCACAATTACAACCGCCATCAATATATAGGCAATGGCCATAAATGGCACTACGTACTGCGCTACGTTGGCAATGGTTTTAATGCCGCCGAAGATGATGAGTCCAAGCAGTACGGCCAACACAATGCCTGTATATGTATAATCAATGGCGAAAGCGTTTTTTACAGCAGAAGCAATGCTATTGCTTTGCACCCCGGGCAACAATAAGCCGGTGGCTAATATGGTAGAGATCGCAAAAACATACGCATACATTTTTCCAATCTTTTTATTGCTGAAACCTTTCTCAATATAAAATGCGGGGCCGCCCCTGTATTCACCAAATTCCTTTCTTTTGTAAATCTGTCCCAGCGTTGATTCTACAAACGCAGAACCGGCGCCCAAAAAAGCCACCAGCCACATCCAGAAAACCGCGCCGGGCCCGCCAATAAAAATAGCGGTAGCCACGCCGGCAACATTTCCTGTACCCACCCGTCCCGACAGCGATACAGCCAATGCCTGGAAGGATGAAATACCTTCTTTCGATTTATCGCCCTGGAACAGGAGTGTAACCATTTCCCTGATCATTCTCACCTGGAAAAAGCGCATCCGGATCGAAAAATAAACACCGATAATAAGAAGTAAATAGATGAGCGCATTGCTCCAGATAATAGAATTGGCCGTATTAACAAAGTCGTCAAAATTTCCCATGCCTGCTTGTTAGGTTTAGTGATGCAATGTTGCAATATAACATTTAACTCACATTGAACTACACCGGGATGTTTTAATGGCGCGTATAATGCGGATTTCCATGCGAAACCGATAGATTTGTAAGGATACTATTCATGAACTACAATTAATGATACATGATGAAAAGATGGTTTTGTTTTCTTTTGCTGCTGGGTAGTTTGCCTGTGCTTGCCCAACAGGAATATGTTACGCAAAAAGAAATCCCGTATTACGCCGATTCCATCAGCACAAAGGATGCCTACATCGCATCCCAATGCCGGTTGGATCTGTATTTTCCCAAAGGCGCAAAAAATTATCCCACCATTGTTTGGTTTCACGGTGGCGGCATCACTTCCGGCAAAAAAGAGATACCGGCCGCACTGATGAACCAGGGCTATGCGGTGGTGGGCGTGGGTTATCGCTTTTCACCTAAAGTAAAAGCACCGATATATATTGAAGACGCTGCGGCTGCGATAGCCTGGGTGTTTCAGCACATTGGCGAATATGGCGGGAGCGACAAACTTATTTTTCTTTCCGGGCATTCTGCCGGTGGTTACCTGGATATGATGGTTACGCTGGATAAAAAATACCTGGCAAAATATAACATCGATGCCAACCGGGTTGCAGCCTGTATACCTTTCAGCGGGCAGGCCATTACTCATTTTACCCCAAGGCAGGAAAGGGGAATCAAAGAAACACAACCATTGATAGACGAATACGCGCCTTTATATCACGTGCGGGCTGATGCGCCGCCACTGCTGCTCATTACCGGCGACCGCGACATGGAACTGCTGGGGCGCTACGAAGAGAATGCTTACCTGTGGCGAATGATGAAACTGGCCGGCCACCAACGCACTACGCTATACGAACTGGAAGGATTCAATCATGGAAACATGCCCGAACCGGCCTTCCCTTTGTTAAGAAGGGAGGTGAATGCGGTTACCAAAGAAATCATGGAAAAGAAATGAGGTTTTTCGAAATAATTGATGTGGAAATAAAATAACTGCTCCCTGAAACTTTAATTAATTTCATTGGTTAGGTTGAACGTTCGCAAGCAGCTGATTTTATCGATCGTCCTCAGACAAATGGCGTTAAAAAATTTACAAATTGTAGCGCCTGCCTGCCGGCAAAGGCAGGTTAACCGGCGAAGATGATGAATAATGAAACAGGGTACATCAATGAAATTTGCTCAAACTTGAAATGTGGTCGATAGTAAGCTTCTTCGGCGTAGCGGAAAGCAGTAAATTTTAGCTATTTTTCTGTCCCACATGTTTGCGGGAAATTTTTGGTTCTTTTTTATCAAGAAAAAAGGACAGTAAAAAAAGGGTTATCATTTAATATAATGGAATTTTTTTTATAATACTTGCTCCTTTAAATGATTCCTCTTGTAGACTTTAATTAATTTCAGAAGACAATCCCTCGACCCTAAACATCAATTCCTTGTAACAGCAAAACTAAACCGGATTGGAAATAATCACCACAACATCACTCACCAAATACTTTGGAACCACCGCTGCAACGGATAATATTTCTGTTCATGTAAACGAGGGGGAGATATATGGTTTTTTAGGACTGAACGGCGCCGGAAAAACGACTTTAATCAGGATGCTGCTGGGCATGATTAAGCCCGATAGTGGGAGCGTACGATTATTTGGGAAACCCGTTAGCCGTGATTTTGATATATGGAATGAAGTGGGTTACCTGGTGGAAACACCGCACGGTTACCCGAATCTTTCCGTTAACGAAAACCTGCAGGTGTATTATCAATTACGCCGGTTAAAAAAACCGGCATGGGTTGATGAAATCATTTGTAAGCTGAAGCTGGAGAAATACCGCCATAAAAAAGAAAAATTTTTATCGCTGGGCAATAAGCAGCGGTTAGGACTGGCAAAAGCCCTGGTGCACCAGCCCAAACTTTTAATTCTCGACGAACCCATTAATGGACTGGATCCCGAAGGAATAGTAGAAGTGCGGTCTTTACTCCTCGAACTGGCGGCCAAAGGCACCACCATTTTTTTATCGAGCCATATTTTAGGAGAAATCTCAAAGCTTGCACACCGGATCGGGATTATTCATCGTGGGAGACTGGTGAAGGAGTTAAC
>DASUFP010000082.1:0-5856 GCA_036274495.1 Bacteroidia bacterium
GTGCCCGATAGCACCTACTATCCCGATATTTTGACCGTAAAAATGGAGCGCATTAAAAATGGCTCCGTCCTGCAGACGTTTTACCTGAATCGGACCGTTGGTCCCGACAAAGAACCGGGAACTTTTCCGTCGTCACCTAACATTTTATATCAAACCTCGGAACAGATGTTTGGCGACAGTGAATACAAGATCACCGTTACCAACAACGAAACGGGATATGAAATGTGGTCACAAACACCTCTTGTGGATACGGTTAAAATTTTGCGTCCTTCGGTAACTTCCAGCCAGATCATTTCCTGGACGGGACAGTTTCCGGTTTCGGTTGAATACGGTATAAATGCAAAAGCTGAAGTGTATAACCTGATCATCCGCTTCAAGTTTACCGAGGAGAGTGTTTCAACTGGACAAATAACCTCTAAGTACATCGACTGGAACTATGCAACCGAACAGGTGCCTGACCCGAACCTTATTTCAACTATTTCCTATGCTATCGAAGGGGAGAGTTTTTACAAGTTTGTGGCTCAAAAACTCAATCCCGATAACACCGTAGTACGTCACGCCGGGACCCTGGATTTCATTGTATCCGCCGGTGCTGAGGTGTTGGCAAATTACATTTCCATCAATTCAGCAACCAGCAGTGTGCTTACCTCTATTCCTCAGTATACCAACGTCAACAATGGCTTGGGCATTTTTTCTTCCAGGTTTGTTACCACCTCACCCAACAAACCTATGAGCGCAGCCTCCATCGATTCACTGAAAAACGGCCAGTATACGTACAACCTTGGTTTTCAGTGATTTGAACTAAGTGACTTTTTGTCATACTTACACTATTTGCCTTTCTTATCGGGGCAGATTGTGTGACATATTTTCGTCTTTAGGTGACATGGCACAATGATTGACACAAAGGGTTCGAAAAAAAAACCATTCATAAAATGAGAAAAGTAATAGGAATAGATCTGGGAACAACAAACTCCTGCGTAGCAGTTATGGAGGGAAATGAACCTGTTGTAATCCCCAATAGTGAAGGTCGTAGAACTACGCCTTCGATAGTAGCATTTATTAAAGACGGTGAACGAAAAGTAGGTGACCCGGCAAAACGTCAGGCCATTACCAATCCTAAACACACCATTTCTTCCATAAAGCGTTTTATGGGAGAAACATACGATAAGGTAGCTGCAGAAATAGCCCGGGTACCTTACGAAGTGGTTAAGGGAGATAATAATACTGCACGCGTTAAAATCGGTGACAAGCTTTACTCTCCTCAGGAAATTTCGGCAATGATTCTTCAGAAAATGAAGAAGACAGCAGAAGACTATCTTGGACATGAGGTTACCGAAGCGGTTGTTACCGTTCCGGCCTATTTTAATGATGCACAACGTCAGGCAACCAAAGAAGCCGGTGAAATCTCAGGACTTAAAGTACTGCGCATTATCAACGAGCCTACTGCTGCAGCATTGGCTTATGGTCTCGATAAAAAACACAAGGATACCAAAGTTGCTGTTTTCGATTTAGGTGGCGGAACATTTGATATTTCAGTGCTTGAGCTGGGTGACGGAGTCTTTGAAGTTAAGTCGACCAATGGTGATACACACCTTGGCGGTGATGATTTTGACCATGTAATCATCAACTGGCTGGCAGAAGAATTTAAAAATGACGAAGGACTCGATTTGCGTAAAGACCCAATGGCTATGCAGCGTCTGAAAGAGGCTGCCGAAAAAGCTAAAATTGAACTTTCAAGTTCTACTCAAACAGAGATCAATCTTCCGTACATAATGCCGGTTGATGGAATACCAAAGCATCTTGTTAAAACACTTACACGTTCAAAATTTGAACAGTTATCAGATAGTTTGATTCAAAGAACGCTTGAGCCATGCAAAAAAGCTCTTGCCGACGCAAAGATGAATCCAACGGATATTGATGAGGTGATTTTAGTGGGTGGATCTACCAGGATTCCCGCTATTCAGGATCTCGTTGAAAAGTTCTTCGGCAAAAAACCATCCAAAGGAGTAAATCCTGATGAGGTTGTAGCCGTTGGAGCTGCCATTCAGGGTGCTGTGTTGACAGGTGAAGTAAAGGATGTGCTGTTGCTGGATGTAACACCACTCTCACTTGGTATTGAAACAATGGGAGGTGTATTCACAAAGCTTATCGAATCGAACACCACGATACCTACTCGTAAATCGGAAGTTTTCAGTACAGCCTCCGACAGTCAGCCATCAGTAGAAATTCATGTATTGCAGGGTGAACGTCCAATGGCAAAAGACAACCGGACAATTGGCCGTTTCCATCTTGACGGATTGCCACCTGCTCCAAGAGGTATACCTCAGATTGAAGTAACTTTTGATATTGATGCTAACGGAATACTGAGCGTAACAGCGGTTGATAAGGCCACAAACAAGAGTCAGAACATCCGTATTGAAGCTTCATCGGGTTTAACTGAAGAAGAGATCAAGAAGATGAAGACTGAAGCTGAAACAAATGCCGAGTCTGATCGCAAAGCCAAAGAAGAAGCCGATAAAATTAATCAAGCCGACTCGCTGATATTCCAGACAGAAAAGCAGCTCAAAGAATTTGGCGACAAACTGCCGGCCGATAAAAAGCAGGCAATTGAATCATCGTTTGAGCAACTCAAAGCGGCACATAAGAATCGTGATTTAGGTGCCATTGATACAGCCATGACTGCTTTAAATGCCGCATGGGCAGCCGCTTCAGAGGAGATGTACAAAGCAACCCAGGGTGGTGCTACCGCCGATGGTGGTGCAGAACAAACTGCCGAAGGTGCTCAGGGACAACCGGGCACCGCCGATGGAAACGTCACCGATGTTGACTTTGAAGAAGTAAAAGAAGGGAAGTAATCCTGATAAATAAGAGTAATAAAAAAACCCCGGTTATCTACCGGGGTTTTTTATTTGTATCAGGTGCAAGCCGGCGTTATAGGAAATTGAGCCTGTTCATAAACGCTTCCTTATAAGATTTGCCTACGGGAATAGTCTTATCTCCAATTAATACAGTATTCTCATCGAGTACATTGATTTTCTCAATAGGAATAATATACGATCTGTGTACTCTCAGAAATTTGTTGGTAGGCAGCTTGGATTCAATATCTTTCATGGTGCTGTGAATAATGAATTGTTCATTGCCTGTTTGAATGATCACATAATTATCCATTGCCTGAATCCAGTTAATGTTCTCTAAAAATACTTTGACAAGCATTGATCCCTTCTTCACAAAGAAACTGTTTTGAATGATCAGCGGCTCCATGGTAGGTTCTGCACCAGAAACAGGCCGTGCAACGGCATCTGCTCCGGTTTTTCTAATCACCAGTGCATAGCCTATGAGAATATCCTTTTCGTCGCGTATAGGCGAACAGGTGATATCGGCTTTAAAGGACGAGTTATCGCGCAGAGCAACTATTCCACCGTCTTTCTGATCAAAGACTTTGTCTTTACGGATTTGTTCTGAAAGTTGTTCGCGGGTAAGCATACTTCCGGTTTCATTCTCGAGTCTCAGCACAGAAAATATATCAATTCCCTGACCGGAATCGTTTCCGTATCCTGACAGGTTTTCAGCTCTTGGATTCAGGAAACTTATACGGTAGTTTGTATCAAGAATAACAATCGCATCTTCAATATTTATCAAAGCGCTCTCGAATCGTTCCTTGCTGTCACGGGTTTCCTTATCTTTTTGAAACTTATAGAGCGCCATTTCAATAGTTGACTGCAAATCGGGTTCGCTGAACGGCTTTACAAGATAACCGTATGGCTCTGTAATTTTAGCTCTGTCCAACGTTTGCTTATCCACAAAGGAGGTGAGGAATATTACCGGTATATCATAAGCGCTTTTTATACGTTCGGCTATCTGGATCCCATCCACGTCACCTTTAAGCTTTATATCGAGAAATACCAGATCGGGTTGGATTTCATCCAGTTTGTCATATGCAGTCGCAGCACTTGAGGCCGTTGCGGGAACATCGTAACCTAGTTTGATCAGCGTGTTTTGAATGTCTTTCGCTACGATTGATTCGTCCTCTACTACAAGTATTTTGGTTTTGCTCATCGGGTTGGTTTGAGGTTCAAATTTAATGGGTTTTAGTTAAATATTATTAAAAGATAACTATTTGTATTTCAATGCATTTAACCTACAAGGTCAAAATCCAGAATAAAGCTGGACCCATTTCCTGAAATCACCTTAAGTTCACCATCGAGCTGGTTTGTAAGTGCACTTATGAGCTGCATCCCGAGTGAGTCTGCTGTTTCCAGATCAAATCCTGGAGGCAACCCTTTACCATTGTCTGATACTTCAGCATGGATGTGCTTTTCGCCCGGTTTTTTGAAAGAGATCAGTATTTCGCCCTTTTGTTCAGGAGTAAAGGCGTGTTTCATGGCATTTGAAACAAGTTCATTGATGATAAGTCCGCAAGGAACGGCGGAATCTATGTCAAGCGATATTTTTTCTGTATCAATTTTTGTGATAATTCGCTCCGGAGATAAATTGAAAGAGAGGTAGAGGTTTTCAACCAGCCGTTTAATGTAATCATCAAAATCGATTCTGGACTGTCCCTCGTTCTGATAAAACCGTTCGTGAATCAATGCCATTGATTTAATTCGGTCCTGGCCCTCCTTTAATGCTTCAGAAGCTTTTTCATCTGTGATGTAGTGCGATTGCAGATTAAACAGACTTATTATTATCTGTAAGTTGTTTTTTACCCTGTGATGTATTTCCCGAAGCAACAATCCTTTTTCTTCAAGTGACGCCCTGATTTGTTCTTCCATTCTGCGTCTTACAGTAATATCTGTGCTGATTACCACAACCTTGTTCAGGGAGTTGTCGGCAGTAAAAATCGGTGTCAGCGTTGAAGAAATCCAGATTTGATCTCCCGATTTTTTAATCAGACTCGATTCGATAATTTCAGAATGCTGACCAGAAATACTCTTATCCAGTACAGCTTCGAGTTCCTTACCAAATTCGATTCCGGGACCCGGCTGACTCACCAGATTATTGAACTCCTCAACGGTGTAGCCTGTTAGTCGTGTAAAGCCTGAATTAGCCCATTCAATTTGTTTTAATTCATTCAGTATCAATACAGCATTATCCGTTTCAGATGCTACTATTGATAGCTTTTCAAGTTCCAGGTTTTTTTCATTCAATTCTCGGGTCCTTTGTTCCACTTTCTGACGCAGCAGGTTTTGGGTTCTCTGCAAAGCTCTGGTGCGCATTTTTAAAAACAGATAGATGCTGCTGATAATTGAAATAATATAAAGAAAGTAAAAGAAAGGTGTTTTCCAGTAAGGTGGTTTTATCTCGAAACTATAGGTAACCGGTGGTGTCCAGTTTCGGCCATTGGCAGTAGCCCGTACTTTAAATGTATAACTCCCCGGGGCAAGATTGGAATAGTAGGCAGTGTTTTGGGTCGATGCGGTGGTCCAGTTCTCATCGTTTCCCTCCAGAATAAATTCATATTTTACTTCAGTGGGAGCAGTGAGATATATTCCTGAAAAGCTGAATGTGATGTAGTTATTGTTGTAGCTCAGCGTTAGCTCTTTCGGTAAGCCTGTTTTTTCGTCGACGGGAATTTTCTTCCTTTTCCAATCAACGGTTTCTCTGAATAATTGAATGTTGGTGATGCGTAATAACGGAATGGATTGAAGGTTTTCAGTGACTGAACCTTTGTACAATATCAGTCCGTTGACCGATGCGAGCCATAAATTGCCAGCAGAGTCACTGCAGGCAGCGTTTGTTTCAACACCCGGATAGCCATTGCTCTTGTCAAAGTGCATGACATCTATCGATTTTTTCTGAAGGTATTTATTCCAGCTGATAGCATCGAGACCACCCGGCGAACCAATCCATAGCACT
>DASUFP010000083.1:0-16169 GCA_036274495.1 Bacteroidia bacterium
TTTTCATTAACTGATGCACCTTTTCCCTGACAGCTTTAATCGTTTGCTTGCTTTCGCTATTCATCAGCACCTCATTTATGAGTTCTACAATATATTTCATATCGCCTTCCATCATCCCTCTGCTGGTCATGGCAGCTGTTCCTATTCTCATTCCTGAGGTTACAAAGGGCGATTTATCGTCAAAAGGCACCATGTTTTTATTTACCGTTATGTCGGCGGCAACAAGTGCGTTTTCTGCCTGTTTACCCGTAAGGTTTTTTGATCTCAGATCAATCAGCATCAGGTGGTTGTCGGTGCCTCCTGAAATTACTTTGTACCCCAGATTCATAAATGCTGCTGCCATTGTTTTTGCATTTTTGACTACCTGAATGCAATATTCGAAGTATTCATCACTAAGTGCTTCTAAGAAGGCCACTGCTTTTGATGCAATTACATGTTCCAAAGGTCCGCCTTGTGTACCGGGAAATACTGCCGAATCAAGAATTGCAGACATCATCCGCACTTCTCCTTTAGGCGTTTTTAATCCCCATGGATTAGGAAAATCTTTACCCATCATAATAAGTCCACCGCGCGGGCCACGCAATGTTTTGTGTGTTGTAGTGGTAACAATATGGCAATGGGGCAGCGGATCGTTCAGCAAACCTCTTGCGATTAATCCGGCAGGGTGCGAAATGTCGGCAAGGAGCAGTGCGCCAACTTTGTCGGCAATGACACGAAGACGCTGGTAATCCCAATCGCGTGAATAGGCCGAGGCACCGCAAATAATCAGCTTCGGTTGTTCGGCAATGGCAGTTTTTTCAACCTTATCATAATCTATGGTACCTGTTGATTCCTCGACACCATAAAAACTGGGCACATACAATTTACCCGAAAAATTGACCGGAGAACCGTGTGTCAGATGACCTCCGTGTGATAAATCAAAGCCGAGAATTTTGTCGCCCGGTTTCAGTGTTGCGAGCATAACAGCAGCATTTGCCTGGGCACCCGAATGAGGCTGAACATTTGCCCAATCGGCGTTGAAAAGAACTTTTACTCTGTCAATGGCCAGCTGTTCTATTTCATCAACCACCTCGCATCCGCCATAATATCTTTTACCGGGCAGCCCTTCTGCATATTTGTTGGTCAGACACGAGCCCATCGCTTCCATTACCTGTTTGCTTACGAAATTCTCGGAAGCTATCAACTCAATTCCATTGCGCTGACGCTTCAGCTCACTTCTGATCAGACGGAAAACTTCTCTGTCGCGTTCCATAATTGAAAGCTTTTCATCTGACTGAAGGGTTTGATCGTTCGGTAAAGTATTCATTAGTTTCTGTTTTTAACTGAAATCAATTTCGGTACTGTCGCCAATATTCAGGCTTTGGCTCAAACCTTTTAAATAAGCATCACTTCCAACAATTGAATTATGCAGCACGGCAGTCTCGAGCTGTGCATAGGCCCCAATAATGGAATTGCGCAAAATGGACGAACGAACAATTGTCCGTTCACCTATTGAAACATTTGGTCCAATTATCGAATCTGCTATATCGCAGTTGCCTGAAATGCTGACAGGAGGAATAATAATTGTATTTGTAAAGTTAAATTGTGCAGCGGAAGGCGCATTTCTCTTGAGCAAAATAGCATTTGTTTCCAGCAGGTTGGCCTTTCCTCCGCAATCGTACCAGTTTCCAACCTGAAAAGTTGAAACCTGTTCGCCATCTTCAATCATGCTCATTATGCCATGAGTTAAATTATACTCATCGTTAATTTTTTCCTGTTGCGAAATCTGCCTGTCAAGTACCTTAAACAGTTTTCCGCTTTCGCGGATGAAATAAACTCCAACAAGAGCAAGATTCGATTTGGGTATCGAAGGCTTCTCTGTAAGGCGGGTAATAAATCCCTTGTCATTGATTTCGGCAACGCCAAAACTTCTCGGGTCATCTACTTTCTTCACTCCAAGCATTGAATGCGATGAACCGATTACGGTTTTGATGTCAAATTCAATAATGGTATCACCTAATATAATAAGTATCGGTTCTTCATGCTTGACATAATGACGGGCCAGCCAAATAGCATGACCGGTTCCCTCTCGGGGTTCCTGCACAATAAAAGCGGACTTCATTTTGGGATACCGCTCCGTTATGAAATTTTCAATTTTATCGCCCAGATACCCGATTATAAAAACAAAGTCGTTGTGCCCAGCGGCAGCAAGATAGTCTACAATATGGGCCAAAATAGGTTTGCCGGCAACAGGGACCAGTGCCTTTGGTTGCGTATGCGTGTGCGGACGCAACTTGGTGCCAATACCTGCAACGGGGATAATTACTTTCATGCTAATGCGTTCCTGACCGGTTTTTATGGCTTTGTTGCAAAAGTAATAGATATTGTGATACCGTTACGACAAGGGTTTCCGATAACTATTAGCTTGATATTCTGTTTATTTGCACAATATGCACTTTCTGTTTAAATGGCTCATTCGGCTGCTTGTTGTAACAACCGGTCTGTTGGTTACGGCGCTGCTATTCATTGTCCTGAACTATTTTATGATTTCCATGGCCGCATCGGGGAACATCATTGGTCCGTCAGACAGTGTGCCCGAAAATCCGCTTGTGTTGGTTCCCGGCGCCGGGAATTCAGAAAAAGGCAAATGGGTGAATCATACTTTTGAACACCGTATGGAAGGTGCCAGAAAAATATGGGAACATGATAAAAATGCTGTCTTTTTTGTCAGCGGAATGATATTACCTCCTTATTATGATGAAGCGGCCGATATGAAAGAACGACTCGAATCGTATGGAATCGGAGATGAAAATATCATCAGTGATTCCCTCGGGGTTCGGACGTGGGTTTCGGTTGAACATGCCGCAAAAGCCAAATCAAATCATCCGCTGGTCATTGTTACACAACAGGAACACCTTGAAAGAGCTCTTTTTTGTGCATCGTGCATGGGGGTGCGTGCAACCGGTGTCATAGCAGAACCCCCTCCCTATAAGCACCGTTACTGGACCTATCGTGAATATGCAGCCCGTGTAAAAGCCACCCTCGATTGTGTTGCTTTCCGGTTAAAAATAAAGTAATATCGCCGCCATGAAAAACAGGGTTTGTGAACTTTTAAAAATTGAGTTGCCGATTATTCAGGCAGGTATGATCTGGTGCAGCGGGTGGCACCTTGCAGCTGCAGTCAGCAATGCCGGCGGACTGGGAATTATTGGTGCCGGGTCCATGTATCCGCCAATCCTACAGGAACATATCCGTAAATGTAAAGAGGCAACAAATAAACCGTTCGGAGTTAATGTTCCGCTTCTTTACCCTGATATTGAAGAACTGATGACCATCATTGTCAATGAAGGTGTACAGATTGTTTTTACTTCAGCAGGTAACCCAGCTATATGGACAGGTATGCTGAAAGAAAAAGGCATAACTGTTGTGCATGTGGTAAGCAATACCAAATTTGCGAAAAAAGCAGTAGCTGCCGGAGCAGATGCACTGGTTGCGGAAGGCTTTGAAGCAGGCGGTCATAATGGGCGCGAAGAAACCACTACGCTCTGTCTGGTACCTCTTGTGTGCGATGCTGTAGATGTTCCGGTAATTGCTGCAGGAGGAATTGGCAGCGGGCGGGCTATGGCAGCTGCGTTCGCCCTGGGTGCCGAAGCAGTGCAAATAGGATCGCGTTTTGTGCTCTCTGAAGAGTCTTCGGCACATATAAACTTTAAAACACGCGTGATGAACGCAAATGAAGGGGATACGGTACTTACGTTAAAACAGCTTACTCCGGTGCGGATGATAAAAAATGCCTTTTACGATCAAATCCAACAAGCCGAGGCACGGTGTGCTGACGCTGCAGAATTGAAATCAATTTTAGGAAGAGCCCGGGCAAAAAAGGGAATGTTTGAGGGTGATTTGGAAACCGGTGAATTGGAAATTGGTCAGGTTTCGGCTCAAAATGCTAAAATAATGGCTGCAGCTGAAATTGTTGCCGAAATATGGGATGAATTCAATTTAGTGAGAAAAAAACTCGCAGATTTGCGCCATGACTGAATTTGAAAAATTCAACTTATCAAACGGACTTACCGTTTTGGTGAATACCGATACCACCACTCCCCTTGTAGCCTTAAATATCCTTTATAAAGTGGGTGCTCGTGATGAGGAACCTTCGCGCACCGGTTTTGCTCACCTATTTGAACACCTTATGTTTGGCGGATCGGAAAACATTCCGAGTTACGACGAACCGCTTCAAATGGCGGGTGGTGAAAACAATGCCTTTACCAATAACGATTTCACCAATTATTACCTGACCATTCCGGCTGTAAATCTTGAAACGGGATTCTGGCTTGAATCGGACAGAATGCTCAATCTGGCATTTTCTCCTAAAAGTCTTGAAGTACAGCGGCAGGTTGTCGTTGAAGAGTTCCGTCAGCGTTACCTGAACCAGCCTTACGGCGATGCATGGTTATTATTACGACCTCTGGCATATAAGGTACATCCTTACAGATGGCCAACCATTGGTATGGAAGTTTCTCACATCGAAAATGCGACACTGGATGATGTAAAGGCTTTTTTTAAAAAATACTACCATCCTGCAAACGCGGTAATGGCCCTATCAGGTAATATAACAACGGAAAAAGCAAAAGAACTTTGCACCAAATGGTTCGCTCCTATTGAACCAAGAACTGCAATTGAGAGAAATTATCCTGTTGAACCTGCGCAACTGAAAAAGAGAGTGCTCGAAACCGAAAAAGATGTTCCGGTGGATGCTATTTACAAAGCCTGGCATTGCTGTGCAAGAAGTGATGCCGGGTTTCATGCTACTGATCTGATGACGGATATTCTCGCCGGAGGAAAATCATCCCGCCTTTACGATTCATTGGTAAGAGTGAGGAAGCTTTTTACTAACGTTAGCGTATATATGCTTGGCGATCTTGACAAGAGTCTGGTGGTTTGTGAAGGGCGCTTGGTAAAGGGAGTTACCCCTGCCGAAGCTGAGGATGCCCTCGACTTGGAATTGGCCAAAATAGGTACCGAAGGTGTCTCCGAACAGGAACTTTTTAAAGTTAAAAATAAAACGGAATCGGCATTGAGATTCGGTGATGTGAGCATAGCCAACAGGGCGCTGAATTTATGTTATTATGAGATGCTTGGAGATGCAAATCTTATTAACAGCCAGGTTGAAAAATACGCATCGGTAACTCCCGAAAACATCCGGAATATCGCCCGGGAAGTACTAAGAGAAGAGAACAGTACAGTGATCTATTACCTTTCAAAAAAACGATGATTACAGCACTTGACAGACATAAAGCTCCTGCTCTTCAGAAGGCCGGAAAATTAAATGTGATTCATGCTGATAAGCATGTGCTTGATAACGGCGTGCCACTATATGTAGTAAACGCCGGTGTGCAGGATGTGGTCAGGTTCGAAATCATTTTTCCGAACAGCGTCCGAACCACCTCCGCCTATATGCATGCCCTGTCGGCTCATCATTTGCTTGATTCAGGTACTGCCGCCAAGGATGCTCTTGCCGTTGCCCGTGGATTCGATAATTACGGCGCCCATTTCGAATCAGAAATCAATGCCGACTGGAAAACACTAAGCCTTTTTTCACTCAGCAGGCTTCTTCCTGAAACATTGCCGCTGCTTCATGAACTCATAACGGAAGCTTCATTTCCCGACAATGAACTTGATGCATGGAAAACCAGGAATATTCAGCAGGTAAAAGTGCAAAAAGGAAAAGTCTCCTGGCTCGCCCGCAAAGCATTCAATGAAACGCTATACGGGTCCGGTTCGCTGTATGGATTTACTCCGGCAGAAGATGATTTCAGCAATGTTGACAGAAATACAATTACCCGAAGTTTCGCATCCGGTTATGATTTGAGCGAAGCCATTTTGGTGTTGTCGGGTAAATTTTCCGATAAGGTGATTGCTGATATCAACAGGATATTCGGGTCTGTTTCATTGTCATCAGACAACCCATCTCAAAACGGAACTGATTTCTCTTCCACTGCTCAGGTACCTGAAAAAAAGAAAATAGAAAAAGCGGATGCTGTTCAAAGCTGTATTCGTATCGGAAAATTACTTTTTACAAAAAATCATCCCGATTATCAGCCAATGACCGTAGTCAGTACCTTGCTCGGAGGGTATTTCGGTTCCCGCCTCATGGCCAACATCCGTGAGGATAAGGGATACACCTACGGAATCGGCTGTGCCCTTTCGCCTCACCGCCATGGGGGTCATTTTTTCATTACCACCGAAACCGGAAAGGCCGTTTGTGCCGATGCGGTCAGGGAAATCTACTCCGAACTTGACAGGTTATCAACAGAACCGGTTCCGGCTGATGAACTTGAACTGGTCAAGAGTTACATGTCCGGGGCTTTTCAACGAAATATCGATGGTCCTTTTGCTTTAGCCGACAGGTTTAAGTCACTTATTTTACATGGACTTGATTATCAATATCTTGAAGAGTACCAGGACCTGCTTTTATCCATTCAGCCGGCGACTATAACCGGGTTGGCACAAAAGTGGCTGGCACCTGACACAATGACCGAGATTATTGCAGGATAACTGATTTACAAGTAGTTGTATTTTTATTAGTGCCTGCTTTTCAGCTATCTTCAACTTGCATTTTCTGGCGCATTTTTTTTTGAACCTGTGCAACTGAATCGCCCTTTACCGGCGTCTACTAAGTGTTCGTAAAATTTTGGATTGTATATAAGAGAGTATTTCGTATATTTGATAGTTAAAGTTTACTCTGAAAACCCCTACTTACACTAAATCATAATCCCTTGAAAAGATTACTCGTTTTAATCCTGATGGTTACCGGACTAGCCGGAACGATCAAGCCAGCATTTGGCAGCCACGGAATGGGAGGTGAAATAACCTGGACCTGTCTCGCTAACGGACAGTACAAATTCAAAATGAAATTCTACCGCGACTGCAACGGAATTACTCCAAGCAGCACCGTGCAGATGCAAACGAATGTCCCGGGAGTTCCAACCATTACCATGAATCTGATTCAGCAAAATGATATCAGTCCTAATGGTCTGCAATCTAACGGCGTCACCCAGTGTGCTGATTGCGTTCAGGGAAGTTTCAGCAACCCTATCCCCGGTCTGGTTGAAGAATATATTTACGAATCGGGTAACGTTACGCTGAGCGGGGTGCCTCCGGCAACCGGCTGGTGGTTCAGGTGGGGCGAATGCTGCCGCAGTTCGGCTTTGACAAATCTTTCCGGAGCCGGAAGCAATGGTTTTGCCAACCGCGCCTATATGTTCCCGTACAACGGACAAAATGCCAACCCCTGCTTCGACAATTCACCCTACTTTTCTGAGAAACCTTCTACCATCATCTGCACCGGTTTCCCATTCAAATACAACCCTGCAGCTGTTGACGCCGAACTTGATTCACTTGTATACGGCTGGGCAAATCCAATTGACGATTCTGGAGCGAATCTCCCCTTTGCCCCCGGCTATAGCCTAAACAGCCAGTTACCAAGCCCTACTCAAAACCCATTGAATGTTGCCGCTACCATTGACCCACACACCGGCGAAATGACTTATACCTCCTATACCGGAGGTTATTTTGCTACAGTTGTGAAAGTAACAGCATACAAATGCGGTCAGAAGGTTGCTGAAATTTATCGTGAAATCAACGTAGTGTTAAACAACAACTGCCCTCCTGTTCTGGGCGGAATTGCCAACACTCCTCCCGATGTAAATCCTCCTTTCTTTGATCCTGTTACCGGTTTGCAAACAGCCTATTCCGATACGTTCTACGCAGGCGATACCGTTAGTTTCTTTCTGAATGCTACCGACTTTGAATTCTTCAACAACGGTGCCGGACAAACAATTACTATTGAAGCATATGGTAACGAATTCGGCGCTCCGGTTACAAACCAAAATGGTGGCTGTCCAATAGTTCCGTGTGCCACGCTGAGTACCAATACTCCGTTCAGCTTCCAGATAGGCGGCGGTGTGGGATTTAACTGGAAACTGACCTGCGCTCACGTAAAAGGGTTAGATACCATATGTACACGAATATCGAATACGTACCGGTTCGTAATTAAAGCCTCCGACAACTATTGTCCGGCAAATGCATCCAACGTCAGTACCATCAACATAACCGTATTGGCACCTCCTGCATTGGAGGCTCCTCCGTTACGATGTGCTTCGGTCAATGTTGACGGAAGTGTGAGCCTATCGTGGAATAAACCATGTCCGAGAGATTCGCAGAATATTTTCCATTCCTATGAAATTTACGCAGCTACTGCCGCCGCGGGACCATATATCCTTGTAGACAGTGTCTTTAATTGGAATACGGCCACATATACCCAAACGGCTGCCAATCTGAATGCCTTGTTTGGGACAAATGCGCAGCAGCAATCCATCTGGTATTATCTTAAAACACGATCGGGTTGCGACGGAGACAGCATATCAAAGCCATCCGACACATTACGCACCATTAAGTTGAATGCAGTGCAAAACGCCTCGCTCAGTATTGATCTTAACTGGAATGCCCTGCACGTGCCTCCTCTGAGTTCACACGCAAACAAGAAATATCAAATTTATCGCCAGTACCCCATCCCGTCTGCATGGGTGCTGATCGATTCAACCATTATTGATTCGCTCCACTATGTAGATGCCTTTTCGCAGCAAATCTGCGATGACTATATCGCCTACCGGGTCGACCTGCACGATAGTTCGGGATGTGTGTCGCAGTCATCACTCGACACGGTTCATGCTATCAATGCTCAGCCTATTGTGGCAGTTACTCCGGCGAACCCTGTAATTTGCCAGGGAACCTGTACAACCTTAACAGCTACACCCGGTGCTGTGGGTTATTCGTGGAGTACGGGGGCGGTGACACAATCAATCAGTGTTTGTACCGCCGGGACCTATACGGTCACGGCCAATTACGGGGCTTGTCAGGCAGATACATCGGTCACTCTTGTTGTCGTCCCGCTGCCAACGCCCAATATAACAGGACTTAGTTCTTCGTGCGGATGTACCACGCTTGATGCGGGAGCGGGATATACTTCCTACCTGTGGAGTAATGGTGCCAATACACAAACGGTGAACATTTGCTCTTCCGGTACCTATACTGTTACCGTTACCAATGCCAATGGATGTACAGGTACAGATACTCACGTCTTTAACATTAACCCTTCACCCACTCCGGTTATTACGGGTACTACTTCTATCTGCGCAGGACAAACTACCGTTCTTAGTGCAGGAGGTCCATATTCAACCTATGCATGGAGCAACGGTTTAACCACACAAACAATTACTGTTGGGACAGGCGGCACATATACTGTAACCGTTACCAACGGTTTTGGTTGTCCCGGCTCTGACACAGAAGTATTAACAGTTCATCCTAACCCTGTTCCGAATATTACCGGTAATACGAATGTTTGTTCCGGGTTCAGTACGGTATTTAACGGAGGTGGCCCTTATGCCATTTATTTGTGGAATACAAATGCCACTACCCCAACTATATCAACAGGAACCGGAGGCACCTACACGGTGACTGTGACAGATGCGAATGGATGTACCGGTACGGATACGGAAACATTGACTGTTCACCCTAACCCTGTTCCTGCAATTACCGGTAATAACGCTGTCTGTTCCGGACAATCCACAATATTTAATGCAGGAGCGTATGCCACATATAACTGGAGTACCTCTGCTACTACTCCAACAATTTCTGTTAATACTGCCGGTACTTACACTGTAACTGTTACCGATGTTAACGGATGTGTCGGCACCGATACTGAAGTGCTTACAGTCCATCCTAATCCGGTACCCAACATTACCGGAAACAATGTTGTATGCAACGGTTTCAGTACCACATTTAACGCAGGGTTATATAGCGGAGGTTATTCCTGGAACAACGGTCTGACTACCCAAACCATAAGTGTAAATACAGCCGGTACCTATACGGTTACCGTTACCGATGGAAACGGATGTACCGGAACTGACACCTATTCGCTTACTGTAAATCCGAATCCTGTGCCAAATATTTCAGGTAATCCGGATGTGTGTGCTGGATTTACCACTGTATTTGACGGAGGTGGTCCTTATTCTACTTATCTGTGGAGCACCAATGCCACTACTCCTACCATCACAACCGGAACTGCCGGAACGTATACTGTAACCGTTACAGATGCGAATGGATGTACCGGCACTGCTTCTCAGGCACTTACTGTTCATGCAAATCCCATACCTGCTATCACGGGAAACACAGTGATTTGTGACCAGCAAACAACAACTTTTAGCGCCGGCGCTTATTCACAATATGTTTGGAGTAACACTGCAACAACTCCAACTATTACCGTTGGCACGGCCGGTACCTATACGGTTACCGTAACTGATGTGAATGGTTGTGTGGGCACCGACACCGAAACGCTTACGGTAAACCTGCTGCCAAGTGCAACCATTTCAGGGTTACAGACAATTTGCGATGGCGCAAATACAACATTCAATATTGCCTTCTCAGGACCCGGACCTTACACCTATACTTATTCCGATGGTTCTTCCAGTTATGGTCCGTTTAACACAGGCAACGGTTCGGTTAACATCAACGTTAATCCAACAACAACCACCAGTTACAACCTTGTTAGTGTTGCCAACCAAAACACCCTGTGCGTAGGCAGTGTTGCAGGTTCAGCAACCGTTACTGTTGTTCCGTTACCTTCTGCTCAGATTACCGGCACCACCGATATCTGCAATGGTTTGTCGACTAACCTGAGTGTGGCATTCAGCGGACTTGGCCCATGGACCTATACGTATACCCAAAATGGTGTTTCGGTAGGACCGTTTACAACATCAAACAATCCTGAAATTATCTCCGTTACACCGGGACTGAGTACTACATATGGTCTTACTCCTACAGTTACCGGCAGCAACGGCTGCGCTGGTGCAACGAATGCTGCGACGGCAGTTGTCACAGTAAACAATCTGCCTACCGCATCCATCACCGGCAACAGCACCATATGCGCAGGAGAAACCACTGATCTTACACTTACCTTTACAGGAACAGGTCCTTTCAACTATTCTTACACCGACGGATCCGTTTCCTATGGACCATTTTCAACCTCATCGAATCCGGCGACAGTAACAATAGCACCGGGGGCAACCTCCACCTATTCACTTGTATCTGTTTCTGATGCAAACTGTACCGGTTCCGTTGCAGGTTCAGCTGCCATAATTGTTAATCCGCTGCCGACAGCCGCTCTTACGGGTACTACTGATATCTGTTTTGGAGGTAACACCGATCTGCAATTCCTCTTCACCGGAACAGGACCTTTCACCTACTCCTATTCTGATGGAAGTTCCAACTACGGACCGTTTACCACAAACCAGAATCCGGTTTTGGTGAATGTACAGCCAACTGTATCTACCAATTACGGACCTATCAGTATTACTGATGCCAACTGTACCGGAACAACTTCCGGAAGTGCAGTGGTTTCGGTAATTCCACTGCCAACTGCTACCTTAACCGGTACTACTGATATCTGTGCAGGCAACAGCACAAACCTTGACCTCACTTTTACGGGTGTACCTCCATTTGAATATAAGTACACCGACGGGTCCACAATCTACGGTTTGTTTATTACCAATAACTTTAATGTAACCATTCCGGTTACACCTCCGGCCACCACTTCTTATTCGATTACTCAAGTTACAGGTGCGGGATGTGGAGGAAGCTATACAGGTGTAGCGGATATTACCGTAAACGCTATTCCTGATGCTACACTGGCACTCTCCGGGAATCCCGAATTGTGTTTTGGTGAAAGTTCTGAATTTACTATCGGCTTTACAGGTGTGGCTCCGTTTACATATACCTACACCGATGGAACCACATCCTTTGGTCCTATTGTAGCTACCGGCAACCCGGAAATAATCCCGGTTACTCCCGGTGTTACTACAAGTTATTCACTTGTTTCCATTGAAGATGCTCATTGTGTAGGCACACAGGCCGGAACAGCACAGGTGATTGTTCACCCGTTGCCAACTGCCGATGCTACCGCTTCATTGTCGATTTGTGATGGCTCATCCACTTCCTTTAACATCAACTTTACCGGAACAGGACCTTATACATATACGTATACTGATGCAGGAACTACTATTGGTCCTATTACAACCAATAACAATCCCGAAATCATAACAGTAGCTCCAACGGTTAATACCAATTATGCGGTTACAACTGTGAGTGATGCATATTGTACGGGTTCCGCATCCGGTGCTGTGGATGTAACTGTGCATGAAATTCCGACAGCTGCTCTCAGCGGCGACGCCGAAATTTGTGCTAATGAATCAACAGATCTTACCATACAATTTACCGGTAACGCTCCGTTCAATTATGTTTATACAAATGGCGTAACCAATTTCGGACCTGTTACAAGCAGTTCCGCAACTACTACCTTCCCTGTTACTCCGGGTATTACCACCAATTATACACTGGTTTCATTAAATGACGCCTACTGTGCAGGAACACTTGCCGGTTCGGCCGCCATTCTGGTGAATCCTTTACCTCAGCCTACCATCGCGGGAGATCTGTCGATTTGTGACGGTGAAACAAGTACGCTCTCAGCCACACCGGGCTTCGTGAGCTATAACTGGTCGAATGGTGCCTCTTCAACAAGTGTTAATACAGGTATTGGGGGCCCATACGCTGTGACTGTAATTGATGGCAATGGTTGTGTCGGAACTTCTCCCGCAGTTAACCTGGTAGTGAATATGGTACCTGTTGTCAGCTTTACCAACGATACTTCTTACAGTTGCGAAACCACAAGTATCAATTTCACAAACACATCATCCTTTGATCCGGGTTCACATTTCCATTGGGATTTTGGTGACGGATTTACTTCATCACTGGAGAATCCATCTCACGTCTATGCTGATTCGGGAACGTATCAGGTTAGTTTGAGTATTACTACGCCTGCTACTTGCTTCAATGAAACATCTCAGGCTGTAGAAGCATTCTTCTTCCCGCTTCCTGTAGCTGCCTTTACTGCTGACCCCTGGACAACAGAAGTATTCAATGCTAAGGTGCTCTTTACAGATTTGTCGGAAAATGCAGTGACTTGGAATTGGGAATTTGGTGATGGCGACAACTCAGCCGACAAAGATCCGGTTCACTACTTTGGCGATATTGGTGAGTTCAAAGTTAAACTTACAGTAACAAACGTAACCGGCTGCGAAGATCATGTAGTCAAGGAAATTGTTGTTAATCCATTCTATATTCCGAATGCCTTTACACCAAATGGCGATGGAAACAACGAATACTTCTTTGATGCTGCTACAGGTTATAACCTGGATGTTGCTTCATTCAAAATAACCATATTCAATCGCTGGGGACAATCGGTTTACGAAGCCGATAGTTATACCAAATACTGGGACGGCACCGACCGAAACGGCAATAAGGTTCCTGAAGGTGTATATGTATACAAAATTGAAGTGACTACCAAGAACAGTAAAAAGCATCTGTTTAACGGAACCGTTACACTGTTACGATAACAGATTTTATATAGCATTTGAAGAAGGGAAGCCATGGCTTCCTTTCTTCATTTATAGTTTGTACAACACAAGTGACTCAGAGGCCTGACAGACTTTACTATCGGTTATTGCGTTATGAATCGGTTACCGACATAATGATTCATAACTCTTTTTCAGCCATGATCCGTATGTGTTGGACGTCAACCTTTTTAATGGCTATGCTATTGATTTCCGGTAGTTTATATGCCCAGCCGGACCCTCCCGATTTGCGCTGTGTTTCGGTTTCTTCAACTGGCTCAGTAACCCTCAACTGGATTGCCCCTGCCGATACGGGCAACGACTTTAACAGCTACCATATTTATTACAGCAATGTGGCTGCAGGACCGTACATAGATATTGACAGCATTTTTAACTACAATACCCTTACAACAACACTCACTTCTGTAAATGCATCCACACAGGTGCTTTATTTTTATATTAAAACGCGTGAGGGTTGTTGCTCCTTTTTCAGTACACCATCAGATACGCTTCGTTCCATGCGAATGATTGTTACACCGCTTTCCAATCAGGCGGTCCGGTTAAACTGGAATCGTATCCATACACCTCCGCTGGCTTCCACTGCTCCATTATATGACCTTGAAAAAGAACTTACCCCGGGAGTCTATTCTACTTTTTATAACGGATCGGATACCACTACAAACGACACCAATATATTTTGCAGCAAGTTTATCAATTACCGGGTTACTCAAGGAGACGCATCCGGATGCGAATCTGTTTCTTCTATTGATGGAGAATTGTTTAGTGACACCCAGGGTCCTGCTGCGACTTTGCTGGATACCGTCAGCGTTGATCCTCTGACGGGCAATGCTACAATCTCATGGCTCGCTGATACAGTTTACGACACCATGGGTTATATTATTTATCAGTTTAACGGCAGTTCGTACGACTCAATCGGAATCGTTTTCGGAATTAACAGTACATTCTTTAATTTTCTTCTTTCACAGGCCGACAACCAAATAGAATCATTCGCTGTAGCCCCATTTGACAGCTGTAAAAATCTTGGGTCGCTGACACCGGTGCACCGGACAATTTTACTCGACGATTCATTTGAAAAATGTTCCGCTACTGTTTCGCTTCAATGGAACAGTTACAGCAATATGTCAGGCGGCGTAAACCGTTATGAAATATGGTTCAGGGTAAATGGCGGTACATGGACTATGGACGGAATAGTTCCGCCAACAACGTTGAGTTATCAAAAAGTAGTAACCGTTCAGGGAGGAAATTATGAATTTTATGTTCGTGCAATAGGAGCCTCTGGAAAATCGTCCTCATCCAATATCATCTCCAGGATTGCCGATATCTATGATCAGCCTGATCATTTGTATATCCGCAGTGCAAGTGTTGTAAACGGCAGTGTTACTATCACCTGTGATGTTGACCCAGGAGGAGATATTGTTTCCTACCGGTTATACCACTCTCAGCAACCTGCAACAGGATTTTCGGTTATGGATGAAATCCCATATACTGCTACACCGAATCTCACATTTTATGATCTTGAATCAGATCCGGCTGCTGCACCTCAGTACTATAAAATTTCTGCCAAAGACAGCTGCGGTGCCGAGCTCACCTTTTCGAATGTTGCTAAAACCGTTTACCTGGAAGCCGAAGGAGGTAATGATTTTATAAGTACACTCACCTGGGACGATTACTCCGGCTGGCCCGGTCCCACAGGCAGTTATAATATTTACAGATTGGTTAACGGTGTAAGGCCTCCGATACCTTTTGCTTCTGTTGGCGCAGGTATTTTTACACTTCAGCAGGATGTTTCTTCCATATCGCTTGATGCCGGCGACAATTATTGTTATGTAGTAGAAGCACTGGAAGGGGCCCTAAATATGTATGGCTTTATGGATAATGCCTTTTCCAATGAAGCATGCGCACCTCAGGAACCTCTTGCATTTATTCCTAATGCCTTTACTCCGGGAGGGAAAAACCCGGTTTTCAAACCGGTAACACTGTTCGCATTACCGGGGAGTTACACCCTTCGGGTATTTAACCGCTGGGGACAGGAGGTTTTCAAAAGCGATTCACCTGAAACGGGTTGGGACGGACAATTTGAGGGTTCGGCAGCTCCTCAGGGCATTTACATTTACCAAATGGTTTTTAAAGGATACAATTTAAAAGAGGTGCGGAAAACCGGAACCGTTCTTTTAATGCATTGATATTCAATTAATAAGTAATAAAACCTCCGTTTTTTTACTGGGAGGATTTTGCTACCTTTGCAGCCCCAACTTACTTACTTTATTCTCCAGGGATTATGAAAGAAACAGGATCCAAATTTCTGGGAGAAGGTCTCACATATGACGACGTCCTCCTGGTTCCGGCTTATTCGGAAGTGCTTCCCCGAGATGTTGATATCAGCGGGTATTTTTCAAGAAGCATCAAATTAAATGTTCCGGTGGTTTCAGCCGCCATGGACACCGTAACGGAGTCGACAATGGCAATTGCCATGGCTCAGGAAGGTGGCTTGGGCGTTCTCCACAAAAACATGTCTATTGATCGCCAGGCAGGTGAGGTGCGTAAAGTAAAGCGCTCAGAGAGCGGAATGATTCACGATCCCATTACGCTTAATGAGAATGCCACCATTCAGGAAGCTCTGAACATTATGAAAGAGCAGAAAATTGGCGGGATTCCGATTGTAAA
>DASUFP010000084.1:0-16856 GCA_036274495.1 Bacteroidia bacterium
TATTTTCGTAGGGTGTCGACCTGTATTTGACCTTGGTTGCTGGTTAAAACGTAAATGAAGTTCGGGTAAATCAAATTTAAAATTAAAATCCAATAAAATCAAGGGTTTTGGGAGATTTTTCAAAGAAAAAGCCTGACAGAATCAGGCTTTCAGCCCTTCCGGGCTATTTTTTTCCTCGTTAATCAATTCATCCTTCAGGATAAATTCAACAGCTTTCTGGGCTTGACTGGAGGCGAGCACGATAAACTTCCTGTTCTTTTTCAACACCTTAATCCACCCTTGAATGTAACTCATGTTGTTCTGGCTTACTGATTCCCGGATGCCAGTGAGTGATTTGAGGTAACAAGCTCCCATCTCCGCCGTCAACTCCTCAATACTGTACATTTCCGTTCCAAAGGCGTGATTATCCATTACCTCTTTCCGGTTGAGTCGGGAATTGTGACCGGTGGAATGAACAAGTTCATGGAACAGAGTCTCATAATAATTTTCACTGGTTTCAAAATGCTCTAACAATGGCATATTGATGAAATCGTCCTTGGGGTTGTAATAAGGTTGTTCGGTTCTGTGGATGATTTCCGGACATTGAGGCATTGTTTTAATAATGTACTCGCATTCATCAATTGGATTCTTAGGCCGTGTTATCTTTGGAATCCGGGATTCAGGGATACCCTCAGTTTGATTGATGTTGTAAACCCTGTAATAACGAAGGAAAGGCTTTACTTCTTTTCCTCCACCATCGGGTTTTTCCGTTTCAATCCATTTCCAGTAAACGACAATGTGCGACTTCTCTCCTTCTTTCAGCTTTCCTCCCATATCCCGGAGTTGCTGAAAAGTTAGGAAGTAATTTAAGGAGTAGCCCAAACTGGTTAAAAGTAAAAGGTTGATGCCTTTGTACTCTTTCCCGGTGGCCAGGTTCCGGGGTAAGCCGGTATTGGTCCATGTTTTCCTCCAGGGGACTTCCCCTTTTTCAAGTAATTCCAACACTCGGTTGGTTACGATCTGGTATACATCCCGTACACGTTGATCATTCGTTTGATTTTCCATTTTAAGTTTATTTGATTGTTTAAAGAGCTTTATGAAAAGTCGGCTCTGAAAAGGGCTGATTAAAAAATGAAGTCCTAGCCCTGGACTGGGAAAAGAATTACTTATAGACTTTCAGTCTTTGTAATGTGTCGTACATCGCACTCCAAAAAATAAATGGAATTTCAGTGTCATAGAATGACCATAATGATTTGTAAATTCCATTTAAATATTTACTTCGATATAAGTATTTGTTTTTATAGCTGTTGATGTATTTCATTCCGTACTGCTTAATTAAAGCTTTTTTTAAATACATCAACTCATGAAAGCCTCCCGCTTCTTCAATTTCATCCTGAAAATGTTTTAACTGCTTTTCACTGAATGGGAATAGGTATATTTTTTTATTTTGTTTTGTGTTATTCGTTTTTAAATTCATGATGATGCATCATGCAATAATAATTTTGTAAGAGTTAGTTTTGTACGGTTTCTTTTGTTATCCGCAATTTTTGCACTAGCTCATGTACTTTATTTCCGATGTCTTCCGCAAAATGTGCTGATTTTTTATTACTTATCCCATTTAATTCCTGCTTTCTTAACTCATTATCCACAGCCAGTTCACCGGCCAATTCAAAATATAGTCTGGTCTGCCCACGCCGGTCGGAAGGTGCTGATAAAACACGGTCTCCGAATCCGGTTACCTGAATTAACCGCTTGTTAAGCAGTGAGGATATTGCACCTGTTATTGCTCTTTTCGATAATCCGGAAATTTGAGCGAGCTGACCAGATGAAATCCAATCACGTTGTTTACGACCATTTACTCCTTCCGTCCATCCCAAGGTTTTCCTTACCACTACCAAAAGCACCTTGATTTCACTCATGCTGAGATGTTGCAGATATTTATCAATGACAACATTCGGCAATGGCGTGGTTTGCGCCAATTTCATATCAGGCAGATTGTTGTGAATCTCCTAATTCCATATTTTCATCCTGCGGAAACACGAAGAATTCGGTCGATGGCTGATGATAGAGCTTTATGTATTTCCGGCCTGAATCGGCCTCCTTTAATAACCCAACTTTATACCATACACTTTTTCTTATCCCTTCTTTGTCAAAATCTTTCCTGGTACAGATATTGAATAATTTCATTTCAATTTTATTTACTATTGATAAAGCGACCGCTATGTATTTTTTACACACACAGCGACCTATGGAGTTATTGCCATCATTACTGGCAAAAATTCGCATTGTTCGTTCCGGTTCCGCTTTTAACGGAACGGTCCCAAAAGGGACAATGCCAATTCCCATCCTTTACGGAAACCACAAAAACCCCACAGATCGCTATGTACAAATTGCCTAAAAACAGTTATTATTCGACGAATTCTACGTCGAGCAACTGTTCTTTTGCGACATTGTATCGCCCATTTTTAAGGGCTTCATCAGCCCTTGTATCACCCTGTAAAGGTTCTTACTCAGAGATTACCATACCGTTAAAGTCAATGCAAGTGCTGTTGTGGATATTTTGGAATTTTTAATATAATTTTACAATACCCTATTTAATATCCCATATGTAATGTTCTCTGAGCCGACTTATACTCTTTATATCCTGCTTTGCGGAGACGGCCATTTCTATACAGGGATCACAACCAATTTGAAAAGCCGGTTATCATCCCATCAAATGACCTCAGATTTTGAACCAAACAGTCGGCAATGGACAAAATTTCATCAACCGGTAAAGCTGGTTTTTGAGTATGGTGGAATCGAGAATCAGTCTGTAGCAATTAAAATTGAACGGTACGTTAAATCCCTTAAAAAGGAGTACAAACAGTTGCTTGTTTCGGGTGATGCAGTGAGTTTAGATTATTTGAAAAAGAAGCATCATTTTTTCCTGACACTAAAACCGAAATCGAAGATCTCCGGACATCTTCCTATTTCAAATAGGTTCTAGCACTTCGTTCAAAATCCGCATCCTTGTATTGTTCGTAAACAAAAGTTGATATCGGGTTCATGTGTCCCAGAGCTTTCTGAATAAATGCCAATGGTGCATTCATGTCCCTTCGTTTGTGGGCAAAGCCGTGCCGGAAGCTATGCGGAGTTACTTTTTCCCTAATCCCTGCATCCTGAGCATATCTTTTGATATTCCTTTCTATTGTGCGGGGGGTCAATCTACTACACCACCCTACTCCGTTTTTCCAGCCAAGGAACAGGGCTGTTGTATTTGAATGTTCGCATTCTGAGTTTCTCAAATCAATATATCTCATCAGTAGCTCGTGGGTCTTTTCCGACCAAACCACAGTCCTCTTGTAGCCCGTCTTCTTTGTATTTATTTGGGCACTTGTAGTTCTCAAATTGATTTGTGAAAGTTCCATATCTGTCAGTTCGGATACTCTCATACCGGTGTCCCACAATAAACGGATAATGAGTGAATCTCTTATATCACCAACCCTTTGCAATGGAATTCTTTCAATAATACTCTCAAATTCGTTTTCTGTAATCGCTCTGTGGGATTTGGCAAAAACCCTTGGAAGTTTAATTAGTGTTGGACTCAAACATTCCATATTTTGCATCTTGCAAAACTGTAGGAAGTTCTTTATAACGACTGTCGCCAGTTGAATTGTATAAGGATTATATCTCCGCTCCAACCATTTTTTATATTTGAGAAAATCAGTCATGCAAAATTCGTGAAGTGGTTTGTCACCACAAATTTCAACCAATCGATCCAGCCATATCCGATAGTTAATGGCAGCTCGTTGAGCATAGGTAGCTTTCCATTCTAAATATGTTTTTATAATCTCTTTCATAAAACACAAAGCCCGCCCGGAACGAACCTGGCGGGTTATTTGCGCTTGGCATTATTAGGTCTGGAATTAACCAATAAACCTATTATGCCAATATTTACAGTAACATAAGAATACAAACTGAAATATATTGACAGAAGTTATAACCTGTTGTTCGTTCCGATCCAGCTTTTTTGACTGGACGTCTCCCCTTTTGGGAAGCAACGGTTTCAATTATTTATTTTTAACATACACACTATATCAAAATGTATTTCATTTTGTCAAATGGCCAGATGTGGATTTATGAAGATTAGCTGCTTCTGAAAATATTCACCGGCTAATAATTATTTTTTCACTACTTAATAATTCGTTTCCATCATTTACAGAAAAAATATATACCCCCGATTTCAAACCTGACGTGTTCAGATGATGGATTATTTTTCCATTCCCCGATAAATTAATCTCTTCGATTTTTTTTCCTTCTATGTTGGTAATTATAAGGTTCAACATCATTTGCTTTTTAAAATCCAATTGCAGCATCACATCTTCCTTAGCAGGGTTGGGTACAATTTGCATATGAAGTTTATCGCTTTTTACCTCATGTATTCCTAGAGTCCCCGGTATCCACTTTGCAATTCCGTTTACCAGGCTGTCACCGGCGTATTGGAAATAACCACCCACATACAATTCATTCTGATAAATTGCAAAGCAGTTACCGGTTGAACTTAATCCGCCCGGTACAGGATTCCAGTTCACCCCGTCGTACCAAGCGATATACTTTATTGTATCGCCATTGGAATTTACAGCATAATATTGTGTTGATGTATTGTAAAGGATGCCATTATACACAATCAAATCCACAGCTGGGATATATGGATTGGTGCCTACCGGGAACCAATTTGCACCATCCCAATATGCAACCCCGGTAGGGCAGGAAACTCCTCCGGCAACTCCAAACTGTCCACCAACATACAGCCGATTAGAAACCGAATCAACAAACATGCATTTTACTGCTCCAAGAATTCCACTCCCTAATGTATCCCAATTCGTTCCATTCCACCGGCAAATACCAGGAGCATATAGACCATCTACAGTTGAGAAAAATCCGCATACATAAAGTTCATTTTGAAATACGGCCATGTCATTAACTACTCCAAAGCCACCCGTTATTCCGCTTCCCATAGCATGCCATGCAGCACCATCCCATCGTGCAATTCGCCAGGCTGCGATGGTGCTGTCTACTTGCGTAAACTGTCCTCCTATAAACAAATCGCCATTGTAAACAGCCATGCAGTTGACAACGCTTCCGCTTGTAACACCAGAGCCTAATGGTGACCAACCGGCACTGTCAAAATGTGCAATTTTTTTGCACAATGAGTTACCATTGACTTCTCCAAATCCTCCACCCATTACTAATTGGTTGTCATATTTGATATAGCATTTAGGTAAACCTGTAACAAAACTTGTATTACCTGGGAACCATTGTTGATTATTCCAGTACCCGGTACCTTGAGAATAAATTGCCGGAATTCCTAATGAATCAAAGGCTCCTCCAAGTACCAATAAATTATTAAAATTAATTAATGTATATACAATATGTGGCACTTGATCTGTTCCACCACCCACTCCTTCCCAATGCTGTGCAATTGTCACATGAGATACGTAAAATAAACTTATGAGAAAAATTCCCTTGATTTTATTCATCTTGAAATAACCAGTTTAGTGGTGAGGTTTTTCTTTTTATTATCACTCAATTTAATAAAATAAATACCTTCAACCAAATTACTCACATGGAAGGTTTTTCCCGTATTATTGATACGGCAATTTGTTTCGAATTGTTTTCTCCCAGTAACATCGTAAACAACTATATTATAAATTTCCGGTGATGGGTTTTTCAATTTAATAGTGACTTCGTCATTGGCCGGGTTTGGAAAAACAGTAAGTTCACTTAATTCATTGTTAATATAAAGACTATGTAAAGAATGTTCGGGTTGCATACGGTTGTAATATTCCTCCTCGTCCACATAATCGGGGAAGGTATCGCGATACACCATACGAAGTACGTTTTGCGCCTGAATTTTAGCAAGAGAGGAACCTTCCTCGGCGGCGATATCACGAACAGAGGCTTCCTGAGTGCTGTCCATTTCGAACCAGGTTTTACTATTTGTAGTTAAAGATAGTAAAATTCCACTAATGTCCATCCAGTCTGTTTCAGCATCATCAAGGTTTGTTATCTGTTCCAGCTTAGCGGAGGCACTGTCCGGTTCTCCCAAATTGATATAAGCGGAAAACACTGTTTGTAAATCTTCATAGCTGCCCTCATTTTCCAAAACTGCAATGGCTTTCGTACCAGGAATCATTGCTTCAAAATGCCGCTTAAACAGAAAAATAGTAGCTTAACAAACGAACCCTTTGGTCCTGCTAATTGAGAATATTACAAAGGAGCAGTGCATTTTTCTGATGAAAATTATTTACTAAAAGTATTATTACTCCATCACATCAGATTTCTTTTTCTTCTTTTTGAGTGTATCCAGTTTGTAACTGTACGAAAGGGTAACAATATATCCTGTTGTGGGATTTTCAACATATTGTTCCTTATCAATCAGGTACCCTACCTCAATAGCACTTTTTTTGCTAAAAGAATATTCCAATCCGCAGGCAAACCTCAGTTGATCGGGCAGGTTTTCCTTTCCCGGACTAATATTAAAAAACACCTCCCCGGAGAGGTATGAAGAGAGGTGTTTTGAAAAATCGTATTCGAAGCCGAGCCTGGTTCTAAAATACTCAGCAGGCACATAACCATCTTCTGATGATTGCATGTCGGCATATTGCCGGGTATACCTTGTTCGAAGCGTGGTACTGAATTTCTTTAACTTATACTTATAGGTCAGTTCAGCTATCCATTTATGTCTGAAACTGTAGAAATCTTCAATTTTCCTCTTTTGAACAAAACGGTAGGCGATTCCCGCCTTCAGGTGTTTCATTATGTCATAGTCAACCCCGAACTGGGTAAATGCAGTACCTATTTCGGTACAATTCTCATTTAGGCGAAGTTCTTCACTCAGTTCAAAACTTAAGTCCTTATTAACCGGTTGTTCAAGTGCTATTTCTGTCCACAATCCCGCATCGTTCACCTGACACCATCCGGTAAGAGGTTGTAGTATCCAAAAGAAGAATAATAATCTACTTTTCATAATAAAACACCTGTATTACAGCTGCATCCCTCAAAAAGTCAACTTTCCCGATATTAATGTGATTAATTTTTATGCCTAACCTGTTTTCCAGGTCAATGATTAATTCGACCCGTCTTTCAGGCTTAATGAGTTCAATATTCTCATAGGTGATTATCCTGGAGACCTCCTTTCGAATCAATAAATTTGACTCAAGGATATAGGTTATAAATATGATGATGGTATTGAGCAACGCCAGTTCATCCCAGCTCCCTTTACTTACCGCATTGATGAGTCCCATGGCAATCAATAAAAACATATAGGTCATGTCCTTAATTGAAATATCCTCGGTACGGTATCTCAGCATCGAAAAAACCGCAAACAATCCAAAGGCAGCGCCCATACTCATTTCTACCTTATTCAGCAGGTAGGTGATCAGAAAAATGATCAGATTGAATATAAAGAAGGTAAAGACATTTTCGCGGCTGCGGTAAACGGGAAAATAAATAAATCGAACCAGAACAATTACAGAGACCAGATTTACACCCAATCGCACAAAAAACTTAGGTGAAAGTTTATCAAATAATGAAAAGGCAGTGTCAACTGATTCCGGATTGAGGTTTTGCAGTAGTATCATAGGCTAATTTTCTAAAATAAAGTAAACCGGGTTTAAAATTATTATGCTTCACTCCGGGGTATAAACTGTTTACCCCAAAGCAATATTTAGAAAGCCCTACAGGGCGGATGTGAAGATGTTTCATTAGAATGGCAAAAACAGATTTTGCCGACCGCATCTGTTTAACCTCGGCTGTTACCAGATAACTTTTATCAATTGAAGTAGTACCATTGACAAAGTTCAGGCCTGTATCAATGGTTACCCGTTCGGAACAGTCAACATCAGTCAATGTAATCCGGTTGTATTCAACCCTCAATTTGGAACGGAGGGCCAAATTATTGAATTTATATACCTCCCCCAGCACCTTAACCGAATCGAGTTTAAAGGGATCGTCACTTTCGGTTAGCTGAATTCTGGATTTGACCGTACGGTACTTATTGTTTTTTGCCTTAACTTCAAAAAACCTGAGGCCGCTATCGGTATACTTTCGTAACCGGACCTTGTACCTGTTAAGCTTTCCGCAATAATGGTCAAAGTATAATTTAAACTTATCCGAATCAAAATATTCCGACTCATATCCAAATGACCTGATACCGTCTATTTGCAGGCATTTGTAATATTCGGGCAGCAAATCAAGCACTAATTGGAGACGTGAAGCATTAAACACATATTTGGTATCCATCCGGTCCTGCAGTCGTACAGCATCCAACTGATGCAGTGTTACACTATCAAATTTATTGAGATCAGGACGTATTGTCATCGCTTCTTAATCTCAAATGTGCCTGCATCTACCGTTTGATTTTTTGCGCTGATAGTAACATCCTTCAAAACAGCAACTTTCCCGGCCAGACTGGTATCGGCAGAGTAGACATAAACTTTATAATTGCCTTTCCTCAGGTATTTAAATTCAAAAACGCCATCAGGACCCGATTTAACACGATCGGCATATGAAATATCATCCCCGTAGATAATATAAACATCCTCATCCGCTCCGTCGTACTCCCCCTGAAGGGTTATTAAAAAAGCATCGTAATCTTTTACGTGTATATACCCTTTTATTGAAGAGTTGCCTCCTGATCCGGCGTCTTTTTTACATGAGATTATAAATAAGAGCACCAGGGATGCAAGAAAAATTCTGAGTTTAATAGTGTTTCTCATCGGTAATAAATATTGTATTGGAACATTTTAATAGGTACACACCGCATTATCAAATGGTAAAATTTATCTACAGGAATTTGACTTTCCATTATACTCCCGGTTTAACTGTTGTTACAAACAAACTTCTACCTGAGCGGGTCATAAACAAGTTTTACCGTTTGCCTGTTGTGGTCTGCAATAAAATCCAGAAAATACATACCGGGCGCCAGTGCAAAACCGGCGAAATCGAGATGAACCTGATAAACGCCGCTGTTAAAAACAATATTGGGCTTAATAAGCTGCATCACCTCCTTACCCAGTGCATCAAAGACTTTTATTGACACGGATGCCTTCTCCGGCAAGTCAAATGTCACCAATGCATGATCCCTCACCAGGTTTGGCTGCACACTTACAACCGGAAGTATACCCACGTTACCCGTTTCGGGTAATGATGTAGAGACCAGTGTAAAATGGGCAACTATTGAATCAGCTCCATTCAGGTTAATATCAGCGACAGCTCCTCCCGGACCCGGGTTAAAAACCTGACTCTGCGAGGACCAGTTGATGAACGTATGAGCGCTATCGGCAAGGGCCTCCAGTTTTGTTGCAATACCTCCGAAATAAGTTGCATTCCATGGCAGTTGGGAATGTGTCAGTGAATTCACTTTGATACTGCCTGCTCCGGCAGGATCGGCATCAAACACCACATCATAAGGCCCAGTCAGCGAATAGCAGGTAATCATTCCGGCAGATAGGTCATTGCATCGCTGGAGAATATAATTTCTCAAATCCTGCACATTGTTTGTCCATTCGGTGTAAGTCCCTGACCAGCGGGCTGCATGAGCGGTCATTTCAGGGTCAATTACTGCCACTGTACTGTCAAGCTGCTGTAACATATAATCGCAACTGAATACCGTGTTCCACAAATCCACTTCGCGGCTGATGTAATATTGGTTAAAGTCAGGATTCGTTCTCAATTTGTTCAAAATACCAATGTGATCTTTCGGATCGGAAGCACCGTTGAGACCTTCAACATCACAGGGAAGTGCAGTTGGGCCTGTATTAGGAATGTTTGTGTAATTTATATAATGGCCAAAGGTGGCATCATTATCCCAAAGTATATAACCCCATTTCAGATGGGTTCCGGTACTATCAAGACCTCTCCACCATCCTGTGTTGTAATTGAGCCAGTCGGAGCAGACTGTAAACATATTTACAAGCACATAATCAACCAGGCTATAACCATCGTACCTGTCGGTTACATACTGCCACACAGCCGGATCGTTCATATTATTGGCCATAATGTAATTATACATCGTATTCCAGTCTGTTAACGCCTGTGCTCCGCCATATTCGGCCCAGGTATTTCCCCATGTTTCGATGTATTGCAGGTGGTATTTATCCTGACCGTAATAAAAGTCGGTAAAATCATGTTCATCAGGATTTTCCCGTATGTCATAAACTCCCCAGTAGGCTCCGTTCAGATACACAATACATTTAATACCTCTTCTCACGTCGAGGTCGAGGCCCGAATTAATGGAGAGGTTGTGGATGTAAGCATCTCTGACATGGGCGCTGCCAATATTTGCCGGATGGTGATCGGCGGGATAATTATCGTCACCTGCCGCACGCAATATTACGCGCTGGTAATTCTGACGGGGAGAGTTGGGAAAGAACTGTTCTTCGAGCGAATGGTTATAACCCATCTCATCTCTTGAAATAAAATCAAGACTGCGCTGGCTGTTGGCCCATGAATCCTGTCCGTGTCTGTTAAACTCACCATAAGTTTTAGCTGTTCTGTTACCTGTAGTGTCAAAATACTCAAATGTACCTTTGGGTTCGAGTGTGCCGCTTCCATTGGCAAGATTTGTTAACTGGTTGCCTGATACCGAGACCACCGGCAGAGTACTTGAAACATTGATAAAATAGGTCTCATATTCGATAAATCCGGGTAAAATCGACGGATCGGTTGAAATGGTGATGGCCTTCAGCACCTTGGTGCTTGAAATACTTACAGGACTGCTGTACAACGAAGAGGCGGCTGTTGGCAACGTTCCGTCCAGTGTATAATAGATATTCGCATTCGGCTCATTCGTTACCAGCGATACCGAAACAGGTCCGGTGTAAAATCCGGCACCCAAACTGGCATTGGGTTTATCGGCATATCCTGCAAAATAGGCAGAGGAATTGTTGCTGGCACCGGGAGTTGGTGCAGTAAAAATGACGAACTGGGGAACACCGTCAAATACCCTTCCTCTCGAATGACCCAGCTGTGTTTTATGGTTCAGCTTCACATAATCAACAATGACCCCAGAAGGATCTGAAAAGACAATAAATTCAGCGTTATTTTTTGTTTGTGTTAATTTGAAATTGGTATGAATATTATTTCCTGATACCTCATTTCTCCCCGAAGCCCAGATTGTTTTAAACGAGTAGGCTCCAATGGTAACACCTGCAGGAAATTGCCACTTTACATTGTTCAGTGAATCGTCGCTCAGATAATAGCCATCCAAAGCAATTGTATTTCCGCCGGAGTTGTAAAGCTCGAACCAATCTCCGTAAGCACCATAGTTATCGGCAAACTGTGTTAAATTTGAACAGGAATACTCATTTATTACCACCTGGGCCTTAGTGTTTGCAACCATGGCAAGGCAAAGTGCCGGTATTAACGCCAGTTTGTTTATATAGGGTTTCATTTGCAGCGAATATTAATTGAATGTTAGGTTTACCGAACACAAGATATAAATTTATCTATAAGAAAATAAATTTGAATTCACTCATAATAATTTATATATCAATTATTTACTAAAATAATCGCACCTCTGCCCTATTATCTGCAAGTCGCTTTAAAACACTTTCTGCATCCTATGGAACAACCCGTCGTCACTTGTAAAGTTGAAAATTGTCTGTATTCAAACTCAAGCCTCACCAAATTAATTTTTAACATTCGTCAGGAGGTATTTGTGAAAGAACAAAAGGTATCCAGAGAAGAGGAATTTGATGCCTATGAACAAACAAGCGTACATTATCTCGCATCGTACGAGGGAGTACCGGCAGGTACCGCCCGATGGAGAATTACAGACAATGGAATAAAATTAGAGCGATTTGCAGTATTGATTACAATGCGGGGAAAAGGGATTGGCAACATGCTATTGAAAAAAGTGCTGCACCACACTGTCCCTGCCGGCCTCCCAATTTATTTGCACGCACAGGTTACAGCATTAACCTTTTATGAAAGAGCCGGCTTTAAAAAAGAAGGGCCGATGTTCAGCGAAGCAAACATCGACCACTTTAAAATGATGTATAATGGACCTGATTCCTTATGAAGGAAACACCAGCTATTATTTCAAGGTAATTTTTCTTTCTTTGATAAATGAACCATTGGTAATCCGCAACATATAATTGCCTTTTGTAACTGTGGCCGCCTCCAGTTTAAATTCATTACTTCCTTTGGCCGCGTCATAGTCGTTTGACTTAATCTCCTGTTCTTCCGAATCGAACAGCGTAACTTTAAAGTGATCTTCAACCGGAGTGTTTACCAGGATGCGGAATGCACCATAACCTGCAGGGAAAACATCAACCATAATACTCTTGGCCGGTTTTTTCACACACTGAACAGTCACCGGTTCGGTGTATTCAAATTTATTTTTGCCGATTACCCGTTTGAGTCTGTAGCTGGCAGCTTCTCCCGCGTCAACAATTTCTTCCACGTTATAATAATTCAGGCCGTCCTTTTTTTCAGGCTGAGGAGCTCTCAGAAATACTTCAAATGTGCCATCTTCGTTAGCTTTCTCTATTTCGTAAGCATATTTTCCCTGTCCTTCGGTTACCCATTTAAACACTATAGAGCCGTTGTTGCAGCTTACTTCAAAACTCTGAATTTCTTCAACCTTTCCATATTTCCCGCCTGACTTTTTCTCTTTAGCTGACGCAGATGTCAAAGTCGTTTTTTGAACTTGTTTTTTAACTTCAGCTGTGTTTTTAACTTCCGCTGATGCAGTAGCGATAGCTTTCGTTTCGGTTTGTTTGGATGCTGTGGTTATTGCCGGTGATGAAATTTCAATTACAGGAGACTTGACATTAACTGAAGCGGGTTCAGTTATAAACAGATATCCTGCATAGGTAAACATTGCAATAGCACCTGCCCCTGTAATGGCAAGCCCTGCCACGTATTGTCTCATTTTCCTGATTTCGTTCTTATCTTTCATAAGCTCAATTTAGATTTCTTCACCCTTTCTAACGGGTGCTGCTCCTAAAGGTTGTAGTTATGAGGGGTAAAAGAATAACGAAAAGTCCTTGATTCTTACACTTTTCGGGCTTTTTGGTCTCCATTAATTTCAGACCTTTGGCGCTTTATGAAAGTCAGCGGCAGTTATAGCGAAATCTGGAAAATTTCCTACCCGATTATCCTCGGATCGCTTGCAACCACTGTATTAAACCTTACCGACACAGCATTTTTGGCCCGGGTAGGCGAAGTTGAGTTGGGAGCTGCAGCCGTAGCCGGCGTCTATTATTTTGTTTTGGTAATGATAGGAATGGCCCTTAGTATAGGTGCTCAGATTCTTATTGCCAAAAGGGCGGGTGAAAGCAACATACCTGCCATTGGAAAGTTGTTTGACACCAGCTTTTTACTCCTATGCATCTTATCAGCGCTTACCTTCATCCTCTCTTTCCTGATCTCCCCTCACCTCTTTGCTTTATTATTGAAGTCAGGGAACATTATTACCGCAGCCGAATCGTATATGTGGTACCGATCGTTCGGGCTGCTCTTTACCGTCAGCGGGATGGCTTTCAGGGCTTTTTATGTTGGAATAGGTCAAACCAGAATCATTTCTTACAGTGCCCTCCTTACAACCGTGTTGAATATCTTTCTGGATTACACGCTGATTTTCGGGCATTTCGGTATGCCGGCAATGGGCATCGAAGGATCCGCCATTGCATCGGCTTTGTCGGAAGCCGCCGGAGCACTTTATCTGGTTGTATATTCGGCCATACACCATGAATTTAAGATTTACGGATTACTGAAATTCAATCAGCCCGTATTCGAAGGAATCGGACAAATACTCCGCCTCTCTACTCCTATTGTAATCCAAAGTACCTTGTCGATGTCGGCCTGGTTTATGTTTTTCGTATTTATTGAACGTATGGGAGAACATCAACTTGCTATTTCCAATGTGATACGATCCACCTATATGATTTTTATGGTACCTATCTGGGGATACGCTTCAGCGACAAGCACCATGGTCAGTAATCTTATAGGGCAAGGCAAAACGGAGGAGGTGAACGGCGTAATTAAGAAAATTATCATTATGAGCCTGCTGACCACTTTTGCAATTTTTCTGATAAGCATGTTCCCTTATGCCTGGATTTTGAGACTGATAAGTTCCGATGCCAGGCTGATTGATGATTCACTGGGCTGTTATCATATTATTTTAATAGCCATGTTCTTTTTTGCCGCCAGCGTAATACTGCTAAGTGCTGTTTCAGGGACCGGAAAAACGGAGGCCGCACTGGTAATTGAAATCATCAATATTACCATATACATGATTTATGTGTATATTTTCGCGGTGGTAATTCCATCAGGAGTGGAGGTGGTTTGGGCATCCGAAATTATTTACTGGTCACTCATTGGATTATTATCATTGCTGTATTTAAGATCAGGAAAATGGAAATACGCAAGCATCTGATTCCGGTTGTAATTGCAATTTTATTGGTTGCAGGATGTACGGCATCCAAAGAAACAACTACCGAAAAATTGCCGCCTCCCGGTTTTACCGCAGCAACCGTAACTGATTATTCGGAACTCGACGGCTGCCGTTACCTCCTCATTACCGGCGACAGCATAAAATACAATCCAACAAATCTCGATGCTGCCTACCAACATCACGGGATGGTTGTGTGGTTCAGATTTAAACCTGTTCAAATGCCTACCACCTGTATGACAGGCACCACCATTCGAATTTTAGAAATCAAAGAAGCTGTCCGATGAGAATCGTATTTCTGGGTACACCTGCATTCGCGGTAGCTTCATTGGAAGCACTTGTTAAGGGAGGACAACAAGTAGTGGCCGTAATTACAGCAGCTGATAAACCTGCAGGTCGCGGACTCACGCTGAGACAATCTCCGGTAAAAATTGCAGCCCTGAACCATCATCTCCCGGTACTTCAGCCACAAAAACTCACCGACCCTGAATTTTTGAAGGAGGTAAAATCCTTTCAACCGGATCTGATGATTGTAGTCGCATTCAGAATGATGCCTGAAATACTTTGGGCAATGGCTCCATTGGGCACTTTTAACCTTCACGCGTCTTTGCTTCCGCAATACAGGGGAGCAGCACCTATTAACAGGGCCATTATGAACGGCGAAACAATGACCGGGGTGACAACATTTTTTCTGAAACAGCAAATTGACACCGGAAATATAATTTTCAGAGAACAGGTACCTATAGGAGCTGACGAAACGGCGGGCGAACTGCACGATAAGCTGATGAAAACCGGTGCTGAACTTGTTTTAAGAAGTGTACAGGCTATAGAACAGTCAAAAGTTGTTCCGATAGCACAGGAGACATTAACGGACAGCACTACTCTACTGCGAACGGCTCCAAAATTATTTCCGGATGATTGCAAAATCAACTGGAATCAACCTGCAGGTACCATCCATAATCAAATCAGAGGCCTCAGTCCGTCACCCGGTGCCACTACTCATTTCATTTCCGATACAGCACGGTTGCAGATAAAATTATTCAGGTCCGCTAAAGCCGGCAACGGAAGTGTATCGGATCCCGGTACCATAGCAATCGAATCGGGCCGGTTGTTTGTCCATTGCGCAACGGGGAAAATTGAGGTTCTTGAGCTGCAGCAGCAGGGAAAAAAGAGACTATCAGCTGCCGAATTTCTAAGGGGTTTCAGAGCCTCTTCTCAATGGAGAGCTGAATAAACAATTGACATTTAACTGTTGAAAACACTACACAAGGCCTGCCTTTTGAGGCATCCGATTGTTGCACCTTTGTAAACACTTCAGACTGGTATTAAATCTCATTGAAAAAAGTAGTGGTGTTTACCGGTTCCGGCATCAGTGCCGAGAGTGGTATAAAGACTTTTAGAGACTCTGACGGTCTTTGGGAAAAATACGATATAAAAACTGTTGCAACACCTGAGGCCTGGGCCAGGAATCCCCAGCTGGTGCAGGAATTTTACAATCAGCGGCGGAAACAGATACTGGAAGCCTCCCCTAATGCCGCCCATAAGGCGCTCAAACAGCTCGAAACAAAGTTTAATACCGTTATTGTCACTCAAAATGTGGATGATTTACACGAGCGTGCAGGCTCGGCCAACATCATTCATCTGCATGGAATTATTACCAAGTCGCAAAGCTCACGCTTCCCCGAACTGGTTTACCCTATTGAAGGATGGGAGCTGTCGATGAATGCTACCTGCGAATACGGCTTTCCGTTACGGCCGCATATAGTGTGGTTTGGTGAACCCGTGCCTGAGATGGACAGAGCCATTTATGAGGTAAGTACTGCCGATTATTTTATAGTAATAGGCACATCGCTTGAAGTATACCCTGCGGCATCGCTCATACATTTTACCGGCGATAACACCACCACATATCTGATTGACCCCGCTGCCCGAAACGTATCCGGAATCAGCAATATTGAAATCATCAAAGAATCTGCAGGCTCAGCTGTGCCGGCCTTGGTTAACCGACTCTTATTATGAATACAATTTTTAGTGCCGAATTTATGACCAGCGATCTTTTTAACTGGTTTGTGCTGCCCTTCTTTATTTTTCTGGGAGGTATGATTTATGTGACGCTGGCTACCCTGCGGAATGTATTCATTGCTCGTAACCTCGGTAAAATAGTCCCTTTTTTAGGCTTTTTTGAAGTACTCATATGGCTGACGGCTGTAAGCTCAACTATAAAAAACCTTCACAATGTAGCGTGTTACATAGGATTTGCCGCCGGTTATTCAACAGGAATTTATATTGGACTCGCCATTGAAGCGCGACTGGCATTAGGTATTCAAATCCTGCGCATCATAACCAATCAGGACCCAACAGCATTGCTGAATGCCTTACGTGAGGCAAATATGGGTACCACCATGATCGATGGCCATGGCAGTAAGGGCCCTGTTAA
>DASUFP010000085.1:0-45219 GCA_036274495.1 Bacteroidia bacterium
TTTCTGCTCGTGAGAGATACCTTTTCCTTCGATGCACTTGAATACACTCTTAAATTATCGTTTCCGGTATACATCTACTATTTCTCAAGACGTTTGATTCGTTCCAAAACGGATCTTCACGGAGTTTTTCAAACCTTCCTCTATTCATCGTTGGTTGTAGCCGCAATCTTTATGTTTGAGCTGGTATTTCATCCCATCAATGTTGTTTATTCAAGAGGACTCGAACGGTTTCAGGGATCCTATGCCGATTCGATGAACTATGCCGTTTACCTCACCTGTTCACTTGCAATAGTCTGCTATGCCTTTCTTGAAAAGCAGTCTGTCTACTCCTTTTCAAAGCGGGTGACACCGGTTCTTATTGTGGTGGTGTTGGGGACTTTGATGCTTTTTAACATCAACCACACTGCGAGTTACGGAGTAGTCGGAACAACACTGCTCCTTTTCTTACTTCACAGCCTGCGGTCAAATGTAGGTGCCGGAATAGCTTTTTCCATTGCTTTGATGGCAATTATTTATGTATTCGGACACGAGACCATTGATGAAAAAATAAGACCGCTTGTTGAAACCGACATCAAGGTGTATGAAGGCGAAAAGGATAATGAGGCCCTTTTACACGGCCGTGTAGGCAGATGGGAAAACTTTCTGGGTGTCTTTTTTGATCAGGGTATCGTCGCGCAATTTATAGGGTTACCTTCCGAAATGGCCAAACCCTATATGTACATCTCCAAGGGTTCGCACAACGATTTTGTACGAACACTCATGTTCACCGGATTTTTAGGATTGCTTGCTTATCTGTTTGTCCTTTCCAGCTTATTTGTCCGTGTAACATCGCACAAAACACCTGCACAGTTCCTGGGCCTGTCGAGTCTTGCCATACTCTGTCTTTATTCCATAAGCACCACCCCACTGCTGTATCAGCCGATGATGTATGTATTGCTACCGGTATTTTGTTTGTTTACCCTGCCGGCTCCGATAATTGATGATTATGCCGGTTGAAAAAAAGAAACTGCTTATCATCGGTAAATTACCGCCTCCCTATATGGGACCTTCGGTGGCATTTGAAATATTGATTCGTTCAGAACTGAAAGAGCAGTTTGATTTGCGGTATCTGGATATTAAAGCAAACGAAACGCTTGACACACTTGGAAAATTCAGTTTCTCCAAAATCAGAAAAAACATTTCCGTTTATAAAAAGTTCTCGGAAATGCTTTCCGCTTTTCGTCCTGATATTGTGCTTATACCCATAAGTCAGACAACGCTTGGGTTTCTTAAAGATGCTGTATTTATATGGCTTTGTAAACGACAAGCGATAAAATCTGTAATACAGTTGCGCGGCAGTAATTTCAGAAAGTGGATTGAGTCGTCATCCTTTCCGGTACGGAAATTTGTTGCCCATATTCTGAAGATGCCGGAGGGAGTGATAGTGCTTGGCAACAAGCTGAAGTACCTGTTTGAAAATTATTTTAGCGACGACCGCATATTCGTTGTACCAAATGGCGCCGACTATCCTGTTGTTGCAAAGAATAACGGCAGTAACGAAAAAACGACATTTGTTTATCTTGCCAATTTACAGTCGTCGAAAGGAATCAGGGACGTACTGCAGGCCGCTAAATTGTTAGCACAACAACAGCTTCCCTTTCGTCTTTTTGTTGCAGGTCAGTGGCGTGATGAGGCGACCAGGATATTCTGCGAAAAACTGGTTTCAGAGAACCAATTACCGGTAACCTTTTTTCCTCCTTTAAAAGGGAAAGAAAAGTTTGACTACCTGGCCTCGGGTGACGTATTTGTTTTCACTCCACGGGAGCCGGAGGGCCATCCCTGGGTTATAATTGAGGCCATGTCGGCAGGGTTGCCTGTTATCTCCACCGATCAGGGAGCCATAACGGAGTCGGTATCAGATGGGTTAAATGGCTTTATAGTACCTGCCGGTTCACCTGAATCGATAGCTTTAAAAATGGCCGAACTGATTACCGATCAGGGCAAAAGGGTTCGAATGGGAGAAATGAGCAGAAAATTTTATGAGGACCGGTTCACAGAAAGCAGGATGGTGGCTAACATGGCCAGGGTATTAAGCGATCTTGCCGGATAAGGTGGTGAACTTGAGCGGGATTCGTTATTTTTGCTAAATCTGATGGAACAACTCACCCAAAGCCTGCGAGACGGCAAAATGCAAATTCAGGAGGTACCCTTCCCGGCATTGAATCCCGGAACGGTTCTTATACGCAATCATTTTTCTGTGATAAGCGCGGGTACCGAAGGCAAAACCGTTAAGGATGCCCGTTTGGGTTATATCGGCAAAGCCCGGGCACGAAAAGCTGAGGTAAAAAAAGTAATTCAGACTGCCAAAACGCTCGGCTGGATGAATACTTACAAGATGGTTATGAACCGGCTCGATGCTCCTGCTCCGCTTGGATACAGCTGTGCCGGTGAAATTATTGCCATTGCCGGTGATGTAACCGCATTTCAGGTCGGCGACAGGGTAGCGTGCGGCGGTAACACTGCTAACCATTCCGAAATAGTGGCAGTCCCTGTTCAGCTCTGTTCAAAAGTTCCTGATCAGGTCAATCTTGAATCTGCGGCATTCACCACCCTTGGCGCAATTGCACTTCAGGGAATTCGTCAGGCCGATTTGCGGCTTGGGGAAAATTGTGTTGTTATCGGACTGGGACTCATCGGACAGCTGACGGTTCAGCTGCTGGCGGCTTCGGGCATTCGTTCTATCGGTATCGACATTGACAACTACCAGGTGCAGGAGGCCCTTAAAAATGGTGCCACTGCAGCCTATACGCGCAGTAACGACCATCTGGAAGCGGCAGTGCTCTCGCTTACCGGTGGCTATGGCGCTGATGCTGTTATTATTACTGCCGGTTCCTCCTCTAACGATCCTGTAGATCTTGCAGGTACCCTTTGCCGCCAAAAAGGCAAGGTGATAATAGTTGGTGCCGTTCCAACAGGATTTGAACGTGCGGCTTACTTTAAGAAAGAACTTGATTTAAGGATGTCCTGTTCGTATGGCCCCGGCCGTTACGACACCGACTACGAGGAACATGGCATCGACTACCCCTATGCCTATGTCCGGTGGACAGAAAACAGGAATATGGAGGCTTTCCTTCGCCTGATAGCCGATAACAAAATTGATCCTGCAAAGGTTATTACTCACCGATTTGATTTTAACAAGGCACCGGAAGCATATAATCTCATTGTTAACCGGTCGGAACCGTTGTTAGGCATCACACTCAAATTCGATTTATCGAAAACACCGCAACATACTGTATACACTAACACCAAAGAAACTGCGGCTCCGGGGGCAGCAGCTCCTGCAGTATCCTTTATCGGGGCAGGTTCGTTCGCACAAAGCTTTTTATTGCCTGCTGTTAGCGGAGCAGCAACGCTTCGCGGAATTGCAACAGCACGTGCTGCCAACGCCCGCAACATGCAGGATAAGTATGGTTTTGCATTCAGCAGCGGCGATACCGCTGATATTCTGAATGACGCTGAAACCAATACCGTTTTTATTGCGACACGCCACAACACACATGCCGGTTACGTTATGGAATCGCTACGAAAACATAAAAATGTTTTTGTCGAAAAGCCGCTTTGCATGAGTGAGTCGGAACTGATAGAAATAGCTTCACTGTACAAGTCATCCGGAACCCGGCTGATGGTTGGTTTTAACCGTCGCTTTGCCCCCTTCACCGAAAAAGTTATGCAGCTGCTTCCGGCAGACAGTTCTTTACCGGTGTCGATCAATTACCGGATTAATGCGGGAATTTTGCCGGCAGCGCACTGGATACATGATCCTGAAGTCGGGGGTGGCAGATTGCTGGGCGAGGCCTGTCATTTTATCGACTTGTGTGCATATATTTCAAGATCGCCCGTACAATCGGTTAGCGCACAAACCATGACAGATCCGGGCAACAACCGCGACACGTTTGTGATTGCTCTGACCATGGCTAACGGAAGTATTGCTTCTGTCAGTTACTTTTCAAATGGCAATAAGAGTACTTCCAAAGAATTTCTGGAAGTGTTTTCTGACGGCCTTGTTGTTACCATTAACGACTTTGCTGAAATGACGGTAACCGGCAGTCAAAGAGAAAACGGAAGCCGAAAATCCGGTCAGAATAAGGGCCACAAAGAGGGCGTTCGGAAATTTCTTGAGAGTATTCAAAACGGAACAGCTTCACCTGTAAGCTTCGAATCGCAATTCAACAGTATGCTTGCAACTTTTAAGGCATTGGAGTCGATAGCAATGAAAGGTGAAAGACTTACTCTTTGAAAGAAGCTGCATTTTATTGAAACCGAAAGATCACAACGAGGCAGTTGAATCAGCATTTACAAAGCTGAAGAATTACATTGAAGCAGCCGATTTCAGCGGATACGATCCGTATGACGGGCTGATGTCGCCGCTGTTCAGACTTCCTGTATTGCGCAGTTACAAACCCATCCGGTTTTATGCGCAACAACTCATAAAGCGTTCGCCGGTAAACCTGCGGCCGTTGCTGGGCATTCAAAAAAGCGTTAATCCGGTGACGCTCGGGTTGTGCATCCAGGGCTATACGGCAACAGCCGCCTCCAAAGCCGAAGCATTCCATGTATGTGATCCGCTTGTTGAACGGCTGAAGCAACTGCAAAGCAAAGGCTTCAGTGGTGCCTGCTGGGGATATAATTTCGACTGGGAAGCGCGGTATGCCACTATTCCGGCTTATCAGCCAACCGTTGTTGCAACAGGTATCATTATTAATGCACTTTACAAATATGCAACGCTCAGCGGAGACACAAAAGCTGATGATCTGATATCGGGTGCGGCTCAGTTTGTACTAAACGATCTGAGAAGGACAACGGACCCTTCCGGAGCTGTCTGTTTCTCTTACTCCCCTTTTGATTCACAAAGAGTTTACAATGCAAGTCTTAAAGGCGGACGTATTCTTGCGCAGGCAGGTGCACGAACCGGTAATAAACTGATGCTGGAGACAGCCATAAAGGCTGCTGAGTATGTGGCAGAGCGGCAGCAGCCTAACGGTGCGTGGACATATGCCGAATCAAAAGGCACATGGACTGATAATTACCACACCGGTTATGTTCTCGACTGTCTCTCAGATATTGCCCGGCTGTGTGCAGTAACGACATTTGATGAGGTCATTAAAAAAGGATTTGATTTTTACCGCAACCACTTTTTTGAAACGAGTGGGATGCCGAAGTTTTATCACAATGCAGCTTTTCCTGTTGACTGTACTGCCGCCGCTCAGTCGATACTGACACTTACCCGGTTTGGAGCTACCGAAAAAGCACTGGAGGTGGCAGCTTATATGATCGGGCACATGCAGAGCAAGTCGGGTGCCTTTTATTTCAGGAAATACAGGTCGCATACCGAAAAAATCTCCTTTATGAGGTGGTCCGACAGCTGGATGTTTGCAGCATTTGGTGAGTTGCTCAGAGAAATAAAAACTGAACGGGCGACCGTTTGAGTTAACCCCGGTAAAACCGGCGAAGCCTCCTCTTTCCTGATTTTTAGAGGCCTGTTTTTCAACATTTTACATCAATTACTGAAATAAAATATTAATAAATGATTGTTAATAATATCATCCTGAACTGATAATCACCAAACTTCTTCGCTAAATAAATTGTTAATTTTGTCATGGAATGATTTCATTGGCTCACTTCCAGAAGCTCACCCCCCGGAAGTCATTCATTGTTAGTTCTTTAAGAAGATTCTTAAATTAAACTATTCTAACTGCCAATGAGAAATCCGTTCGCCACCGTTACCCCGCAAAATCCCCCGGTAGTAAGGGACCTTTTAAGGTTCAACAACATCAGGGAGTCAATGATGCGGGAACCGGGCAAGGATGTTTACTCCTGGTTATCTGAGCATCTCGACATAGAACACGAACGCACAATGGTAATAATGACCAAAACGGCGTTCAATGTGCATGCACTTTCCGATAATTACTTTAAGAACCTTATTAATCTGGCGCGGATCAATGACATTCGGCACATCAATAAATTTTTTCACGCGATTAACGAGAAACTGCCTTCCGGCGGATTTTTTTCAGGATGTGTTGAAACAAAGGGTGAACGGAAAAAAAGAATTCTGGGCAAATATCCTGTCGGCATAAATTACACCTACTACTCATTTGATTTTATTTTTAAGAGGGTATTCCCAAAACTACCTTTAACCAAGAAAATATATTTCAGGATGACCGCCGGCAGAAACCGGGTGTTGTCGAAAACCGAAACGTACGGAAGACTTTACAGCTGTGGTTTCATAATTGTTACCGAAAGAAAAATAAACGGAAAGCTCTACTTCATTGCCAAAAAAGTTGGGGAACCCTACAGCGGTCATGCCCCCTCCTATGGCCCTATCTGCAAAATGAGGCGGCTTGGCAAAAACGGGAAAATTATCAGCGTATATAAGTTCCGCACCATGCATCCTTATGCAGAATACCTGCAGGAATATGTGTACGAAAAAAACAATTTGCAGGAGGGCGGAAAATTCAAAAACGATTTCCGTGTAACTACCCTTGGTAAATTTATGCGGAAGTACTGGATTGATGAACTGCCTATGCTGGCTAATTTACTGCGGGGCGATCTCAAATTGTTTGGTGTACGGCCGCTCAGCTCACATTACCTCAGCCTTTATTCTGATGAACTTAAAGAAACCCGTGCGAAAGTAAAGCCGGGACTGATACCGCCCTTTTATGCCGATTTGCCTAAAACGCTGGATGAAATTCAGGAGTCTGAAAAGAGATACCTCGAGAGTTATCTTAAAAGTCCTATGTTGACTGACATCAGGTATTTCAGCAAGGCAATCAAAAATATTCTGATCAAAAAAGGCGTCAGGAGCAACTGATCTTTCCCCGTTTAACCTTCGGTACACTATATTAATTATTTTTTTGTCGCCGGAAGGGTATAAATTTCCATTGGGTTGCTGATACGTAACAGGTAATCGCCGGCAGGCAGATCGGCACCGTTTTTATATTCGTACCGGTTCTTACCCTTTTCAACAGGTATGGCTTCGGTATGAACTATTTTACCCGCGCGGGTCAGCAATTGCATAGTCGCCATTGTAGGCTGTTCCGATTGAAAGGTTACAAGAAAACTATCGGTAAACGGATTGGGACCCAACAGGAAATTACTCATGTTGGCTTCAGCATTCGTGGATTGTACATCATCATTTCTGACAATTTTCCAGAGCGAAACATTCTCTCCTTTGCCATTGAGCCGTGTTTTTTCCTGAACCAGCAGCGCATCATCGGGGCCATTCGATAACAAAGCGGTAAAGTACCCGAATTCGGTGATACCAACTTTTATCTGCTTTGCATCAAAAGGCGATGTAAAGCCTTCATCGGGTTTTCCGGGATGGTATTTAAGTTCTATCAATCCTTTTTTGAATTGCGATTCGTCGGTAGTGAAACCAAAAAGGTAAACGCCGCTTTCGTCGCCTGCAGCCAGTTCCAGTTTTTCAATTTCTTCCGAATTGTACCACTTTGACAACGTACCGCGCACGTATCCGCGGTTCCTGATTATCGAGCCGGTTGCATTTACAGAGTTGCCGATTTTAACCTGGCTGGGACCCGTGTAGAGACATCCTGCCTGCAACTCAAGTATACCCGCAGCCAGATCGGATTGCATAAACACTCCCGATTCATTATTTATTATAAGATGTTCGCAATAGGAAGGAATACCGTTACCGGCCGATTGCTTCATGGTACCATCAAAAATATAGGTCGCCTTTTTACTGAGGTCTACAGCACCTTTCAGCTGAATGTTACCGGATAACGATTTTTTATCAAGACCCTCGGCCGAGCCTATATGAAGAATTCCATCATCGTATAATTTGAAATCACCATTACCTTCTATTACGCAGTCGTCGAGAAATAATTCTCCTTTGCAAAAAATCCCACCCCTTCCTCCTGATTTAAAAACACTAAAAGTATTGGTATGTAAAACCAGTTTACCACCCTTTTCGATGGTCACTTTTCCTGCAGTTGTCTCTTCACTTACCACTAATTCGCTTCCATCAGCAATGGTTATGCTGTTCGCATTTCTGCCGGGCGGTTCATCGGTGTCGACCCATGCCGATCCATCGTAACGTTCCCATATATCCGAACTGCCCCAATCACCCGTTCCCCTTGTCCTGTAGGATCCTTCAACAGAGACATCTTCATCACTGTTCTTATCCTTTCGGTTCACAAAAATTACAAGCGCACACGCCGCTGCCCAAAGTGATATCCCGATGAGAACCCGGGTTCTCATGGTCATGCGCGTACGCCGCGATGTAACCAGCCTCTTTTTCCTTTTAGACATATCTAACTATTATTCAATTACTTATGAAATCAAATGGACATAATATTCCCATTGATAACAGTGTACGAATAATGAGCGGTTTGGTTTCCCGAAGCAGTATTAAGGGTAGTTACTGCTTTACAAAGCGGGAGGACAAGGAGCGGCCATCGGCAAAAGACAATCGAATGAAATAGATTCCCCTGCTCAAATGCTTAACATCTAAGGTTAACGCATTCATAAAAGCTGACGTTTCTAAAGTTGTCACTTTTCCTGAATTATCAAAAACAGTTACAACCGCTGATTGCGATCCAGCATAGTTGTACGGGAGTTGAATGTGCAGCCAATCAACTACAGGATTTGGAAACAACTGCAGTTGTAAGAGTTCATCCGTAAATTTTACCACCGCTACATTACTGAAGGTTACTCCACCATCAAAATCATGTTGAACCAGTCTGTAATAATTCATGCCGTTTTGAGGATACAGGTCAATGAATGCATACCGGGAAACTGTTGCGGTGTTTCCTGCCGCTTTTTGCGAACCGATTACCTGAAAATCCGTTCCGTTGTTACTTCTTGTAATTTCAAAATAATCGGAATTAATTTCTGAGGCTGTGCTCCATTTCAATTCAACCGAATGCTCCTGTTTAAACGCATCAAATGAGAGCCATTCCACCGGAAGCGGATTTTGTCCCGCACTGACTGATGATAACGTAAAAGGACCAAAAACAGCTGTTACTGCTGAAGTAACAATTGTACCGGCAGCAATAGTGCCCGATGTACCTCCATTGCCTCTGTCGCGCCAGGTACCGCCATCCCATCCTGCTACTCTTAAATCATTAAGCAATGTCACACCACAACTGGTTGCCGCATTCCACGTAAGTGAAACATTAGCAGTAGTTCCCGACACTCTGCTGATATTCCAGTATTCGCACCTGCTGATATGGTCGAGGGTAGGGTCTTTGGAATTGACGTTTAAAGGTACCGTATGGGGATCGGCAAGAAAATACTCTGCCAGATAAATTCCGGGACCGGGAAGCCCTGATAGTGTAACAGGGCGATAAAACCCTCCTTTACCAACCGGATAGGTAAAGTTACTTGAACCGGATTTTCTCACAGGTCCGTTTACATAACTCAGATTGGACATATTTGTAACAACAGATCCGGAATAAAACCTGACAACATTTGCCGCTGTTGAATAAACCACACCATTCAGAAAATTGAATGTGCCAATAACATCAATCAAATTATTCAGCAACAGACTGCCACCCGGCTTGTTGATAGTTACATTCATAAATCCCTCACCTCCCGGACAGGTGATGGTTTGGTTGGATGTGCCGTTGAAAATAACAGTTGTCGACGGATCAATAAATCCGGAAGCACTCCAGCTGGTCCAGTTACCGCCTGCATACAGGCTGTTGGTGTTAGGATCAAAGTAACTGTTGGTACCTATGATGAAATCGGATTTCACTACCAGTGACTGCCCTCCGCCAACAGGCATCATTTCGAGGCGAGAGTTGAGTCCGGCGGCTGCGCCTGCAGATACATTCAAATTATTCAGGGCTGCCGGGGTAACTGTAAGTCCGCCCTGGCCTGATATATGAATCTCACCATCACCCCCCAGGCCGGTAAAGAACAACGTACCGGTTAAATCAAAATTACCGGGCAGCGCTCCCGCTGCTCCTAATTCGGCGTCGTCGCCAATCTGAATCTGGTTACCACCATCGTGAAAAACAGCGCCACCGTTAAAAAAGATATTCAGGTCACGGTAAATGTTAAAGCCTGTTATGGGTGAAGGTCCGGCAAGTGTAACACTGCCGCCGTTTTTTACAGTTGTAAAATCATGCGCTTTAATCTGAGCGTTATTACCATTGACGATCTGATTGCCGTTACCCGATGTCAATAAATTCAACAGCGTAAGGCAGCTGTTGTTCATAGATGCTCCGTTTGATAAAACAAAATCGCCGGCAACAGTTAAATTACGCACTGCATTAAGCGGCAGCAGTTCCACCGTGGCGCCATCTTCGGCATACCAGCCGGAGAGTGTTATATTGCCATCCATTGATTTGGGTCCGCTTCCCGTAAGCAGCAAATTATTATAACCCATTCCGGCACCGGTTACAATCACCTGGCTTAACCCGCTTCCATTATTGGTGCCGTTGTATTCGACTGTTCCTGCACCACCTGACAAATTGCCTGTATACGAACTGTTCCATGCAGCAATTTGTAACAGGTGCGCTGCACCTCCACTCATATCAATAACGGAACCCGGGGTACCCGAAATCCCCGGTACATTTGCGTTATTGGTCAGTGAAACCGTCCTTGCCACCGAACCAAATGTGAGCCTTCCTGAGTTTAACAAATTCAGATTTCCGGCTACAGCAATATCGGTATTGAGTGTAACACCAGATGAAGAGCTGTTTGAAATTTCGGTATCATAAAAATTTTCAACACCTGCTGTAGTAATTTGTTGTGGTGAAGTTCCGTTGAACACAACTTTTGAAGCGGCTTCGGTAAATCCACCGCTGCCCCAGTTCACCCAATCGCCTTTAAGTGAAATGGTATTGCTGTTCGAAATCAAAACAGCAGATCCGTTTATAGTCATACTGTTTTCAAGTGTCAGGTTTCCGTTTACACTTTTATTTCCCGAACCCGACACAACCAGGTTACCATATGTAATACCCGACTCTAGAGTTTGGGCACCTGCTGCTGAATATTCAACTACAGAACCGGGCAAACACGAATAGGTTGCATTGACAAGTGAAAAGGGACTAATGGCCGGCAATCCGGTTAATTCGAGCTTACCTCCCGCCTGCACAACAAGACTATGTCCGCCGGCTGTTGAAGCTCCGGCATTGAGCTGATTTGTTTTTACCACTCCGGTTGCTCCAATTACCAGACCGGTACTGTGTCCGGCACCGGTGTTATTGTTTAAGAGATAAATGGTGTTTGAAACTACCAGTGTCCCGTTCACCGTAACGGTTCCCGACATATCGGCAATTCCGTTTCCGGCAGTGCCGTCGATACTCAGGCTCCCTGCAATCAGTTTTATAGTAGCACCGGCATTCACTGTGACATTAAACCGGGTATTGAAGGCATTGTTGTAAATCTGTGTACTTGTGCCCGAAGTCCATCTCAGGTTTACATCCATGCCGATGGTTAAATCGGTTGTGGTGTTAGCGTTGCCATTCTTACGCAGCCGGCTTGCTTCAAATGTTCCTGCACCACTTATTGTTGACGAACTCCCCTCGAAATTAAAACAGATGGAATTATAAATTCCGGGATTCCCAATGATGCCGTTGCAAATGATACTGCCGTAAACATTCACATACCTGTTGACGGCATTTGTACTGTAAAACTGTCCGCCTGCATCTACCTGCAAATTATTAATATCGAAACTGCCGAAGGAATACACATCGACTACGGTACCCGGCTGCACCACTACATCCACTGCAGTGGAAAAACCACCTAATGTTGCCGCAGTAGAACCGGGACCAACAGTAGTGAGCGACCAAATGGGATCGGTTTCGGCATTCCCTGACGCAATGCTGTACCATGTAATGGAATACGCGGATGAACCGGTGAAAAGAGCACTAATTGCTGTGAGAAAAGCAATCCTGAAAACATATTTCATGAAACAGAATTTAGATCACAAAGATATATATAAATTAATTTATCAATTCATAATCAAAAAGTTATGATCGTAATAATATCAACTACCGATTGTTCATTTTTCAATCATGGGTTAACGTCATCAAACAAATGGCCTACTATTGAAAAGTGTAGGTAAAAAAAATCCCCGGGAAAATTCCCGGGGATCCTTCAATACAAAAAAGTCAATTATTGAACTGCAAGGCGCTCGTTACCCATTACTCCGGAACCGTTTTTCAGCTGCAGCAGATAGATACCTTTTGAAAGATTGGCACTATTCATTTTAAATGCATTGTATCCTGCTTCGGTATGCACCTCTGACGACTGTACAACTTTACCTGCAAGATCGGTGATGGTTACACTTACAGTGGAAGCATTTTCAACGGTAAACGAAACGGTGAAGGCTTCGTCGGCAGGATTTGGATAGACACTCAGACCAATCTGTGATCCGTCAACAAAGCGACAAGGCATTGCAACGCCAAGTGACTTGGTTCCGGAATTGCCGCAGCCATTTTGAGCGCGGACAGTCACTGACCCGGCATTTGTGCCATAGTCAACAGTGATGGAAGTTGTTCCAGTTCCTGCTGTTATAACTGCTCCGGTTGGCACTGTCCACAGATAGGTAGTAGCACCTGCTACTGCAGCAATACTGTACCCTACTCCTGTTTGATTGGCACAAACCGATGCAGGTCCTGTGATAGCACCCGGATCAGCGGTAACGCCTTTAATATTTACACAACGGTCGGCGCTTGTAGCACATACGTTGGTGGCATTAACACAGAGCGACAGGTATTGGTTAGGCAGTGAAGGGAATGAAACGCCTGCAAAGTCGATTGTAACTGCGTTTGTACCAGCACCTGCAGTAATGTTAGCTCCGGCAGGAATGGTCCAGTTGTAAGTTGTACCGGCAACATTGTTTACCGAATAGTTGAACGTACCACCGCACAGTCCATTTAAAGAACCAACAATATTGCTGGGTGTAGAAGGAAGATTTAATACAAGTGTTTTGCATTCCTGCGGACTGGTACCGCATGAGTTGTTAGCCACAACACAGATATCACCGGTTACAAAATTGCTGAAATCCACATACACCGTATCAGTACCCTGTCCTGATGCAATGGTAGCATTGGCAGGCGCTGTCCATGTATAGGATGTAGCTCCGGGAACCGGATTGGTATAATACATTACACCCGTTGCCGTAGCACATACCTTGGTAGGTCCGAGAACTTTTGCAGGTTTTGCAGGCAGGGTACTAATAGTTAAGCACCGGTTGGCAGTAGCATTTCCGCAAGGGTTAACAGCGGCCACACACACATCACCACCGGCAAATCCTACAGGGAAAACAACTGTAACACTTAAGTTGGTAGTATTAAACGGAGACGCATTCCCGTCGATGGTAGCACCTGCCGGCGCTGTCCAGGTATAACTCGCTGCACCTACTACAGGAGTCGGAACTGAGTATACTCCGCTGTCGCCTCCGCAAACAAATAGCGGACCCGAGTTTTGCGGAACAGAAATATCCTGGCGCAGTTGCTTGCCCGAATAAGGTGAGTTGCCGCAATAGCCGTTAACAGCTATTACACGGAGTTTATAGGTAGAGTTGGTGCTTACCGAAAAATCAATTGTAACGGTTGTGTCGCTGGTTGAGCCTACAAAGGTTGCTCCGCCCTGACTGCCGTCGAAATACCAGAGGTATGACAATGCTCCGGGAACTTTATTGATATAATAGACCACTCCGTTGAGCGGTGCACAGATAAATTCGGGTCCGTTGATAGGTCCGGGTGTTGAGGGAGTAGTACTGAACACAACAGGCAGTGATGCACTGCCGCTTTGTCCGCAGCCATTCACCGCACGCACGGTAACGTTACCGCTGGTGGTTCCCCAGTCAACAGTGATAGATGTTGTACCCTGTCCTGAAGTAATCATTGCTCCTGCCGGTACTGACCACAAATAACTATTGGCACCTGATACCGCTGTAGTAGCATAAACTAATCCCAATCCCGAATCACAAATAACATTTTGTCCTGTAACGGCTGCAGGATCGGCAGGCACGCCACCCAGCACTACACAACGTGCAGGACTTGAGCCGCAGGAGTTATCTGCTGTCACACACATTTGACCGCCGGCAAAGCCCGGATTAAACTGTACATCCACGTTTGCCGTTCCCTGTCCTACCAAAATAGTTGCTCCGGCAGGTACCGACCAGGTATATCCGGTTGCTCCGGCAACAAGCGCAATGCTATAGGTAACGGTGGTACCACATACGCCGGTGAGTGATCCAGTTACATTTCCGGGACGCTGCGGCGCGCCTGTAGAAACCGTTTTACAGCGTGGTGCCGTTGTTCCTCCGCATACCGATGTTCCGGTAACACACATTTGTCCTGAAGTAAAGTTGCTTGCAAAGTCAACTGTAATTGACGAAGTTCCTTGTCCGCTGGCAATAGTTGCATTGGAAGGAACTGTCCATGTATAGCTGCTGATATTGGGGTCGTTGGGAACACTGTAAGCAATGCCGGTTTGTCCGGGACAGGTAGTAAATGCACCTGACATAGCACCAAGCAAACCTGCACCGCTGGTAATGGTGATGCAACGATCGCCGCTTGCATTACCACAAGAGAGCGCTGCGTTTACGCATATGGTACCGGTCGAAAATCCTGCAGGAAACGTTACGTTTACCCCGGTTGTACCGTTGCCACTGTTGATGACAATACCACCGGTTGTTGACCAGTTGTAAACACCTGCACCCGCAACGGCACTGATGCTGTAATTCTCACTGCCGTTTGCACAGGCAACAACAGGACCCGTGATAGGTCCCGGAGTGCTCACGCTTCCGCGGATTTTTTTACATTTTACATTTGTTACGCCACAGGCATTGGAACCGTACACACATACTTCGTACATGGATGATCCTGCAGGCAGCGCACCCAATGTGAGAGTAGCACTGTTAACTGCAGTGGTAAACGGTGACGGATTACCGTTGATTACCGTTCCCGGTGAGGTGGTCCAGGTGTATCCTGTTGCACCCGGAACAACATTGCACGAAACAGGTGCAGTGGAACCATTACATCCGGTAGCAGGAACCACGAGCCCCGATGAAGTTACAGAACCAGTCGGAGGAGCCGACTGTACCGTAATGGTAGCAGATCCGGAAACCGAACCGGGACCATTTAAATCGTTCATTGAAATGAGCGTGTAAGTGGTGTTTACTGTAGGCGAAACGGAAATTGTAGTCGGGTTGTTCGGAGTAACGAAAGGTCCGAAACTCGATGTACCGTCGCTGTAAACATAAGTGAAAGGTGCTGTTCCGGTGAAATCAACAATCAGGTTAATCGACGATCCGGAGCATATTGCACCGTCACCTGAAATAACAGCTGTTTGTGAATACGATTGATGAATGCCTGTAATCATCAAAATCAGCGTCGCTGCCAATAAAGTCAGCAACCGCGTCCCTCTGCGGGCAGTCAAATGAGTAACATTTTTCATTGGGTTAGTTTTTAGGAGATTCAAGAAGTGTAGCAAATTATGGAATTAAGCCGAAACCCGCAATAAATGGGCATAAAATAAAAAAAACGGCTCAAAAAGCCGTTTTTAATACACGTTTATGTTACTTAATTACAAGGATTTACATCTTCACAATTCTTGAACTCCCCGAAACGGTCGAATTCTTCCAAAACACCATGTAGATGCCGGTTTCAAGCGATTCGGTAGAAATATCAATTGTTTGAGCGTTTGATGATCGTAATAATTGCTCAATTCAAACTACACACAAGATAACGTCGGATTTCATCCGTGCACCAACGCTAAATTCCATCTAATTGATTTATAACTATTTATAGAGTAATGAGATTTTTGGATGCTTTTTGCTCCCTTTTTAAATTTCCATTCATTACGTACAAAAGGGGTTATTAGTTACCCAACAGCGGTTTCAATTAAAATTTGCGATTCACTTTCAGGTTTTTGGGGGATTTGTATCTTTGCGCCCTCTTAAATCTGCCGTTTTCAAACAGGCAGATACCCGGCGAGGTAGCTCAGATGGTTAGAGCGCAGGATTCATAACCCTGAGGTCGGGGGTTCGACTCCCCCCTTCGCTACAAAGGGTCCTTTTAATATCAAGGACTTCTCCTTTTCTGGAACATATTGTTTACATACTTTTTTCTGCACATTCCGGCCGCATTTATATTGGCTATACCACTGATCTGGTTAACAGAATCAAGTCGCACAACATCTATTCTAAAAAAGGATATACCACACGGTTCCGACCCTGGACAGTGGTACACGTGGAAGTTTTTCGTTCGAAATCGGATGCCTTAAAAAGAGAGAAGTTTCTTAAATCCGGAATTGGCAGGAAGTGGATTCATGCTGAACTTCTTCCTTCCATTTCTTTGTAGAGCAGGATTCATATCCGCCAGAGGCGGACGGGGGTACTCCCCCCTTCGCTACTGAGACCGCCGAATCCGCCAAAGGCGGAGAAGCCGGTCAGTTCCTATTCATGTTTGAATACTTTTCTTGACCTAACATCATTTCTATATTAACAAACACGCAGGATTCATATCCGCCAAAGGCGGACGGGGGTTCTCCGCCAAAGGCGGACAGGGACTCCCCCCTTCGCTACTGAGACCGCCGAATCCGCCAAAGGCGTAGAAGCCGGTCAGTTCCTATTCATATTTGAATACTTTTCTTGACCTAACATTATTTCTATATTAACAAACACGCAGGATTCATATCCGCCAGAGGCGGACGGGGGCTCCCTGCCTACGCTTTTAGCTCCGGCAGGCAAGGGCTCCCCCCTTCTCTTCGTCTAGTTCTTTTAATTTCAAAAGCTTCTCCTTTTCTGGAACATATTGCTTACATACTTTTTTCTGCACATTCCGGCCACATTTATATTGGCTATACCACTGATCTGGTTAACAGAATCAAGTCGCACAACATCTATTCTAAAAAAGGATATACCACACGGTTCCGACAGAGGCTATTTTGCCACCAAGCGGCCGAACAAAAGAAAAGCATAATGAGACTCTCCCATCCTCACTACCGCCTTCACCAAAGTCCGACCCCGGCCGACCCTTTTATTTGTAGGCAAGTTCCAAGGTTACAATTTTCTGGTCAGGAATAAAATCCTACAGGTTTTCCTGTAGTTTTTCCGTCAAAAAAGATTCACTTTTGAAATCATACATTTTCTTTTACTACCTTTCAAGCTATTGCGCGTTTACTGCATACGTATGTTTAATAGACGCTAAATTATAGCTGTTAGCAGCTAGTTAGCGGCAAGTTTAATTAAGTCACATGAGCAAATTAACATGTCAATGCGGTCACGTAATTGTAGACCAAACTTATATGATTTCATATAAAGGTCGACTACTGCCTGACAATGAAAAGGAAACAGTTGCAACATCACTTACTGATAGTATTGATGCACTTAGTGTAGCAAACCAAGAGGGAAAACGATTGGAATGGATAAATCAAAACTTTGTTGTCCCACCTTACCCGACTGATTTAAAAGATTCAAGTATGGTTTATGACTTATACTCAAGCAGCTTCATAGATGCAACTAAGACCATATACGAGTGTGAATCTTGCGGAAGAATATTAATTCAAGTTGGAAAAACCGAACAATTTAAATCATTTAAACCGGAGACAGACGACACAAAAGGAATACTCAAAGGCCACAGGTAAAACCTGCCGCTAACAACCTGTTTAAGCCAGGCGGGCATGTTTCTTTTTATTTTTTAACTTTGGTATGCCCGCCCGGCGTAAACAGGCACAACGTTAGTGGTCAGGCTTAATTAAAAACGAATAAATAATTGAACGACTTAATTAACAACCCCATTTTTTTAATACCAATAATGGTAGGTCCAATTTTTATAATTGCTGGTTTAGTATTGCTTAAATTCCCTCCGAAAAATCGGAATATATTATATGGCTATAGAACACAAAGTTCGATGAAAAGTCCAGAACGTTGGAAATTTGCGCAAATTAACTCAGGCAAAGAAGCTATTAGATCAGGAATAATATTATCTTTATTTTCATTACTTGGATTTGTATATTATCCCTCAGAAATAATATCTGTTTTAATTGGACTAGGACTCATGTTGATGACAATTTTAGTAATGTTATTTCGTATTGAAAAAGCAATAGCACGTAAATTTAATACCAATAATCAGGAATCTATACCTCAAAGCCCGAACCACTAACAGCCGGTGTGCCGCCAGCCAGCCGGTTTTAATTATATATTTGTTTTGCTGGCTGGCCGGCGGCAACCGGCGGACCGTTATAGGTAACAGCCGAATTACTTTTCCATTTCACATCCATCGCTAAGGGCCTTTTGTTTTTCTGCGTCACAAAACTGCACGGTCAGATTCCCATAAACAGCAATTTTAAATAATTCCATACACCAGGGCCCGTGAAATTCATGGAGTCAAAGCGCAAGGCCACCTTTAATCTTTTTGATTGTTTTTGGGTGGATTAATGAATGTCTCAAAAGAGGATACTGACGGTCCATTTGCCTTGCTAACAGCACAGTTGCGGCTGCCACCCATAACACCGCATTGGCGCTAAGCGGGCTTTTTATCCGGCTGTGACTCGATCTTTGTCCATGTCATTTTGGTTGCCTATTTTAGTAAAAATTAACCCCTCCCGCCTTACGCCAATGCGGGGACCGTTACCAGCAAGCGTAAAACGACACGACACAGCAGACAAAGACTAACATAAACAGAGAAAAAGTAAACCATTTTGACAGGTGACCAACATACAGACCATATTTCAAACGGACAGCGAGTAAGCCGACACTCATTGCCTACCCTTCTGTATTTTTTATTTTGCCCACCGCACATTTTTTTTAATTCAATTTTAAGCCGACCCGCAAACGGCACATTGGCTTTTGCCCCAACCGCACAAATCAACCCTTCAGGCAAAAGCCAAAGAGCCGTTTCTGCCATCGCACCGACAGAGCATTCGGACAACAAAACGGATTTTTTGTGTATTTTGACCAACTATAATTTTTAGAATATAAAAGTGAAAAACGAGAAACTGACAAGGAAAGAAATCATTGACAACCGCTTAAAACAAGCGGGCTGGAATGTTGCTGACCGAACTCAGGTAATTGAAGAGTATGACATAATAGTTGACCAGAATTTAGTTCAAGAAGCACCGACACCATACGCAGGACATCAGTACAGTGACTATGTTTTATTAGGTAAAGATGGGAAACCTCTAGCAGTAGTTGAAGCAAAGAAAGCAAGTGTTGACGCCAATATTGGAAAAGAACAAGCCAAACAATACTGTTATTATATCCAATCAAACAATGGAGGCGATTTGCCTTTTTGCTTTTATACAAATGGACATGAAATTTTCTTTTGGGACTTAGAAAATTACCCACCAAGAAAGGTGCATGGTTTTCCAACAAGAGAGGACTTAGAACGATACTCTTATGTTCGAAAAGCAAGAAAACCATTATCAGGAGAGCTAATAAATACCAAAATTGCAGGACGTGATTATCAAATTAGAGCTATCCGTGCTGTAATGGAAGATTTAGAAAGGAAAAGAAGAAAATTCCTTTTGGTGATGGCAACTGGTACTGGAAAAACAAGAACATGCATTGCAATGGTAGAAGCTTTGATGCGAGCTGGGTGGGCTGAGAAAGTTCTTTTTTTAGTAGACCGGATTGCGTTAAGAGACCAAGCACTTGAAGCATTCAAAGAACACCTTCCAAATGAACCTCGCTGGCCAAAACAAGGCGAAAAAGAAATTGCTAAAGACAGAAGGATATATGTTTCAACCTATCCAACTATGTTGAATATAGTTCGCAATGAAGAAGCTTCACTTTCATCACATTTCTTTGACTTGATTGTAGTAGATGAAAGTCATAGAAGCATTTACAATACCTATCAAAAAGTATTAGATTATTTCAATACCGTCACACTTGGATTGACAGCTACTCCAACAGATGTAATTGACCACAATACATTTAAATTATTTAACTGCGAAGATGGTATTCCAACATTTGCGTATTCATACGAAGAAGCAGTAAATAATATTCCACCTTACTTGTGCAATTTTCAGGTAATGAAAATTAAAACTAAGTTTCAGGATGAAGGAATAAGCAAAAGAACAATTTCCCTCGAAGACCAAAAGAGACTTATTCTTGAAGGAAAAGAAATTGAGGAAATCAATTATGAAGGAACGGAACTCGAAAAAAGCGTAATCAATAAAGGGACAAATGCGTTAATAGTTAAAGAGTTTATGGAAGAATGCATCAAAGACCCAAATGGTGTTCTTCCTGGCAAAACTATTTTTTTCTGTGCTAGTAAAGCACATGCAAGAAGAATTGAACAAATTTTTGATTCCCTTTATCCTGAATACAATGGTGAACTTGCCAAAGTTTTAGTTTCTGAAGACCCAAGAGTTTACGGCAAAGGCGGATTACTAGACCAATTTACAAATAACGATATGCCTAGAGTCGCCATCAGTGTTGATATGCTTGATACAGGTATTGATGTTAGAGAACTAGTCAATTTAGTTTTTGCTAAACCCGTTTACTCTTACACAAAGTTTTGGCAAATGATTGGTCGTGGCACTCGTTTACTTGAGCCAACTAAAATGCGAACTTGGTGTTCGGAAAAAGATGTTTTTTTAATTCTCGATTGTTGGGACAACTTCGAGTACTTTAAACTTAACCCTAAAGGAAAAGAGCTTAAAGCCCAAATTCCTGTTCCAGTAACTCTGTTTGGTTTACGCCTTGACAAAATTGAAAAGGCTCAAGAATTTAGTAAGGAGTCCATTGTTTCATCTGAAATACTTAAACTGAGAAAACAAATAAACTCCTTACCAAAAAATTCAATCGTAATCATGGAAGCTAAGAATGAGCTTCAACGATTAGAAGATGAAAACTTTTGGATTAAAATAACAGCTGAGAAAATTGATTTCTTACGAGCGATAGTAAAACCATTAATGAGAACCATTTCAGGAGAAGATTTCAAGGCAATGCGTTTTGAAAAGGATGTTGTTGAGATTTCATTAGTTGGGCTTACGGAAGACAAAGAAAAATTTGAAACGCTCAAAGACAGCTTAGTTGAGAAAATATCTGAACTGCCTTTGTCAGTCAATATTGTTGCCAAAGAACGGGAACTGATAACTGACTCACAAGGCAATAAGTTTTGGTCAACAATAACAGAGGATAAATACGACCAACTAATTGAAAAACTTAGCCCTCTGATGAAATTCATTGATTCCCGAATTTCACCATTGGGTCCTGCCAAGTTTGACTTTATAGATATTACCATAAAAAAAGAATTTGTAGAGTTTGGTCCTCAAAATGAATCTGTAAGCATTGCCAAATACCGTGAAATGGTTGAAGAAAAAATTAAACAAATGACTTCCACCAATCCCGTATTACAAAAAATACAGAACGGAGAAGCTATAACAAAGGAAGAAGCAAATGAATTGGCAAATGAACTACACGAGGAGAATCCGCATATTACTATAGACTTGTTGAGGAGAGTTTATAATCACCGAAAAGCTCAGTTCGTTCAATTTATTCGTCACATTTTAGGAATCGAAATCCTTGAAAGTTTTCCAGATACAGTTGCCAAATCATTCGATGCTTTCATTCAAGCTCACAGTTATCTTTCTGGTCGTCAATTGCAGTTCTTGGACTTGCTTAAGAGCTACATACTAGAAAAAGGCGAATTGCAAAAAAGAAATCTTATTGAATCTCCTTTCACAATGATACATCCACAAGGAATAAGAGGTGTTTTCAGTCCTCAGGAGATTAACGAAATATTAGTATTAACCGAAAAATTACTTGCAGCATAATGTTACAGAATAACGCAAAATTAAAATCACTCATTGTAAGTCTTTGGGACACACTTTGGAGTTCAGGAATTGCTAACCCACTAACTGCTATCGAGCAAATATCCTATTTGCTTTTCATCAAAAAACTTGATGAAAATGAGAAGAATTCCGAACGAAATATTGCAGAGGGTTACTGGACAGAGAAAGATTACAAACTAAAGTTTGCAGGTGAGTACACTCCGTTTGTTGATGTTGCCAAAGAGGAAGAAAAGTACAAAAAACTAAAAGACAAATCAAAATCCTTTGAGGAAATCTTGACTGAATTAAGGAGTCCAAGAAAAGCAGAGGAACTGCGTTGGAGCTATTTTAAAAACATGTCTGCTGATGCAATGTTGGAGCATGTTCGAAATAATGTTTTTGAGTTTGTAAAAAAACTAAATAGTGATACAGCTTTTTTCACTAAGCACATGGAGGGAGCAAATTTCGAATTAAGAAAGCCTTCTCTTCTTGTTGAGGCAATTAAGAAAATTGATGAAATCTATTTAGAGATAGAAAAAGATGCTGAAGATGGAAAACAGACCCTTCAAGATATACAAGGTGATGTTTATGAAATGTTGCTAAGTGAAATAGCAACAGCTGGAAAAATGGGGCAATTCCGAACACCCAGACACTTAATTAAATTAATGGCAGAATTGATTGAGCCAAAGCTTGGTGACAGGATTGCAGACCCTGCTTGTGGTACAGGTGGTTTCTTACTTGGTGCATACCAATATATTTTGACTGACTTGGTAAGAAAGACAGAGCCAAGCAAATTAACCATTGATGAAGATGGTTTTGAAAGTGGCATTGTTTCATCAGTTTTAGATGCAACCAACAAGAAAATTCTAGACGAAAGCTTGGTTGGTTTTGATATTGATGTTACTATGGTTCGGCTTGGCTTAATGAATTTAATGATGCATGGCATCAACAATCCACATATAGATTACAAAGACACGTTAAGTAAATCATATAACGAAGAAGCAAGCTATGACATCATAATGGCAAACCCGCCATTTACAGGTAAATTAGACAAAGGTGATATAAACCCTGATTTAAAAATTGACACTGGTTCTACTGAATTATTATTTCTTTCTCGTATTTCAAAAATGCTTCGTGCAGGTGGTAAAGCAGCGGTAATAATTCCCGAAGGTGTTTTATTTGGTAGTTCAGGGGCACAAAAAGCAACTCGCGAAATTTTATTAAAAGACAACCAATTAGAAGCGGTGATTTCTTTACCGCAAGGTGCATTCAAGCCATATACAGGAGTTAAAACTGCTATTCTAATTTTCACTAAAGTTCAAGAGGATAGTAAAGCTTGGCATACTGAAAAAACATGGTTTTATTCCGTTGAAAACGATGGATATTCTCTAGATGATAACAGAAGAAAGCTAAAAGAAAACCCACTACCTGAAGTAAAAACTTCTTTTGATGCAAGGTCTAAAACCAAGTACGACAATAGAAAGAATCACTTTTTTGTGGAACTGAAAGAAATTCAAGATAACGACTTGGATTTAAGTTACAACCGCTATAAGGAATATGAATATGTAGAGCAGAAATATGACCCACCGAAAGAAATATTAGCCAAGCTTATCGATTTAGAAAAAGAAATATTGGAAGACATGAACGAATTAAACAGCTTAATAGGATGATAAAAAAGTTAAGCGATATCTGTTCGTTTGTTTCTGGAAATGCATGGAAGGCATCTGAATTTTCAGATGAGGGCGTTCCGATTATCAGAATCAATAACATGAATACAAATGATAATGATTTTGTGTATTGGCAAGGTGATTATGATAAAAGGTATTTAATCAATAAAGGAGACTTATTGGTTAGTCTTTCGGGAACTATAAAAACATTTCAGTGGAATGGACCAGAGGCATTACTTAACCAACGCATTGTAAAAGTTGTTGCAAATCCCAACACCAATCAAGACTGGGTATATTATCAAATATCTCATGTCATTGAACAAATTGCTAATAAGGGCAAACATGCTGTAATTAAAAATGTTTCAGTAAATGAGCTGAAGAATTTTGAGGTAGATGTTCCTGATTTTCAAACCCAAAATAAAATTGTCGCCATTCTAGATAAGGCAGATGCTATAGTAAAGAAGCGACAGAAAACGATTCATCTATTAGATGAATTAGTTAAAGCTCAGTTTTTGGAAAGCTTTGGGGAACCTCCAATAAACCCTAATAGATGGGAATATAAAGAATTGGGAGACTTACTTGAGTTTTTAACCAGTGGTTCAAGGGGTTGGGCAAAATATTATAGTGATGAAGGAGATATATTTCTTCGAATAAACAATTTAGGATATAATGAATTATTATTAGATGACTTAGTTTATGTAACTGCACCTGAGTCGGCTGAGGCTAAAAGAACAGAAGTTAAAAATAGAGACGTTTTGCTTTCAATTACTGCAGATTTAGGAAGGACAGCTGTTGTGCCAGATAATCTTAAAAGGTCATTTATTAATCAGCATATCGCTATTCTGAGGGCAAAACAGAGTATTAATCCATATTTTTTAAGCGAATATATATCATCTGAAGGCGGTCGTCATCTAATTCAAAAATATTCTAAGGGGGCTGCAAAATCAGGATTAAATTTCACTGATATAAAAAGCCTTAAAATTTTTATACCGCCAAATGAACTTCAAGATAGATTTGAGATATTTTATAGGAAAAACAAGGCTATAAAATCAGGATTAACATCTAATATGTTGACTATCCAAACCTTGTTTAATACTATATTACAGAGAGCTTTCAGCGGCAAACTTAATCTTGCCACAGCTATAGAATTAGATGCATTACTTGAGGAAATTGATTTGCATAAGCCTGAAAATGATTTATACAGCATTCTTAGTAATGAGGAATATGTGAACAGTTTGGTAGAGCGCCTTAACACACAGAAATTTGAAAGTCAGGATTTATATGACAAAGCAAAACATGCAGCTTTCCAATTGCTAAAATCAGAAGAAATACTAACACAAGTTTATGACGAATCTTCCAAATCTCTAAAGCTTGCGGTAAAATGAAATTACTAAGTTTAGAAATAGGAGAACAATTTAGAAGCCTGCATGCTGGCTTTAAGGTGAACTTTCATCAGCTCACCGATAAAGGTGTTCAGTCTATGATGGAATTTCAGCCTTTTTGTTTTGCAGGTCTAAACGGTAGTGGAAAATCGAATGTATTGGAAGCATTAGCAGCAATCTTCTATCATTTGGAAATGTGCGTGGCAAAATATCGTCCAGATAGCTTTGAAAAGCATTTCAGTAGAGCTAAAGCAACCCCCGATGCATTTACCTTAAAATATTTGACTTGTAGTGGCAGTAAAAAAGATTACGTATTATACTTGGCAGACATTGTAACAATAACAAAGGAAAAAGGTAAAGAGCCCGAAATGACGATTGAACCTCACCTTCTCAGCAAAGATTGGGGTGCTAAGCCAAGGAAAATTTCCTCAAAACCCTCAGATAGGTCGCAAGAACGAGCAGCTGGAAAAGAATACTTACCAGATTTAGTGGTTGGATATTCGTCAGGTGAAAACGAAATACTGAGTTTGCCATTTATCAAAAACAGACTCATTCACTTTGATGAATATAAGGAAGCCGTTAAGAAGGGTTACCCATTTGATGAACCCGAAACCAGTTTGCTGTACATTGATGAAGAAATGAGTCAGGCAGTACTTCTGGCTTGCATGCTTTATGAAGACCCAGAAACAACACTTAAACCACTTAGAGATGAATTGGGAATTGTAGGCATACGCAGTTTCAGAATGAATCTCAACATGCAAACCTTGTATTTGGATGAAGAAGGGAAAGAGACATCGCCAATTCTGTATCAAGTAGAACACATAATCGAAAAACTAAAAGGTTGTGCAACCACTTGGTACGAACAAAAAAGTGGAATAAAAGGAATGAGGGAAGGCTTATTTACAGTTCTTACCTTAGATTTTTTTGTTGACGAAAACACTAAACAGGTTTTTAAAGACCATTTCAAATCATCATTTGAATTATTCCGTTTCTTTCAATTGCTCTATGAATTGAATGCTAACATAATTAATACATCAACCAAAGAAGAGGTTTACAAATCGAAAGGTTTTTATACGGATGGAAAGTTACCCGAAGCAGGGCCGGAAGACCGTGTATTCTATTTCCTAGACTACATGATATTGAAAGATGAAGGAGGTGAACAACCAAACGAAAGGTTACTTCGAGAATTTTCAGACGGTGAGCATCAGTTCCTGCACACAATGGGAATTTGTTTGATGCTTAAAGACAGAAGAACGCTTTTATTATTGGATGAACCTGAAACACATTTTAATCCAAAATGGCGAGCAGAGTTTATCAAAATTCTAAACAGTAGCATTAAGGCAGGTGGCACAAATAACTTTTTGAAAGATGTGCTATTGACTTCTCATTCTCCGTTTATCATTTCAGATTGTATGCCTGACAATGTACTATTCTTCAAAAAAAATGAGAAAAACCTACTTGAAGCAAAAAGAGCAACTGAGTTAGGACTTAATACTTATGGCTCAAGTGTTGACTATATTCTCAGAAACTTCTTCAAGACCAACTTGATTTCAAGTAAATCTTTTGACGACCTAAAAAACATAATTGATAACGGTACAATTGATGAATTAAGAAAAGCGGTTGATAGCTTTGGTGAGTCTAGTCAGAAACAATTTCTTTTCAAGAAGATTTACGAAAAAATGGAGAAGAAAGATGATAACTAGGCTGCAACGATTAACAACGGGATTGAGTATAATTCAAGAAATTCCTGAAACATTTTTCAGAGAAATTGAAAACGCTGCTGCCTTTGGTGACCATTTATTTCCCATTTGGGCAAATACTGTTTTTGCACCAACTTCATTAAAATCAAAATTCCAAGCCGTTTATGATAAATACAAAGCAATCCCATCAAAAGCGACTAGAGATAAAATCGTTGATGCCTTTACACAAAATAATCAGATTGAAAATCTTTGTACGAATCAAGCTGGAACCATAATAATTGAATTAAATGACTTGCCTCAAAGCATAAGGAGTGAACTTGATTCACTCTTTCTTCATTTGTATAATTCAGCAATAAATTACCACGCATTTGAAGCTCATGTTGCTGACAATTTAAAGCAATCAATAGACAATTTTATAAGAATTAATGGCTTAGAGGTGTGTCCTTTTTGTGGAATTGAAGGTTTCTTAAATATTGAAGGACAATCAAGAATAGCATTAGACCACTGGCTTTGCAAGGATTTATTTCCAATGGCAGCTGTAAACTTTGATAATCTATTTCCAATTGGCGATAAATGCAATGGCAGGGCTACAAAGGGGACAAAAAATATTCTAATTGATGACCCCGCAACAAAAAATCGTGTAAATGCTTTCTATCCATACCTAAATCATGACGGTGTTCAATCATCATTTCAATTTGTAAATGAGCCAACAATCAATGGGATAACAGACGCTGATTGGAATTACACGATAACCAATAGAAATCCAGCAGAACAAGACATTTTTGAAAGTTGGAATTCGATAATGAATATTTCAACAAGGTATTTAGACTACTTTAGGAAAAATGTATTTCTCATGTGGGAAGCAGACTATAAAAGATTTATTGAAGAAGACCATGACATTGAACATGCACAAACAATTGATGAACTAAAAGCAAATTTTAGAATTTGGAAAGCAGCTTTTCCAATCAAAGGCAGAGCAGGTTCCATATTGTATAGGGCATTTATAGACTATTTAATCAATGACGCATCAGACGCATATTTATATGGACTTTGTGAGAATTTTAAAAGATAGCCAACGCACAGGTGTAAGCACATTTGCAAGCCGCACAAGCCCAAGCACAGACCAAAGCTTGCAAAAGAGCTTCCACCTTTCCGACCCAAGAAAAATTGAATTAAAAAAAATCTCCTCCCCTTCTGAAAATAAAAAATACCCATCCGCACAGACCGACACGACAAAGACAGTGAAACTCAACAAAGACAATGGTTTACAGACACGGTGGACAAGAACGCCAGCTGGTAACATGGGTTTGGTGTCATGCGGGGTGACGTGCTTAAATTCAAGTGCAGTTTTTCAAATCAACTTTAGTGCTGGGTTGACAGATTTGTGCCCTGAAATCCCGCACGAACGCCAAGCCCAAAAACGTTACCTGCAACCCTTGGGGACACTGCTAACTTGAAACATTCTGCATAAAACGAACAGACAAACCAATACTAATGACAACTAATTCCATTGACACTTACTACGAGATTTTAGGCGTAAGCTCTAATGCGACAGTTGATGAAATTAAGCGTGCATATAGACAGAAGGCAAAGGAGTTACACCCAGACAAGAATAAATGCCCCAATGCTCACGAAGAATTTATTTTGCTTTCAGAAGCGTATGAATGTCTTACCAACATTAAGACAGGCAAAACAAAAGTTCAGCAACCAACAACATCTTATGCTGAATGGCAAGAGCAAAGCAGAGAGCAAGCACGACAAAGAGCAAGAGAGTATGCGGAGATGCAGTATGAGGAATTTAAAAAGACCGACCACTACAAAAACTCTCAAGCCGCTATTACGGTTATGGAACACCTTTATTTTTTTTCTTCAATCTTTTGCATCCTTTCTCCTTTGTGGGGCTATTTATTTAAGGAATGGGCAGGATTTGGAATGGGACTTTTATTTGCATTCCTTTCAGTTCAATATTGGGCAGGCATCTTTACCGAAAAAATAACTCTTAACTTCAGTTCGTTCTTTCAATCACTTGTATTGATTGTTAAGACAAGAACATTTCGTTATGCAGTAATCACTATTATTAATTTGATTATTCTCTTTCGGTTTACACTAAACACTCAACTGACATTTTATTCTCTTGCTTTTATTCTTTTAGCACTTTACGGCTTGACTTATCTTGCTTTTAATTTCAAAATATCAGCAATAAAAATGTTTTCAAAAGTTGGACTGTTCCTTTGTTTTACGCCAAGCGTGTTCAACTTTATATTTTTGACCAACTTTCTTTTCTCCTCTAACCCGACAACAGAAGTTTATTCATTTGTTCATGAGCAAAGGTGGTATAGTAGCAGATATTCCAGAGGTAGATATGAGAAGATTGCCTACATTGACTTAGAGAAGAACAAGTATGAAGAGTATGATTGGTTCAGAATGTTTTTTGACTTTGATGCAATGAAAGACAAGAGCGAAATAACTTATAAATTTGAGGACGGACTTTTAGGATTGAGAGTATTGAAACATTATGACTTCACTCATTGAACAAACTATGTGCGAACTTCAAACAGTTGTGCTCCGAACGAACAGCAGGACAGCAGGTAACATAAGATTAAAAGAAATTTTAAAAAAGGGGGCATTGACCGTAATACGAACAGTGGTGCATCTATCAAACAGTTGTGGTTATACAAACAGTCGTGCTTCTAATCCCCCTTTTTTAAAACTTCTTTAATCCCTTCTTCGTTAGTGGCAACCCCAGAGTGATATGAAATTTGAATTAACAAGATATAATCAAAACACAACTGAACAAGAACTTCTTGACGACCTGAAAAGGGTAGCAAGCGATCTTGGGAAATCTACTGTTACCATGGTAGAGTACGACAAATCTGGAAAATACTCTAGCAGTACGATCATGAAAAGGTTTGGAGGTTGGAATTTTGCTTTGGACAAGCTTGGACTTGAAAAATCAAATCATTATCAAATCACAGATGATGAACTTTTACAGAATATTCACAGTGTCTGGGTTAAATTAGGTCGTCAGCCTCGCAATAAAGAAATGGCAAAACCAATATCAAAATATGGTGCAAACACATATGTGACTCGATTTGGTAGTTGGATGAAAGCACTTGAATTATTTATTGAGTATGTAAACAACGAAGTCATTGCAACCCATAAAATAAATGAGACAAAAATAGAAATAGCAAGAAAACATCAGACAAAAAGAGATATTAATTGGCGACTTCGATTCCTCGTTATGAGACGAGACAATTTTAAATGTATTTCTTGCGGACGAAATCCCGCCACTGACCCTCAAATAATTTTACACGTTGACCATATACTTGCTTGGGACAAAGGTGGTGAAACTGTTTACGAAAACTTGCAGACTCTTTGTTCAGTTTGCAATATTGGAAAAAGTAACCTCGCCTTCAAAGAAGTTGAATAACAATTCACTATTAACCAAAATTCCTTGTTGAAATTAAAATTTACACTTAACTATAAATCCTAGATGAATATAATAAAGCGACATGCGCATGAATTTTACCCAATCATGTTGGACAAATCCAATTTTCATTCTCGGCCAGAACTGAGCATTCGTGCAGTTAGAAGTCAGATATTAGAGTATCACAAATCATCGCATAGATTGGTATTTTTAAACGAACTTATGCTTTTGACTCGCTTAAAATATGATGAACATCTTAAAGATTGCAAGAAATTGGAGACTTGTCAATTTAATAAATATTGTGACGATGTCTTATTCTTTCTAAATGAAGAGGTGGAAAAAATTAATATCTCAATTCAACCAAGTGATTTTAATTTAGAGGAGAAAAAGCAAATTCAAGAATTTGAAGTTGAAGTAATAAGTCATCTTAAACTGTTGTCGCTTGGGCAAGAAATAGTGTATGAGGATTTTATTCAGGAAATTTCTGAGCTTAAAGAATATTTATACCTTAATAAAAGAAATTGGATGCAACTATTCTCTGGTAAATTACTTGAAATGGTTGCAGGAGGTATAATTGAAGAAGCAACAGCCAAAAGTATTGTTGATTTCGTAAAAACCGAATATTCTAACATTATTAGTACATAGGGCTGCCACTAACAGGTGGTTGGACGCCAGGGCCGGCTGATGTTTACAGAAAATTATTAAATTGGAAGCCGGCCCCGTCGCCAACCACCAAACCGTTAGCAACCCCACTCACAAATGCGAAACGCTATTTACCTGTTCGGACTTTTTATTCTTTCTGCCTGTCAACAATCGACAGGTAATGGCGACACGACAATTCATCAAACGACAGCCACTTCTTCGTCGTCACCCAATATTCCTGAGACTTCCGACACTTACAATGGCTTTACTATAGTAAATAAAGGACCAAGGGGCGGCGGCTACACTGACCCTGCCGGCCATCCATTAGGATATCGAATATTCAGAGTTCAGCTGATTAATGACTCACTGGTTCCGTTGGACTTCAACATTAATTTTACAAGCAACGATGTTCCTTTGCGTCCAAAATCGGATGGACATTTAAAAGTATTTTTGTTTCCAAAGTCAATGACTCCCGACAAGCAGGAGGAATATGATTTTGGCATAACCGGTCTCCCGGCTTTTTTAGACACCGGATTAAGAGAGCCTACAAAGCTGCAAATAACCATTCAGCCAAAAAAGGAATATGTGTTTTACGTTGGGGCCCTACTGTATTATTCAAACGGCAGTGCACGTGCAAAACTCATCGCCAGCGGACAATATTTGATTTATAAAATTGACATAAACGAACCACCACCTGTGTCTGCAGAAATACCATGCGGACAGTTTAGATTTCATACACAATAATTAAATATAGCATCGAAATTAAAAAAGCACTTAAAGGCTTTTGGGTTGTTTAACGTCCGACAGGTAAAACAACACCTATTTCATATTTTTATATACAGTTTCCTCTGTCAGCAATATTGCTTTTTAACCTCACCGAGGTGACGCAAGCCTGCAACTCTTATTACCCAACCTGAATCAATCGGCTTTTAAACAAATTCCAAAAGATAAACGGACTTTTCAATTTGTTTATTTTGCCGATCTCTTATATTATTACCAAAATTTATTCAAAACATCATGAAATCGCGCTTATTCTTGTTGGTTGCTTTTCTCTTCGTTATCGCCTTAAAACCTTCTCAGGCACAAGTAGATTCGGCCCTGGCAGCGGGCTTCCAGAGTATCATCGATAACCATATGAGCCTGTATGGAATCGAAGGAGTGGAAGCCACCATGATTATGCCCGGCGGCTGCGAATGGACGGGCGGCAGCGGTTATGCCACTTCACCACACGACCCGGTTGACACTACCCGTTTCTGGCATTTCGCCAGTACCACCAAGGCCCTTACCGGGATGGTGATGCTGCAGCTGATTGATGCCGGGGTGGTGAATATTGATGATCCGGTTGGGTTACACTGGAATGCCAAAATCAAAAGTATTCAGTCCATCAATAACATTCCTGTGGTCGACAGTCTAATGACCATCCGGAGGCTGCTGAATCATACCACCAACATTAAAAATACCTGGTACTCCGGTTCCAATTTATGGACAGATGTTTTTGACACCACCTGCACGGTATGAAACCTGGACAGTGCGTTGAATAAAAAATACTGGGCGGAAGCGGACTAGGAGGATCGATGACCATTCATTATAAGGATCTCGGAATTACCGTTTCAATAACAGGTAATGACTATTCACAAAACGGATTGAATAATACTGCAGCTATGGGTGCGGAACTGATGTGCTATGCGATCAGCCAATTGTCACCTGCCAATTGTTTGACAGGGATCCATGAAATTGCCGGATCACAAGTGACCCTATCCCCTAATCCGGTAATGACGGGCACACAATTCCGGGTAACCGCTCCGGCATCCAATACCCGTCTGGAGCTCGTGAATGCACTCGGACAAGTGGTTTACAGCACCCTGCTCCGCGAAGGGGATAACAGCATCCCGTTGGAGGATATCAGCGCAGGCATCTATTCTGTGAGATTAATCCAGGGTACCACAACATCTGCAGTCAAACTGATTGTGACCTCCCCGGGGAATTGACATTTAGGATGTTTGTATTGAATGTTCTGACGCGCTGACATTGCTGAGATCTATTGACAGCTGTCGATGGGGAAGTAAATGCCTCAAGCGGTTCTGTTTTCTGAAACAACCCTAACTTCATCAGAACATCAGATAAAACATTATTGAAACGGACACTCACCCTTCTGATAATAGTTTTGGGGCTTTTAAGTTGCAATAATACTTCCCATGACCATTCCGAAAATAAATTATCCAACAAATACGGCGAGAATGTAAATCAACAACCGGATAATAGTATTACGCAAAGCGAGATTTTAGAAACCGATAACTCAGTTATTGAAACACCGGAAAAATCTGTCATATACTTTTCTGATTCTTTGTATTCTAAATTAAAATTGCATTTTGAAGAAATTTCCATCAACAGCTTTCAAAAGTATGTGAAAATGTACGAACCGGCCTGCGCTTTAGATTCAAACGGATTTATAAAAGGGAAAGGAATCATCTTTAGTCGTTACTGCAAAGATATTTGTGAATCCTATTTAACGGATCAATACAGTCATGCAACACTAATGTTGCCTTCCGGTTTCGATGCCGGTATTATGGGCCTGCTTTTCTCTCCTTCTTGCCGTCAATTTATTGTTTACTCATCGTATGATGGACCGGACTTCATGAATTTTTATGAAGACAGAGCCGAAATAGTTGGGTTCACCGTAACCCGGGATCAAGGATTGAATGCCATTAAACCCTCGTTTGAGTATAACACTTCAGATTGGTCGATTGACAGTATAATATGGATCGATGAAAATAATCTGGCCCTGAAACTGTATAATGGCAACAGGAACAGCGAAAGCATGAATTTAAAGTACAGCTATTTCAAGACAAGCCTGACAGCTCACCGGAACTACCTAAACGAATTATTACTCGATGAAGGAAGGTAAAAAATACAATTTACCATCTGATTAAAAAAGTGAATTTAGGCTTCAATGACATTTTCACCTTTATGAATTAATAGCTGACGCTACAAAAACAGAACATACCAAAACTGTTCAGACCTAAAAACAAATGGCGGACTTAATAAGTCCGCCATTTGGGTATTCAGCTAAAGCCGGAAATTAGTTATTCACGGGAAGCAATCCGTAAACATCACCATATTCAAGCATCTGATCGAGGAATACCGATGGGTATTCCACTTTAACATCAATAATGGAATCACCACTCATAACAGGCACCAGTTTAGGTTGAATAAAGCCCATATAAGGAGCCACACCCAGCGTTTCGAAACGCTGCTGCACCTCGGCTCTCAATGGCTCATCAACTTTTACACCGTACGTTTCAACCAGCTTTTTCCCGGCCTCAAAATCGCCCTCTGATTTTATACGCTGAATTTCACGGAGCAAATCACCGAAAAGCTTCCTGAGTTTTTCATAATCATTGATTTTAACATATGTTTTGCCATTCTCCTTAAACAGCTCCACCACTTTGTCGGCGGCACCTTTTTCAAGCACCCATGCCGAAATCATCTGGCGGTTGCGCATGTGCGCTTCTTCAATTTGCTCACCCTTTTTAATACGGGTAAGCTGCATGATTAATCCGTTGATAAGGTAGTAGTCGTATTCGGTTTTACCAACATCCACAGTAGGCATCACACCTATATCAACCAGCTTTTGATCCATAATATAATAAAGCGCCACCAGATCGGCACGAGCCTCTTCCAATGTTCCTGCATAGGTTCGGAGGGTTTCACTCGTTGAGCCAACTCCGGGATTGATGATGCCGGACGCGTGTCCTATTACCTCATGCATATCGGTGTGCAGGTTACCCGCAAGCGCAGCATACTGCTTGTAACGGGCCTTCATATCATCACCATAACCAAATTCCTCCATTAAAGGACTTTTTGCTTTAGCCTGGTTCATAGAACCAATCAAATTACCCAGAGAAACAGATTTGGAACCATAATTCTCTCTGATCCATTCCGAATTCGGCAAATTGATGCCAATAGGAGTCGATGGCGCCGCATCACCTACTTCTCCGATAACGGTAATCACCTTTGCCGAAACACCTTTCACATTTTTCTTTTTATGCTCAGGCATCAAAGGCGAATTGTCTTCAAACCACTGCGCCTCTCTTGAAATGGCGGCAATTGTTTTGGTTGCTTCGAGATCGCGCATGGAAACAATAGACTCATAACTGCCGCGGCGGTGCAGCGGATCAAGATAGGTCTCAATAAATCCATTTGTGAAATCAATCATCGAGGAGGTATCAGCAGCCCAGGCAATCGAATACTTGTCGAAGGTTTTCAGATCACCGGTAGTATAAAAGTCGATAAGCAGACTGAAAATGTTTTCCTGTGCGGGATTTTCGGCAACCGTTTTGGCCTTCTCCAGCCAATAAATAATCCGGTCAATTGCCGAACCGTACAAGCCGTTCAGATGCCATACACTTTCAACCAGTTTTCCATTCTGTTTCTCAAGACGGGAATTCAAACCCCATGAAGGCGGTTCACTGGATTGGCCTGCAACTAATTTTTTATAAAAGGCCTTGGCCTCATCCTGCGTTACGCCACGGTAAAAATTGTTTGCCGAAGCCTTAATGTTGTCGATATCCGGAGAAAAATCGACACATTTTCCATCTACGGCAGGATCCCATAAAATAGGCCGAAGCGATTCAGCAATACTCTTTCCTTTGAAGGTATCGCTCTCAGGAAACTCTGTTGAATCAGATTGACTTATCAGCGACTGGAAATATTCAGGAGTAAACTCGGGTATGATTTTGTTGGACGAATAGTGATGGTGAATACCATTTGCAAAGAAAAACTGCTTACAGTAGGTTTCGAATTTATTAAAATCAGGTGTCGACTTATCGCCCGAATAAGTTTTAAGAATGTTTTCAAGTACTTTCCGGACATATAAATTATTGCGGTACTTCTGGTCGAAGAAGATATCACGTCCGCTTAATCCTGCCTTATAGAGGTAGTAGGCAAGCTGTTTTTCCTTTAGGCTCAGCTGCTCAAAACCCGGAATCTGGTAACGCAGCACCTGGATATCTGCAAAACGGTCGGCCACCACGTCAAAGGCTGTGGTGTCGGTTGCTGTCATGTCCTGGTTCTCAGGTTCTTTTTTGGTTCCACAGGAAAATGCAATCGCCGATAGCAGAATCACCATGTACCTCAATGAGTTACGATTTTTCATAATAAAGATTTGGAAGATTTGAATCGCAAAAATGCGAATTATCCCCCATTTGAGGCGCCAAAAGTCAAAAAGCGGACTATTTCAATACCGCAGCAACTTTACGACACCGGAATAAGTATTGGTCATCATTTTACAATAATAGATACCCCGGCTGTTCCCGTGCAAATCCAATTGCAGCGTATATGTACCCGGTTGCTGATGCTGACGAACCGGCTCGGCCACCTTTCTGCCCAATTCATCGTAAATTTCAATCAGCACATCCTCATCGGTAAGCAAACTGTATTCAACAGAGGCTGTGTTTGAAAAAGGATTCGGAAACACATTATTCAGTCCCTCATTTTTTACATCAATAACTGCGACCGAATTTAAAGTATTGTACTTATCCTGTGCAGCATCGGCGGAAGCTTGAATGGATGAAAGTGTTTCACCTCCGATAAGTGCGAAAGCAACAGTTATGCTGTCGCCGGGCGCAATGCTGTGCGGACCGGAAGCAACCATCATCGAAATGTCGTTGCCATTTGCAGCCTGCCCGCTGGCTAACCGCGGAGTGCTCATGGTCATGTATTTTTCAGCAGTGCTAAAACCATCATAAATACTGATGGATCCTGAAGAACCATCATTATCGACAGCGTAACAGTTGTTGCTGCCATAATTCAGCTGTTTCACCGCGGTATAGTAATTAGGTGTTCCCAGGTTATAGGCATATCCCATCTTACGTCCCGCATCGTACTCGCCCCTGTTGTCAACATAGGCTACAATATCCCAATCGCAATAAATGCCGGCATATAAGTCCTGCAACGCACCGGTACCCTGATTCGAAATAACATATTCCACAATCACATATTTACTGTCGGCAGGTGTACTCCATGCATAGGAATGCTGGTTAATGGCTACGTCGAGCTTGTCTACTCCGGCGCCATCGTCGTTGTAACGGCTGTCGAGGTCAAATTCAGAAACTACGGAAGGAATTATTTTACGCACGTTTACCAGACTGTAAAAATCATCAGCAACCACAGATGTAGGTGAATCAAACAAGTGGTTGGAAACATGCAGCGTATCTGTGCCTACCAAAAACCCTCCCTCATACAGATGAGACGAAGTGCTGTTATAGGTAAAACCAATTCCCTGCGCTTGTCCGCTACCGTTATATCCGATACGTCCCTTACTGGTAATAGAAACACCTATGTCGTTAACCAGCATGTTGATGTAATCCACATTTACTACCAGGTCAAATTGCTGCCAGTCGCTGTAAGTACCGTCACTGAACGTAAGGGTAAAAATAATGTGACTGTTGAAGGGGATAGCAGGATTTATTAATGCGGTAAAGGGAGCCGCGCCGTTTGATAAGGTAGTTGAAGTCGCCATGGCACCTGCATTAAAGGAGCCATTCAGGATAGTTATGTTTGGCGAGTTGCACGTTAAGGTAACATCCAGATTTGAAAGCGGCTGCAAATAATTATGCAACAATCCTGAAATCTGAAGTGTATCGCCTCCGGCAAACGCGTTGTCATTGCCGTCGGTAATGGCTATATCCTCAAAGCGAACCGATTTAGGCGTTTCAGTAAGTGCCCTGTATAAATTAACCCTTCCCTTGCCGAGCTGATTGATATAAGCGGCATTTCCGGGAACACCGTTTATATCGTCGGAAGTAGCTCTGAGCTGTTCGGCAATCTGCAGCGGACTCATAAAGGGATTCGCCGACCAAACTAATGCAGCGCAGGCGGCAACAATAGGTGATGCAAACGAAGTTCCTGACGAAAACGAATAGGTATTATCAAAAATGGTTGAATAAACGGCTTCACCGGGTGCACTTACGTCAACATTGGATCCGTAACTTGAATTCACCCATTTGGTGTCAGTATCGTTGGTGGCTGTTACAGACAACACGCCTTTGTAAGAAGCAGGATAAAAGGGTGCATCGTTATTTGAATTTCCGGCAGCTCCTACTACCAGCCTGCCCATATTGGTAGTTGCATAATCTATAATATCCTGACCGTATTGTCCGCCGCCAAAACTACCCCACGAACAGTTAATCACCTGGCATCCGTGATCAGCAGCGTACACTATTCCTTCGTATGCTGCAATAAGCAATCCGTTGCTTGAAATTTTTACAGGCAAAAAACGGGTTTTAAAGCCCGGTCCGGCTATGCCCACTCCGTTGTCGGTAACAGCTCCTGCAAAACCACATACAAAAGAACCGTGAACAATATCCACACTCGGATCATTATCGTCGTCGCCCAAATCCCAGCCCTGAAAGTTGTCGATGTACCCATCGTTGTCATCATCGATTCCATTAATTGGATCCGCATAATTGTATTTTATTCCAGCTGCCAAATCGGGGTGATCCAGATCGGTACCGGTATCGGTAACACCAACAACATAGTTTGAATCGCCCTTAGATATATCCCACGCATCATAAGCCTGCAGTAACCCCAGATAGTATTGCGATGCTGTGTCAGGATCGTTGGGGTTGTATAGCGGTTCCATGATGAATAACGGTTCAGCATATTCGATCATTCCGGTAGCCATCAAAGCGTTGATTGCTTTCTGTATTGGAAGCTGAGGATCTACATCCGCCCCATAAATTCTTGAAAGGTCGGTGTAGGGCTTGCCATCGCGGCTAAGCATACTTTCAGGAGCCTGATGAGTTGGAAATTTCTTATAGACCTTCTTTGCACCTATACTCTTCAGTGCCTCCTTAACTTTTGCCTGATCTACTGTATTCAGGCGACATGAGGATCGGTATTCAGCCTTGACCTTAAAAACGAGTTTGCCTGCAATTACAGGTGCCGCCGGAGCCGAGGCAGGAAGCCGATAGGTTTGTGCTGAACCGGCGGCTGCCGAAATCAAACAGATAGCAACGAGAAAGTATAATTTCTTCATCTGAAGGGGTTTAGTATACTGTAAATATAACAATGTCCGTCCAATCTATGTTTAGCCGGACACTTAAACTTTCGTCATTTTTTGCCGGGCACAAAATCAACCGTAAATAGCCACTTCTGCCGGCAGGTTGCTTCCCGCCCTTCCCCGGTACATTCCTTCGCTGTTAAACACCATTTCAATGTTGCCTTTTCGGTCTACCGCTATCACCCCTCCTTCTCCGCCTAATTCCACAAGCTTGTTTTTCACTACCAAAGTGCAGGCTTCGGAGAGACTCAGACCTCTGTATTCCATCAGACAACTGATATCGTAAGCGGTAACCTGACGGATAAAAAATTCACCATGTCCGGTACACGAGACGGCACAGGTTTCGTTATTGGCATACGTCCCCGATCCGATGAGCGGTGTATCGCCAATACGGTTATACTTTTTGTTGGTCATGCCGCCTGTTGAGGTAGCTGCCGCAAGATTGCCCTGATCATCCAAGGCAACTGCTCCTACGGTTCCGAATTTCTTTTCATCAAGATGGTCGAGACTTGTGGTACCCGATTGATGTACCTGTTTCCACTGCCGGTGACGGAATTCACTAAAAAAATAGGAATCAGGCTCAAACACAAGCCCCTTTTCATGAGCCAGCTCCTCAGCCCCTTCACCACTGAGCAATACATGTTCTGTCTGCTCCATGACCATTCTGGCAAGCAGTACCGGATTTTTGACATTTGAAACACCTGCCACCGCACCGCAGGCCCTGTTGGCACCATTCATAATGGATGCGTCCATCTCATGTTTTTCGTTGAAAGTAAAAACAGACCCTTTACCCGCATTAAACAACGGATCATCTTCCAGCAGCTTAACGGCAGCAGTCACCGCGTCAAGAGCTGCACCACCCTCTTTTAAAATACGTTCGCCCGCTTGCAGTGCAGCAAAAAGGGAACCGGAATATGCCTTTTCCATATCCGCTGTCAGCTGCGATTTTAATATGGTTCCGGCTCCACCGTGTATCGCTATCGAATACATGTTTAAATTATTTTTTCTATTGTTAATATGGTATCTGACCGGACAAACAACACTAAAAATGTTCTTCAGCCACGACTGCCAAAGATAGCGCTTCCAATCCGCACCATGGTGCTCCCTTCTGCCAGTGCAATACGGTAATCGGAGGTCATTCCCATGCTGAGAATGTTAAAGTCGAATCCCTGTTTACCTTTTACGCTGTTCTTAACGGCATCAAACAATTTTCTCAGCCCTTTAAATTCCGCTGTTATTTGCTGTTCGTTACCCGTTAAAGTAGCCATGCCCATCAACCCCCTTATTTCAACTCCGGGTATCGGCTGTGCACCGAATGTGTCGACCCAACTGCTGATTTCATCCGGAGAGACACCAAACTTAGTCTCTTCGTCGGCAATGTGTACCTGCAGTAAAACGGGTGTGGTTTTTTCACATTTTACCGATTGCGCACCTATTTCGGTCAGCAACTTTAAACTGTCGACACCCTGAATAAGATAAACAAACGGGACGATTTGTTTCACTTTATTGCGTTGTAAATGACCTATAAAATGCCAGTTCACCTGCTGTTTTACCGCCTCGTGTTTTTCAATCAGCTCCTGTACATAATTTTCCCCAAAGTCGAGCTGACCGTGCTGAATGAAAGGCATCAGTTCGGAGGCGGGCCTAGTTTTCGAAACAGCTACAAGCGTTGCCTGGCAGGATCTGATTTCATCTGCCAGCTTATCAAAATCCGAAAAATTCATGGTTCAAATTTACATTATTAACATCAAAACCTGTCGTAAAAGAACCTGAAGACCCGGGAAAGATACGATTCGGGGAGAATGCTTATTTTTGATTTGAATTCCGCCGTAAAATTCTGAATGTTTTGAAAACCATTATCTGTTCCGATATCCACGATGCCATCAACAACCTCGACAGGATGCTTGCAATAGGTAATACAGCCGGTTGTGATGCTTTGATATGCTGTGGTGACCTCTGCTCTCCATTTATTATTGACAGGATACACACACAGTTTAACCATCCCTGTCATATTGTATTTGGCAATAACGACGGCGACCGCTTTCACATTCAACAACACGCCACCAAAGCCAACACCCAAAGAGGCGATGAAAATGCAATTATGTTACATGGTGAATTTCTCCTAAAGCCCTCCGGAAAACAGCTTATTGGCCTCCCTCACGATAACAGTCTTGCCGTATTTCATTTTCCCGAAACAGCATTGCACGCTTTTGAAAGCAACAAATTTGACGCGGTTTTTTTCGGACATACACACAAACTCAGCATTGCGCAATCCTCTGATACCCGGCTCATCAATCCGGGATCGGTTATGGGTTTTATTCCCGGAGCCGAACCACGGTTTGCTCCTCCCACATGTGTTATTTTTAACTGGGAAAACAACGAAGCCGACGTCATAGAATTCTGATCAGATGAGTCAAATAGTGCTCGAAACCAGCCGTTGCTACATGAGGGAATTCCATCCGGCGGATGCTGTCTCAATTGTAGCACTCAATCAGCACCCCGATATTTTCAGGTTTACCACCGACCCTCCGTTCAAGTCGGTGGATGAAGCCCGTGCCTTTCTTGAATCCTATCCGGCATACCGAACAAACGGATTTGGCCGCTGGGCTGTTTTGCTGAAATCGGACAACTCATTTGTGGGTTGGTCCGGATTAAAATATTTGCAATCGGAAAACGAAGTAGATGTAGGCTACCGGCTGTTACCGGAGTTTTGGGGCATGGGAATTGGTCCGGAAACCGGAGCTGCATGCATCCGTTATGGATTTGAACTTGGAATTAAACGAATAGTGGCAAGAGTGCATAAGGAAAACTACCGTTCACAAAGAGTCTCTGAAAAACTGGGGATGCGATACGAATGCGATTTATTCTATAACTGCATTCCCTGGATGAACTATTCCATTAACGCCACCGATAACGTTAGATATTACTGATTAAGAAAACTTGCTCTTATTTTTTTTGCCAGCAAATGCCTGTCGGCCACTTCAAAAACATGACCGGTATTTTCCAGAACAACGCAATTTCCGTTTGGTAGCATTCCGGCAACCTTTTGCGTTTCGATAATGCTCACCATCTTGTCCGTTTCTCCGACACAAAGGGTAACAGGAATCAGAATTTTTGAAAAATCCTTATCCAAAAGATGCTTTTCACCTAACCGGAACATTAATAAGCCTGTCAATTCAACTATTTTCTTCCATCCGACAGCAGTGTGCACCTTATCAAGGGCATTTACAAAGTCAGGAATTTTTCGCTCCATCATAACAGGATTTAACCTGGCCACTTCAATTGCAGCAGTATCCTGATTCCAATCTAATTTAGTCCCGAGAGTTACAATACCGGATACCCTGGCGGGATGGTTCGCGGCCAGCGACAGGGCCACATACCCGCCCATGCTGTAGCCAAAAAACCCTGCAGAAGATATAGCGTGCGTATTCATGTATTGCACCACATCATCAACAAGGGTGTCAACTGTAAATTCACCGCTTTCCAATGGCGCATTTCCATGTCCCCTGAATGTTATAACGTGGGTAATGGCACCATCTGAAACCAGCTCCGCCAGTTCTTTTAGTTGTTCACCTGAAGCAAGCGCCCCATGCAGAAAAATGATGTGTGGTTTCATCTGTAATCAGACAATAGTGAGGGTTTCTATTTGCTGTTGTATCTGATTATCGAGCTCCCGGTAAACCTGTTCTTCAATTTCGACAGCATCAACAAAATCAAACGACTTGGTAACCCTTCCATTTCTGATAATCGTCAGCGTATCGCACACCTCTGTCATAGAACTCAGTATATGAGATGTAATCAATATGGTTTTCCCTTTGGCGCGCAGCAGCTTTAATACCTGTGTTAATATACGTACCGACTCCATATCGAGTCCGTTAAAAGGCTCGTCCAGCAATAACAAGGGTTTTCCGCTGCAAACAACTCCAATGAGTGCCAGCTTTTTTTTCATGCCCGAAGAATACTCTTCAATAAAACCTTTGGCAGGCAAATTAAACAATCGCATCCACGGTGAAAAATCAAAACCCTTGTGATTATTCAGCAACGAAAGATATTCAGGTCCGGTAATGGAATGATAAAAATAATTTTCTGTTTCAAGAAACGCTACCTGACCATTGGTACCTGAATTGCGAAACTTCACGGAACCGGAATAGACCTTATGCAGTCCATATATCACTCTCATCAGGGTAGTTTTCCCGGAACCGTTTAACCCTATCAGCCCATGGATTCCGTTTTCTGAAAATGATGCGGTAATATCCTCAAGGACCACCTCTCCATTATAACCTGCAGCAATTTTGTTAAGCATTAACATTTCTGTATGCATTTAAATTTTTAACAGCTCTGAAGTAATTCCAGATCAGATAAAAGAGAGGAATGGGTACTAAAAACGGAACCACAATACTGACAGATGAGAGCGAAAACGTAATCTCATTGGTATTTCCGGTTGCACCGGGCTTCCAGACTGCATATTTGGAAACAACAAACACCAGCAAATTAATTACACTTAGCACAAACACAACCAGTGCAGGAATCCATTCGTGGCTTTTAAATAACAGATGAACTCCGATAGGAATAATAAGCACAAACGTCCCGAAGCGGAATTGCGCACCAAGTTTCTCGTTCAGAAATTGCTTTGGCGTAGAAAAGTTTGCAAATAACAGTTCACGGCTTTCATTCTCATAATAAAATGATGAAACAAGAGAGGTAAACAACCAGATAAACACCAGGCTTACATAGGGCAACGGGGCAAACAGCAGTGCTCCGAAATAGCAAACGGTAAAACTTATTTTGTTGACTCTGGAACCAGCCCTCCACTCAAACAATTTAAGCGGAATTCTATCGGACAAATAATTGCTTCCCGATACACTTCTTTCCCTGCCGGGCAATAAGCTTATGATTACTACAGCAGGAAGAATAATAAGAGCAGCAAATGATCCGAAAAGTAATCCTGTAACAACAAACGGAAGTGTAAATACAACATACTCGGTGGCTTTAATTTTCCATGGTTTGAATCCGGTCAGCAATAAAAATTTTTGATCGCCCCGTTGATTGTTGATCAAAAAAACTATCAGCACCAACATCCCTACTCCTATTCCGGACGTCCTGACAAGCAATTGAGAGAAACCAAAAAGATACAGCGACAAACCACCAAGAAGCATTACTATACAGCCTCTCAGAAATCCTGCATAATACAACTCCCGGCTCGCCTGTAACAACCGGACATAAACAAACCGTAAAGGTATGTCAGGCATCAGTCGATACTGTGAAGCACGAGTCCGCTGCGTAACTTCGGCTCAAACCAGGTTGTTTTTGGAGGCATAATATTACCGGTATCGGCAATATCAATAAGCTGTTTCATCGACACCGGATACAATGCGAAGGCAACCTTCATCTCTCCTGAATTAACCCGTTTCTCCAGTTCACCCAATCCGCGTAATCCGCCCACAAAATCAATGCGTTTATCGGTACGTAAATCCTTTATGCCAAGCAGCGGCTCAAGTACCTGCTCCGATAAAATTGTAACATCAAGTACACCGATCGGATCCTTATCATCATATGTTCCCTCCTTTGCAGTAAGCGAATACCATTTGCCGTCGACATACATCCCAAAGTTGTGCAGCTTATCAGGATGGGTTGCTGCTCCCGGTTTTTCTTTAATATCAAAAGACTTTTTCAGTTTTTCAATAAATGCTTCAGTGGTAAGTCCGTTTAAATCCTTCACAACCCTGTTGTAATCCATAATATGAAGCTGATCGTCGGCAAAATGAACGGCGAGAAAATAATTATACTCTTCGTTGCCTTTGTGGTTCGGATTTGCGGCCCTGCGCTCCTTCCCTACAAGGGCGGCCGCCGCTGTCCGGTGATGACCATCGGCGACATAAGTGCTTGGGATGGCGGCAAAGGCTTGTGTAATCTTATCAATGGTGTCCTCATCTTTCACCACCCAAAAAGTGTGTCCTATGCCATCATCAGAAACAAAATCATATTCCGGCTGAGTAGCCACAATGGCATCTACAATTTTATCTAAAGCGGCCACTTTCGGATAGGCAAAGAAAACAGGCTCGTAATTAAGACCGCTGATCCGTACATGCTTCTTACGGTCCTCTTCCTTATCGGAACGCGTGAGCTCGTGTTTTTTAATGATGTTGTTAAAATAATCATCAACACCGGCACAGCCAACAATACCATTCTGTTTTCTGCCATTCATGGTTTGCTGGTATATATAATAACAATCCTGGCTGTCCTGAAAAAAGACACCGTCGCTGAACAGTTTCTTGAAATTGCTCTTTCCCTTTTCATAAATCTCCGGAGCATAGTGATCGAAATCATCGGGGAAGTCAATCTCCGGTTTAATTACGTGATAAAACGATACGGGATTGTCCTTACATTCTTCACGGGCCTCCTTTTCGTTCAATACATCATAAGGCCTGCAGGCTACAAGACTTGCTTTTTCTTTAACGGGACGAATTCCTTTGAAAGGTTTAAGTATTGCCATAAATAATTTTGATTGTTTGATTAATAAATGCCGTAAAAATCAGGGCTGAAATATTCCGGCAACTTTTTCGGCCAGCTCAATGCCGATTCGTAATTGCGCTTCGCGTGT
>DASUFP010000086.1:0-38374 GCA_036274495.1 Bacteroidia bacterium
ACTACTCAGATTGTTGTGCTTCACTCAAATGTCTGTATGCATTTTCAACCATTACAATTCCATCGTCAACAATTACTCCTATTGCCAGTGCAATTCCAGTCAATGACATAATGTTCGAAGAAAATCCAAAAAGATTAAGAAGGATAAAACTTGAAGCAACTGATATGGGAATTTGAATTAAAATGATTAAAGCACTTCGCCAATGAAAAAGAAACAATAATACAACTATTGAAACACTGATGAAGACTTCTAAAAGTGTTGCCTTCACTGAATCAATAGCCTCTTCAATTAATCCGCTTCTGTCATAATCAATATTAAATGTAATTCCTTCAGGTAGTCCTTTCTGCAATTCGTCCATTTTAGATTTTACTCTCTTTATAACGTCATCCGCATTTTCACCGTACCGCATAACGATAATTCCACCAACTCTTTCACCTTCGCCGTTACCATCAAAAATCCCATACCTTATATCACCTCCAAGCTGAACTGAACCCACATCTTTTATCCTGATTGGAATATTATTAGCAGTGCTAATAGAAATGTTTTCGATATCCTCCATGGATTTAATATATCCAAGTCCACGGACAATGTATGATTTATCACTCATCTCAAATTTCCTGCCCCCCACATCATTGTTGTTGGACTTAACAGCTTGTTGAACGTCCATCATCGAAAGATTATAGAAGTTGAGCTTCACCGGGTCTATGACAACCTGATACTGTTTTTGAAACCCTCCGAATGAAGCAACTTCACTTACACCCGGTACTGTTTGCAGAGCAAACTTAACATACCAATCCTGCAAGGCCCTTTGTTCACCAAGGTCAAATCCTTTCGCGTTTAATGAATACCAAAAAATATGACCTACACCAGTTCCATCAGGACCAAGTGTCGGAGAAATGCCTTCAGGTAGTAATTTTTGAGCAAAACTCAATCTTTCCGAAACCCTGGTTCGTGCCCAATAGATATCAACGTTATCCTCGAATACCAGATAAACGAAGCTCATTCCGAACATGGATGTACCCCTGATGTTTTTAAGTTTTGCAATGCCCTGCAAATTCGAAACAAGCGGGTACGTTATTTGGTCTTCAATAACCTGGGGACTTCTACCCATCCATTCAGTGAAAACAATAACCTGATTTTCGGAAAGGTCTGGTATGGCATCAACGGGATTGTGTTGCACTTCATACAATCCCCAGCCGAACATACCAGCTGCCAATAGCAATACGACCAGGCGATTGCGTAAAGAAAATGCTATGAGTCGCTCTACCATCTCCGACTATTGCTTTGTTCTTTCAATAAGTGCCATACCACATTTTGGACAATTACCAGGTTTATCGGAAAGTACTTCCGGGTCCATTTCACATAGATAAAATGTTTCTCCGCTTTTCAACTTTGTTGTGTCAAGATTGAATATTTGAGACGATGATTCCACTTTCGCTGAATCTGTTTTAGTTGACGAACTGTTGCAGGCAGTGAACGCGATAATGACGGCGGCGGCAGAGATAATGATTGCTATTTTCATACTGTTTTAAATTAAATTTGTTAAAGAATTATTCTTCGTGATGATGCTCGTTCGATTCTAAATGATTGCCTTTCGGTCCGATTCCTTCCATGTGAACGAGCATTGCTCCATGATGCCCTGCAATGGAAACTGTGATTGCCGATGCGACGAGAAAGAGTGAAATAATTATTTCTAACCACGTTTTTCTTTTCAGAATAAAATGTGCAATAATTTTTCCAAACAGTGCAGCAACTGAAAACCACCAGGTGAAGTTTGCCATTTGTTCGTGGGTTTCAAATATTTCTTTTGCCCTTCCTGTGAGTGCTTCGGGGTCCGCATGAAAGGTGTTTGAAGAAAGCCATGCAGTTATGACACCCAAAGCCAACAACACCAATGCAACCCAACTCAATTCTTTTTTGAATACGAAAAATGAGAACAACTGGATGAAAGTCGCGATGATGAGCAACACAATAGGAAAATGAACGATTAGTGGATGATAATTTGGGAAGGCATCCACTGCCTTCATTTCTTCGTGCGCTTTCATTTCGTGCATCATGGCTGAATCGTGCTGCATTGGAATTGCAGAATTAGCAATGGAATCTTTTTTAGCATCTTTATCATGATGTTCATGTGCGAATGATGGCATAGTGAATGCTATCAACAGAGTTACTAAAACGGATGTGAAATATTTTTTCATTTCTATTTTTTTGAATTCACATTTTCATTCCTTTCATTTCTCCATGACCTTCCATTGGATTGGCACCTTTTTTAAACACATACTCACTATTCAACAAATATGCGCCTTGTACTACCACTACATCATTTTCATTTAACCCTTCAAGAATTTCTATTTCACGACTGTTTTGCATTCCAACAGTTACCATTCTATTTTCAAATACTCCGTCACTATTTCTTACCCAGACATTAGTTCCCTTACCATCCTGAATTATTGCGTTTAAAGGAAGAGTCAGAGATTTCTTTTTTTCGGTTTGAAGTATAATATTCGCCAACATACCCGGTTTTATATTCTGGGATGGATTAGCGAACTCCAATCTTGCAAGTACAAATCGCGAAGAGGATTGCACTTGAGGGTCCATAAATATAACCTTGCCATTGAACGAAATTTCACCGGCAGCAGGAACAGAAATTAATGCTTCAGTTCCCATACTGATGTAAGGCAGGTAAGGCATATACACCTGGACTTCGACCCAAAGTGAATTGAGTGAGGTAATACGAAATAAAGTGGTACCTGTGGATACATAACTTCCTTCGCTTATTGATATTTCACTTACAAAACCATCCTGAGATGAATACACTGGAACATATTGATATATTTCCTTTGATTGTCGAAGTTTGTTAATCTGTGCTTCACTCATGCCATATAGTAGCAATTTGTGCTTGGCAGCTTCGCTAAAGTTATCGGACATGGATGCTTGCTGAGTAGCAAGTATAAACTCGTTCTGAGCAGAGGCTAATTCCTCACTATATATTTCATAAAGGAGCTGGCCTTTTCTAATGAAATCACCGGAATTTCTAATTTCAAGTTTTTCGATTCGACCTGCCACTTTTGAACTAATGGAATTTGTGAGGTTCTGGTCAACAGCAATTTTTCCTGTAAGTACGATTTCTTTCGCAAGGTCATGCATACGAATAGTATCAAATTCAATGTTTCCCAACTTTATCTGTTGAGCACTGAGTTTTAATTGTCCGGCTTTAAGGTTGTTCCTTTTAACCTTAATTAATTTCATATGACAAATTGGGCAATTACCTGCTTTATTTTCTATGACCTGGGGGTCCATGGAACATGTAAAATATTCATCTGGTCCAGCCATTTCATCGTGAGTATTTTTCTTACAAGCGGCAAATAGCATAATAAATGCACTTGCCAACCAAATAAATCTTAACATATAGTTAATGATACTACTCTTCATTACCTGGAGTATTAATAAAACTTTCACTATCTATTAGAAATTGAGCATTTACTGCAATTTGTTCCCCACCTTCCAAACCATGGGTAATCTGAATTAATGAATCTGTTACTATTCCTGTTTGAATTATTTTAGTCCTGAAGTATTCGCCGCTTTTCATAAATACCACCTGGCTTTGTCCGAGATTAATCACAGCCGTGCGTGGAAGCCAAATTCCAGAGATTTCTTTGGCAGTGATTTTAGCAGAAACTAATGAGCCAATTTTTATTTTGAGGGAGTCAGAATTAGACAAATAAATTCGAGCCTGCACTGCAGCTGCATTCTCTCCTGTGATTGGTTCAATATAGCTGATTGAAGAGGTGATTTCTTGTGTAGGATTTGTTTCTAATGAAATAGAGACATTATCGCCTACTTTTATTATAGAAGCATCTGAAGGGAATATATTCAAAACCGCCCATACCTGATTAGTACTAAATACGGAAAATACTGCTTGACCCGTTTGTATGTACATGCCTTCTTTGATTCCAAGAGCTGATGACTGTGAGGCAGGAAGATTGATTTTTTGAATCTGACCTGGTTGGTCATTATTCCCGCCCATGCCGTTCATGCCATTATCTGTTTTATCTGCTGAAACTACGCCAGAACTAATTCCAATATCATGAATGTGGCCACTGTATGCACTGAACACAGGAAGAGGATTTATTGGTTTCAGCGTTACCTTTATTTGTTTTATTTGTTCACCTGTTAAGCCAAGCAATTGAAGTTTTTCCTTTGCAGCGTTCAATAACGAAGTATCGATTTTTGTACTGTTTAATAATAAAATAAAATGTAGTTGCTCAGTCACTATTTCAGGACTATAAATATCCATGATGCGTTGACCTTTTGAAACTTTTTCAAAATTGAACCTGACATATAGCTTTTCAATACGACCATTAAACCGGGCACTAATTGTATTTTGTAATCGTGGGTCATACGTTATTACTCCTGTAGCATTAATAACTGGATTATACTTGTAAGTCGTAGGAGTAATTGTTTTAACATTGCTAAATACAGTTTTATTGGTAGGTTCTACCAAACCATCCAGTTCTGTTTTTTTGTCAGCAGAAATATGCTTATGTTTATCAGTTCCATTGCAGGAAATGATTAAACACGCGGAAATGATTCCGATAAATGTCGAAATTGTAATTACAGCAAATTGAGTTTTGGTATTATCGTATTTCCAATGCTTTCTCATATTCTACTTCTAAATTCAAAAGAAACTTCAGCTGGTCCAATTCATTCATTTTTGCCATCCGGTACATTTTCAATCCATCCAGAACCACAAACAAATCTTCGGTATTTTGTTCATAAGACAATAACGAAGCCTGGAAACTCTTGTAGTAAGTCGGACCAATGTTTTCATTATAATTTGATAGTTGTTGCTTCATTGCCTTCATTTGAACTTGTAAGGATGAAATCATTCCAGCAGTTTCATTTGTAAGTGCCTGCTTCTGATAGGTAATTGCGTTTGTTGTGTTTTCTAACCCTTTTATATTTGCCTTATATTCTTTTGAAGCCCACGGAGCTATAGGTATTGTAACCATTCCCATCGCTGAATACTGATTCGGCATCATGCCAAGTGATTCCATATGGCTTAGCGAAATTCCAAAGTCGGGTAGTCGTTTTGATTTTTCATATTGTTGCTGGAGCTTGGCCATCGCTATTTGTGCGTCAAACTGCTTGATATCACTTCTTGAATTAAGAATATGAGCTGTATCTAAAAATTGTGATTCGTAGTTATGGATATGCATTGTTGTATCCACATCAAAAATGTTATTTACATCCAGATTCATGAGTGTATTGAGTTCAATATTTTTCATTTTAATATCACTCAAAAGCATTGATTCCATGTTTCGAAGCTCAAATAAATCCGCTTGGGCCTTGTAAATGTTGTTGAGCTGTTCTTTATTATATGTATACCTAATTCTTGCAACTTCAATAATATTATTTAGAAGTGAATCGGTCTGAATCAAAATGTCATGTTTCCTTTTTAAAATAACCCATTCGTAATAGTTCTTTTTCGCCATCGTAAACATCTCATTCTGCCGGGTGCCTTTTCCTGCCTGTTCAACGGAAACCATAGCCTGCATAAATCTATAGTTAGCTTTCTGTTTAACCGGATTGGGAATCATCTGTTCACCCGTTATCATGAACATTCCTTCCTTGATATTCTCATAAGGCGTTTCCCAAAGTCCGCCTGAAAGTGTAGTCGGCATCCAACTCCTGGTCATTTGTGAAAAATTGTCAATAGCAATTATCTGTTCATCATACATCTTCAACATAGGATTGCTACTTTCTATTCGCTTCAGAACAGAATCAAGTGAAACTACTTGCGCAGATACTTGCGTAAAATATACGCTTAGGAGTAAAACAAATAATATTTTACAATTCTTCATTTTTACCAGGTAAAATCAATTGTCCATGTTTTTTAAGTTCCCTTTCTTTTACCATTTCATAAATTACTGGTGTAACCAGTAACACATAAATGGTTGATGAAATAACTCCGCCGATTAATGGTATGGTTATGGGTAACATTACATCACTGCCAGTTCCTGTTGCCCAGAGAATGGGTATTAATCCAAATAATGAAACACAAACGGTCATCAATTTTGGACGCAATCGTTGCACAGCTCCATCTGTGATATATTGTCGCAAGTCTTGCTTTGTAATTGTGGATGCCGAATTTCCTTTGATAGCTACCAATTTCTCCATGTACTCATTTAAATAAATAGTCATCAGCATTGCAGTTTCAATGGCTACACCAAACAATGCAATGAATCCGACTGCCACAGCAACGGACAAATTCACACCATAGAAATAAATCATAAATACTCCACCTATCAGTGCGAAAGGAACTGTAATCATTGTTAACAAAGCTTCCTTCCAGGATTTGTATGTAAAATAAAGTACCATGAGAATAATTAAAAGTACTATAGGCATTATAACAGACAACGTTTTGTTAGCGCGAATCTGATTTTCCCATTGACCACTCCATTCAAGGCTCTATCCTTTTGGCAGTCGTGAATACATTTTATTCAATTTCTCTTGAGCTTCCTTTACTGTGCTGCCCAAATCACGGTCACGTACATTGAATAAGATTGTTCCACGCAACATAGCATTCTCTGAATTTATCATAGCAGGTCCTTCTGTTAAAGAGATGCTTGCTACTGCTGAAAGTGGAATGGTACCGGAAGTGGCCGTTTTAATGGGAATCTGGTTAATTGCTTCCAGGCTGTTACGAAAATCCTGGCCTAACCTTGTATTTACCGTAAACCGCTCTCTGCCTTCTATGGTAGTAGTCAGATTCATACCACCCAAAGCAGTTTCAACATACATATTTACATCGTCCACACTCAGACCATACCTACCTATTTCATTTCTCCTTACAGTTATGTCAATATATCGTCCCCCGGTAACCGGCTCAACATATATATCTTTTATTCCTTCAATACCCTGAAGCTCGTTTTTCATAGAAAGTGCCAGCGAATAAATTGAATCAAGATTTTGACCGTATATTTTTAAGCCAACATCTGTTCTTATTCCGGTCGATAGCATGTTTATCCTGTTAATTATGGGCTGGGTAAAGCCATTGACAACACCTGGGATTTGTAATTTGGCATTGAGTTCATTGATGATATCATTCTTTGTAATTCCTTCTCTCCATTCCGCTTTTGGCTTCAGCAAAACAATGGTTTCAATCATACTGATAGGAGAATTATCTGTAGCAGTACTGGCCCTTCCGGCTTTTCCCAATACATTCGCAACCTCCGGAACAGATGCAATTAATTTATCCTGGACCTGCAAAATCCTTTTCACTTCTGAATTGGAAACATCAGGTAAGGTAACAGGCATAAACAAAATCGAACCTTCATCGAGTGGCGGCATAAACTCTGAACCCATGCGAAGCATCATTACTACACCTATAACAAGCGCAATAATGTTTAATGCAATGACTGATTTTCGCCAGGACAGACACCACGAAAGAATAGGAGCATAGACTTTCTCAAGTCCACGAGTTATCGGATTTGTGTTTTCTGGTTTAAGCTTACCTTTAAGTAAAAATGAAATAAGAATGGGAGTTAATGTAATCGCGAGGAAAGCATCGATGATGAGTATAAATGTCTTTGTCCAGGCCAGCGGATGAAATAGCTTGCCTTCAATTCCAGTAAGAAGAAAAACAGGGAGAAATGAAGTAATAACAACAATTGTAGAGTAAAAGACTCCTGGACCCACCTGTTTCGATGAGTTCTCAATTGTTTTTATTCTTTGTTTATCATTCATATAATACCTTCGAAGCTACATTGATGCTTTTTATTACATCCTGACATATATCATTTTTCTTCCTTCCTTATTTCATAAGATGACCTCGTTTTGGCTAAATATTAATTAAAAGCATTATTCCACTCATTACAACCATTAGAGCATCTTCCACAATGGTAATGGTACTCATCGGTAAATTAAATACTGCACCCAGGCAAGCACATTTTATTTCAGTCTTGTTTAAAACGCTTTTGACAACACCTATGATGCTTACTCCCATAATGACAAAGGTTATTGAATTTGTCGCCATTGCATTAATGTTTGTCAGAAAAGCCAATCCTAATCCCAATTCTAAAAATGGATAAATCATCGCCCATACAGGAAATCTCTTTGCAATAACATCATACATTTGATATGCATGATAAAATTCGCGAAGATTAATTAATTTAAAAAATGAAAATGCAAGGAAAAATCCGGCCATGAAACTGTTCATCCATGTCATGAAGGAAAATTCTCCATTTCCAAACTGCGATAGAAAAGCAACAACTGTGATATAAAAAAATAATAAAAGTACTGGCTTGTACATTGTGAACCACCTATCCTTGTTATTAATTACTTGGTTAGATTCCAATATACCATAATCTCCTTTTTCAAGGAGGGCTTGCTGAAGTTGTAAAAGTGGTATATGACTGTTCATCGTTAATACTACTGTACTTTTTTCCCTTGATACTTCCGCTGACTCTATTTGAGGCAGAGACAACAAGGCTGACTTTACTTTTGCTTCGCACTTCCCGCATGTCATTCCTGTAACCTGATATGTATGTTTCATTTTGCCAAAATTTATTGTGCAAATTTGCGCTCATGAAACCAGGAAACAGTTTTATAATTTTGTATTTCCTTTATATAATTTATAGATTGTCTATAGATTGTCGTTTTTGGGCTTTCAGTTCCTTGAAATAACTCGGAGTAAATCCAGTTACTTTCTTAAATTGACTACTTAGATGGGAAACACTGCTGTAATTTAATATAATAGCTATTTCACTAAGTGTCATTTCATTATACATGATTAACTCTTTAACTCGTTCAATTTTTTGAAGAATAAAATATTGTTCAATTGTTGTACCTTCTACTTGTGAAAACAAGTTGCTCAAATAGTTATAGTCATGATGAATTATGCCAGTGATAAATGAAGATAAATTTATTCTTCCATTCATGTTCTCTGAATAAATAAGCTTAATAATCGAACTCTTAATTTTTTCAATAATTTTACTATGCTTATTATCAATAATTGAAAATCCAACAGATGATAAGGATTGACTTAAATCACGAACTTCGACCTTTGACAATTCCTCAGTTATTTCCACCTCTCCCAGGTCAATGGAAATAGGATTTAATCCAAACTTTTTCAGCTCAGACTCCACAACCATTTTACACCGGTTGCATACCATATTCTTAATAAACAGCTTCAATTATTTTGAACTAATTCCAAATCCATTCCACAAACCGGACAAGCTCCTTGTGTAGTGTATGCAGTATCGCCCTGGCATTTCATTGGACATTGATAACGAACACTTGCAGTGTCAGATGCCACTATTAGTTTGTTTGAAGTGTTTTCATTTGACGAACGATTCCACGAACAGGAATATATCATTCCAGTTAATCCAATTAACAGTAGGATATTTTTCATTGCTTGATAAATTTTGAAGTTAATACTTTATCCAGGGAAATAATCTCAAGCAGATATAAACCTGGTTTCAAGTCTGCAACATCAATGGAATGGTCGTAATTCAGATAGCTTTTCATACATACTTCTCCAAGTGAATTATAAATCAGAAATTCCCACACATCATCATTATTAAATCCTGAATCGGTGCGTAAGTGTAAATGGTCTTTTACAGGATTTGGGAATACTATATTCTTATTTTGTTCCAACTCATTCAAACTTGTTCCAACCTGAACATACGTACCATGGCGGTACTTCACCGTTCCTGAATTATCATCTTCCCATACAACCCATAAGTTCCCATTAAACATGGCGATGTCGGTATTTGTAACATCCCCTAAATCGACAGTATCATAACTACTGCTAAATCCAGTTAAAATATCATTAGTAAATTTTATAGGAAGTTGCGAAACCCCATTGACGTTTTGCTTCCAGACAATAGCTGCAGCCGAACCATCGGTAGCGATTCTTGGATAATTCTGTTGACTTAATCCAGGTATATTCCCAGTTAAATTTTCAACAATTCCTAACGATGTATTGGTAATAGATGATTTGCTTAAATAAGTTCTATAATTACCAGTACCGGCACTCATAAAAGTTGAATAAAGTGTATCTCCAATAATGATTCCGTCAGGCCCGCTGGATGGGCAACTCATAATCATCCAGTTATTATTGTCAACTGCAAAACTGTTTGTAAAAGAAGAAGCTGAATCAGCTGAAATTCCTACCCATGTATCACGAATATTACTATTGTTATTGCGATATAGCATCGTATAATTAACACCATCACCCACCAATGCCCCTGGACAACAATCACAAACTTCAGCTGAAGTACCCCAGCCACTTGCTTTTACATCAGTTTGAAATGTATTCCCAAAATCCATCGACCTTGAAACCACCCATCTCGAATCGAGAAATGAGGAGTTAAACTTCATAAATGCCACAATAGGGTTTCCAATTAGGTCAGTTGTAACAGTCGGAAAACGCGAAATGCTATCGGCAATAAATGCAAGCTCTACAGGTGTGTTAAAAGTATTTCCAGAATCAAATGAAGTAAACAGGAACACACGGTTAGTGTCACTTGCTTCCGGCATCCGCTTTACCACTACATACACTGTATCTCCATAGGTTGCAATATCAGGTCCCATCCAACTGGCTGATGCAACTGTCATCCAAGGTGGATTCATTTTAACTGGTGTTGTAAATTGGGAACCGTTCCATTTGGAGAACATGACAGCAGCGTCACTCATCCGTCCCCATACAACCAAAGGATTTCCCTGGCGGTCAAGAGAAATGCGAGGATGCATATTGCCGGATTGATTTGAAGATATGTTATTGCCATTTATCCAGGTTATCCCAGACTGACTCAAGGATAGAAATGGAAGGCTTATTAATAAGCATATAAATGCTATAGATTTCATTTATTTTAATTTTTGATAATTTTCTTTGTGACGATTAAGTTGGAATTCGAAATAGTCAAGAAATATATTCCATCAGGTAAATTTGAAATATTCATTCTTGCAGGAAGCTCACTTCTTATCTCTGATAAAAGCTCACCTATGGTGTTAAATAATTGTATACTTGATTCATCAATGTTTCTTTTTGATTCAATGATTAAGCTCTCGGATGCAGGGTTTGGAAAAATTGATATGTCATCATTAATTTCAAACTCGGTAATACCTACTGTAGATGTATCAATGACGACAAAGCTTCCCATCATTCCTTCATCCTCATGATGCAGCATATGACAATGATACATGTAAGGCACGGAGTCATTAGCGAAATCTTCAAATTTTGTAACGAACTCGACATATTGTTGGGGTAACACCAATACAACATCCTTTTGGCCCTGTTCATGTACCGGGACTGTATTACCGTTAACATTTAATAAATAAAATTGCACATCGTGTATATGAAAAGGATGTGCAATTCCTGTATTATTTGTTATACGCCATTTTTCAGTATCATTCAAATAAACCGTTTCGTTTATGACTCCCATATCAAAATGAAAACCGTTTATATTAAATGGGCCCTCAACCTGCCCAACCGGACTCATCATAGTATCGGGAAGCAAATTGAAATTTCTTGAAACAGTAAATCCTGTGTAAGGAGTATTGGTAGTTAGTGATGAAGGAATGGAAGTTACAGGACTGCCCGTTTGAGCAATTACATTTAGTTGGAGAATTTCAAAATCAGCTCCATTTAGAGGATTCAGATTATAATCCGGAATTGTGCCTCCCATCGGACCAATCACAGTTGCCGCGCCATAAATTCCATTCTGAAATTCAGAACTAAAACTTATTAAATGAAATGTCTGGCCTGTCATGCCCTGTAAGTCCAACAATATTTCCGCACGTTCACCAGGCGCTAATCGCAATCTATTCATGGAAACTGAACTATCCAACAATCCTCCATCAGAGGCAATCATTTTGAAAGGCAAGTTTCCAGTAAAACCGAAATTGTAAACACGCGAAGAGGAACCATTGAGCATTCGCAACCTGATAACTTGTGCGGGCACATCTAAAAACGGGTCAACAACTCCATTAACACATATAGCGGTATCCAACTCAGTAGATATTGCTATTTGATTAAGGATGTCAAATGCCTTGCTTTGAACTATAATTGGAAAATCGTCAACACCATATGTTCGCGGCAGGGTAAGGTTGGATTCAACACTGTCTTTTATTATTATCATTCCGGCAATGCCCCTGGAAACATGCAAATCCGTTTTGTTGTCACCATGAGGATGATACCAGAATGTCCCTGCAGAATTTAAAACCTGGAAGGTTGGACTCCATGTGGCTCCCTGGAGAATAACCTGATGGGGTCCGCCATCTGCTACTGCTGGCACATGTAAACCGTGCCAGTGAATAGTAGTAGAATTACCAAAGCCAGCTAAATTATTTGTAACGTTCATGGTTACCCAGTCCCACTTATTTATAATGAGGGTAGGTGCCAGTAAGGAGCCATTAATTCCCAGTGTAGGAGTATTAATTCCCTGGTAAAACTGAGTAACTCCATTTTGGATATTCAGGTTAAATGTTGTTCCTGTAAGGGCCGGAGGTATGGTCAATGGATTTTGACCCAAACCAGGCAGTACTATTAGACTTAATAAAATGCAATAAATAATCCTTCTCATTCTAATGTTGAATAATTATCTGTTCTCTTTTACTCGTATTATTATCATAAACTGATACAACATAAATTCCATCACTTAAACCATCGCACTCAATTTCACCGTTGCCATTGTTAATTGTACCATATTTTGCAACCTGGCCATTAACATTAGAAATGAAATAATTTAATGGCATTTTATTGTTAGATTTCACATTGATTTTGTCATTGACAATTGTGGGATAAATTTCAAATTGCGAAAAATTTAAAGTGTTAATTCCTGTTGGTGCATTGACAGTATGTATGAATGTCAAGGTGTCTTTCATGCCCGGATTTACTACATCCCATACGGCATACCGGATGGTTGCAGTGCCATAATTCACATGAGCAGTGATATGCATAAGCAGGAACCCATAATTACTGGGAGGCATTGGATTCATCATACCACTGTCGACCAGGCTTGTGTAACAAAGAAGATTATCACAAACACTGGCTTCCCAGTTGGCCGGGACGCTCTCGCTGACCTTTTGCCATTGAAGTTGAATAGTCCCGGAAGTGGTGTTTATTTGTTGAATGGTAAGTGTTGCAAGGTCTTCCATAATTCCTGTGGTACTTATGGTATCATCAGGAAATATGGAGTAAGTCTGACCTATTAACTTAACAGGAATTGCGTTCAGGAGTATATACATGAACGCAATCATGATGCTTTTTTTCATTTTTACAATTTGTTTAATTGTCTGGTAATAGTTTTGTCACCGACCATTAACCTGATAAAATAATGACCTGGTGCTAATGCCGAAATGTTAAATTCTTGTGTCCAATTACCAATAATATTTTCATCCAATAATACATTGACGATTTTACCTGAATTATCAACCATTTCTATTTTTAGCTGCTCCGATTTCGATACTTGAAGAGATATAGAAACATTATCTTTGGAAGGATTTGGATAAAGTGAGAAAGAGTTAACATTTTCAGGTAAGTCATTTATTCCAGTACTGCCCAGTAATGCGAGAATACTATCTCTCATAATTGTTGTATCACTTGAACTAAAACTCAACGTTGAGAACATAACCCTGTGGTCCTGCCCGCCGAGTAACACAACTGTTGGCATTCCAAATCCTCCATAATAGGCTACCTGGTATGCGCCACTATCCATCGGTGTCCAAAATGATGAAAGGTTATTTGAATTTACCCAGCTTGCTGAATAGGCACACGTAGTTGAATTCTGATATGGGAAAGCATAACCTTTAACCATCCCAGGATATGTTTGATTTATTTTGTTACCCATGGTCTGAATTCTTTGTGCAGGTGGTGGGCAGCCTCCACAGTTGGGCATATAAAATTCAAGTACTACTGCTTTGCCTGCATCAAGGTCTGCAAATAAATCAACAAGATTACCATTGCAATCCACGCCTGCAAATGGTGTAGCTGTTTGAGCATTAGAAACTTTAATTCCAAAAATCAGGAATAAGATTGTTAGTGTTAAATTTTTCATCATTGTGATTTTTATAGTTTTAATTAGTTTATTTATAATTTTCTGAAGTAACCATGGGAAAACCGGTTTCCGTATAATATGAAAACTGACTCTGGTTTATCTTCGAAGAATATATCACAAGCAGCTTTCACACCTGGATTAGAATTTGTCCCATCAATTGTTTTTTCCTTATCGTGATAATCCATTAACAGGCATACTGCCCCAATTGACATTCGTTTGTAAACATTTTCCAGCAAGTGGAGAATGATATCCATAAACTCAACCTGGTCACCACCATATCCTGCATCTATATGCAGAAAAGCTAATTGGTCAGGGAGTTCTGAAGGGATGGTCGAACTGAATAAACCTTTGTGAATTATTGGCAGTGGCAAATTGAATTTTGCAAAGTTTTCAGTGAATTGTTTTTGCGTTTGCCATCGTTCATCGAATTTATCGTAAACATGAAAACTTTTATTTGAGTTTGAATGTTTTAAGATAGATTGAATTTGAAGTGCACTATTGCCATAGTGACTGCCAAATTCTGCAACATCACCTTCCACTTTATGAATCAATACTTCGTTCAACAAATGAAAGAGATTAATTCGTTGCTCCAGGGTTATCATTTCATTTGCATCACCCTTCGCTGAAATTTCAATTTCCAGATTGAAGGAATGTAACAACCAGTTTAATGGACTCAGACCCTTTAACAGAAGTTTCTGCTTCCTGGTTAATTCGTTATAATATTTGTAATCCATTTTAAGATTTAAGATTTAAGATTTAATAAACTATGGGGTGCTAAAAAACTCTGTATTGATAAATACAGACCAGCAGCAGCAAATAATTTAATTTGGATTCTTAAATCTCAAATGAGAAAGGACCCGGTACGAACGAAAAGGGGTTCTTTAGATATTAATGGAGGTGGGATTTCAAATTGGTAATGTTGGAGAATAAACTCACATGACAAAATATTCTGCCGGTAAAAGTTTAAAAGAAATGCAACCTTAGCCACAGGTTGCTTTAAATTGCATTCATATGTGGTTTTTGAAAACTCATCACTCGCTTTAAGATGAAAACTTGAATCTTCACAACAGTTTGGCTTCATAGTTTCTTTACCACAGCCACATTTCGACTTTTTGTCAATATTCAATTCGATGGAGGAAAGCTTGCCACCACACCAATGAATGTTAACTGCCATTCCGGAGTTGGCAATTAAAAAAAGAAAGAGTAGAAGTAACGTGCTTACTTTTTTCACTAATGGCTTATTTTAGATTGGCATTCAGTCAAATTCATGATAGCTGGCTATAAATATATGTTTTTCATCTGTATTATGGTGAAAAAACTTAAAAAAACCTATTTAATAAATTGTATATCAATATGATATAAAATTTAAGATTTGGCAAAAAATTTTGGAGAAAAAATTTTGGAGATGGTTGGTTTTAAAAGTTTGGTGATTTTTTTCAAAAAATTGAAACGCGACTCTGCTGACTTTTTAATAGGGGTCTTGTTTTGCCAAAAATGAAAAGATACGACCCTTAATTAAGAGGCTTATTTAGCAAGCCTAATTAAGCCTCTGTAAGTTTTCAAATTGAAATTTTGTAGATAAAGAGTTTTCCGTGGTTCTAAGTTCGAATTTAATTAACCTGTAAGATTTCCAGGTCAACATTTGTATCTAATATATGGAAATTGATTTTCTACCTGCTGAAATTAAAAAATTGCTCCTGGGTATAAATCTTGCGACAATTAAATCAGAACCTGTGATGACCATTGACAGATGGAAGGTATATGATGCCGGTTCAGTACCACATGTCATCTACGACCACCGAACAAAAAACTACCAGATTAATGGAAAGTTAAACGAGAAAATAGTTGTCCGATTTTTTATTACTCCAAAGCAATCAATCATTAAAATCAAATACTACTATTTGAAAGGTACGGATGAAGAACTGGCTTATTATGTAGTAATGGAATTGATATCAAGAGTTGCAAGGAAATATCCATTGGATGCGAATTATGTAATTAAAAAACTGAAATATATATGAAAGTCGCGTGCTATTTACGGGTCAGTACAACCCTACAAACTGTGGACCACCAGAGAGGACTTTTAGAGAAGTACATTTCGGACAAAGGTTGGACATGTGATTTCTACGAGGAAGTGGAAAGTTCAAGAAAAACCAGGCCGGTTAAAGCTGCTATGCTTCAGAAATTACGAAATCATGATTATGATGGAGTAGTAGTTGCCAGGCTGGACCGTTTCGCGAGAAGTAGTCGTGAATTGATTATGGATATTGACGAAATACTTAAGAAAAATATCTTCTTCGTTTCTGTTCTTGATAATCTTGATTTCACAACTGCCAGTGGCAAGCTGCACTTCCATTTACTTTGTGCCTTTGCAGAATTTGAGAGGTCTTTGATTTCTCAACGTGTGAGACTTTCACTTTTGCGTATCAGAGAAAAAGGCCAAAAGTTAGGTCGACCTACTGGTTCTAAAGACCGTGGTAAACGTAGAAAAAGTGGATATCTACTGCATCAGGCACGGAAACGGCAGCAGAAGGACCAGGATGCAGGTAACTATAAACATATAGAGGAATATCTCAAATAACTTGAACAAACCTCCTATGAATAATTCCTTGAAAAAACTTAATTTGAAAATGCCCCTAAAGCAATTTCAACCCCCACTGTTTAAATTCTTTGAACAATTAGTAATTTGTTTGGTCCTGATGATGGCCATGATAAATTGTACTTGCCAAGCACAATCGGAATCAAAACCCTGGTCAAATCCTGTCTTGTTATATGGTTCTAATTTTGGAGAAGTATTTCAACAATTGTATTTGACCAGCAAGTATGATTTAATGCTTAATCTAACATCTCAGGGAAACAGGCAGTTTTATGGCGACTCAGCTATCCTTGCGTATTACAAGCAAATGCAATTTGCATATCCTATTAAACTGGTATCTCACAACCGAGATGGCAATAAGTACCAGCTGTTTTATAAAGCATATATAAATGCAACCGTACATAAGATAATTATGGACATTATCGTTGAACACGACACTGCCAGGCTGGTTTTGCCACCAAAGTTTTATGAATCAAAATATCATCTACTTGGAATTCACTGAGCACGCTCTCAAAAGGCTGGATATTCTAATAGGAAATGAGAAGGCAAGGAGAGAAGTCTATTTTATGCATCAATTTCTACTACCTGGAAGATTTAGTATAACCTGGAATCGAGGAATTCAACTAAAGGATTTAGGCTTATTCGCAGAGCGATGTGACTCTTTTGATGTAAGAATTCTTGGAATGGAAACTCACTTGGATAGCCCATACCCGCTTTTCATTTTTTGCTGGGAAGATTTTAAGGACAAAACAAATTCATGGGTTAGTACTGTTATCAGTGAGCTCAATGCTGCAGCCGTACATGATTTCATTATTCCAACAATTGATGTTCACGTATCAGTATTAAATAAATATTTATTGTAAACATGTACTCATGGGATACGATTATGAATCATTACTTCAAAATAAAGAATTTCCGGATTATACGGTCTTTACAGAACATACAAATGCTTTGTACTTTCAATACTTGCTACCTATCGCGATGCAAGAGGTAAACAGTACACAACCATTATATGCAGCGAAAGAACATTTTGAAGAATTGGTATCTGAAAACATAGATTTGCAACACGAATATGTTGAAGTATATAATGAAGAAAATGAATTTTATCTGACTCAATGTTCCGACGGCAGCCAGCTTTATGATTTTTATATTCTAACGCGAAATAAAAAGGTGGCTTTGTTTTTTATCAGGAAAGCTTTGTGATAGGTTGGTGGAAATAAAAATCCGACTGGTGCCGGAAATACATGAAAGCTTTAAGTCCTCGATAGATTACCATCCAAATCGGTAGTTATCTACTTTTAACCAATTCTTGATTATTTCTCCCTTTTTAAGCTGAACGCTTCAATTTCCGCCTTATTTTCATGCTGTGTCACAAAAACAAAAGGTGAAATTGTTTTTCGCCGTGCAGTCTCAATAATGATTGATTCACCACTCTTTAATTCATGTCGAAACTTATCAAACTTGTGCTTCGGAGCTTGCAGCTGCTGATTCATGATTTATAAATTTGTAAGATGAAATTCTTAAAATAATCAAAAGCAACCCGATAGCATCCATAATGTCATATTCATTGGAGTCTATCAACCCATGAGCTGTTCTATGACGTAAATTCCAACCGGATTTTTCAGTTAATATGTACTTGAAAAAATATTTATCGTCATCCGGAAAACCTTTTGCTGCTGATTCGAGTTTTCTGAAATAATATGTAAAATATTTGTCACTTCCTCTTTGAAAAGCTTGATAATAGGTTTGACTCAATGAAAATAATTTAGATGCCAATTCATACTTAAAATCATTGTGCCTATTGTGCCCGGATAAATATAATACTAATCCATACTCTGACTTAAAATATAAATTTGACGATTCGGCATAACGGGACTGTATATATTCAAAATCTGAATCCACGTATTTTTAAATATCGGGCCATACCAATGGAACGATATCACCGTTATCTGATGTTTGATTGCCAGCAAGCATTGGTCCCAATCCTTCAATTTTGTCACGACTACCACCATTTGCATCATCGCTAACAATTCTAAACGATTTATTAAACGCAAACACTTCTCTATTTAAATTGCTCAGTCCAGTTAAATCAGAACGGCCTGCGGCACGTAATTCATCTGATAATTTCTGAAAATATTTATTTACCTCGTTCTGATTAGAATCGTCCCACTCAAGTGCATCAAATTCTTGGAGTCTTTGTTGAAATAAATCCATACGATAAAAACTTTTAAATTATACCACCTTTTCTTTATGAAGAATTTCCATTTAAGAATAGTTAGTTAAATATAATACATAAATGGTAATATTTCTAACTCTTCATTTGGGCCGGCAGTCAATATTTCTCCGATTAAATCGGCAAACTTTAGCGTCACCGGTGTTCCATCACAATAAATGCAGGCATTATAATTGAGCTTAGTCAACATTAGTACATCTTTGCACACCGCACGAATATCTTCGTCACCTCTAATAACCTCTATCCAAAGCGGATTTGGTGTTTCTAATCCTAAAACTGATTGAATACGCGGCATGAATCCTTTACTCCATAGAAAAGCCGAATGAGCGTTACGTATATAACACGCTCCACGATAAATTGGGAATTTTCCAGAACGAAATAGCTTAAATTCCTTCTCATGCGTAATTCTCACTCCATAAACATTTGATTTACCTCTGGCTGCCTTTTCAAAACCTCTCCATTCATCATCATTAAAATATGTCTTGCCATGAATAAATATTTTCTCCGGAAAATCAGAGTCATTTCCTTTTTTGAAGGATTCAAGAACTTTCGAAAGTAACTCAAAGGCCTTATCTTCTGTCAGATGATATTCTTTCGTGTCCGGATTGTAATAGGGACCAACCCTTCCTCTAAAAACTACACCGTCTCCTGAATCAAGAAACATTTGTGCAGCACAACAGGCTATGCGTGTGTCAGAATGAGTTTCATCTCGTTTGAAAGTTAAACCTATATAACAAACATTCTTTCTGACCTTTGCTACCTTCCAGGGAATACCACCTGCTTTGTAATAAACTGTGTTTGCCAAATTCCAGGTGATAGCAGTTACTTGTTGATTATACGTTTTAAGTTTTTTTTCAGATAAATTCGGTTTCTCATGAAAGGCAATTGTATCTTCTCGAATAATTTGGGTAACAACTCTTTCTTTAAGCAGTTTAATTTTTAATTGGTTGTGAAAATGATTTTCATATTTATATGCGGCTCTCCATCTTCCAGATTCTTCATCTTCAAACATACTTGGTACTTTTTTTGAATATTCATCTGTGAATCCTACATTAATGGAACCTTTTTTGGGAACACTACTCATTGGTCGACATAATGTATAAACCTTGTTTGGAATTATTACAAACCACAGTTTCGGCAGATGTTCTCCTTCCTTGATAAATGATTTTAAAGGGTTGACATATAAGTCAACAATCTCTGCTACCCTTATATGGTTATCACTATACTTATATAAGGTATCTAATGCAAGTTCATTTATTTCAATGCTTGGAATGTACTCTAAATTCATCGACACAGAAAACGCCTGGTTAAAACCTGGAAAGAATGGTTTTGCAATATCGCGAGTAGGATGATAAACTGGATTTTGTATCTTATTCAACCAATTTTTGCACTTACGGATGCCGTCACTGGTTCCAATAATTCCAATTGTAAAATCGGGGACTCTTCCTTTATCGTACGGTCCAAATAGCGTAAGTCCATCACGTGGGTCAATCACATCCTGGCCAAATGCGAATTTTATTTCTGGTTCTCGAATGTATTCAATTCTCTGTGTTTTCATTCCAACTCCTTATCGTTAGTTAAATTATCATTCATATCATCACCAACTGATTCATCGTCATCGTTCTCTTCTATGTCAAACATTTCTTCACCTTCCATAAAGGTGGAAGAGTCGTTATCTAATGGTATTAATCTTGCCTGTGAATCTGGTTCATCGTAACCATAGGTTGAATGAAACAAAACTGGTGTAGCTGGGAGTTTAATTGAAAAGCTTTCATTGAGTTCGATTCTAATTAAACCTTCATCGTCAGCAATGCTATGTAGAAACGCAAGCATCAAATTTCTCCAATCCGCATTATAAAATCCTTTACCTTTTGTTTTCCTGGCCGACTGTAATTCTTTTTTCTTTTCCCATATATTTTGGCCATCATCAGAAAATACAAGGTGGCCTTTAATTACAAGTCTTAAAAAAGGACGTAGAATTGGACGAATACTAATACCATAGTGCCACATTGATTCAAAATATTCACCTATCAACTGTTTCGGCCGCATCCAATTACCTTCATATAGATAAGCAACTTTATTATTTTCTATTTGCCCTTCCTTGTAATAATAACATCGAAGTCTGTTTGACATTGAATGGAACGGCACACCTTTATTTTCCATTGTTTTGAAAAAAGCATCTTTAAGCAATCTCACTATGAACCGTTTCATATCTACGTGGCCTGGGAAGTCCAATTCATCAACGTTTGACAAATAATATTCAGTTTTTACTGCAACTTTTCTTTTTGCTTCTATTGAAAAATTGATTGATGGAGCAGTATGCGGAATAATTTCCGAAAATGTTATTATATACTTATCATGTACTATCGATGGATAACTAATTTCACTGGAAATAAGTTTAGCCTGGCTGTTATTATCAAATTCATGAAAATATACAACATCCGGCAAAGATGAAATATGCAACCAATTTGAATAATATGTTTCTTTTTTCTTCTTAAGAAAAGGATTCGTAGTAAATTTATTTCTAAGCCAGTCATCAATAGAATATTGATTCCGTTTGCCGTGAGGAACATGGTCAGTTCGAAGCTTGTTCAACAACTGTTTTAATCCAAATCCCCAAGATTTATCGAATCTGATTTGATTCATAACGTTTAATCCAATTCGCTGAGAAAAACTTACATCATCAATCTTACAAACCAACCTGAAGTCATTCAATTGATGCTGCGTTGCAATAGCTTTAACCTGTTCCCATTCTTCAATCACACCAGGTTTCTCAAAAGTATTTTTGCTATAGACAAGAATATATTTTACCGTGCCATTTTCTAATAAATCCTGAAGAGATTTCCAATAGTCATTTTCTCCGCCAGTCAAAAAAGTCAGGTCACATTCGACTTTATAGCCTTCATTAATAAGTTTTGCGCGCAACCATAATGTGAAGTCATTGTCTTCTGGATTCGCGTGTCCGATAAATATCGTATCTCTTATTGATGGAGTGGTTTTTATAACTACTTTTTCTCCTTGTTCAGAAACAGGTTCAAATTCCATATAATTTCTACGTTTTAAAAAATTACTCAATAAAAGGGTGTTAATTAAAATCCCATTGGTTTACGTGGTTCCGACGGTGGTTGCATGCCATCCATGTAAATCTTTTTCGACTTATATGTTAATTTGAAATCACAATATCTTCCGAAGCCGCTTTCACCATTAATAGTAACAAAGTCGAATTTCTCCATATATTCGAGTAGTGGCATTATTGTATCCTGGTGTGGTTTCGGACCAGTTAACGACTTCCAGATAGCTAATGGGTCGTGTTCCGCTTCAGGTCCATTCAAATAAGCCTGGTGAAGCAATTCACTCATGAGATACTTGACTTCCGGGTCATTGATGTCAAGGACTGTTTTGGAGGGGTGTGACATATTTTTGTGTTTTAAAGTTGTGAGCCTCGTCACTTTCAAACACCTTGCCCTTTTTTTTTCAGGACTTTATGTCATATACCATGTATAAAGCACTGACATCGAGGTTATTTTTCCAATTAGAAAAGTTGGGAATAAAAATAGAAAAGTTGGGAATAATAAGAAGTAAAAAAGCCATACATTTTTGTATGGCTTTAGTAATCAATTTATTGAGTGCTGTCACTCCGCGGTCCCGTAGGGATTCGAACCCCAAACCTTCTGATCCGTAGTCAGATGCTCTATCCAGTTGAGCTACGGGACCATTAAGAGGGTGCAAAGATAAAAGATTTACGATTCCGGAGATACCATGGCAATTGAATTACCGCTCATTTCTTATTCCTGCTTGGGCTTGCCCGGTTTTGAAATGGCATCACGCATTTCGGTGTCTGCCTGTATGTTTTTCATCTTATAGTAATCCATAATACCCAGGTTACCATTTCTGAAAGCTTCGGCCATGGCTTGCGGCACCTGCGCTTCGGCCTCTATTACCTTGGCCCGTGCCTCCTGGGCCTTGGCTTTAAATTCCTGCTCGTGGGCTACAGCCAATGCCCTGCGCTCTTCGGCCTTGGCCTGGGCTACCTTTAGGTCGGCACTCGCCTGCTCGGTCTGAAGTTTTGCCCCGATGTTTTCACCAACATCAATGTCGGCAATGTCAATGGAGAGTATTTCAAACGCCGTTCCCGCATCCAGCCCTTTACTCAGTACGGTCTTGGATATCTGATCAGGATTTTCCAGTACCGCCCGGTGATCCAAAGCCGAACCGATATTGGTCACAATACCTTCTCCTACCCTTGCCAAAACAGTCTCCTCGCCTGCACCACCTACCAGCTGTACAATGTTTGCCCTGACCGTTACACGGGCCTTAACCAACAGCTGAATGCCGTTTTTGGCCATCGCCGATACAGGAGGCGTGTCGATTACCCGGGGGTTTACCGACAGCTGTACCGCATCAAATACATCACGTCCCGCCAAATCAATGGCAGTAGCCATTTTAAAAGTGAGGGGGATGTTTGCCTTGTCGGCGGAAATGAGTGCCTTAATGACGTTGTTCACATTTCCCCCGGCCAGAAAATGGGTCTCAATATCGTTGGATGTCAAATTCAAACCAGCCTTGGTGCCGTTGATCAATGCATTTACTACAATGCTCGGCGGGACCTTACGAAGACGCATGAGAATTAGATCCAGGATGCTGATTCTGACGCCCGAAAACACCGCAGTGATCCAGAGGTTGACGGGAACAAAATAGAGAAACAGCACCAGTACAATGATGGATGCTATGATGATTAAAATGAGAAAGGGAAAGTTCATATTCAGATGGGTTGATTATTGATTCAATTGAGTTTTATAAGTTATTGTTATATAATTTATTATGAAATTTATTTAAATTTAAACTTTATTATTGGCCGGCACCTTCTACCAGCACTTTTCCGGGCAGCACCCGCACCACTCTTACGGCCGATCCGGCGGGTATAATTTCGCCGTTGGTAAACCCCTCCACCTTAAATTCTCTGATGAGTACCGTACCCGAAGGCCGTAACGCCGATAAGGCCTTGCCCGGTTCCCCTGCCTGTATCGATAAGCTGTCAATATCATTCATCCTCCCCTCCAAGGTATTCTTTAGCCCATACCTGCTCCAGGCTTTCGATTTAAAGGAGTACCCGATGGCTGCTGCCGCCGCTACAATTGTCCCAAAGAGTGTGTAATTACCAGCTGTTTGACCATAATCGGCGTACATCCAAACCAGGGCAACTATGAGAAAAGCGGTACCGATGATTCCCGCTATAAGCCCCGGAAGTATGAGAATTTCCAGCACCAGTAACAGGATTCCAAGCAATATCAATCCAATGATGAGAATCATTTTTCAACAATATTCCTGAAAGATAAGAAGATCATTCAATAGTAGCCGACAAGCCCCTGTCGAGCAAAGCCTCGCACATGGGCATCAGCTTTTTGCGATTGCCATCTTTCACCGAACAACGGCCATTGTAGTGAATAATAAAAGTACACTGCTCGGCCTGTATGCGCTCGTGGCGACACACCTCAATCAACGATTCAATAACAAAATCAAAAGTGTTAACGTCGTCGTTGTAAATCACCAGATGGTTTTCGGGGGCAGTCTTTTCCTCCCTTATAACACTGGTTTCTTCCTGGATATCTGTTAAAAATAACATGCTGAACAGCCGGGGATAGATGCCCCTTGCTGTTCAGCAAAGTTAAAAAAAGTAAAAATGCGGTGTGACCCTGATTACTCTGCCGCAGGTTCCGGGTGGACAAATGTGGCAAGCTGCTGCTGCTGATCACCGTCGAATACTACTATAAATGCACCCGCGTAACCAGCTGCTATGAGTTGTTCCTTTAATAATTTAGCCGATTCATAATCAGGCATATTACCCGATACTACCTGAATATAACCTTTAGTGTTTTTGATGTACTCTGCATCGGCAGGAACCTTACCCTTAAGCTTTGTTTTAAGTTCCTTTACATCGGCCGAAAAATAGGCGCCAAGTTGAATCCTGAAAACCGGGACGGAGTTGTGCTCGGCAGTTGGTTCCGAAACAGGCGCAGGAACTGCGGCTGGGATTCCGGTAACGGTTGTTTCTCTCTTTTGAACAGGTGCGGGTGTCGCAGGTAAAGTGGCTGCCGTGGTTGAAACGGGTTGAGAAGGTACGGCTGATTCATCTTTTGCAGGCACCTCAGCACCGGCAGCAGGTTGTTTTGCATTGGCAGTAACCTCATCCGGTACTACAGATGCCTGAGGCGTGGCTTTAGAGGGTTCAGTTTGGGTAACTGAAGCAACCGGAGCAGTGGTAATATCAGAGTGAACCGGAACAACCTGTTCGTTTTTAATTGCTTTGTCAGGGGCCGGTGCTGATGCGGCCGGCAGTTCCTTAACCACGGGTTCGCTGACAGCAGCAGTAGTTTTGGCTGCTGCTGCCTTAGGCTCTGCAGAGGCCGGTTTATTTGCTGATGCCTGCGTATTCACTACCGTTTCGGGAACCTGCAGCGCGTCTGCCACCGGCATCGATCCGGTTTCTCCCGGATACTTATTGACGATTACAAGCTTTTCGGCACCTGTATCGTCACGACGCAGTATCAGCTCCTGGTTGATTCTGCGCTTGCCCTCTCCCCGGTCTTCCAGGTTGGTAAGTTGCTGGCTAAACGAAAAGCCATTTGCCTCCACCTGGTAAATGAAATCGCCGGGGATGTAGAGTTTAAGTCTGTAAATATTGGATCCCGGCTGCGAACGGACATGTGCCACCGCACCCATGGTTTCAGGGTCAACAATGGTAATGCTCGCCGACGTTCCATCAATGCACTGTGGGCAGTTAAAGACGCCTTCGATTGCCATAAACTGGCGGGTATCGTGACTTACTGCCGCTTCAAAAACCCTGTATGTACCGGGATCGGCTGCACGGTCGGAGGTAAAGTAAGCTTTCGATTTATCGTTCGAAATAACATAGTAAAAATCGTTGCCGGGAGAGTTCACCGGAAATCCCAAATGCGAAGGTGCCGACCATTTGCCGGTAGCCGTCTGCAAATCAGATTTGAAAATATCGTATCCGCCGCTGCTCTTGGGTCCGTCTGAGCTGAAGTATAAGGTTCTTCCGTCACCGCTAAGGGTTGGAAAAGCCTCGTTTGCCGCCGTATTAATTTCGGGACCAAACGGTATCGGCTCAGACCATTTGCCGGTTTTGCTCTTGGTCATTATATACACATCATAACCCTTCTCTTTACCGGCGTACCTCGACATCACAACAGTTGACCCGTCCTTCGACAAAAAGAAGTTGGTACAAGCCATATTGTTATCACAGTTTTTATCTTCAAAATCGGCAGGAGCCTTCATTATTTTTCCCGAATTGTCGGCAAACATGCATGCCGCAGGAATACCCTCTTCGGTTACCTTTTTATCACCAAACAGGTCGTTACGGTCGGCCGAGAGGTCGCTTTGCGCCTCCAGCGCATTGGTGCCGTATCGGATAAAGTCGTCGGCCGATTTTTGTTTGTCCTTTGATGCGCCCGATTGCTTAAACCGCTCAAGAGCCGTAATGGATTCCTCGAAACGGGCGGCATGGTGCAGTGCAATACCCAGGTAGTAATCGACATCCGGATTTACCTGAGGCGACAGGCGGGCTACCTCAAGAAACCTTACCCCTTCGCTTTTGTCGCGGCCGGCTTCTACCATACAAACCCCCAGGCGATAGTTGTATTCGCTGTTTTGGGGACTGTTGCTAACCGCCTGTGAATACAGCGGAAGGGCCTTTTCAAAATCCCGGGCATCAAATAGTTTCTTTGCCGCTCTTAATAGGTCCGATTCCGATTTGTATCCGGCCTGACCGAAAACGGCAGAAACTGAAAGAAGGATGAATAATAGCCCTGCAATTGGGCTTAATGACTTGAGTGTCATGTTGAAGTTTTTGATTGGGCGTGTATACGTAAACCCACCCAGGGTTGTTACAACTAACCTTACAATCAGCTTTTTGAAGACCCTTTGGAGAGCAGGTAGACCTTGGATTCGGTGCCCCTTAACAGCCGCTCGATGTTTTTCTGATGGGTAATAAGCACCAGAATGGATACGGACATGGCGAAAATGTTTACCGAAGGAATGGTTTCCTTAAAAACAAGCATTATCACAAACGGATAAGCCAGAGCAGCCAGCATAGACCCCAGCGAAACATATTTTGAAAACAATAAGACCAGCAAAAATATCCCGGCACAAATAAGGGCGGCAGCCGGCTGAACGCCCAGTAGTATGCCGAGCAAGGTTGCCACCCCCTTGCCCCCTCTGAATCCGGCAAAAACCGGGTAAATATGACCCAGTAAAGCCGCTATGCCCAGTGCCAGTTTAAAGTTGACATATTGTTGTGTGCCCGGTAAATAATGGCCAAAGAACTGGGCCAGCTGTAAGGCCAGGTACCCTTTCGAAATATCCATTAGTAATACCGGAATCCCTGCCCCTTTTCCAAGTACCCTGAAGGTGTTGGTGGCTCCGGCATTGCCACTCCCGTATTCCCGTACATCAATTCCATACAGGGCTTGTCCAATCCAAACCGCCGAAGGCACTGAACCAATCAGGTAAGCAAGTAAAAGTGCCGCAAGGTTTTCAGGATTGATCACAGGTCTGCTAATAGTGCCTGGTCAAAATTAACAAAAACCTGCACTTTGCAACATTAAAAAAAAGCAATCGCCGGCAGTTACAGGTAGGCAAACCGGCCGGCGATTAAAATTACAAATACTTGAATAATAGTTAATTAAATACCTTCTATTCACCTAAATCTTCAAATCTTCGTTTGAATTCATTCTTTTTCCTTTCGGTAGACAGCAGGTACTGATATGGTGCTTTATCGCCCTTATCGGAGGCAACCCTTTTGTCGGGCTTCATGTTGTTTATGATATCATTGTACTTCTGGTCGGAAGAGATCGACTGCATCACCCCTTTCTGGTAGTTAAAAAAGAACCAGGTGTTGCCATCGAGTTCCAGGTACATGTTAAAGATATCACCGGACCTCCTTCGGTCGACTTCAACATAACCGGAGAGCACGCGGTTTACAGGCGTTTTACCAATATAGCCTACTCCTATTTTGCCTACCGATTTATAGGCCAGCATCTCTTTTTGCCAGTACATGCTCAAAGCCGTCAGAAATATGGAATGCTCCAGTTCCGATGGTATCTTTTTGGGCGCTCCGTACAAGGCAATTTCCGAAAGAAACTTCTCCCCTTTGTCCTTACCCAGCAACTGCCGCATACCCTCCTGGAACACCGGCCGGTTGTCGTTGGTCGGAGGTAAGGTTGGATACGACAAAATAAGGTCGGCCATTGCCTTCAAAGCGTCGTTGTTAAAGAAGAAATCCAGATCCAGCATCACATCCATATACAGGGTGTCCTCCGCCGGTACCAGGTTCACAATTCCGATTGCTTTTGTACTGAACTGACCATAGTCAACTCCCAAATTGATATTACCCTGTCCTCTGAAGAAACATCCGTCGTCGTTGAGCGCAATGGAATTGCCTTTGTTGATATCATAGGGTTCGTCATTTTTTGATCCCTCTTTTTCATCTGTTGGAGCCGGAGCAGGTACAATCCTGAATTCCTTTGATGCGCCGTCATACGAGAGAAGCCCTTCGGCTGCCAGTATATCGGTGTCGGCGGCGGAGAGCCGGGGCGATAAAAATGTTCCGTACACGTTGGCGGAATCCTTACCAAAGACAATGGCACTGGTGAGTTTTTCACCGTTCTCGTTTACGGGTCCGACTACCGGCACATTAACACCACTCGGGTTGATTTCGGCAGCGAAGCTGAACCAGTTTACAGGCAGCGACGAGCAGTTGTGATTGGCCCTGGCAAACCCTGTGAAGAACGGATTTTGACGGGAAGCCTGAATGCTGAACCTCCCCTTGTACTGGATATTCGGACTTAGCAGGAAGTTGAGTGAATCAGGTACATCACCATTGGCAAAGGTCTGGAAGGTGGTATCAACGCCTATTTGGGTCAGGTGCAGCAGGTGTTTAATTTTCAGCTGATCGATGTACTCGTAATCCCCGTTACCGGAGTAGTTCTTCCTTCCTTTTATTTTGATGGTGGAATTAATCATGGTATGGTAACGGGTGGCGGTATTGGCAATAACGCGCGCATTCAGCAGTTCACGCATATTCGCCGCCTTTTCAACCGTAAGGTCACCATCGCCCGGGATTATGGATGCATCCGCGACAAGCACCTCCACAACCTCATGGGCACGAATAAGCTTATCACGAAGACTGTACGTGGTGTTGGGCGAATACCATTTCAACGAATCCTGTGCCGGGTGTATGGAGACAAACTCCGATCCGGCAATTTTCATATCCTTGGTCTTTTTCTCATAGCTGGTCATACCAAACTGCACATCTTTCTCGTCCATCATCCACCTGAATTTCTGGATGTAGCAGATGTACTGATTCAATGGCAGGGTTACGTACGAGTTTATGCCGTTCGAATTAAATTCACCGTATCGCTTCTCCAGATCAATAAACGATTTCATATTGGTGGTCGACAGGGCCAGCACTCCCTCATCGCCCGAATTCAGGTAAAAGTTAGAGGTGTCGGCCTGAAAGGTGATCTGTTTCAAATTATACAAATTCGACTCGAGGCGTGCCGCCTCAAAGGCAATAGTCCCATTGGCGGTAGCGCCTGCTTTTGCCAGTACCAGGTTTCCGTCCAGGTGCGTGGAGTCGTTGAAAAGGGTGAAATCAGTAGTCTTTTTAAAGACAAACATCTTGTCTTCTTTAGGCCTCCAGTTAACATATACACTGTCGCCGTGACCTGCCGGGTACTCCACATTGGCAATGGTGGTACGCTTCATATTAAACTGATCGACATCGGCATTGGTAGAGTCAGGAAAAAAGTAAAAGTCTTTTGACCGCGATTCAGAATTGAGATATTTCAATTTGCCTGCTCCGCGCAGTCCGTTGTTGCTCAGGTTCAGCTTTTCGGTATAGTTGCCTTTTCCGTTATATGCCGTTAAACCTCCTTCGCCCAGCACTCTCTTAAATCCAAGTGAATTGTCTTCCTGTATGCTGATGCGTTCCTTTATATCGGGAAAGATCCCCGCCGAGGAGAGTGTTCCGTCAAAGGCGAGTCCTTTCGGATCAAAGTTGTCAAGACTGTCGATGGTAAACGGATCGACTTTGAAATAGAAGTTCCCCCTTTTGTAAATGCCCCCAAAAATCCAGTCGTAATCATAATATACATACGACTCCTTATCGCTTTTGAAGATCGGGTATTCAGGCGATTTCTGATACGATGATTTGTTGTCGGGTCTGTCGATACTGAGGGTGCCGTTTACATCCGCCAAAACGCTGTGTATGGGCTGTAACGGAATCCGGCCATCAGCCAAAACAGTGTCGGCAGGTACCTTCATGCTGAGCGAGTCGATTGCCGGCATTTTTATCTGGAAATCATCATAGCTGAAGCTGAAGTTTTTTCCGTGGTAATCGAAACGGCCGGCATGCACCCTTCCGTCAAAGGTGAAGTCACGGTTTTTCTTTAACAGGACCTCCTGTTCATGCGGAATAACATATACAAACTGTGTATCACTGAGTGCTATTCTCGAGACCCCACGCATCAGAATATCGTTGTTCAGCAAGTTGATGGTACCGTTCGGTTTGCCGCTTATCTGGGAGCTGAATTCAAGTATGTCGTAGTCGGTTTTACCTACGCTGGAACTGATATAATAGTAGAGCCGGTCTTTCACCAGCGCCCTGTCCGTTGACTCGTCATAGGCAAGAAAACCCTGGCTCGATAAATCAAGGAACATGTTGCGCACTTCCGATTCACTCATTTTCAGATACGAGGCAAACTCAGGAACACTTATTACTTTAAGCTGATAAGTCTCGGCATATTGCTTGATCTTGTACAAGGGGTTCACTTCCGAAAAGCCCTGGAGGCGCTGGTAGCGCTGCGCCCTGAAAAAGTTGGCTGACTCAACCGACGCTTTCACCTCTCCCCCTCCGCTGATCATTGACATATCAATAAGCGGATCGTCAATTTTCCACCTGAGCTGATCCACATAAATATCCACTTTATGATAGGTGTCGTAAAACGGCGTTCCGGCCGATTTACCCGACGGACGTATGATGGTAAGTTCCCTGTCACCGTTGATGTATTTTATTTGAACGCCGGGATGGTAAACCGAGTCGCCATCCATGTAAATGGTAAGGGATGTTTTATCGGCCACAATACGGTCGGGCCGGATCACAAAACTCTGTGAAGCCGCCACCAGGAAGGGTTTGCCGTTTCTTGTGAAGGTTAGCCGGGCAGGACGGAAGTTGTCACCGCTTCCGATAATTTTTGATCCGTGCATCGAAAATCCTCCCCGGTATGAGGCATCTTTCACCAGCTCCTTTATTTCGAGATCGGTACTGTAGGACCTGAACCGGGGATAGGTTGCATTTTCTTCGGTTACATTCGCAAGCAACCGGTCCGATAATACGCCTGTCAACGCCTGATTGAAGACCGTTTTATTGTAAAAGGATACCGAATCAGCTGTGTAATCGGAGCCGGTAACATCAATTTTATACTGTTTCAGCTCGGCATACACCTGTCCGCCATTCAGCCCTGCCCGTTCCCATGTTACCTTACCTCCCGAGCCAAAAAACAACTTGGAGGTAGGATAATATTCGCCGCCTGTGTTGATGATGGATGCGGAGTCGTTTTTGGCAATACAGATGAGCGATGTGGATTTAAAAACGATTTTGGGCAGCGAATCAAATTCGAAACGGTAGTCAGCCGAACTCGATTTCCAGGTGGTTGACGGCGATGAATAGAGGGTGTTTGTGGCAAACAGGTCGTAACATACATCGAGGTATTTGCTGAAATTCCTTACCGAGCCGGTGAGGAGTTTGGAGATGCCCGCATGCCAGTTGTCGAAACTGGCGGCCGACTGGCTGCTCTCGGTAAACCCGATGAGGGCGTTCAGATAGTTGCTGAAATCGGGGAAAGCCTTCAGCCGTTTCTTAAGCATGGCATCACAGGTGCTGTAAATACGTTCCTGCTGATCGCCGTTAAACTTACCCCCATTCCATGGAATGGTGAATTTTTCTATCAGTTTTTCGGCGTCCTTCTTGTTTGTAACAGCCAAAAAGGATTGCATTTCGGTGAGAAACTTTGCCGGTTCATGGGTAAAAGACTTGGGAACCTGTGCAGCCGCACCGTTGAAAAGGAAACCATTTAAAATCAGGAGCGTGGTTAACAACCACACAAATTGTCTCATCATTCGATTCATATACCTTTCTTAAACGACGCTGCACACCAGTTATTTCGAAGCAGCGTTCCGGTGAGTTCAAAATTAAATTCGCGGGCTTTTTCACGGATCAGCTGCAGGTCTTCCGAATAAAAACCACTTAGCACCAGATTCCCTTCAGGCTTTAGCGCCCGGGCATATCCGGGGATATCATCGAGTAAAATGTTCCTGTTGATGTTTGCCAGTATACTATCAAAGTCGGTGTCGGTGATGTCGGCAACAGTACCCTTTAAGGCCGTAACATGTTGGCAGTTGTTCAACCGGATGTTGATTTCGGCATTTGCGGCGGCGTTGCCATCATAATCGGCGGCAGTAACGCCGGCAGCTCCAAGTTTTTCGGCAAGTATGGCGAGCACACCGCTGCCGGTACCCATGTCGAGTACTTTTTTAGCCTTAAAATCCATTTCCAGCATCCGCGCAACCATCATCCGGGTGGTAGCATGGTGGCCCGTTCCGAAAGCCATGCCGGGCCTGATCACTATTTCGTAAGGCGCGTCAGTAGCGGGATGATACTCGGCCCGTATATGCACCTTGTCATCGACCGTTACAGGAGTAAAGTTCTTTTCCCATTCGGCATTCCAGTTGACATACGGAATTTTTCTGCTCGTCCATTTCATGCCCGTAAAAGCCGGAATGCCTTCGGCAGTTATCTTCTCGAGCCTTGCACGATTGAAATGCTCTTCGGGTATATAGGCGGCCACTCCCTCATCGGTATCCTGAAACATGTCAAAGCCTGCATCAGCGAGCAGTGCCGAGAGAATTTCTGAGGAAAATTCAGGGTTAGAAGAGGTAAACAGTATCTCTATATAATCCATCTGTCAAATGTACTGAATGGCATTTGAGCCAATGCGTAAAAAAGAACCGGTTTTTCAACAATGTCAGAGAAGCGTATCAATGACTAAATTTGCAATCCCTGAATCATGAAATACGTCATAATAAATATCGGAAACCTGTGTCAGCTGCGTGATACAACTCCCGCGCCGGTAGCAGGCAAGGCCATGTCCGAACTGCCGGTTCTCAGTAATGGCTGGCTTTTTTGCGATAACGGCATCATTGACTCGTATGGGACCATGGATCGGTTTGACGAGGCTGTAAAGGCGTTTGATCGCAACGGGACAGCTGTAGTTACAGATGCATCAGGCGGTATGGTACTGCCGGGCTGGTGCGATTCGCATACGCATATTGTTTTTGCAGAATGGCGCGAGCGTGAATTTGTTGACAGAATTAACGGACTAACCTATGAGGAGATAGCCCGCAATGGCGGGGGGATTCTGAACTCTGCCGCTAAAATGGCCGGCGCTTCCGAAGAAGACCTGGTGAAAGGAGCCCTTTCACGGCTTGAGGAGATGAGCCGCTTTGGTACCTGTGCCGTTGAAATAAAGAGCGGGTATGGGCTGAATGTCGACAGCGAACTTAAAATGCTGAGGGTTGTGAAAACCCTTAAGAAAATGTCGCCCCTCACCATTAAAGCCACCTTTCTGGGAGCACATGCGGTGCCTTTGGAGTATAAGATGAACCGTAAGGGCTATATCGATCTTATAGTAAATGAGATGTTGCCCAGGGTCGCCGAAGAGGAACTGGCCGACTATTGCGATGTGTTCTGCGACCGTGGTTTTTTTACTGTCGAGGAGACGGACAGGATACTGGAAGCAGGATTAAAATTCAACCTGCAACCAAAAATTCATGCCAACGAACTTGATTTCTCGGGAGGTATTCAGGCCGGTGTCAGGCACGGAGCGCTCTCGGTTGACCATCTTGAATTTACCGGCGAAGCTGAAATCAAGGCGCTGAAAGATAGTACAACCATGCCCACCCTGCTGCCTTCGACAGCGTTTTTCCTGAAATTGCATTATGCCCCTGCACGTAAAATGATAGATGCGGGACTTCCGGTTGCACTGGCAACCGACTACAATCCCGGATCGTCACCATCGGGCAATATGCCCTTTGTTATTTCTCTCGCATGTATCCATATGAATATGCTTCCCGAAGAGGCTGTTAACGCCGCCACCATCAACGGAGCCTACGCAATGGACCTGCTCAGCGACAACGGTTCAATTACTCCCGGAAAAGAGGCAAGCTTTATGATTACACAACCTATGAATACCCTTGCACATATCCCCTACCGTTTTGGCGCGGGATTGATTCATAAAGTGTTCATCAAGGGCAAACCGATATGACCCCTTACCTCCTCAATCTGCCTTTACACGTACCTATTGTTTTAGCATATCCCTGCATCTGATTACCTACTACAGAAAATCATTTATTCATGAAGCAACTTATTGAGTGTGTTCCCAATTTCTCCGAAGGAATCGATATGTCGGTGATACACCGCATTACCGATGCCATTGCCGATGTTGAATGGGTTAAGGTACTGAATACCGATCCCGGTAAGGCAACCAACCGCACCGTGGTAACCTTTGTTGGAACACCGGAAGCAGTAACTGAAGCGGCATTCAGGGCTATCAAAAAAGCAGCTGAGCTTATCGATATGACCCGTCATAAGGGAGAACACCCGAGGATGGGAGCTACCGATGTTTGTCCGTTTATACCTGTTGCAAACATTACCCTGGCCGAAACCGCCGAATGGTCGAAAAAGCTGGCTGAACGGGTAGGAAAAGAACTGGGGATTCCTGTTTACCTCTATGAGGCCGCTCAGCCGGATAAAAAACGGAGTAACCTGTCGGTGATCCGTTCGGGAGAATATGAGGGATTCGCTAAAAAAATGGAAGATCCCGCATGGCAGCCTGATTTTGGTCCGCATGTATTTAACGAACGGGCGGGAGCCACGGTAATCGGCGCCCGTGATTTCCTGATTGCCTACAACGTAAACCTGAACACCAAATCGGTTAAACGGGCCAACTCCATTGCCTTTGACATTAGGGAAGCGGGACGGGTATTACGTACAGGCAACCCCGTTAGCGGGCCCATAGCAAAAGATGAACAAGGCAACGAGATTCGTATTCCGGGAAAACTGAAGGGCGTAAAGGCCATTGGTTGGTTTATTGAAGAGTATGGCGTGGCTCAGGTTTCAATCAACATTACCCGGTTCAGGGAAACACCGCTGCACAAAGTTTTTGAAGCATGTGTGGAGAGCGGACTTGAACGGGGAATAAGGGTTACAGGATCGGAACTGGTAGGTCTGGTGCCCCTATCGGCAATGCTGGAGGCAGGAAAATATTTTCTTCACAAACAGCAGTTATCATCGGGAGTTTCCGATTCGGAACTCATTCATATTGCCGTAAAATCTATGGGTCTCGACGAACTTGGCCCCTTTGACCCGCAAAAAAGAATCATCGAATACTGTTTGCACGAAGCGGGACACAACCCGCTTATCTCCATGTCGCTTGACCGGTTTGCGGATGAAACCGCAAGTGAATCGCCTGCTCCAGGAGGCGGCTCCATAGCTGCCTACCTGGGTACCCTGGGTGTCTCGCTTGGGACGATGGTGGCTAACCTGTCGGCTTCAAAAAAAGGATGGGAAGACCGGTGGGAGACTTTCAGTGAACATGCCGAAAAAGGACAGCGCCTTAAGAACGAATTGCTGTTGCTTGTTGATGAAGATACCAGGGCCTTTAACGCCATTATGGGGGCCTTTCAACTGCCTAAATCAACTCCCGAAGAAACAGCAGCCCGAAAAGCTGCCATACAATCTGCGACAAAATACGCTATCGAAGTACCCTTTAAAGTGATGGAGCGATCGCTGGCAACAATGGATCTGCTGCTGGAGATGGCCGAAAAGGGCAACCCAAACTCTGCCTCCGACGCAGGCGTGGGTGCACTGTGCGCCAAAGCCGCCGTTTCGGGCGCATTCCTGAATGTAAAAATTAATGCCGGCTCGTACGACGACAAGGCCTTCACTACTTCTGTCATTGCAAAAGGCGGCGCAATAGAACAAAAAGCTGCCGAAATGCAGGAGCGTATCCTGAAGGTTGTTGAGTCGAAAATTTAACCCCCCGGTGACGTATCTTTTTACCTGCGACTGCGTATATGTAATATGATGATGACCCACCACAGGCTCAGCTGGAAATCCAGGCTCGACCGGATAGTTTATTCTTTTCCGGTGCAACTGCTGGTGATGCACTTTAAAAAAAACCAACTGCTCCTGGTCTACTGGCTCATTTTACTGGCCTTTGTTACAAAGACTTTTGCCAATCGTTTTGGAATTCCTTACCTGTTTCTTGATCCCGAGTATTTAGGCCGCGTAAATGCGGCTTCTTTTTTTATCACCGGACTGGCAACAGGCATGTTTGTAATGGCTTTTAATATTTCGAGTTTTATTCTCAACAGTTTTCGTTTCCCCTTTCTGGCCACACTCTCCAAGACCTTTCAGAAATACGCTGTCAATAATTTTATTTTACCGCTTGTCTTTGTGGTGGTTTACATAGGGGAAATCATCCATTTTCAATACTTCAATCAGTTTGAACCTATTCAGGTTATTTTGTTGAATATTCTGGTCTTCCTGGGAGGTGTAGTGCTGATTATAATCCTGACGCTGCGCTATTTTTTACTTACCAATAAGGACATCTACAAACTCTACGGAGTTGAGCATTCCGATTCAATTCCCGGCAGTCGTATGGATATTGAACCCATACGTCCTGCAACCAAAACCAAATCGGGTAAGAAACCCTGGCGTGTCGACACCTACCTGGCATTGCCCCTGCATGTGCGGCTGGTCCGTTCAACGGCACACTACAAAACCTATATGCTGCAATCGGTTTTCAAGCAAAACCACATCAACGCGGCAATTATGGAGATCATCGTCTTTTCACTTTTCATTGTGCTCGGATTGTTCCGGGAATATACCCCTTTCCAGATTCCGGCAGCGGCAAGTCTCATGCTCTTATTTACCATGTTCATCATGCTGTCGGGGGTTGTCCGCTTCTGGTTGCGGTCGTGGGCTACCACAGCGGTAATCGCCCTATTTCTCATCCTGAACTTTCTGTCGCAATTCGAATTCTTTAATCAGAAAAACAAACTTACCGGCCTCGATTACACAGGAGCCCGAAAAGAATACACGTTTGAATCGATTTCGGCATCGCACAATGCGGAAAAAACAGCTGCCGATCAAATGCAAACCATCGGCATTCTGAATAAATGGGCCGCTTCGGCAAACGGCACCGAAAAACCAAAACTGGTAGTGATCAATGTCAGCGGCGGCGGTTCCCGTTCTTCCCTCTTTACTTTCAGAACACTGCAGGCAATCGACAGCTGCCTGAACGGAACACTGATGCAGCAAACGCGGCTTATTACCGGCTCATCGGGTGGCATCATTGGAGCCGCATATTACCGCAGTCTCTACCTCGATCACCGCGCAGCTTTGCGGGCAGCCATCAATCAGCCCGATAATGTGTACCTCGAAGATATGGGTAAGGATCTGTTGAACGCAACCGCATTCAGCTTTATGGTAAGTGACCTGTTCCTCAACCTTCAAAGTTTTAAGGAGGGTCAAAATACCTACTACAAGGACCGGGGATATGCCTTTGAACAACAACTCAACCGCAACACCAATGATGTGCTGGATAAACGTCTTGGCTATTTCCGGAAACCTGAGCTGAGCGGAGAAATTCCGATGATGCTGTTTACTCCTACACTGATCAACGACGGAAGATCACTAATTATATCCCCTATAGGAGTTTCTTATTTACTGCAGGGTCCCGACACCAGTTTACTGCCTGTAATTGACGGTGTGGAGTACACCAATTTTTTCAAAAACGATAAACCGCTGAACACCCAATACACTTCGGTGCTGCGTGTAAATGCTACTTTCCCATGGATTATGCCCTCGGTAACGTTACCTACCGAACCGCTGACTGAAGCCATGGATGCCGGGCTGCGTGATAATTTCGGAATACTTTATACGGTTCGTTTTCTGCACACTTTCAGAACATGGATCAAAGAAAATACTTCCGGCGTTGTTGTAATTCAAATCAGAGATACCAACAAGGAGTTTAAGATGCAGAATAACAGCGAGTCGACCATACTGCAAAAAATGACAAGCCCTATCCGCAATTTTACCGGAAACTTTATTCTGATGCAGGACTATTATTTTGATGACTATATGGAGTACATGCGCTCGTGGCTGGATACCGACTTAGAGTATGTACGATTCGAATTACCTAACATGGAAGAACGCATTCCGCTCTCGTGGCATCTTACCGAAAAGGAGAAAATATTCCTGAAGGATGTTATTCACAACGAAGAAAACACCGCTTCACTGAAAAAGGTATCCAGACTTTTGAAAAAATAATACCGGCAGTTTAC
>DASUFP010000087.1:0-31583 GCA_036274495.1 Bacteroidia bacterium
AGACACGCTTTATGTGATTCACCTGGTTCAACCTTTCCTCCGGGGAATTCCCATTTCCCGGGTAATGACATATTAGCCCCCCGTTTCGCACACAAAACAAGATGATCAAGTTCTATAATAGCACAAGTGACAACTAACATGTAAAGTGATTTCCTGAATGGTAATAAATAATCTGTTCTATTATGTTAATCTTTAGTCGATTGAAGTTGCTCAAGTTTTGTTAACAGCTCTTTTCCAAATTGATCCCAGTTGAATTGTTTAACGTGTTGTAATCCTTTTTCTGAAAGCCGATTGCGTAATTCGGGCTGCTGAACTATTTTTAACATCAAGTCCGACAATGCTTGTGTGTCTGCCGCATTAAAATAAAGTGCTCCTGCGCCACCAGCTTCACTCAGGCTTGAATTATCGGATGTAATCACCGGTATTCCGCACGATAGCGATTCAGCTACAGGAAATCCGAATCCCTCGTAAAGAGAAGGATATATCGTCGCCAGAGCATTTGAATACAAGGACTGTAACTCCTGTTCAGGTACATATCCGGTAAGTGCTATCTCATTTCTGTAGGGATGAGATGCAAGGGCTTCAAAAAAGGAATCAGCTTTCCACCCCTTGCCACCGCATATTACAAGACCGGTATCAGATGATGTATTTGATTTGAATAAAGTAAAAGCTTCGAGCAATACTATCAGGTTTTTACGCGGTTCGATTGTTCCGGCCGAAAGAAAATAATTCTTGCTGAATGCGGGTGGGATGGATTGAGGTTTTGTTTTTGTTGCAGAATAAGTACTGCTGATTCCGGGATATATACGTTTCACTTTTTTGCAATTGTCAGGAAACACATTGCAAACATCACGTGATGTGTTTTCGGAATTGGTGATAATCAAATCAGCATGATTCAAAATGCGTTTCAAAAACAATTTCTGAAGTACCTGGCTATGCCATCTGTGTAATTTGGGAAAGAGCAATGGGGTAAGATCGTGAATTACCGTAGCACGTCTGACGCTGCCGGGAAGGTTAAAAGGTCCAAAGTGTGCGGGTTCGATTACAACATCAACATTTAAAGCACGTAAGACCAATGGGACAATAAAAAACAGCCGTATTGAAGCAAAGCCTATGGGTAGCCTGATATTTGGAATGGCAATTTGCCGGACACCGTACAATTCAGGATCTGTTTTTTCACGGATCAGTATTAGTTCATGGCCGGCGTTATTTCTGATTAATGCTTGCACCATTTCTCTGGTATATACATGCACACCCGCGTTTTGGTTATCAATAGGATCGGCTAACAGGGCAATGCGCATGGTTTAATTGAAGAGAAATTGTTTTGTATTGTAGTCAGGATGTTTAAAATGTCGGTTTCATTTTTTTGAAGAGCAGGGTTGTCTGTAAATGCCCTGAATCAATAACAGATGCTTCAGTTTTTATTTATCAGCGATTCATAGACTTTAAGCGTTTCGTAAACTGTTCTTCTCTGACTAAATGTAAATGAATGCCTGTATGCTTTTTGAGCAAGTTCTTCCCTGAAAGAATTATCTGTAGCCAGTTTATACATGTGCTCTTTGATCTGATCTAAATTTTCCGGATCTGCTGCAAGTCCGCAACTGCCTATAATCTCTGTCATTGAGCTGTTGTTGCCATAAATAACCGGGGTACGGCAGCTCATGGCTTCCAGCGGAGGTAGGCCGAATCCCTCATACATTGAAATGTAGCAGAGGGCAAGTGCATCAGAATATAAAACACTCAGATCTGCGTCTTCGACGTAGCCGGTAAAAATAATATGCGGGTTGTCCAGGTACAATTCCCTGCTCAAATGCTCTGTTTTCCACCCAAAATTTCCTGAAATAACAAGATTGACCCTTAATTCCGGGTGTTCTTTAAGCAGTTTATTGAAGGCTTTAATGGTATTAGGAAGATTTTTACGGGGTTCAATCGTCGACAAGCACAGAAAATAGGGTGTATCTCCAATCTTATATTTAGTACGGATCATCGTACTGAGGCCTTCATTGATATTTCTCCTGAACAATTCTTTATCAGCTGATTCATAAACCAGATGTATTTTATCTTGCCGAAGATGAGCAAACTTTTGAATGTCGTTGGCCGTACTGTTTGAAACGGCAATAACATCAATATTTTTTTGGCGAATTAATTCCATTCCCTCTTCGCTTAAAGCGATGTTATGCTTTTCATGAAATTGCGGATGCGATTCATGGGTCAGGTCGTGGACGGTAACAAGAAATTTATGCTGAACAGCCTGTAAATGTGTTACATTTTGAGGAAGCGGGATATGTATAAGGTCAACCGACATTTTTTTTAATTCAAATTCATGAAACAAGTTCAGCTCTTTTTCCACAGATTGTTTTCGTTGAACTCTTTTCAGTAACACCCTGGCGTCAGTATTTCTGTATATCGAGGCACCTTTATTATAAATAAACTCCGGCAGGAGCAAGCGAATCACCTTTTTAATTCCCATCAGAACTTTCTCGTAGTTCAACAGCTCATCTACATCCGGTTTAATAATGTGGCGAAATCGTTCAAAGGGTAAAAAGCGTTTACCTATCAGCAATTCAAACTCCCATCCCGGAGCCCCGTGATTAATAACTTCTTCAAATCCCTTCAACAGGTGAATCAGATACCGTTTCACGCCATCAGCAGACATTTGAGTAAGTTTGGCTGATTCAATTACAACTTTTCTTTTTCGGGTGTACTTGGGTGGCACTTCCAGTCCTAACAACTGCATGGCTTTATAATCGAGCAGGGGAGTTTGGCCGATTGAGCCTTCAATAGTCTCATAGCCCAGTGTCTCCAGCATACTTCCATGGTAATTCCAAAAGAGATCCTGGATATCAGGGGGCATCTCCGTTTTCCAGCTCCCTTTCCGGCCTTTGCGGAAGAACTTGCCGGCAAATTCCTCCTTATCGAATTTTGGATCTACAAGTTTTGATGTGCCCCCATATTTAGGTTTACCCGATTTCATTTGTTCGAAAGTCGGCAGGTTGTCCCAGTTTGGAGCAGGAAGAGGAATCAATGCCTCAACTCTTTTAAAAGTTGCTTTCGGATCCGCAATCAGATCCTCATATTTAATAATCAGCTGAGCGCGATTTACCCAGGACTTTACATTTTCGGACCATCCTCCGAAAAAGCTTCCTTCTGCCGCAACAATCGCTTCCTTGAGATTATGCATATAATCCGATCCGGGCATAACCAAATCTGAGCGGTGATGAGCAATTGAGACAACAGCATCCCTGCCATCCCTCACCAGGTAAATAGCGGGAATGGAGGGGTCGGCAGGTTCCAGTTCGTGGGGCTGTAAATGTGTTTTTACAAAACGGAACGAATCGTAACCCTCATCAACAGGATAGGCAGATTCCTTGTGCCAGGTACTTGATTCAATTCCATAAACATAATATAATATGTTACGGAAATAGGTGTTCCCTGATCTGGGAAATGAGGCAATCCAGCAATCCATTAATTCATAGCGTTATTATGGTTTGCAGAAACTTTCCTGTACAGTTCTGTGTCCAGTGAATTAAGTAAGGCAATCTTATTGAGTACTTCCGGAGGATATGTTTCGATTGAATGTAAACCGCGGTTAACATTTAATTTAGGAATATCAAACGATTTCCAATTCAGTTTTTCCCCCAATGTGCGTAAGTCCTTTTCGAAATATTCCATAATGCCAACGAAGAAAAAATCATCCGGGGGAAGTCCGTCAATAAATTTACTCATTCTGTTACGGCTGGTTTCCATTTCTGCGTATTGAAGTAACGTTTCATCACTTCGCAATTTCAACTCAGAGTCAACCGGCGCTTCAGCAATTCGTTTTTTAAAGAAATTGTAATTAGAAATCACTCTTTCGACCGGATTGCGCACCCAGGTAATGATTTTTGGCTGGTATTTCAGGTGCAATTCACGAATCTCCTTATAGGTAAAATGACCATGAATAACTTTTTTACCAGTATCAAGAGCGGCTAAAAATTGTTCAATTTCAGGAATGGATTTGTTGGGAAAAAGCTTACGGTCGAAATGGGCGACGTTATTTTCTCCATATACGGATTTCAGTACGGCCAGAAAGCTTCTTCCCGCTGTTTTTGGTATATGGATGGAAATAAATTCAATCATTTAAACCGAAAATTTATTGTCCCGTATCCGTAGTGCTTCCCGGTACAACTCTAGGTCTTCCATATTTAATTCACGAATTTCTTCCAGTATTTCAGTCGGTAATTCAATTGGCCTCCCTTCCGTTTTATTGTGAAACAACACTTCCGGAATCGATTTCCAACCGAGCACTTGCGATAATCTCGTCACCTCTTCATGAAAATTTTCCTGAATGCCGATAAAGTCAAACGTTTCAAGCGGTTTTCCTTTCAGGAATTTTGATTGCCTGTTGCGGTTAATATCCACTCTGGCATATTCGATCAGCGATCGCTGCATTTTACTCAGGATATTCAGATTTTTCTTATCCTCGTTCAGGATTTCCTTCAGCCTTGATTCAAGGTAATAGAAATTGGATAAAACCCGTTTTACCGGATCACGAACCCAGGTGATGAATTTATAATGTTCCGGCAATTGAAAGACTGAGGTTAGTATTTCGTAATGAAAATGACCGTGAATTACTTTGCTGGGAGGTAATTGTTTCGCTGAATAAATTTCCTCGTTCAATCTGACAACACCATTATTATTAATGTCAAACCGGACCACATTTTTATCTCCATAAACACTTTTTAGTATGTTTCTAAAAGAAGTTCCTGCAGTTTTAGGGATGTGTAACGAAATTATTTCGGGTGATTTAGTTCTTTTAAAAAAATTCATTTCAGCAAATTTTTAGCTAACAGGCAATGATGTGCAATTTCGTAAATAGTAGTCTATTCCTCCTTTGACATCAGGTGAATCATAGATAAATTCTCCTTTATTCATTACAATTATTCTGTTAGCCAGGGTGGCAATTCTGTTTAAATTATGTGTGATAAATATTATTCCGCACTTACCGGAGATAGATTCGAGATTTTTGTAGCACTTGGCACGAAACGCTGCGTCTCCTACCGAAAGGCCTTCGTCAATAATAAGAATATCGGGTTCGGAAGCTACCGCAATGGAATAGCCTAAACGCGATTGCATGCCCGTAGAGTAGGTGCCATAAGGTGCATCAATAAATTCTTCCAGCTCCGAGAAACGGATGATCCAGTCTATTTTACTTTCCAGTTTTTCCCGGGACATACCAAACATACCCGCTTTCACATAAATGTTTTCTCTTCCTGTAAAGTGCGGATGCATACCGGTTTTAACCGCGAATAAACTTGAAAGAGTGCCGTTCACTTCTACACGGCCCTCATTTAACGGGTAAATGCCGGACAAAATGCGCATAAAGGTCGATTTGCCACAACCATTATTGCCGAGGATACTCAGAATATCGCCACGGTGTAATTCAAGACTGATGTTTTTTATAGCCCAAAATTCTCTGTTCCGCAGCCGTGTGTTTTGTAATGGAATGCCGAATATCAACCTGTTGAGATCTCTCATGCCATTAATCATACTCCACTTCAGATCTTTACTGAATTTTTTACTGACACCGTTAGCTTTAATAAGCAGCTCTTTTTGGTTGATCATCTCTTTACAGTGTTATTTTTTCGAATACTACCGGGCTTGAAACGGTAAAGAAACGAAATGAGAAAAGCAAAAAGAGTAAAGCGCCTGCCGAGCAAATTATAAACAATTCGAAATCCGGAAATCCTTGTCCTAACAATATACTTCGCGGAAAATTGATAAGATAGGTAAGCGGATTGTACGACATTATTGTTTGAAGTGTAATATTGTTTACCGTATAGGCGAATACGACAGGCGTGATGTATTTAAGCAGTTCCAGGGAATTATCAAAAAGCGTTGTAAAGTCAACGGCAACAATCTTAAGAACTGAAAATAATAACCCTAATCCTGTGCCAAGACACATCAGCGGAATAAGTGCTAATGGAAACAATAAAGCTGTAACAGTGAAGGAGACATTGTAATACATCAAAACAACCAGGGAGAGTAAAAAGGGTATCAAAAAATTGACGGTAGAAATAATTATTTTTTCAATTACAATAATTATATGCGGGAAATTGTTCTGCAGCAGTTCGCTTCCTCTTCCGGTAAAGGTTTCGCTTATACTTTTGTAAAAGCTGATAAAGAATCCCCATATAGCCTGGCTGAGCAGCACATAAGCGACATAGGGAATTTTTGTATCACCGGGATGAAAGAGTCCGGACGATTGCAGCAATACCCATAAAAGAATTGATATTACAGGGCTGATTATTAGCCACGACACTCCCAAAAAAGACTTTTTATATTGTTGGGTCAAACCAACAATGGTGAGCCATTTGATTAAGGATTTATATTTTCTGATACTTATAAAAAGGTCTTTCAGACTAGAAAGCATCCTGTAAGTGCGGTAGTCATCTGGAGTATAAATCTTAACCGGCTGCATCTATGCAAAATACGATGTAAATTTTCTATTAACACAAAAGCCGCTTTATTTTCTTTAACAGCGTTTGACAATTCCGGATCTGATAAGCCGGTAATATTTATATAGTATTGAAAAACAATAAGATATAATAAAAACAGGCCATCAGATCAACCGCTTGCATACTTCGTTTTTCAATCTTCCCGGACTTATTTGTAGTGAACCGGTTCCATTTCAAATGAATTTCCGTGAACAGCTGTAAAGGGCCGGGGCTTCAGGATTTACAATACTTATGTTATCTTTACGCACATAAAATTCTACCATTCTTTCTATGAAAAAGGCACTTATCATTATAGCATTTCTGTTTCCGGCAACACTATTTATATCCTGTGACGGTTCAAAAAAAACAACTGAGAATAAGACTCAGGAAGAGCCGCCTGTTGCTGAGCAAAAAACCGCATCTGAGCCTGCTGATAAAATGGCTGCCGATGTACATGCCGATGCGCCTGTGGCGAAGGCCCACATTGACAGTCTGAGCGGGAATGATATAGTAGATAGGGTAGCTAAAAGGCTGACTCCCGCACTGGAGCTGTCAGCAAAACAAAGCACCGATATCACCGCCATTCTTACAACCGCATATACCGGTTCGGGCCGTGATCTTGCAGCTAAATATGCGGTTGAAGAAGGTCGTAAAATAATGAAGGAATTAACGGTTACTGCTAAAGCCCCTATTGAGCAAACATTGAGTGAAGCTCAGAAAGTTAAATTTGAGCAGTTTTTGAGTCGTTAATGATCGTTTTCAGACAGAGCCGTAAAGTTTCAGGTACTCATCTACACTTTTATTCAAATTAAAAGACAGCGGGTTTTTATATTCCCATTTACCGGAGTATGCTGTCTCCAGTGCATTGAAAAGACCTTCAGCGCTTTGTTCGGCCATTTCTAGAAAGTGTCCGCTAACCACCTCTTTCAATGACCCCAATCCTGAACTGATAACGGGGACATTTATAAGCGCGGATTCTACTGCTACAAAACAAAAGCCTTCGCTGTGAGAAGGAATAACTACGCAACTTGATGAAGCAACCTCATCGAATAATTGTTCTTTTGTCAGGTTATGAAAGAGCTCAATATTCTTCTGAATGCCGCTCTTCATTATTTTTCGCATAACTTTTTTGAATAACTTTTCGGGGTATGTTGGAATAATGAGCTTAAGCCTGGCTTGAGGATGTGCAGCAATAAATTTTTTTGACGCCTCCAGTAGAAGTTCAATTCCCTTGGAAATACCCAGTCGTCCAAAAAAGCAGTAGGCAAATTCCTCCGGGGAATGATGCTGAAACTGACGCAACTTCGCTGCATCAAGTCCATTATAGATCAGTACAATCTTGTCTGAACGGATTCCATGATTAATAAGCGACTGTCGGGTATATGCTGATACGGCAATATATTTATAAAAGGGAAGTTTCAGGATGAGCTGTTCAAACAATTTGAAAGCTCTTAACTGATACCGGGGAGTAAAGGGCAGTTTCATCCATAAATCGCCCCACACCTCATGAAAGGTTATCAGCGTCTTTTTGGAACAAATTTTACCGGCAATAAATGAAGGGATTGCCGAATTATAAGATGTAGTGTGAATAAAATCCGCAGTTCGTGCCTCTGTAATAATAGTTGGAATACTGAACACCGTAAACAGAAAGCGGTTGAAGCAGTTTATCCGGATAATTTTTACTTTTTGATACGTTTCCCTTATGGGAACAGCCGAATTGAATTTGGTTGTTATAACTACAATTTCATGACCTGCTTCGGCCAGGGCAGTGGTCAGACTCAAAAATAATTCTTCAGCGCCGCCAACATAAGGATAAAAGTGTTCTACAACAAAAACGATTTTCATGCAACACCTGATTCATTCTGCGATTTTTCAATTGCAAGTTTGCGCACCAGTTCAGTTATGACCTTATTCTGTTTCTTTATTGAATTAAAAAGCTTAAAGTTCAGAAAAAATGAGATGGCAAGTCCGATAAATATGATCGCATTAATGTGATCCTTGATTCCTATCGTCTTTGATAAAAAGATAGTTGTGGCATCCGGAAAAACCGCAACAAATGATATAAAGGCCCAAAGCAAATTCCACATCAGCGATTCAAAAAGAGTATAAACGCCTCTGCGGTAATACCTGATTGAAATTAAGGCTCCCGTTACACCAACAAGTGGCACAACAATTTGATACAATTCCATTTTCATAATCTATTAGTTTTTGAAGAGTGCCGCGTGCAGCAGATTTATGAATGTTTTAACACCGTTGAGAAAATGTTGTCCTTTTCCCTTGATCTCTTCGGGATAATAAACAGTAATTGGGACATCAATAACTTTTAATTTATGTTCATGTGCTTTAATGAGTATTTCACTGCAATGTTCATACTTGTCCTGCTCAATTATGATTGACTGAAGTGCTTTATGGTTAAAGACTTTGAATCCTGATTGTGAGTCGTGAACACGTTCTCCGGCAAAGATACCGGTAACAATATTGGCAACCTGATTGAACAGGACTGTTTTTGCGGGAATCTCAACATTTTCAAGTAAAAAGCGGTTTCCAATGGTGATATCTGCCTGTTGTTTCCGATGTTCTTCCAGTAATTTTATAATATCAGCTGCATCGTGTTGTGTGTCGGCATCTATCATTACCACGGTTTCTGCTTTAACAATATCCCTGCAGTAGTTGAGACCTGTTTCGGTTGCGGCGCCGGCACCCCTGTTAACCAGGTGTTGAAGAATTATTGGCTTAAGATAAGCAATTGCGGCAACAGAATCATCTGTGGAACCATCGTCAATAACCACAATATTGCTAAACCCGGCTTGCTGAATTGATTTTACTACCTGTTCAAGCCGCTTTCCCTCATTGAAGGTTGGAATAATTATATATACATCTGAATTTCCGTCGGACATGATATATAGTTATAACACTTCAAATAGGGCTATTGAACCCCTGTTTAATACACTTGCCCCAAGCAACTCATACTTGGCCTTAACCATTTGTCCGTTTTTATTGTACATCATGTCACCGTCAGGCCGTTCAACAATACTGTTGGTATACACTAATTTGAATGCAGGATTGTTGGTGAATGACATCATCATATTGTCAAACTTCTTTGCCAGCGTCTGCTCAGGGGTTTTGTCGAGCATAGCAGTCCGGAGTTCTATTACAATATATTTTATCTGAAGCCGCTTGTAATCCCTGGCTATCTGATCTTTATCTCCGCCGGAATGGTCATATACATTACTGAAAATCCCAAGTTGATTGTCCTGATAAACTCGCTTGTCGTTATTGACAATATGATACGTGAGAAACGTTGATACATTTACTATACGTGCTTCTTTGTCACGGTTTAGTACAGATAAAATATTTTGTTCAACAGCAGGATAAAACTGTTTGTAAACATCGTGTTCGGAGGAGGCACCGATTGCGAATTTTGCAAATTTTGGTTCGAAGAGCAATTTGAAATCCACCTTCGACATATCACTTTCCGACCACAATTTTGTAGGACACAACTGAAAAGGCAGAATAAGTAAAAACCAGGCAGCCGAACACCACACAATAAATTGCTGCATAAATCGTGCACCGGGACAGGCCTCTTCGGATTGCATTACCGGTAGCATAAACAATACGGGTAATAAAGCAAATCCGACAATTCCATACCATATAATTCCGCTTGAAAGAATAAACCAATACTGAAGAATGCAGTAGGTAATAATTATTAGAATTTTTGCCGGGTTGCTTATTCCTTTTGTCCTGTTTCTGAAGAGAAAATATACAGGAATGGAAAATAAAACAATCAGCGCAAAGCATGAGCCGAGACGCTGGGTAGTAAGCAGGTTGTAAACGGGCATCAACGCATTTCCTGCTGACAACAGTAATTTATAGATAGATACGTACAGTGGTAAAAACAGGCTTTTTAACAAGGGAGCATCATTCAATCCGTTATTTTGCAGCTGGCTGATAATTTTAGCCATATCTAAACTGCCTCCGGCAATATTTATGGAGACCAGGGAAAAAGCAAGGAATAAAAGCAGCATTATTATTTTGATCAGATTCCAATGAAGCTGACGATAGGTAAAAGTCAGCATCAGAAGGGGCAGGATAATGATGATTAGAATCCCTGCATCTGCACCCCAGAGGGGGACATTTTTCTTCATTACATTATCATAAGGAAGCGAGATAAATCTGATAATTCCATTTTCATATCCCAGGTAGCGTCTTATTTCTTCCTGTTTTGTTGAGTGTTCTGCACCCATTTTTTCATGCGAAAATTGCTCTCTTCCTTCTCTCCGCCGGCGACGCCTTTCGCCAAACTGAGCCAATTGCTTACCTGCTATTGCGTCGGGGATCAGGTTAATCCCAGCCTCACCGATAGCCGGATCTGAAGAATTGTTTACAGGAATCCGGTATGAATTTTCATTTGTATTTTGGTTATTGGCATTGGCCCGGTTCGGGAATAGTTCAGGGAGCGCCGATTTGCCCGTTAAGATATGATCAACAGAAACGGATCCGTTTTCCAATACGTGTTTGATTCCCCATGGTAAAAAAAGCAAAACGATACCGGTGCAAAATACAAATGCAATTTTGGATGCAGAGAAGATTTCCTTTTTCTTGTTCCGTAAGGCAAGCGTAAATGCAATAATTGACAAGATCATTGGCGTGAGAAAACGCAGATACATCTGGTTTTTTTCAAATGCGGCAAAGCGGGTTAAATCAAAACCTAATATAAATGCGAATATCAGAAAGAACATGCCCACAGCGCCCCATTTGCCTGTCTTTTGATAAAACAATACTACCATAAAAGCAAAAATGCCGAGCAAGGCGAGGTGTTTTATTCCCAGACAATATCCCTGAAGGCAGCCTATAAGTGCCCACAATAAAAACTCGCTGTTAATGCGGGAAGGCTTTTCGTTTTTTGGGGACGGCTGTTCGGTTGATTTGCCGGCCAGCAGTATCAACACACAACACAATGAAACAAAGAGGTATGCAAAATCAATTTTAGCATCGTTTCGTGAGAGCCATATGGTATTTGGAAATGAATAAAAAAGGGCACAAACAAGCAGGCTCCAGTTGCGGCCGATGTTTAAGTGCATCCCTATTTTATAAAGTAACAGTAAACTGAGAATTCCCGGTGTTATGGATAAAAGCAGTGCAATTGCAGGGCTGTTGTACATTGTAAACCCGAGGCTCATCATTATGGACCAATTATATGCATCGCCTCCTGAAGTAAGTCCGTGATATCCCGACATCAGTTTCGGGATATTCATATACATGCTCAAGTCATCGAAGCCAATTGGAAATGGTCTGGTGATGAAACAGATATTTAGCGCTACCAAAAAGAGGGTAATAACATACAAGGCTACACCTGTAAAATGTATTTCAAATGGCTTTTGTTTTTCGAATAATAAGGTTTTGAGTTCAGGTAACAGCGATTTAATGCCGGGTAAAATCAATAACAAAACAAACGGAATCACTACGGGGGTATAAAGTAAATGCATAGCGCCAATAAAAAACAATCCGGTTGTCAGAATCATGAAACCGACGGCAAGACTCAGTGGTAATACAATTTGTTTGTTTATCTGAATGCCTGATTTTTGCAGCAGAAAAAATCCGGAGCTCATTGCAGACAAAAATATTATAACAAGTCCTCCTTCCAGGATCAGCGATTTGAAAAGAAAACCAAATGTGCCGGAAAGGGCGCTGGGGATCAGGTTTGTTTCTGAAAGGTAGAATAACATGATCAGCATCATGCAAAGCAATAATAACAGGTAATGGTAGATTCCCCTGAACTTATTAATGGTGAGAGAGCTTCCTTTGATTTTTCTGTTGGAAAAGAGATAGGTGATGCCCGTGGCAATTAAAAAAGTCGTAATCAGCAGTCCGGTATATTCAAAATACCTAAAGGCTCTTGAATAGTAATTCGAATTACTGAGATAGTCCAGAAATAAGAAGACTGCCCACAACACACAAAATACCTGTAAAAGCCTGACGCCTGCTATTTTTTTGAACATAAACTGAGACAATTATAAGTACGGTAGTCGTCGGTACAACCACTATTTATTTAACTTAGAACCTTGAGAAGATATTAGTTCAATCACAAATAAACTAACTAATTATATGATTGGCAAGGTTTTGTCGACCTATTTACGGGATTTATGTATCTGGTTCTTTTTTAAGTGGGATAAAACCATGATTCCATTAGATGCTACTTTGGTATTATTCGTTGAAAGGGCCAATAGTAATGGTTCATTTACCTGTTGCCTTCCATAAATGCATCCATCAGTTCACGGCTGTAGGAATCAGCAGTTGTATAGTTGCATGTGGTGGTATTTCTATCGTGTTTATCCAACGCAAAATTTTTGAACCGCATGAAATGTTTTGGATCTTGCAATAAATCTATCATTTCATTATACTTTTCGTGTTCGGCGAAAAAGTCCCCTGCAAGAAGGTAATGGAGTAGTTGAAAAGCTGTTTCATGATTTACATGATCACTTAATTCCATGTTGGTATTATTCAGTTCGGCAAGATTTAACGCTTTGGCATTGTAGAAATAATAGATGAATTTTGCAATCAGTTTATAGGCGCCATCAATTGTTTCGAAGGCTTCTTTCAATGCTGAATTGTCTTTCATGTTACCCCCTTTGAATTTTTTATCATAGGCTTCTGCCAATATAAAAGAGGTCTTCATGCTGAGATAAACCCCGCTCGAAAAAATAGGATCCAGAAAGGCCGAGGAGTCTCCGGTAAGTGCAAAGTCGTTGCCGTATTTAACATCTGTATAATATGAATAATCACCAACAACCATCAATGGCTGTCCCTCACGGCGTTTAGCGTTTTTGAGTAAATTCATTACATATGGCGAAGAGTTCAGTTCATTCATGTAAAACGCCTCCTGCCAATTCTCCGATTTATCCAATGTTGGTTTTACCGTACGCACATATTTGTTATTCACTACAACACCAACACTTATTCTGTTAACACCAACCGGAATTACAAAAATCCATCCTGCTTTATCACCTCCCAGATAAACAATTGGTTGAATGCCTACGTCGATATATTCAGGCATCGAATCGAGCATCCAGTGAGTGGCGAAGGCAATCCGGTCCAGGCTGTCGAAGGTTTTCTTATTATTCAATTTCTTGCTCAGAAAAGTATCCTGACCGCTGGCATCAATCAGTTGTTTTGCGAAATAGATTTTTGTTGTACCTGATGTATCCATCACCTCAACTTTTACGGTTTCATCGGGTCGGTTCAGTTCAACTGCAGTAACTTTCGTTTCTTCATAAACGGTTGCGCCGAACTTACGGCTGTTTTTAAGCAGCATATCGTCAAATTCCGCTCTTAGCACATGAAAGGAGAGCGCGCTTTCGTCGTGAATAACTTTGTTAAAGCAATAGGTATTTTTCTTTTGTCCGTCAGCGCTGATGAACATCACTCCCGGCTTGCGAACCATATGCTTTTTCATATCATCAAGAATCTCCATTTCGTCCAGCATCTGGTAGCAAAATGGCAATAACGATTCTCCGACATGTTCCCTTGGGAACTTTTCTTTTTCAAATACAGTAACGGTATATCCCTTTCTCGAAAGCTGAGTGGCGATTGTTGAACCGGCAGGCCCTCCTCCTATGACAATAAAATCAAGCACTTTTTCCATGTTCTCTTAATTCCGATAATACTTTTGGTTATATTCCCATGTGGGATGCAATAATGTTTTTTTGAATTTCAGATGTTCCTGAATAAATGGTGGCTGCAAGCGAATCACGCACCTCTTGTTCAATGCCATAGTCGGCAATATATCCATAGCCGCCAAATAATTGCATGGCCTGCTGCATAAATGATGTTACGGAGTTGCTGATAAAAAGTTTGGCAATGGCCGCTGTTTCTCCGGTGTTTTTTTTCTGATCAAGCGATCTTGCGGCATGATAGGCATATTGCCTGGATACTTCCAGTTTTGTCTTCATTTCGGCAAGGGCATGCGAAACACCCTGGTACTTTCCAATACTTTGTCCCTGACTAAACCGTTGTTTAACAAATGCAACCGATTTTTCAAGTACCCTTTTCATGGCTCCTAAATGTATCCCGGCAAGGCAAATACGTTCCCACTCCATAGAATAATTGAAAATAACAGCACCGCCGCCCTCTTTTCCAAGAACAGATTCATTGGCTAATTCCACACCATTAAAGTGTAATTGACCCAGCGAACAACTTTCAAGTCCCATTTTTTTGAAGGATGTACCTTTTTCAAATTTGTCTTCTTCAACAAGAAACGCCGTAAGGCCTCCGAAAAAACCCTTGCTCGCATCTGTCGAAGCATATGCGAGTGCCATTGAGGCTTCAGCACAGTTGGAGATGAAGGTTTTAGTTCCGTTTAATTTATATTTTCCGTTTACCTTGTCAGCTTTGCATTTTAACGTAAAAACATCTGACCCGCTCTCGCTTTCAGTCATGGCATTTGCAGCTATAAGTGACCCATTGATGAGTCCCGGCAAAAATTTTTTCTTTTGCTCCGCACTACCATACCTGGATATGGGAATTACACATGACAGTGTATGAGCGGCAATGGCAAATGAGAGTCCGTTGTCTTGCTGTCCTTCAGCAAGGGCCTCAAGCAACAAGAGTAATTCAATTGCACCTAATCCGGAACCGCCATCTTCTTTTGCCACACATGTTCCGATTATCCCTGTTGCGGCTATTTGTCTCCAGCGTTGTGCAACCGGTTCTGCAGGGTTCAGTGCCCGGGCTGCTGTAAATAGACTTTCCTGCAGCAAGGACTGTTCCTGGCTCAATTCAAAATTCATATAATAAGCGCTTTTAATGCCTGCAAATCAACCTTGCCGCTAACGGTTTTGGGCAGCGATTCTAAAGTTACAAATTTATCAGGGATCATATACTGTGGCAGGCGTTCGGAACAATATTGATGGAGTTTAATGTATTCAATATCAGTATTTTGTGCATTTTCGATGTAACATATTATTAGTTGGTTGGCAGGGTTAAAAACCACAGCTGTCATAGCGACACCCGGAAATCCGGCAACAACATTTTCAATTTCGGAGGGCTCCACCCGAAACCCGTTTTTCTTAATCATCCGATCCTTACGGGCAACATACATATAATTTCCATCCTGTCGTTTATAACCAATGTCGCCGCTTTTATAATAGGGCGTGCCGGATGAATCAGTCCAAAATGCATCTGAGGTTTTACCCGGATCATTCCAGTAGCTTTCAAACAATGACGTTCCGCCAATTGCCAGTTCTCCCTGTTTTTCGTTTTCTGTAACCTCTTGTCCTGTTTCGTCAAGCACTATAATCGAAGCATATGAACAGCATTTTCCTATCGGAAAAACTTTTTCGTCGGTTTTGGCCGGATCAACTTCGTAACAGGTCACCACGTTTGTCTCGGTAGGGCCATACAAATTAAAATAGCGTTTACCGGGCCAATGAGCATGAAGATTGCCAAAATGCTCCATGTTAAAAACTTCACCTGCAAATAAAATGTGTCGCAGTGACAAATAGTTATATTTATTCAAACGGCCATAAGCAGCAAGGGTAGTATAAAAGGTTGGTGTAGCATATATGGTAGTAACGTTATGAACAGATAATTGCTGCGCTACCAGCAAAGGATTTTTTGTCTCTTCCTCTGTAAACAGCAGCAATTGCGCTCCTGCACGGAGAGTGACATATATATCGAAAACCGATAAGTCGAAGTTAAACGGAGCAATAGACGATAGGGTATCGGTCGATGCGATTTCAAATGTTAAATACGCCCACTCGATGAATGCTATTGCTGCACTATGTGAGATTGCCACACCCTTGGGATGACCTGTTGATCCGGAGGTATATAAAATAAACGCAAGTCCAGAATTGGTTTTTACCGATGTCTTTTGAGTTTTACATCGGTAAGCTGAAAGATTCCCGACTGAATTTATCAGCTTCATTGTGAAGCCTGAGTCCGCCAAATGCTTTGCGCGAGTCTCATCGCATAATACAATTTCAGCATTTGTGTCTTCAATAATATGAAGTGCCCGTGGTGCCGGGTTGGCTGCCGAAACCGGTACATATACGCCTTGGCATTCACTGCAGGCCGCCATTGCGCCGATGGACTCCGTGTTTTTGCCTGAATAAATTACAATCCGGTCGCCGGGATTAATTTTTTCACTTTCAAACAACTTGCGAAAGGCAATTCTGAATTCCTGCACGGCTTGATAGGTGAACGATTTGCCGGTGGTATGAATGCAGTTCCGACCGCCCGCATTTGCAACTGCGCCATCCAGGTACTGATGTAGTTTTTCCGGACGTCCGTTCAACATATTACATTTTTGCTGCAACAAAAGCGGCAATCAAATCAATGCTATCGAGGTTTTCTCTGTCCACGTCGTGTGGTTCAAAGCTGACCGCAAACCGATTTTCAAGAAAATCAACCAGCTTTAAAGTTGAGATAGAATCCATGATTCCTTCAGTAATCAACGCTGTAGAGTCGGTAATCGTTAAACCTTTGTTTTGAATAATTGTAGTGGTTACATAGTTTCTGATCTCGTCTTTGATCTCTTCGGCAGTCATTGGAATTTATTTTTTTGTAAGTGTTAAATGAAAGGCTGATTGTTGTGCAACAATTTTTTCTAATAATTCATTAGCAATCATTCCGTTCGCGGTTTTATTAGGATGGAAGTCCACATCAGATAAAAATAATTTGGTTTCATCCATTCCTTTAAACACATCTGACATATCGATAAGGTCTACTGTATCGTTTCGGCAAATGGTGGCTACAAAATCATCGTCCCGTTTGGTTCTGGTGTCCTTAAGGGCAGGCAAATATACAACAAAGGGTATCGCTCCGTCTTGTTTGGCAATTTTTGCAATACTGCCGGCACCGTAAAAATTAATCGAATCAGCATAAGTTCCCAGTTTATCCCGGATAGTAACGCCATCGTCACCGTTCTTTATCGACCGCAGCTTTAATACTTTATTCAGATAATCGTCTTCTATGGTGAATTTCTGATAAACAAGCCGCTCAAGATAATTTACAATACGGATAGAATAATTTGTATGAATAAAGAGAAGAACGGCATCGGGATTCCATTCACGGGCAATAAATTTATACTCGTACAACCGCTGCATAAGCCTGTAGCCGTTGGCCGAAAAGTTAATAATTTCAATATGCTTAATCGAATCGTTACGGGTAGCTACATAGGAGCTGTTAAGTTCCTTTTCTACCAGACTTATGTAGTCCTCCCCGTCGTTCATGCCGTTGCCGCATTCATAAGAGCCACCTAAAACAATGATCCGATAACAGGAGTCGGGTTTGGTTTTTGGATACATAATATCCCGCAGACCTATTTCATTAATGGTATAGGTTACATCCTTGAATTTTACTTCAGCATTAGGAACGTTTTCTGTCAGCCGCAAATCATTACTGGGACGGGTAGTGTGATTGGTTATGTACTTTGTCCAGTTGCGTCCTATATCACTGTCGTTTATCCATACCTGGGAGCAGTAATTATTGGTGCTGATCAGATTTGTGTAATAGCCGTTGTCGATAACCATCAGGTCAGCTTTGTTCAGTTGTTCCGATAAAATGGGATATATGTGTGCCCGGTAAAGTTTGCGATTTTGTTTTGGCAGTATCAGGTTTATAATAATCAGCGCCGAAATGAATACTACGAACGCCCCGATTGCGAGTTTGTCTTTGTTTTGCTTTATTCCGGTTAAGCGGAAATTTTTATGCAATTCATAATAATGATAGATTGAAGCAATAACAATATAACCCAATGCAAGTGTGAGGAGTTTGATTATACCTGAAAAGCTGATGTTACTGATATTGTGCATGAGGTTCCACCAGTCTTTGAGAGAGCCGCATGTCCAGATGCTCCACAACACCGACATTACCAGCAGGACAAACAGCCCGGCAATTGCCTGGCGAATGGCGGGAAAAGGTAATTGAAGGGGAGTGCCTCCGCTATCGAGAGATCGCTGCTGATATAAGGTATTAAACGACACCAGAAATCCAAAACTGCCCCAAAACAGAGCGTCTTTCAGTTCAACCGGGAACGATCCTTTCAGCCAAAACCACTGATAGGTATGCAGAAACCAGGTTATAAAAAAGCAGACAAAAGTTGAAATGAAAAGTGCGGTATAAATCCCGATCTTTTTTATTTTGAAATAGATCGGGTAATAAAATATTTTGATCATAAAATTTCTCCAGTACATATTTGTTCTCCTCCAGAGATTGCTGAAGCCTGTCGCGAAAAATATGTTATTGAATAATTCTGGAATGTTGTAGCCAATCAGTACTATAAGCCCGATAGCGATATGAAATGCCCCGATTACCCTTAATACAATGAGAAAGTTAGCGACAAGAAAAGTGATTAACTGCGTTGCAGTTTGAATTTCTGTAAATGGGATAATTACTTCATGATAAATATATCTGTAAAGAAGCAGTTGAAATACGCCTCTGCAAATCAGTAATGTTCCACGGTGTATGGCTGCAGGGGTTATTCCGGTATAAGAACTAATAAACGATTTGTAGTCAACAATAGGGAAGAGCGGCATAGAAAAATTTGGAGGCAGCAAAAAATAGTTAATCGTGTCTGCCACCGGAACCGGTTTTTTCAGGTATTTTAGTTCATGCAAAAAACTGATACTCCGGAACATAAAAAAACTCCCCAGTACAAAAGGAAGGAAGGTCAGTTCATGGGAGGCTTCTGAAGTAAAAAAGTAAACGGATGCCAGGCTGCACAGGTAGACAATAAGGAAAATCTTTTTGTTGCGATACGAAAGTGATGAAGTAAAGGTAACCAGGGCAATTGCAAATCCTGCTAATAATAACAGGAATGGGATAAGCTGAAAGCTGAAAAAGCCATCCTCATTCTTGTATCCATACATCACGAAGAGGCAAAGCAGAAATAACAGCGGCTGGTATTTTCTGGAATCGGCTTTAAAAAGCAAAATAAAAGTACTGTAAATTACCGTAAGCAGGTAAACGGATATTAGATTAAAACTTTTTTCAATCTGAAATTTATAAATCGCATAGCCTATGAAAAATAGTAAACCGAAATAGAGTATGTATTTTAACTTTGAACGCATCTCTTATGCAATTATCTGATTAGTTTGAAACATTTGTTTAAATCGGTTCTAATTTATTTCATTATTTATTTTAGGACTATATTGTTTTGTGTCAGGATGTGCTGTTTTCCAGCTGAACCAGTATTCCCTATAAGCCCTTATTCTCTTCAGACGAGGACCCTGTGCATCTAACCGCATACCTGAAAAACTGTACGGGACACTATCAAAATACAATATGTCATCGGAGAGGGTTGCAACAGAAGATGAAGGATTTTTCAATACAGTAAAACTTTTGCCGTCTATGGAAAGGGCAATAGAGTATTTTACCCCATTTAATGAATCAGTTATCAATCGCTCATTCCTTAAACAGCTCCATTCATAGGCTTTATATGCCCCATTTATTGAAACACTGATAACAAATGTGTGCATCGACCAGGTGCCTTCGGCACTTACTTCGGAAGGATTTTCAATATTAGATGTATAAAAATTTTCGTTTCTGTAGTTTCGCACAAATTCAGGATCGGGTTGCATCACAAGAGTTGCAGGATGCAGCGATTTCCATTTCTTCAGAGTCATGGAATTGCATAAAAGTTCAGGGAGTTGAAGGCCCCTCATCTTCCCGATAAGGCACTTACCGGTTTCCTGACTCCACCAGCTTTTTGTGATTCTGTCTTCAAACATTGCATTGTTATGGTGAATGCCAACCAATCTGAAGGTTAGGTATTCATTGTTTACCAACGGTTCAAAAACCCTTCCGGTACGGCATAAACCACAAAAGGTAACAAGAATTCGTTTCCCGCCCAGCGAGTCTTCAAATAAATGATGGTAGGTAATATACGATTCCGGATAAGCTTTTGTCTGGCCATTTATTTCTATGCCCAGTACAATCATATCATCATTTACGATGTTTGATGCAACCGGTTCGAAAATAAGTTGATGAGGAGGTCTGAATTTATATTCGGCAGTGCTCCTTTTTCCAAAAAAATAGAAAGAAAGTGATGCTATTACGATTAACACAACTGTTAAAAGTTTTTTCCCGGATTTTAAAGTTCTGTAGCCAAAGAAAACAATTGGCAGTAACAGAAACAGTTCAATGTATAATTTATAATAATGGAGTGTATAGGCCAAGGACAAATTTTCAATTTGCTGGCTCCATTTGTAGCTGTTCACCAGAAAATTGGCCAAAAATTCGAACAGAATAAAAGCAAGTACGCTCAAAACAAACCATCGTTTAATATGTGTTGTGGTCATGCGATGGTATACTTGATAGGATTCATGGAATCCGGGGTGTATTGAATTGGATGGTGAAAATGAACGAATAAGCAGTGCAAGTTATTTAAAATCAATAATATACATAAAAAAGGAAATTAATTTTCAAATTCCTGCACTGTACTATAGAAGAGGACTTACAGCTTTTTCAAGGAATCGAGCTCAAAAATAACACAAATTAGGGCCCTCATGACATTAATAATCAGTGCGAAATAGGTCAGTGATCCATTCAATGACATGGCTGTCATTCAGATAAACCGGAAAGAGCAATAAGAACTAAGGAATGACTGAATAAAATCTTCAGCCTGCCTAAGAGGGAGACGGTTTTCTGATACTTAAAATGGAACGGCAACCGGGACTACATTCTTTTGGATACAAACCTTTTTTCAAGTTCCTCCATATTTGACTTGTCAAACGGCTTGTTGAGGAACTGGTAAACGTAGGGACTTGATTCGATGCGGTTCAGGTCGTCGGGATGCGAAGATGTAGAGAGCATTAAAATCACACAATGCTCCTGAATGCATTGAGGAAGGTTTGCAAAATGATCCAGAAAATCAAATCCATCCATTTCGGGCATTCTGATATCTAAAAAGATAAACTGAGGCAATTCCTCAGGGACATCTGAAAGGGTTTTCAGATATTCGAGTGCTTTTGTTCCCGACTCAAGCAGTACAATTTCTTCTGCAAAGTGGTACTTCTGCAGTATTCTGTTTGCAATATACCTGTCAGTGGGATTGTCATCGATCACAAGCACTTTCTGAAAAGCAGGTTTCTTTGAATCTGGATGCATAAATAATGCTGTTTATTTATTTGGAATTCTTACAGTAAATGTACTTCCCTGACCGGGCTCCGATTCAACCATCACTTTTCCGTTCAATCTTTCAACGGCCTCTTTAACTATGTAAAGGCCCAGGCCTGATCCTACCGACTCTTCGGAAGCACGAAAAAACATGTTGAAAATTTTAGTGTGCAAATCGCTGCGTATACCAATCCCGTTATCTTTAACAATTATTCCTGTTTCAGTATCGGAAGTATCAATTTCGATTCCAACAAAAGGGTTGGGGTTTTGACTATTCTGATAACGTATTGCATTTGATATTAAATTATTCAAAATGATATTTAGCCTTCGTTTGTCCGTATATACCGGCTGACTATTTTTAACCTGAAATGAAATATCCACGGGACGGTTTAATGTGCCCATAAATTTCAGGTTTTTGGTAACATCTTTAAGTAAATCATCAAAGTTGATGGGTTCGTGTTCTACGTCAAGTCTTGAATTTCTCGAATAATCAAGAATGTCGGAAATAAATCCGTCAAGCTTATGTATGCTGTCTTTTAACATGGAAAGATTCTCCAGCATGATGTAGTCTGTAGTGTCCTCTTTCGAAATCTCAATTATTCCCAGCATCGATCGTAACGGTGCTCTTAAATCGTGAGAAACGCTATAAACAAATCGGTCAAGTTCAGAATTTGTCTTGGTTAATTCAATGTTTTTTCTGAGCAGCTCCTCTTCATCTTTTTTTCTTGCCGTGATATCCCTCCAGTTAACCATCAGGATATTTTTATCTTCCATGGGAATTAGGGTAAGGCTTACGTCCACCAGGAACTCCGACTTGTCCATTCTTTGGTGTACCCATTCGAATTGTGTGTTGCCGTTTGTAAATGCAAGACGATCCATCTCTTTTGATTTTTCAGATGACAATTGTCCGTCAGGCTGGTATTCCGGAGAGAAATCTTTCGGAAGCCGGTTAATGACTTCCTCTTTTGACTGTGCACCTAATATTTTTACTGCGGCATTGTTGCAGTTGATAAATCGTTGCCGATCGTCAAGCAGCAGAATAGGATCTCTTGCTTTTTCAAATAATGTTAAAAATTTATCTTCCCCTTCTTTAATTTTTGCCTCGGCAATTATTCGTGCTGAAATATCCTGTGTTATTCCATACACTTTTTCCACATCTCCTTCTTTTCCGATGAAGACCTGTCCTTTTGAATAAACAGTTTTAATTTGTTCAGAGGGGGTGATAATTCTGTATTGTATGGCAAAATCTTTTTTTTGCTGAAGTGATTCGTTAAGTATCGATAGTGTCTTCTCCTGATCTTCTGGGTGGACGAATTTTAGAAAGTCATCATATCTGTTCATCAAACAGGAAGGTGACTGTTCAAAGATGGAATAAAACTCATTCGAACAGGTAAACCGGTTTGATAGAAAGTCCCACGTCCAGTTCGAAAGTTTTGCAATTTGCTGCGCTTCATTAAGGCTGTTGTTAATCAGCTTCAGGTTTTCACCCTCCTCTTTTAATTTGTTGTTCAGTTCAATCATTTCTTCCGAACTGATATCAATTGAACGCTCGAGCATCAGCCGGTCCTGGGCATAATGTTCATATGAAGCGTTGATAGTTTTTAGAAATTCAGTGAGTTCTTCCGGAATCGATTTGTTCCCGAAATGCCTCTTAAGCTGCCTTTCCAGAAGTTTATTGTACATATATTATTCTTCAGTAAAGGTTGTAATAGTCATGGTTTGATTATGGAGCTCACTTTTGAAACAATTGAATGAGGGAGCGATTTCGCCGTACGAATAAAATCCGGTAATTGCGGTTTTATCTCCATAAACTTCTCTTATCACTTCAACTTCTTCTTCTATCCGCTGATCAAGAATAAGTTTGCGCCCTACACAGCTGATTAACAGGGCCAGTTCGGGTTTGGTGTTTTGTAAGCTGTTTGCAGCTGCTTCAGAGGAACCGTCAATCAATCGCTCCGCATTTGCTTTCATGAGCCTGGCATAAAATCCTTCGGGCATATTACCTGCAAATGTTAAACTCTTCTCTTCTTCATTTACGGCTATAATTGTGCGGACGAGTGCGTCGTCAGTACCTTTCAGCCGAATGCTGAGCGGATAAAACAATCCGGAGCCGGGAAGATCTTTAGCCTGATCACCGAGGTATTTTTTATAAATATCAAGTGCCGGTTTATTGTCCAGTTCATACAATATGTTATCCTTTGATTTTGTGATGGCCCTCTCCGGACCAAATGAATCCCATCCGCCAATACTGCCGAATGTAACCTGTAACGATCCGTAAAATCCGATTGCCGCTATCATTCCTTCGGCGGCGGAATCGTTTAGTCCTACCCGGGTCGATTTGAAATTAGCGCCATCACCGGCCATGCCGCCGGTAATAAGTGTTTTTGCAGGAAACCTGCTTTGAAGTCCGGAAACCAGTTCGCTTCCGTTTACCATTTGTCCATCGGAGATAATCAAAACATTTTTCAATCCAACAGGATCAAGCTGATCGGCAAGTGCACATCCTGCATCAAAACTGGAAACAAAATCTGAAATCTTCACAGATCCGGTTTTCAGTATTGTTTTTTCAAATAATATGGCTGTTAGTGATATAGAATTATCGCTCACTTTTGTATCTAATATTTCACCGGATGTAGAATTCATCAATATAATGGCCTTCGGATACGATTCGCGTATGCGGCCATATAGTGAGTTGTCTTCAAGTAAACTCTTGCTTCCAAAAACCATTACCAGATTGCAGCCTGTCGCATCGAACCGGTCGTTACGCACCGTTTTCCAGCCCTCCGATGGAAGGTAATTTTTTTGTTCAATTTTCATGATGTAAATAAGAAATTTGAGGTTTTTACGACTGCATTTCTCATTGGTTACCAATGATTTGGATTAAACAGCTACTGTCAGGGATATCCGGGCGTAACCTATTTTAAATCAATGCAATACAGTAAAAGAGGATACCTTTTAAAGGATCAAAAAAAGATCTGTCTGTTTTTGAAACAATGAAAACAGCACCTGAAAGCTTCAGGTGCCATGGGTCAGGAAAAGCAGCATGCAGGCAGGCCCTTTACCGGTTGTTTTTTTCGGGAAACAGCAAGTGGTGTCGTTTCGCCATTTCTGCTGCAATAACTTTGGAGCTTTCTCCCTGCTTGTTTAGTTCCCTGATAATGTTCTCGAAACTTGCTTTATCTCTGTCCTGACTTAATTTGAATATATTATTCATCCCTGTTACTTCAATTTCAAAAGCAACAATTGCCGGCATCACTTTTTGTTTAAAAGTTTCGTCAAGATTGTCGAATACGGTAGTTGATTCGTGATTGTTATTTTCAAAGTGAAGAGATGTTTTTCGAAGTACATCTTCTAAAGCAGCATCATCTAAAAATCGAATAATGCCCGTCGCCTGTACCGACATGTAATTCCAGGTTGAAGCCATATGAGCAAATGTATACCATGTGGCACTCACATAACAATGACGACCCGTGAATACGGTCAGAACATTTGGGTTGTGTAAAAAGGCCTTATGATGGTCGGTATTTTTCATAAGGTGTCCGCGTAAAATCTTTTTGTCACCCTCTTCCTCAATAAAAACAGGAACCTGAGTAGCCACAGGCTTGTTGGAAGCATCACATCCCGATAAAAAAGCAAAAGGGTTGTCGTCAATAAATTGCCTGACAACTGCAGGATCATTTTCTTTGTAAACCGGAAGTTTATACATGATTATTAAATCTTAATAATGGAAAAACAAGTTAACAAAATACTACCAAATTTTAGAAAATCAGGAACAATGCATATATCCCGAATTGAGTACTAAATTACAAAATTCTCCGGTTTGTACAATAATTCAATAATGTACTTACTCCACCTTCGTAAGTAGTTTTTTTAACAGGACAATTTGTCCCAAATGATAATAACTGTGTTCGATAATTCCTTCAATGTTGCGTTCAAAGGTCCCGTATTTTTCATCTACAAATACTTTGTCCAGTTGTTCATCCGGCATACTGTTTACTGATGCATAAAATGCCTCAGCGTCATTCCAAAAACGTGTCAGAAAGATTTCCCATTCCTCGCGGCTTTCGACAGGCGGAAAATCGAAACTGTATTTATCCCTTATGTCAAGTTTACCGCCTCTGAATACATTTAGTAATCCTGCGATATAATAGTGAATGTGTTGTGCTAAAAGTGCTATTGTATTGAGTGAATTTATTTCTTGTGTGGCGACTTTCCAGTCAAGACCTTCCAGCTGATCTTTGAAATTTGTATTTGCAACCCATCTGCCATCTAAAATTGTTTCTTTAAATCGTTTGGCGATTGCATTTGCTCTTTTCATCTTTCAGTTTCAATTAAAATTTAAATGTGTTATGAAGAATTAATTAAAGTATATATGGAAAAATAGCCTTCGTTCCGGATTTATACTCCAGGTACCGGGAATCAAAAATTTCTGTAAGTAATTTCTCTTCTTTTTTAAGCTTGTACCAAAATGCGCAAAAGACAATAATTACAGCGACAATGCCTCTGTAATCTCCGACAATAAGGGCATTTCCTGCAAAAAGCAAGAGCAGTCCGGTGTAAATGGGGTGCCTTACATATTTATACAACCCATTTTTAATCAGCACATGATTCTCTTTTTCCTGAACAGAGACACTCCAGTTTTTTCCGAGTAAATATCTTGACCAGCAGGCGATGATTCCGCCGGCCAGCGCTATTGCTAGCCCTGTGTAACCAACAAAATCAGTATGCGGCACAAAATTCTCACGCCACCAGGTATGTCCAAACCATTCTCCGGGGCCCAATAAGAGTCCTGCAACAATCAAAGGCAGCCAATAAAGGGTAAATCTTTTTAGGATGGGTTCCCTGTTTTTTGATTTTTTAGCGCCGACTCCTGAAATCAGCCAATAAAGCAACAGCCCGTACCAGATAAACTTAAGACCTATTTTTATGGAATCATTCATGAATAACTGATTTAAAATCTATATAACCAATTTTATTCGTAAAGCTAACCAATCAAATCAAATTGTTCAGGTAATTGTTTCAGGCAGAATGAAAAGAGAGATATTTCATAACAGCGGTCCTTGTATAAAGCGTCGATGTGAATTAATGAGAAATTAAATATATTTCACATCCTGAATTTACTGCCATAATCTGTTTATTTTAGTCGCAAATAAATTCGGCACCAACAACCGCTTATGATAGAATTGCAGCAGCAAGCACAACAACACCCGCAGACCAATCCAAATCCGAAACGGTTTTCGATGATTCTCAAAGAGAGCTCACTTACCAGGTATTTTGCATTTTCCGTTTTATACTTTGGTCAAGGTGTGCCTGAAGGAATAACATTTGGTGCTATCCCTGCCTGGCTGGTGATGCAAGGGGCTTCATCGGGAGATGTTGCAAGTTATGTTGCTACCATCGGATTGCCCTGGAGTTTTAAGATATTTATTGCTCCAATGATGGATCGTCATTCAATATTGTCGATGGGCAGAAAACGTCCGTGGGTAATTTTTGGTCAGCTGGGTTTAATATTGAGTTTTATCTCACTCTCTCTGATTCATAATCCGGTTAAGGACCTGAGCTTTTTAATGGCTTTAGGTTTTATCATTAGCATGTTTGGTTGTTTTCAGGACGTAGCTACCGATGGCATGGCAGTGGATATTATCCCTTCAAAGGAACAGGCAAGGGCCAACGGTCTTATGTGGGGCTCTAAAGTGATGGGTTATTCTGCCACGCTGGCTGCCGGCAGTTACCTGATGAACAAAGAAGGATTTTCCATGGGAGTGCTTATACCTGCGCTCTTTACTACTATCATCATTTGCATTCCGCTCTTTTTTAGGGAAAGGCGGGGCGAAAAGTTGCTGCCATGGACAGAGGGAGCGGTATCGCCGGAAGTAATTTCCATACAGGTAGCCAGTTTTAAGAAAATGATGAAGAATCTGGTGCATGTATTCCTGCTGCCGTCAAGCCTGGTGCTTGCAGTGATTGGAATTATGATTGGATTTATCCGTGGCAGTACGGATGTAGTATTCCCCCTCTTTACCATCCAAAAGCTCGGTTGGCTGAATACCGATTTTGCCAATCTCTCTTCATCAGCATACATTATTGGTGGTGCGGCAGGTATGCTCATCGGAGGTTATCTGGTAGATAAATTTGGAAGGGGGAAAATGTTGTTTATTTATTTAAGTGTTCTTCTCACTATTTCCGGAATATTTATGTGTTATAATTCTTTTTGGTTCACCGGCGATTTGGCGGCATGGCTGATCGGTCTGACAACCGCTTTTATTGTGTTTACCAATATCGCTTACTTTGCATCGTGTATGGAGCACTGCTGGTTAAGAGTATCGGCAACCCAATTCACCTTATACATGGCAATTTCCAACGTTGGAATGTCGGTGGGATCTGCAATAATTGGTATAATTCATGAGACATTCGGGTGGTTACAAGTGTTCGGATTTATGGCGCTGACTTTAGGGGTGGCCATAGTTTTAATCCGGTTCCTTACGGTAAAGTCACACCGGCAAAAAGTAGATGAACTGGAATCAAATGAGTGTTTAATTTTGGAAGTTGCAACACAATCATCGCGGATGTAAACCCAAAAAAATCCGCTGCGACACTGTTAATTTTGAATTTGTTTCAAAATTTTCTCAATTTCAAGTTGTATGTTCTGCATTTCATGATCATATTTATTGGTGTTTTCATAAATGCTCTTTTTGATCAGTTCAAATAGTTCAATCTGGCTGGATGAGTACTTTCTGAGGAGGTCATTTTGCCGCTTTAAATTATCTGTTAAGCCATCAAGATTATCCATTTCGTCAAGTATCATCAGATTTTGTTTCCAGGAAGGAATTCCTGCGCTATCGATAAAAGAAACAATTTCAAGCGGAGTGGCGGATTCGAATTTTGAATAAATTGAGAGTGCGGCCGATTCGTTTTCTTTAAAAGTTTCTATACCGGAATAATATTTTTGCGAATCAAATTCATCAGGTGTCAGGTAAGCGACGGTTACAATACTTCCAATTATTAATACAAGACAAATGGCTCCTGTTCCGGCGGCTTTCCAAGCCGAATAAAAAGGTCTCTTGTTTTCTTTGTGTTCTTTTAAGTCGGCGCCTTGGAATTTTTCTATTACGAAATAAATGATACCGGTATAAATCAATGGTATCAGGGCGGGCGGTATCCTGTCAATAAGTTCGCCCGGAATAAGGAATATTGAAGTAAAAACCAAAATGGTAGAAAAAATTCCTATGATTAAAGCACTCTTTCCGGATCGTTCTTTGCCTAAGTTGATAAAGTTTCTTCTTGCCAAGATGCCGGCAGCCAATGGACCGCCAAAATAGGTCGCAATCGAAATACTTCTCTGCGAATACAAACGAAAGTGTTCCGGTTGCTCTGATTCCTGATCCATAAGTGACAAATTAGGCAGTGTTTTGAGTTGGAGAATGTCTTAAATAAGTTTTACTTTTTAATAATTCAACGGCAAACACTATCACCCAAATCATGAATATGCCAATATTAATACGTTCCCAGAGTCCTATCAGAGGGGTAGGTTCGTTTGATATAATATGAGGAGACTCAAATGATGTGAGTATGCCAAATAAAATGTGCAAGGCTATAGATACAAGTGTAAAAATCCGGAAGTGTCTGCTCAGTGCAGCTGCTCCATAACCCATAAAGAGCCACATAAAAATATTGGTGCATGCTGCCCAGGTGATATGGAGAATGTCAGTCACTTCCATTTCGTGCCCTCTCATGTTCATGGGTGGCCAATAGAGACCGAAAATTGAAAATATGAGTATTAAAACTCCTACTACACGCAAATAGGTTTGACCTCGGAATGATATTAAAACGCCCCATCCAAAAGCGGCAAATGTCAAGGAATAAAAAAGGCAAAGAAGTACCCACATGATTCTTGTTGGAGAGCCGATCGCTGATAATTCACTAACGGTAAAGGTAACGGCACTGTAGCCGCTATAAAAAAACGGAACTATAATATTAATGGCTGTATACCAGACCGATGACACTATTCCGCACTTGAGTAAAAATAGTTCAGCTTTTTCATTTGGAAACCGTGATGCTATGACGGGAATTGCCATAATCCAGCCTAATAAGACAGGGATGCCCCACATAATATGCAGCCAATGCAGTTCTTGCAAAACAATTATCTCAACAATAAACCAGATGAACAAGCCGCCTAATCCAAGCCCGGCAAGTATCCAGTCATACCTTTTTTTAAGGAGCACTCCCCAAAAGGCAAAAGAGTTAAGTATTCCTAAGCCCAGGAGAATGATTCCCGGAATCTTAAAGTCTTGAAAAAACCCGTGCATCATTTCTACAGGCATTTTCATGTAGCTGCCGTCCGGTGCCAGAATTAAAAGTGCTCCCCCCAGCAGGGCGCCTATGGCTTCATACGCGATGATGATTAGCAGAACAACTCGTTGCCAAACAGTTGGGTAGGTTTCCTGATTAGCGCTTGGCATGGATGTAACTGGCATCAGATAATACGAATTCCCGGAAAGGTTGTCTTAAACAGTTTAATTGCGATGATGAAATTAGCAAAAAAAGACAATCAAAAAAAACAACTGATCGTACCAAAAATAAGATGAAAGGGAGCCCGGTGCCATTCCCCATAGTGCTCCAAAATCGGTTTGGAATAGCGTTTTTTAATTGAAAAACATTTTGGTTGCGTAACTGTCGCCTTTACTAAATAACCTGATGATATAATTGCCCGAAGGTAGCGTTAAGGTAAGATCAAGTACATTTTCCCCTTTTGCAGATGAAATCCCTTCCAGAGTATAAACAGATTGTCCGTATAAATTGTATACAAAACACGACAACGGTTCATTGTTAATATTAAAGTATTTAATATGTACAATTCCATCTGTCGTTTTAAAGATGTGGGTAATTTCAAATGAACCTTTCCTGTTGTAATCAACAGTTACCGGACCATAAAATGTAAAATGGCCATCATAATCCACTTGTTTCAATCGGTAATATTGTGTACCAACGATTGGATGTTGATCGATAAAGTGATAGCTGTTAATGTTAGAAGTTGTTCCCATTCCTGTTGCGATTCCGATACTCCGGTAGAGCAGCAAATCTGTTGTGCGTTCAATATCAAAGTAGTCGTTGTTTATTTCGGATGCTGTTTTCCATGAAATGGTTACTGTTTCTCCCAGTTGTTCGGCAATTAATTCAATCAACGATACAGGTAAAGGACCGGCAGCATTTCCCCCTATGGCGATGCCGCCGTCTGCATTGGCTGATCCGTTAAAATACCCGGGTGTCCATGGGCCGTTTCCGGTGCCTGCCGGAGGAAAATTCACACATGCGGTATCAATAATAGTAATTGTCCACTGACCATTTGGGTCTTCGCCGTCAAATACACTGAATGATCCGCCCTGTGCCAGGAAATTACCTGAAAATGGTACTACTCCGGTTGTAATAGAAGGTGATCCGGAGTAAACAAAGTTTGTTAATGTATAATTCGAACCGCCGGCTCCCAAAAATTCTGCCAGCAATAAGTCAGTGCCGGATGGTGAGGTGAGAATGATCTTTAACGTCTGGGGATGATTACTGGTAACATTAATTTGGACTCCTGTTAGGGTTGCTCCGGTACTTGATCCCGGTGGTTGCAGTATGCTAACTCCTGATACCGAAGCCATAAAATAGCTGGTATCACAAAATGGAATAATTCCACTGCTGAAAGGGAAATTTTGGGCATTTATCAGGGACGCACCACAAAAAGTCAGAGCGACTAAAAAAAATATTATTTTCTTATCATAGTTCAAAATGAATATTTTTTTTCCATCAGAACCAAATCGGAATAAGTAAAACTATTCATAATAATCTATATCATTAGCCATCTTTTATCAATTTATCACCTTGATTTGCCTATCGTATCAGGTAGTTTACCAAAATGCAATAAGTTATCAACACTTTTTTAATATACAATTCTTTTTGAATGAGGAATACGAATTACATCATACGGAAAAAACAGAATTGGGATCAACA